>JACAEX010000098.1 GCA_013388635.1 Syntrophaceae bacterium | reverse complement strand
GGCTGGAATTTATCTACTACCACTGCACTCACAAAAGCAAAACTCAAAAATGTTCCCAGCGTAGCTTTTTGCGGCAAGAAAATTTAGCCGAGCAAATTAAAGAACAATGTCAAAAAGTTTCTTTGCCTGATGTTTGGCGGAATAGATTCTTAAATAAATTAAAGCAATGGGAAAACGAGAATCGCCAAACATCAGACCTTTTCACTCAAAATCTCAAAAAGAAAATTGACGAATTGAAAACAAAAATAAGCCGACTAACGAACGCTTACCTTGAAGGGGTTTTTGAACTCTCGGAATTTCAACAAAAGAAAAACGCCCTGATGAGCGAAAAGAAAACTTTGGAGGAAAAATTGTCAGATTTTGAGCGAAAAGGCAATCATTGGCTTGAACTCACCCGAAACTGGATTTTGGAAGCCAACCAAGCTAAAAATCTCGCTTTGCAAGAAAATTTTTCCGAGATGAAAAATTTTCTCAAAAAAATCGGCTTGAACCACCAAATCAGCCAGCAAAAACTCTCAATTGATTTCAAAAAACCTTTTAATTTCCTTGCCAATCTGCCCGCCGAAGCGAGGGGCGAAGCCCCGAGCGAGGCGGCTAATTCAATATGGTGGAGCAGACCGGATTCGAACCGGCGACCTACACGTTGCGAACGTGCCGCTCTCCCAGCTGAGCTACTGCCCCGGAAAACGTGACCATATCACCTTTTACATCAATCAACTTTTGCCCGATAATTCCTTCAAATAGCGTTTCAGTTTAGGACCGAGTTCTGGGTGTTTCAGGCCAAGGGAGATATTGGCCTGAAGGTATCCCAGCTTATCCCCCGCATCGTAGCGGTCGCCGATGAATTCGTATCCGAAGACCGGAAGCCTTTGACTCAGTTCTCTCAAGCCATCGGTCAGTTGGATCTCACCCCTCGGATCGGGTGAGACCTTTTCCAGGATTCCAAAAATCTGCGGCGGCAGGATATACCTCCCAATGATGGCGAGGTTCGATGGCGCAGTTCCTTGCTTCGGTTTCTCCACCATCTCTTCGACACGGTAGACCCGGTCACTCACCCTCCTGCCCCTGATGATCCCGTAGAGATGCGTCTCCGTCTTTGGAACCTTCTGAATCGCCAACAGGGCTCCATCCATTTTCTGATAGATATCGATCATCTGGCGGATACAAGGTCTCTCCGCATCGATCAGGTCATCACCGAGCAAAACGGCAAACGGCTCTTGCCCGACCACTTTCTTAGCGCAAAGGATCGCATGTCCGAGGCCGAGAGGTTCCTTCTGCCGGACAGAGACCAGTGTCACCATCTCAGAGATCCTCTGGACCATGCGTAAGAGATCCATTCTCTTCTTCTTTCGGAGATGCTCCTCCAGTTCCGTTGAGGTGTCGAAATGATCCTCGATCGAGCCTTTCTCCCTTCCCGTAATGAGGATCACTTCCTCAATCCCTGAGGAGGCCACCTCCTCCATGATATACTGGATCGTGGGTTTGTCGACCACAGGCAGAAGCTCTTTGGGGACCACCTTGGTGGCCGGCAGAAAGCGTGTTCCGAAACCTGCTGCAGGGATGACTGCCTTCCTCACCTTCATCATAACCCCAGGAGCCTTCGAATCGTATTCTTTAACTCTGTCAGATCGGCGCACTTCACCACATAGGCATCGGACGCCCAGGTGGTGAAGTCCTGTTTATATTCGCCGTAAGCGGAACACATGACGACGGGCAGGTCTCTCTCCGTCTCCCGGATCCGCTTCAACGTCTCGATGCCATCCATCCCCGGCATCTTGATATCAAGGGTAATCAGGTCTGGTCTAAAGAGAGGAAGTTTTTCGAGGGCCTCATGTCCGTTCTTTGCCAGTTCCACCACAAAGCCTTCTTCCTCCAACTCCTCTTTATAAAGGAGGCGGATGTTCTCCTCATCGTCAACGATCATAATCCTCTTCATCGGTCTTGCTCCTAAGACTTTTTTCGGGGACTTCTCCTTGATCTTTCTCGCTCACTGCCATCCGCCCTTGCTTTCGAGCCTGACCATTGCCACGGACAGACGTCGCATCCGGTCGGGCGGGAAAGGTGATGATAAAGTTTACACCCTCTCCGGGGTGGTTGTCCACTTCAATCTGGCCTCTGTGGGAGAGGACGATCTTGTGGACGATGGGCAGGCCCAGACCCAAACCGGATTCTTTCGTAGAATAGAACGGGTTGAAGATGTTGTGGAGGTTTTCAGGATCGATCCCTTTCCCGGTATCCTCCAACTCCACCCGGACAAAAGAGGAGCCGTTTTTTGACAGGGGACGAATCCGGACCGAGAGTCTTCCTTCTCCGTCCATGGCCTGATAGGCATTGTGGATCATGTTGAAGAAGGCCTGTTTTAGTTGTTGATAATCGCCATGGACTTTTGGGAGGTCTTGAGCGAACTCTTTGACCACAACGACTTTCCTGTCATCGAATTTTTCTGAGACCATCGAGAGGGTCTCCTCTAAGATGTCCCGCAGGTCACAATCTTGACCAGCCATCGATTCGTCTCGCGTGTAGCGGAAGAGGTCATCGAGAATCCGTTCAAGCCGCGCCACCTCTATCATAATGGTTTGGGTGTATCGCTTTTCGGGTGTCCCATCGGGGATTTCCCGATAGAGCCGCCGCGCAAATCCACCGATGGCGACCAGGGGATTTTTGATCTCGTGAGCAACGGAATTGCATAATTCTCCGATGGCCGCCATCTTCTCCCGGTGGATCAGAAGGTTCTGTGTCTCTTTGAGCTCCTGATGAACCTCCTCGAGATTTCGATAAAGAAGGGCATTCTCAATAGCCAACCCGGCCTGGTTCGAAAACATACTCAGAAAGTGGATATCCTCCTCTGTAATGGGATTCTGGTTGTAGAGGTTGTCGACGAGGATCACGCCGATCACCTTTCCCTTTCCCCAGAGAGGGACGGTGGCAAAGGAGTAGGCCCTGGGATCGCGGCCGAGATGTTCGCCTACATAACACCCTACCTCCGAACCCAGATGGCAGCCCTTTTCACATCGGGTTTGAAGCCATCCCTCTCGGTACGAGTCGGTGCGGGATGACCGGTTCGATCCCGACTCGACTCCGACCTCGAATTGGGGAAGCTGGATATTGAAGGATCTTCCTTCGAGAACCGTTCGAGAGAGAATGCATGCCTCCTGCTCGAGAGGGATCCTAAGCCCTTTTACAATCGAATTTAAGGTGGAGGTGGACCGAGGAGAGAGCCGGGTGATTAGCTCTAAAAGCGTCTCTTTTTTCCGGGAGAGAGATGACCATATCCTCCCTGCCTCCTCAGCATCATCGGGTCCCACAGCCATGGTGCCCTCTAAGACACGGTCTTTTTCGTTGACGAGGAAGATCATGGCCCGGTTAAATCCCAAACCGTCGCCGATCGTAATCGCAGTTAAAGTCATCTCGACGATCCGCTCAAAATTGACCGTGGTCAGGAGGGCCTTGCTGAGTTCCCAAAGGGTGGAGAGTTGTTTTGTCCTTTTCGCATGTCCCCAGGCCCTCTCCGATCGAATAACCCATTGCATCTCCTTGGCGATCAGGAGGAGAAGGTCGGCCTCTTGAGAAGAGAACGTCCGGTCCTCAGAAAAACCGATATAAAGGACTCCCAGGAGGATCGAATCGTCGTAGAGGGGCAGGCATGCAAAGGTCGGGCAGAGAAGACCCTGCTCTTCTATGAGAACTTGTTCTCCTCTTAGAGGGGATTCCTTGTTCACCCAGAGAGGCTTCCTTTCTTTACTCACATGGGCAAGAAATCCACTCTCTCCGATCTCATCGGGCTTCACGAGGAGGCATCGATCCGATCCCAGGAATCTTGAAATCCCCTGCAGCATTCCATCCAGTTTGGCTTCGATGGGCATGGACGAAGTGGAGAGATCGATGATCGACTTCAGCAGATCATAGGGGGCGGGATGAACAGCCATCGGGAACTACTTCGCCTCCCTCAAATAGTGAGCCGCCTCCTCTGGAGGGGTGGGATTGATGTAGAACCCCGTCCCCCACTCAAACCCAGCGACCTTGGTCAGCTTGGGCATGATCTCAAAATGCCAATGATAAGAATCGTGGTCTACCTCTTGAAGCGGGGCGGTGTGAATGATGTAATTATAAGGCGGATCATGGAGCACCTGTTGCAATCGCCGGAGGGTTTCGGAAAGAATTTGCGCAGCCTGTGGATAGAGAGAGGAGTCCATATGTTCGAAACTCGGGTAGTGGGTTTTGGGCAGAATCCATGTCTCAAACGGAAATCGTGAGGCAAAGGGTGCGATCGAGAGAAAGGCCTCATTTTCGGCGATCATCCGGACCCCCTGTCCAAGCTCCTGTCGGATGATGTCACAGAAGACGCACCGGTCTTTATAAAGAAAGTAATTCTTGGCTCCCTCGATCTCCTCGCTCACCCTCTTTGGAACGATCGGCAAGGCGATGATCTGGGAATGGGAATGCTCGAGAGAGGCTCCGGCTGCCACACCGTGATTCTTAAAAACCAAGACGTAACGGAACCGCTTGTCACGCCTGAGATCGATCATCCGTTCCCGGTAGGCCCACAGGACATTCTCCACAGCTTTGAGCGGCAGGCTGGATAAGGTCTCATAATGGCGAGGAGTCTCAATCACCACCTCATGGGCACCCAGCCCGTTCATCTTATCGTAGATGCCATCTCCCTGCCTGTTCAGATCCCCCTCTATCCGGAGGGCAGGGAATTTATTGGCGACGACTCGAAGGGTCCAGCCTGGACTGTTCGGAGGGGTTCCGTTATTTCGATAGGCAATGATTTCAGGAGGGGTCTTGTCTTCATTCCCTTCGCAGAGCGGGCAGAATCCGCCGACGGGTCTTCGCTCCTCCGGTACAAAATCGGACGGCCTCCTTCCCCTCTCCGTTGATATGATCACCCATCTTCCGTGGATGGGATCTCTTCTGAACTCTGGCATGATGGTTTTTTTCTTAAGATGAAGGCCCGGCTTAAGCAGGAAACCCACCCCTGGCCTTCGCCTTCCTCAGCCTCTCTAAGCGCTCTCTCTTCTCCTCTTCTGTTTTGCAATCGATGCACTGGGTGGTGACCGGCCTGACCATCAACCTCTTTTCTGAAATCGGCTTCCCACAGGATTCACAAATTCCGAACGTTCCCGTTTCAATCCGGTCCAATGCCTCTTTCACCTTGGTGATCAACTTCCTCTCACGATCCTTGATCCTCAGGAGGAAGTTTCTGTCCGATTCCAGAGCCGCTCGATCGGTCGGGTCGGGAAAATCTCCATTCTGATTCTGGCGCATATCCTGGCACGTCTTGCCAGCTTCTTCCAGCAGAGCATGGAGCCTTCCTTCGAGCAGGCCTTTGAAAAAGAGAAGCTTTTCTTCGTCCATTCAAACCCTCCGAATGGATTAAACCGTTCCCCGGTCAAGGAGACCATATCCCTTACGTAACCATTTAACAGTAATATATCCTTCTAAAGAAAGTCAACCCGTAGGAGATGCCCCAACGAAACCGCTAAGATACGAAATGGCAGGCCACGAGGTGGCCATCCCCTTCGTCAAGGAGCTGAGGTTCTTCGATTTGGCACCTCTCTCTTGGATGGGGACATCTGGACTGAAAGAGGCACCCCCGTTCCGATAGGAGGGGCCGGTGTTCCTCTCTCGCAGGAGCTCCTTCTCTCTTTTGGAAGGTCAGCTTTGGAATGGCAGCCAGCAGGGCGTGCGTGTACGGATGGAGGGGCTGGCGGAAGAGATCTTCGCTGTTTGCCATCTCCACCATCTTCCCCATATACATCACGGCAATTCGATCGCTGATATGCTTCACGATCCGAAGATCATGGGAGATAAAGAGATAGGTGAGGTCCAGCTGATCTCTTAAGTCCATCAGGAGATTGAGGATCTGAGCTTGAATCGACACGTCCAGGGCAGAAACGGGTTCATCCGCAACGATCAGTTCCGGATTGAGGGAGATCGCCCGGGCAATCCCGATTCGCTGGCGCTGGCCTCCGCTGAACTCGTGAGGGTACCGAAGGGCATCCTGGGGATGGAGGCCCACCTTCTCAAGAAGTTCTGAGACCCTTCGATCCTTCTCCTTTCCCCGAGCGATCCGATGAACCTCCATGCCCTCGCCCACGATCTCTCCGACCTTCATCCTCGGGTTGAGGGATTCATAAGGATCCTGGAAGATGAACTGCATGTGAGGCCTCAATCCTCTCATGGCCTTTCGATCGAGGCGGAGGATATCCTGGCCCTTGAAGAGGACCTGACCGGAGGTTGGTTCGATCAATCTCAGGATCGATTTGCCAACGGTTGTCTTTCCGCAGCCGCTCTCTCCAACCAGGCCGAGGGTCTCTCCTTTCCGGATGGAGAAAGAGATCCCATCGACGGCGCGGATGGGTTTCTTATCGGAAGAGAAGAGTCGTTCCCGAAAGTAGTATTTTTTAAGATCGAGGACTTGAATGAGGTTTTGGTAATCAGACATCGGGTACTATGTCCTCTCACAAATCCGAATATCGGGCGAAGCGTCCGTTAAGGACCGATCCGAAACAAATTCGAAATCCGAATTTTTAAAACTCCTTTTTTCAAGATTTGTGCTCTTAACATTAGTGCTTGTTTCGAATGTAGAATTTCTTCTTTAACAGCATTCCCTCCACCGGAAGCACCGGCTGAAATGATCTCCGTCCACCTGGAAAAGAGGTGGCTCTTCCTTTTTACACTTCTCAACCATGAGGTAACATCGCGGATGGAACTTACAACCCTCCGGCAGGTCCAAGGGATTTGGGACCTGCCCTGGAATTGCATTGAGTCTGTTCTTCCTCTCCTCCAGCTTCGGGATGGAGTCGAGAAGCCCTCTGGTGTAGGGATGGCGCACCTGGTGAAAGAGGGTCTCGATCGGGGCAACCTCGACCATTCTGCCCGCATACATCACAGCCACGCGATCTGCTATCTCGGAGACCACCCCCAAGTCGTGGGTGATCAACATCACGGCCATTCCCATCTCTCTTTGGATCTCTCTGATCAGTTGGAGAATTTGGGCCTGAATGGTGACGTCCAGTGCGGTCGTGGGCTCATCGGCGATGAGGAGTTTCGGCTGACAGGAAAGCGCCATCGCAATCATCGCCCTCTGCCTCATCCCTCCGCTCAACTGGTGGGGATAGGCATCGATTCTCGTTTCCGGAGAAGGGATTTTCACCCGGTCGAGCATCTCCACCGCCTTTTTCCTGGCTTCTGTTTTATCGATCTTTCCAGCACGGGTCGATCCCGGCTGATGAAAGAGGATCGCCTCCATGATCTGGTCACCAATGGTAAAGACCGGATTGAGGGAGGTCATCGGCTCCTGAAAGACCATGGCGATCTCGTTTCCCCTCACCTTCTCCATCTTCTTCTCTTCTAATTGCAACAGATCGATACCATCAAAGAGGATCTGACCGCTGACGATGCGGCCCGGCGGGCTGGGAATGAGCCTCAGGATAGAGAGACCGGTGACGCTCTTCCCGCACCCTGACTCTCCGACAAGACTGAGGATCTCTCCGGGATGAATTTTCAAGCTCACATTTTCAACCGCCCGGACAACCCCATCTTCTGTGAAGAAGTGAACCGAGAGGTCCCGAAGCTCCAATAACGGTTTTTTTTCCACCAACTGTTTCATAAGATCCATCTCGAATCTTCAAGCACTTAAGATATCGTCAAATCCCAAATTCAAATGACCCAAAAAGATTTTGTCTTGAATCTGGGTGATTGTTTCCTGATTGAAATTTTGGTTTTCATCGCTTTCCTCGAAGCCTGGGATCGAGCGCATCCCGAAGGCCGTCGCCCAAGAGATTGAAGGAGAGGACCGTTATAAGAATAGCCAGCCCCGGGAAGACCGTCAACCACCAGGCATCAAAGATATAGGTCCTTCCCTCTGTCAGGATGTTTCCCCAGCTGGGGGCAGGTGGCTGAACTCCAAAGCCGAGGAAGCTCAGGCCCGCCTCTATCAGGATTGCCGAAGCCACCTTCAGGGTGGCTGAGACAAAGACCGGAGCTAAGGCGTTGGGAAGGATGTGGCGGAAGATGATCCGGCGGTCTTTCACCCCTAAGGCACGGGCCGCCTGCACGTAGTCCCTTTCTTTTAGAGACAGAAATTCCGCTCTCACAAACCGCGCCGTTCCCATCCACGACGTAACTCCTATGATGATCATGATATTAATGATTTGGGGGCCCAGTAGGGCCACGATCGTCAGGATGAGGAAGAAGGATGGGAAGCAAAGCATCGTGTCCACAAAGCGCATGAGGATGGAATCCACCCATCTGCCGTAATATCCTGCTATAGCCCCCACCAAAATCCCGATGAAGATGGAAATCCCGACCGCTACAAATCCCACAGACAACGAGATTCTGGAACCGTAGAGCATACGGCTGAAAACGTCCCTTCCCAGTTGATCGGTTCCGAGATAATGCGCCGAAGAGGGAGGCTTCAGTTTCATAGAAACCTCCGTTTTCCCTGGGTCGTAAGGCGCAAGAAGAGAGGCGAAACCCGCGATCAAAAAGATGACTACGATCAGGGCCAATCCCCCCACCGCCATCCGCCTACTTCTAAAATAGTGCCAAAATGTTTTCGCTTGAGATTCCATTCAACAATCCAAAAGAGTTATTCAAATCCCAAACCACAAATTCCAAATCCAAACTCCAACGTCCAAATGACCCAAACGGTTTTGTTTGAAATTTTGAATTTTGAAAATTGGTGATTATTTGGAATTTGGATTTTGGAATTTGGAATTTTCATTATTTACCCATACCTTATCCTGGGATCTGCGATTCCATAAAGGATATCAGCGATAAAATTTCCGACGAGCGTGAGCACTGCCGAGATGGAGAGAATCGTCATCACCACAGGATAATCTCTTGCCAGAACAGCCTGATAGGAGAGCCGTCCTATCCCGGGCCATGCAAAGACAGATTCCATAATAATTGACCCACCGATCAGGTCAGGGATGAGAAAGCCGAATATGGTGATGATGGGCAGAAGAGCATTCCTTAAGGCATGCTTATAATAGACGTGATCGTCCGGAAGCCCTTTTGCTTTAGCGGTCCGGACATAGTCCTGGCGTACGACCTCGAGCATACTGGACCGGGTGTATCGCGAAAGGCCAGCAAGCCCACCGATCGCCAGTATGATGGAAGGGAGCATGAGATGCCAGATTCGGTCCATCACCATCTCGACTGTAGTGAAATCTTCTGTCACAAAAGACCTCATCCCGAGAACAGGGTAGCCGAAAAGCTCGACCGTTCCCAGGATGAGGAGATAGGCCAGCCAAAAACCCGGAGCAGAAATTCCAAGATAGGCTCCGAAGGTACCCAGATTGTCCAGGAAGCTGTACTGCCGTTTTGCCGAAAAGACCCCAAGGGGGATTGCCAATGAAAAAACGATGATGGTGGCGACGAGGTTCAGGAGAAGGGTATTCCAGATCCTTTCGTTGATCTTTTCAAGGACCGGCCTTCCGTCTTTGAAAGAGTAAAGCTTGCCCGTAAAAAGTTTCTTAAGCCACAAGTAATACTGCTGATGAATGGGCTTATCCAGATCGTAATTCTTCATCATCTGCTCAATGATCTGCGGCGAAACCTTCGGGTCCATCGTGAGAGCGATGGGGCTTCCCGGCGCCTGTGTGATCACGACCCATGAGAGAACGCTGATCCCGACCAGGGTCAGGAAGAGTTGGAAGAGTTTTCGCAGGAAGAATTTAGCCATCCTCTATTTCTCCAAAACCGGCCCTCCGGGCACATACCATCTTATGAGGTCATAGAGAAGGCCTGCCTTCTCCATCTTAATCGGCCGGTAAGTCTTCCTTCCCTCTCGCCCTTCTTCCACCAGCATAAATTTTTTCTGGAGAGCGGAGACACCCAGAGGCGAAAATAAGAAGGTGTATGGTTGGTCCTCGGCCATCAATTCGTGAAGGCGCCAGTAGATCTTTCTTCTCTTCTCCACATCATATTCCCTCCTCCCTTCCTCCCAGAGCCGGTCGGCTTCAGGATTTCGGTAGGAGATGAAGTTAAACCCTTTTTCAATCTGGCTTGAATGCCAGATTTGATAGTCATCGGGATCAGGGGAAAGCGCCCACCCCAGAATACAAGCATCGAAGTGTTTTGCATTGATGAAACTCTTCAAGAAAACGCTCCATTCATAAGTTTCAAAGGTCACGTCTACACCAAGCTCCCGAAGCTGCCGCTGAACCAGAACTCCCACATCCCGGCGCACATCATTTCCACTGTTAGTAATCAGCTTGAAACGAAAGGGTCTGCCATCTTTGTCAAGTACCCCATCACCATCCGTGTCCTTCCATCCAGCCTCGGCAAGAAGCTGACGGGCCTTCTGAAGATCATAGGGAAGGGGTTTCACATTCGGGTTATAATACCAGAGATGACTTGGGAAGGGGCCGCTGATCACCGTCCCCAATCCATAGAGAACGTACTGGACAATCTCCTCGCGATTGATCGCGTAGGTGAAGGCGTGACGGACCCGTTTATCCTGAAAGAGCGGATTCTTGAAATTATATCCAATGTAAGTATAGGCCAGCGCAGGCTGGGAATAGAGATTGAGAAAAGAGATCTCGCTCATCCGTCGAAATTGATGGGGAGAAACGCCATAATAGTCGATCCCCTTAGTGAGCAGCTCCATCTCACTCAGGGAGGTTTCCGGAATGATGCGGTAGATAATCCGGTCCAGTTGAGGCCTTCCCTCAAAATACCGGGGATTGGCCTCCAGAACGATCTTTTCGTCGCTTGCCCATTCGACAAACCGAAATGGCCCGGTTCCAATGGGTCTCCGGTTAAATGAAGTCGTGTTGATGTCTTCTTTTTCTAAAAGGTGTTTGGGGATAATGCCCATTCCCCAGGTTTGCAGTCCGGGAGAAAAGGGCTGTTTGTAAGTGACCCGGAACGTATAAGGGTCCAGAACCTCCGCCTTTTTCACCAGTTCGTAGTCGCTTCGCCGGACCGTATTGGTCTTCTCATCCATGATCTTATCGTAAGTGAACTTCACATCATGAGCCGTGAACTCTTTCCCATCGTGCCAGAGGACGCCTTTTCTCAGATTGAATGTGATCTCAGGCTCCTGGCCGGCCTTCACCTTCCAGGATTCGGCCAATTCACCAACAAAGCCTTTCAGGTCTCTGTCGTACTTGATCAGTCCGTTGAAAATGAAGGAATTGATCTCGCTTGAGGCTGAATCCTGAGCAAGGATAGGATTGAGAAAGGAGGCGTCACCGATCGAGCTGACGATCAACTGGTTGACCCTCTGAGGGGGTCGAGAGCCGACAAAGACAATATTCATCCCCAAGAGGATGAGGAAAAGGATCGGTGAGATGAAGAGAAGGGTCTTGATCCTCAGGGAAAATTTCCTTTCTAAAAGGTACTCTTCGAAAACATTATAGAGGAAAAGATTCTTCTTAACAACTTATGGTTCTACCGTCCGGCTTCGGCATTGTCCGTTGCGGTTCGATGGTTATTGGTTGTCGATCTCTTCTAACTCTGAACCGGCTTTATCGGCTCGTCACCAGGACCTTGAAGCCCATCCGGGAGAGCTTTTCTGCCACGTCCAAAGCCGATTCCCTGCTTTCGAACTGGCCCACTCTGACGCGATGATACTTCTGGGTGAGGGTCTCCACAGTGGTTACGTGAACATTTTCAAAACTTCCTCTCAACTCTTCAGCCAATTTTCGGGCATTGGTTTCGTCGATGAAAGAACCCACCTGAAGGGTAAACCTCTGGATCTTTTCGATCGCGGGACCGATCACTTCCACTCTGACAAAGGCTGTTCCCTTCTCCCACATCCCGAGAATTCTGGCTGCAGCATAGGAGAGGTCGATGATCCTGCCTTTGACAAAGGGACCTCGATCGTTGACTTTCAATTCGAGGGATTTTCCGTTCTCCATATTGGTGACCATCACCAGGGTTCCCAAAGGAAGAGTATTGTGAGCACAGGTCAACTGGTACATGTCATAGATCTCACCACTCGAGGTCGGTCTCCCATGAAATTGGCCTCCGTACCACGAGGCGATCCCGTATTGGACTCCTCTGCTCTCCCGTTTCTCCACCTTTTCAGGCGGAGCCGGTTTCTCTTCCCTTGTCTCCTCCTTCACAACCTCTCTCTTCTCAGGAAGAGGCGTTCTCGTCTCTCCGACGACCACACGGTGCCTCGGCCCGCAGGCCACAAGAAGAAGGAAGATTAATGGGATCACAAATATTAGGAAATCAAATTTTCCTTCTCTCATCCGTAGCTCAGAGACTGGACTTCAGACCTGAGATATCAGACTTCCTTGAATATTTTGAGAATAGCCAATTATTATTTTCGTTTCAACCGTTTTTTTTCCAAAATTAAGACTTGACCAATCGTTGTCTCCTTCATAGAATTAAAATATAGGGTTTAAAAGATAATGTGGGGCCGCGACGCAATTCATTAGAATGAAGGTCAATATGCCCAATGACATCACTATAGAGGATGACGAAGCGCTACGAAAGAAAACAGAGGAACTTAAGCAAATTGTTCTTGCTTCTATCCCGGACAATGTGGATTCCCCTGGTCGGCTCTCACAAGGCCTCTTTATCTCTTTTATCAACGTAACCGCACCGGTCGCTCAATTTTCTACCGACACTGGAATTGCAACCACTGAATACGAGGGCCTTCGCGGCGGCCGTACGCGTAAGCCCGGAAACATCATATTGAGCTGGGACAAGCTTTTCGCATTGATCCCTGATATGGTCCTATCATTCTTCGGATTCACAGGCCCCCCATGGTTGCTTGTTTTTGTCGCTCTGAAAGTCGCAGCGACGGTATGGAGCAGCTCAGCGGAGAAACTATCGCCCGAGCATGCCATGACTCTTTACGCTATGTGGAACCATGGCCGCCAGCAGGGAAAGCGGGTAGGAGAGGATGATGCCTTTGCCTGCACAAACGAGCATCTCGCACGGCACAACATGGCTCCGCTTTCACGCAATCGATTCGCTGCTATTATCGACGACCTATGCGCGCTGCGCTGTATCAAGCTGAAAGAGGGCGTCATCCATCTCACAGAATACGTCAAGAACAAATACTGAGTTGCCCGTGTGCCAGATGCGCGGACAATGGGAAACCTCTTTAACTCGACCCTTAGAGCGGCTGATGGAGAGGTTCGACAGGAGAGAAGACGATGAAACTGCCGATTTACCAGGTCGATGCCTTCACCTCAGAGGTCTTTTACGGCAACCCCGCAGCCGTATGTCTGCTGGATCGCTGGATCGACGACTCAACTCTCCAGGCTGTGGCTGCGGAGAACAACCTCTCTGAGACCGCATTTCTGGTACGCGACGGTGAAGGTTTTGACCTGAGATGGTTCACTCCGGTCACCGAGGTTGCGCTGTGTGGTCATGCCACTCTGGCAAGCGCCTTTGTTCTCTTCACCTGCCGGAAACGGCCGGAGGAGAACATCCGCTTTCGGACACGCAGGAGCGGAGAGCTTGTCGTCACAAGGCGTGGCGATCTGCTTGAGATGGACTTTCCTGCAAGACCTCCTTATGCTCAAAGCCTGCCTCCCGGACTCAAGGAGGCCTTGCAAGTCAACCCTCAAGAAATCCTCGCTTCTGCAGAGGATCTGCTTGTGGTGTTGGATAGCGAGAAGACTGTCAGAGACGTGCAACCCGATTTCATCGCCCTAACTCGGCTGGCGTGTCGAGGCACGATTATCACAGCCAGAGGGGATCGGAGCGATTTCGTTTCGCGATTCTTCGCACCCCGGGTCGGCGTGCCCGAGGATCCGGTGACAGGCTCTGCACATTGCGTTCTGACACCCTACTGGGCAGGGGTGCTTCGAAAGGACGAGCTTCATGCGTTTCAGGTCTCGAAACGTGGCGGAGAGTTATTCTGCAAGTATGTCGGCGAGCGCGTTAAAATATCGGGGAGAGCGGCTCTCTATATGGAGGGCACAATCACGATATGAATCCTCAACCACCGCGAGGTCTAACCTCTCAGTTGGCTGATTGAAGGCCCGAGCTGAGAACCTGGGAGGTAATCCTTTCGACCTCGAAGATGTCAAGGGGCTTCTTGAGGTAATCGATCACTCCCAGCGATCTTGCCTCTTCTTCGGCATTCTCCTGATCAAGGGCGGTGATGATCACCACGTCCACGCATTTTTCCTCCTTCTGAAGTCTTCTCAGGATTTCGATTCCGTCAAGACCGGGCATCCGGATATCCAGAAACATGAGATGGGGAGGATCGGTCTCAAGAATTCGAATGGCATCAAAGCCATTCTCTGCCTTGATAAGATGGTAGCGATCGCCAAGAAGGACTTCAAAGGAGTCGAGGATCCCCTGGTCATCATCGACTATCAGGATACGTTTAGTCGGGTTTTGCATATCCTCCTCCGGGATGAAATCAAATCTTCTCCTTCTCTCAAAAAGGAAAAGGGAAGGTATGAGTTAAACAGCAAATAGAATGCCAACTGCCTTTTTCTTTCCGGTGAAATAAGATTCCACTAATTTCAAGAACTTATCAATTAGAAGAAAATGGGAAATCCTGGTAAACCTCTCGCTCGCTGCCTGTATTTATGAGCAATTTCAGACTTTTACAACAGGAAGGCGTATGCTGAATATAGTTCCTTTTCCCTTCTCACTCATAACCTCAATCGTTCCCCGGTGGTCTTCAACAATCTTGTGGGTGAGAGCCATGCCGAGTCCGAAACCCTTGTCCTTTGTGGTGAAGAAAGGGTTGAACAGGTTTCTTGCGGTCTCCTCGTCCATACCGATCCCCGTGTCCCTGAAGGTGATTTTCACCATGGATGAGGAGGGTTCCTGCTCGGATGAGATGGTGAGCGATCCTCCGTTCGGCATGGCCTGGATCGCATTGATAACCAGATTGGAGAAGGCGCGATAAAGCCTTTCTGAGTCACCTTGAATAGAAGGCAGCGTTCTATCCAGACGGTTTTCGAAAAAGATCTTTTTTCTCTCCATCTCCTCGCCGTGAAGATCGATAATCTGAAGGATCACTCGGTTCACATCCAGATTGACCATCGGTCTGGCCCTTCTTCGAGTCAGCTCTAAGAGGTCTTCGACCAGCTGGTTGATTCGGTCGATCTCCCTGGGGACCGTGACATGAAACTTCTCCATAAAAGAAGAATTCTCAAGCCTTTTGGGAAGGAGTTGAACAAAGGTCTTAATGGCAGAGAGTGGATTCTTGATCTCGTGGGCAAGGCCGGCGGAGAGCGTTCCCAGGGCAGCCAGTCGGTCTGCTTGCCGGAGTTTCTGCTCCAGCGCCTTAATCTCGGTGATGTCCTGAAACACCACCATGGCCCCGATCCTCCTTCCTTCCCCATCGGCCAGCAACGAGGTACTCACCATCAACCAGAGGCTCGCTTCGCCCTTCTCTAATTCCAATTCCGAATGGAACATCACCTCTCCATGCAACAGGGTATCGGCCATCAACCGATAGAGGGGATGACGATCCCCAAAGACCTGACCCAGCGGGAGGCCAATGATCTCCTCTCTTCTCATTCCCAAAATACGCTCGGCCATCTGATTGAGGGTGACGATCTTCTCTTCGAGATCGATGGTCATCAGGCCATTGGTCATCGAGGAAAGAATATGATCGGTGTAGGCCTTGAGCGAGGTGATCTCCCGGAGCCGGTTCTCCAGTTCATTCCGATGAATACGGATCTGCTCGATCATGTGATTGAAATTCTTTCCCAGCTCCTCGATCTCGTCTCTGGTTTGAATGTCGATGATCTGATCGAGATCGCCTCTGGCTGCTCGGATGGTCATCCCCACTAACTTCGAAATAGGTCGGGTGATCCGCCTGGCAAGAAGGATGGAGCCGAGGATGCTCAGACCGATTGCGAAAAGGCCTAAGAGGAAGAGGTTGAGGCGGGTCTTAGCGATCTCCTTCTGCATCCTCTCCAGGGAGAGGCCGATTCGAATGGTCCCCCACTTTTCTTCCGATTCTTTGATATAAACAGGGGCGGAGATATCCAGCATCGGAACTTTCTTTTCTTCGGAAACGATCGGCTGAACAACTGGCTCTCTGGCCTTCACGGCTATTCTGCTCACCTCATCGGTCAGGATCGTCCCCTGCTTCTCATCGCGCTGGCTATAAGCGGCTACGCGAGTCTCTTTGTCATGGATGATCACATAGACGATGTCTGGATCAAGGGCCACCTTCTCTGCATTCTGCTCGAGGGCGACATAATTGTAGGTGAGAAGGGCATTCGTACTGACCGCGGCCAGATTTCTGGCGATCGCCATCCCTCGCTTTCTCGCCTCATCCTGAATGGTCTCGGACATCCGGTTCTCCACCAGGATGATGACCAGGGACATGATCAGGACGATGAGGCAGGTAGAATAGAGAATGAGTCTGGTCTGAAGACGAACCGACTTGGGAGGTTTCTTAGAATCCATTTCGATCTTTTGAGGGGAGGGTTAATCCTATTTTTTTAACCATATCTTTTTCATCGGAACATAAGATTCGCCGAGAGCATTCACTTCCACACCTCTCACATAAGGCTGATAAGCCATTTGAAGTATATGGTTGACCATTGGAATAATCGGGGCGTCCTCCAATACAATCTTCTCGATCTTTCGATACATCTCCATCCGCCTGAGATAATCCCTTTCTGTTCTTGCCCTCTCAAGGAGACGATCCACCTCTGTGTTATGATAGCCCATATAATTGTAGCTCGACTTAGAATGGAACAGAATGCCCAAGAAATTATCAGGATCAGGGAAGTCAGCGTACCATGCGTACATAAACATTGGTGCCTTTTTCGTCGAGAGAAGCTCTTGAAACTTTGGCCAATTCGTTTCGTATCGGATATGCAGAGTGATCCCAATTTGAGAAAGATGGGATTTCACCAATTCCAGTTCTTTAACTGCCAATTCGGATCTGGCCGCTGACCAGAATTCAATGGAAGGTACACCCCTTTCCTCAGCATAGCCCGATTCCTCTAAGAGCTTTTTAGCTTTTTGAGGTTGGTATCCTCCTCCTGTCTTAACGGGAACATAACCCGGCATCCCTAATGGAATAATCCGATCGGTAAGGTGGGTCATGCCCTTTAAGATATCCCTTCCAATCTCTTCCTTTGGAATCGCAAAATTGATAGCCCTCCTTACTTTCTCTCTTTTTAACGGGTCAATTTGTGTGTTGAAACCGTAAAAGCGAAGCGAGAGGGTGGGCTTCTGCACGAATACATAGCGTTTGGATCTCGCCACTTCTTCAACATCTTTAAAGGGGATGGGCGAGTCCTCCAGTTCCCCTTCTTTGAACCTTCGGAATATCTCTTCCCTTGGGCTACCATGGAAGATTTTGAAAACGATTTTATCCAGGTGCGGTTTGCCTTCGAAATAGTCGGGGTTCGCTTCAAGGACGATCTCCTCACCCTTCTTCATCGATACGAATTTAAATGGGCCTGTTCCTACGGGAGACGTTCCAAACTCAGGGTTTGGTCTTTCAACCTCCTCTCTTGGCAACACCTTGAACTTATTCATCCCCAAAATAGTAAGCAATGGGGCATAAGGTTCGGATAGTCTTATTTCGAAAATATATCTCCCCAGCGATTTGAGACCTGCTATCCGATCCGTCCTCCCCTCCCGAAATTCTCTGAATCCAAGGGTTCGATCCAAGAAGTTGACTCCGGGGGAGTTCGTTTTTGGATTGATAATCCTTGTCAATGAGTACACAAAATCATCTGCCGTTACCTCTCTTCCGTGATGGAACTTCACGCCCTCCCTGAGGTGGAAGGTATACACGAGACCGTCCGGAGATATCTTCCAAGATTTGGCAATGGCAGGGATAACATTTAAATTCTTGTCAAATTGAACCAGACCATCGAATACCTGCTGGATGACAGTTACTGAATATCTGTCCACGCATAATGCCGGATCGAGCGTCTTTGGACTAAATTCGAGCGGCCTCCGGTAGGTTCCTCCTTGGGAAGGGATCTTTTCGTTATCCCTTGTTTCTGCGGAGAGATTCTGTAAAAAGAAGAGAAGAGATGTCAGTATCAATAGAGAGACGTAGGTTCTCTTTTTCAAACTCCTAAATGGTTCCTCGCTTTATGAGTTTAAGATTATATATAGGAAGAAATGGAGAGGATGTCAAAGATTATTTAAAAAAGAAAAGCACAACCTGATAAGGTTATGCTTTCTTTTCGAAGGGTATAAAAATAGACAATGCGATTAGTATCCACCGCCTTCAGCCAGGACAGGCAGGACATAGGCCATCACTGTGATTGCAATGATGAGCAGTTCGATCGCAATCCGCTTCATAGGATCACCTCCTTTGCGATAGATTTATATAGAGAAGAGGGAAGAGACGAAAAACTATATATATAAGAGCAAGATAGGTGCCAAGGAGGCGAGAGAGCCGTCTTCGATTCTGAGTGGTATTAATTCATTGTTTTCAAAGAGAATTTGTAGAAGGCCGCCTTCAGGGCCTGAGTCAAACCCTCTCCATTCGTCGCCTATTCCAATAAACAGGGAAAAAGAAACTCAGGGAGAAGAAAGGGTAAACTTATTGATTTGACAGAAAGAGCTGAAACTGCACAGGATTATAGGCAATCCGTGAAAAATACAACACGAGATGCGCTACCTTCTCAACTGGATGCCGAGCTGTTTGGCCTTCTGAATGAGGGTGTTCCGATTGATCTTCAGGATCCTCGCAGCCTCTGTCTGATTCCACTGGGTGGCCTGGAGCACGTTCAGGATGATCTTCTTCTCGATGGCATTTCTGATCCTGATGAGCCCCATCTTCCGAACCTCTCCATCCTCCACGTCTTGACCCGAATTCATTAAGATCTCAAGGGGAATATCCTTCAGGTCAACCGGTTCGTCTCCTGGCAGCAGGACCACGATCCGCTCAATGAGGTTCTCCAATTCTCGGATATTTCCGGGCCAATGGTACCGGGTGAGGGCATCGAGTGCCTTTTCCGTAAACCCCAAGATCCTCTTGTTGAAAGCGGTGTTGAACTTGTTGAGAAAGTGCTTGGCCAGGAGAGGGATATCCTCCTTCCTCTCCCGAAGCGGCGGGATGGAGATGGGAACCACATTGAGCCGGTAATAGAGATCCTGACGAAATTTTCCCTGGCCCACAGCCTCCTCAAGGTTGGTATTGGTAGCGGAGATCACACGGATATCGACCTTGATCGGTTTGTTAGAGCCAATCCGTTCGATCTCCCTCTCCTGAAGAACCCGCAGGAGCTTTGCCTGAAGATCAGACCTTAGCACTGAGACCTCATCAAGAAAGAGGGTTCCTCCGTGCGCATATTCAAACTTCCCGATCGTTCGCGTATGGGCCCCTGTAAAGGCCCCCTTCTCATGGCCGAACATCTCGCTCTCCATCAGCTCAGAAGGGATGGCTGCGCAATTGATGGCCACAAAGGGCCCGTTTCTTCGATTGCCCTGACGGTGTATCGAGCGGGCGATCAACTCCTTGCCCGTTCCGCTTTCACCCATGATCAAGACATTGGTGGTGGTGAAAGCGACCTTCTTGATCAGCTGAAAGATCTCCTGCATAGTCTTGTTCTGACTGATGATCTCATCAAATCCGCGAGACTCCTCCACCTCTTTCCGGAGAAAGTCCAGCTCCTTGTAAAGCTTCTGTTTGCTCACCACCCGATTCACTGTGGAGAGGATGTCTTCAGGTTCGTAAGGTTTGGTAATATAATCGTAAGTACCCAGTCTGATCGCATCCACGGCTTTTCGAGCCAGATTGAGCGCGGAGACCATGACGACATCGATCTCCTCATCCTGTTCCCTGATCTTGCGCAGCACAGCCAACCCATCCATATCAGGCATGTTGACGTCGAGGAGAACCAGGTCAACAGATTCCCTCTGAAGGATTTCCAACGCCTCCTGGCCGCTTCCCACGCTGAGGACCCGGTAATCATTCTCAAGGATCACCTCGAGCGATTCCCTGGCCCCGGGCTCGTCGTCCACAACTAATACAGTAGGTCTGATCTCCATATTGACCTTTATATAAGAAATCGGTTCGGCCGTCAATGAGACCCTTGAGGTCACCCATTAAGGGTGGTCTCTCTCCCAAAATTTTTAAATGGTCTCTTCGTGCGAAATCGTTTACGGCTTAACGAGGATTTCGATCTTGGGGGCATTTTTCTCGATCTTTGTGCCAACCGATGATGAACAGCGGGCGCAGAGATATTCGTATTCATCCCCTTCGGGCAGGACCAAAAGTAGCTTCTTTCTCACCGGCACGGCGGCCCGGCATCGAGGACAGTAAAGAGAGGTTGCTTCGAACTGCTCAAAGCTTGGATTGCGCATCTTTTTTATTATAAATTGAAAGCGGCAGGTGGGCAACTCTTTCAGGACACCTAAAGATTCCAGTGGAAATAGAGTGACGAAGATGGTATAGATTCAAGGTAGCTGGGGAACCATGCTCGGGAAGATCATTTTTCACTCCCTTTTTGTCCTCATCATTTCCTTCACTCCTGCTTTCTCTTTAGGAGAGATCCGAGAGGAACTCTTTCTAAAGATCGGGATTCGGCCTGTCAAAACTGCTTCAGAGGCCCCCAATTTCTCACTGAAGGATTTGAACGGTGAGAAGTTCGATCTCAAGAGACTCAAGGGGAAGGTGGTATTTCTCAATTTCTGGGCCACCTGGTGTCGTCCTTGCAAGGAGGAGATGCCTTCCATAGAAGCATTGTATCAGCAGTTTAAAGAAAAAGATTTTGTCTTTCTGACCATCTCCGTGGATTATGAGGGAAGGGAATCCGTAAAGAAATTTATTGAAAAAAAACGTTACAGCTTTCCTGTTCTGCTCGACCCAAAATGCGAAATTCTCGATCTCTATAGAGTAAAAGGGATTCCGGCAACCATCGTCATCGATAAGAATATGAAGATGATAGGCAGGGCAATTGGTCCAAGAAGTTGGAATAGCCAAGACGTTGTGTCTCTCGTTCTCTTGCTCATCTCAGCAAAATAAGAGAAATCTTGACAAATTTTATAAGGTATTTTAGATTTAAATTGTTTATTATCTGGTGAGAATATGAGACTTTCAACTCAAAGTCGATATGGAGTGAGGGCTGTTTTTGATATTGCTTATCATTCCGAAGGGTTAGAAACACAGGTCAAGGATATCTCACGGAGGCAGGGGATCCCGGCCCGGTATTTAGAGCAGATCTTCCAGAAATTAAAAAAGGCAGGGATCGTGGGTAGCAAAAGAGGGCCTTCTGGCGGGTACCTCCTGACCAAGAAGCCCGAAGAGATAACCGTGGGAGAGATTGTGCGAATTACGGAGGGTGGAATTGATCCGGTGCTCTGTATGAATCCTGAGGATTTAGGGCGGCCGTGCGATAGATTAGGGGAGTGTGTGACCAGGATCGTATGGCAGGAGGCGGGAAGGAGATTAAGGGAGTATTTCGATTCTGTCACAATTAGAGATTTATGTAAAATGGCCCAGGAAATGGGGTTGAGAAAGGAATTGGACGGAAGATTCATGTACTATATTTAATTTTTTTCTTGACAAATTTTATGCAGTATCTTAATAATAAGTTAAGAAAATTTCCGATTCCAAAGGAAGAAATCCTGTGATAGTGTAGCATTAGAAAAGGGGAAGAAGGTTATAGATCCCCTTTATTTTGTGGGTAAATTGTTGATAAGTTTAATCAGGTTATTCTTTTTCAATGTGGATTAAAAAGGTGATAATATGAGATACATAGAAGGCCTAAGGTGTAGAGAGTGTAAGAGAGAATATCCTATCAGCCCTATCCATGTTTGCGAATTCTGCTTCGGTCCTCTTGAGGTGGTTTATCAATACGAAAGGATCAGGAAGGTTCTAAGCCGAAGAAAGATAGAGGAGAGACCCAAATCGATGTGGAGATACCAAGAGCTTCTCCCCTTAGATGGAGATCCTACAGTGGGTATTAATGTCGGCTTCACCCCTCTCATTAAATCGGAGGGATTGGCAAGGGTGCTGGGGGTTGAAGAACTCTACCTTAAGAATGATGGGGTGAACTACCCCACGCTCTCATTTAAAGATCGAGTGGTCTCTGTCGCCCTTTCAAAGGCCAAAGAGTTTGGATTCCGTACTGTTGCCTGCGCCTCAACAGGGAATCTTGCCAACTCCGTGGCAGCCTTGTCTGCCGCAGGAGGATTGGAGAGTTATGTCTTCGTCCCTTTCGATCTGGAACAGGGGAAGATTCTGGGAACGTTGATCTATGGCACGAATCTGATCGGCATCAAAGGAAGTTATGATGAGGTGAACCGTCTCTGCAGTGAGATCGCAGAAAATTATGGATGGGCCTTTGTCAATATCAACATTCGTCCTTTTTACGCAGAGGGATCCAAGACCTTCGGTTTTGAGATCGCGGAGCAGTTGGGTTGGAAAGCCCCCCGGCATGTCATCGTTCCCATGGCAGGAGGCTCCCTCATCACAAAGATCTGGAAAGGATTGAAGGAGCTGGAACGGATCGGACTGATCGATGGTGTGAGAACAAAAATTCATGGAGCTCAAGCATCCGGATCCAATCCGATTATCACTGCCTTCAAGGAAGGCGTGGACCGGATCAAACCGCAGCGGCCCAAAACAATTGCTAAATCTTTAGCCATCGGAAATCCTGCAGACGGATATTATGCCCTCAAGACCATACGGGAGTCAGAAGGGTCGGCTGAGGATGCGACGGATGCGGAAATCATCGAGGGCATCAAGCTATTGGCTGAGACAGAAGGCATCTTTACAGAAACTGCTGGAGGGGTGACCGTTGCAGTGACGAAGAAGTTGATCGAGCAAGGGGTGATCCCCAAGGATGAATCAATTCTGATCTCGATCACAGGAAATGGTCTGAAGACACAAGAGGCGATACAGGATTGCGTTGGCCATCCCCTGATCATTGAGGCAAGCCTATCAGAATTCCAAAAACTGTTTGGATCGAAAGAGCCAGAAAGAGGCCTTAGCGCTCACACTGCGAATATGCCGATTTCATAGGAGGGAAAGATGGAGGTTCATGTCAGGATACCTACCCCGTTGAAGAAATTAACAGGGGAACAAGATATCATCCGAGCAAAGGGAAGCACGGTTGGAGAGGTGATCCGATGGCTGACTGAGACCTACCCGGGTCTCAAGGAGAGGCTTCAGGATGAGGACGGAGAGATAAGGCGTTTCATCAACATCTATGTGAACAACGAAGACATCCGGTTCATTCAAAATCTGGAAACACCTTTGAAGGATGGCGACCAACTTTCGATCATCCCTGCGATTGCGGGCGGTTCCTTTTTGAAGAGGAGGGTGATGCTCACCTTTCCACCAAAACTCATCAAGGAGCCGGTGATCTATCATATCGGCCAGCGGTTTAACCTGGTCACGAATATCCGGAGTGCAAACGTGACTGAAAACACAGGCTGGGTGACCCTGGAGATCGACGGAGAGGAGGAGGAATATTTGAAAGCCGTCCATTATCTGAACGAAATAGGGGTGGTCGTTGAGCCCGTTGAGAGGAATATCATTGAGTAAGACGATTGAGATTCAGAGACAGGGGGCTGAATGAAAGAAGAGAGATCGGATACAGGAAAGGCTTTTAGGAACGGGACCATCCTCGAGACAAAGCATGAGGGGTTTGAAATCTCGATTGATGAGACCCATCAACTTCTTGAAAGAAAGGAACCTCTTGTTCTGCTCGACATCCGGGAACCAGAAGAGGTAGCCCTTGGATATATTCAAGGAGCAACGTTTCTTCCCCAGGGTCTTTTGAAAGAGCGGGTGGAAGGCCTGTTACCTGACAAAAATCTTCCGGTGGTGGTTTATTGTGCTGTTGGAATTCGTTCTCTCGCTGCTGCGAAATTGATGAGGAGGATGGGCTATACCCGTGTCTTCTCCTTGGCCAAAGGGATCGATGGATGGAAGGATGCGGGATATGAGGTGGTCAATCATTCCCAATTGACCCCAGATCAGGCCACCCGATACAGCCGGCATATCTTGTTGAAAGAGGTTGGGGCCGAAGGTCAGATTCAACTGCTGAAGGCAAGGGTTCTTCTGGTGGGGGCAGGGGGTCTGGGGTCTCCAGCTGCCCTCTATTTGGCTGCAGCAGGGGTGGGGACACTGGGAATTATCGACTCTGACAAGGTGGACCTCAGCAATCTCCAGCGGCAGATATTGCACAGCACCTACGATGTGGGAAGGCCGAAGACCGAATCGGCTAAAGACGCCATCGGCCTGATCAACCCCGGAGTCAAGGTCATTACTTATCAAGAACGGCTGACGTCTGAAAATGCCCTCAAGATCTTTAAAGACTTCGACATCATCTTAGATGGAGCAGACAACTTCCCGACAAAGTATTTGATCAACGATGCCTGCTACTTTGCAGGGAAGCCTAATATCTACGGAGGGGTGTTTCAATTCGAAGGCCAGGTAAGCGTCTTCTTTCCAAAAGGGGGAGGGCCGTGCCTGCGTTGCCTCTTTCCCGAGCCTCCTCCACCCGGCCTCGTCCCCAGCTGAGACGAAGCAGGTGTCCTGGGAGTTGTGCCCGGGCAGATCGGATTGCTTCAGGCAACGGAGGCGATCAAACTCATCTTGAAAAAGGGGAAACCATTGATCGGCCAATTTTTGGTTTATCACTCCCTGGAATCCGACTTTAGAATATTTTCGATTAAGAAAAACCCAGAATGTCCTCTTTGCAATGGAGAGCCTCAGATAAAGGATCTGACCGGTTATGACGGGGTGTGTGGTTTGGAATCGGCAACACCCGCTTTTTGATCGAACGATCAGAAAGGGGAAGAGATGAAGATCAGAATCAAATTGGTTGGTTTCCCAGAGATAGAAAGGGCGGTGGGCGGCAAAGAGGTCGACTTTCAAATGAAAGGAAGGACCTTTGGCGATCTTCTTCAATGCCTGGAGAAGAACTACGGGAAGCCTGTGATAGGGCACCTTCATGGACACGTCCTTAGAAACGGAAAGGAGTGGATCCAGAGGGAAAACCTCACCTATGCCCTGGAGGACGGAGATCAAATCACTTTCCTGCAAATGATGGGCGGGGGATGACCCAATGGGTTCATAGGCAGACGGAATGATTCAGATCCCAAAACCCATTTATGAAAGGATGATCGAACACGCAAGGCAGCAGCAGCCCCTGGAATGCTGCGGCATTTTGGGCGGGAGGGGAAAGGAGGTTCTAACGCTCTTCGAACTTCCAAACGGAGAGCAGAGTCCCACACGATATTCGATACCTCCTGAAGAGCAGTTAAAGGTTTACGAGCAGATGGAAAAGGAATCTTTGGAGATGATCGCCATCTACCATTCTCATCCCGATACCATTGCCTTTCCATCTGTCACCGATGTGAAATTGGCCTTCTATCCTGAGGTGGCATCGATCATCATCTCCTTAAAAGAGAAAGGAAATCCAGTGATGAAGGCTTTTCGGATTGGCAAAGAGGCGATCTATCTCGAAGAGATTGAGATCGTTTCGTAACTCAACTCTTCAGGGTTGGCCTCAATCCAGGCTAAAGCCTTGAGTTGCGCTGGGTCAAAAGAATTGAAGGTTCTTCAAATCAGACAATTGAAGGATGAACTGGATTCAGGGAGAGGCCCGGGGAAGGAGACAGCTTTTTCCCTGCTTAATGCTATTGGCGAGACACCCCTGATTCGAATCCGCAATATGACAGGGCACCTTAAAGGAGTGGAGATATTTGCAAAGGCGGAATGGCTCAACCCAGGTGGGTCTATTAAGGACCGAGCTGGTCTCAGAATTATTGAAGACGGGGAGAGGTCAGGGCAACTGACCCGAGAAAAGATTATCCTTGATTCCACCTCAGGCAATACAGGGATTGCTTATGCCATGATCGCCGCCATCAAAGGATATCGGGTTGAGCTGGTTGTGCCTGAAAATATCAGTGAAGAAAGAAAAAAGGCGCTTGAAGCCTATGGCGTAAAATTGATTTTCACTGATCCCTTATTAGGCTCCGATGGAGCTCTGCTTGAGGCCAAGAGAATTTATGAAGCAAACCCGAAAAACTATTTTTTAGCAGATCAATACAATAATCCATCAAACTGGAAAGCCCATTACGAAACAACAGGGGTTGAAATCATTTATCAGACCAGAGGAAGAGCGACCCATCTGGTTGCTGGTGTGGGGACAGGGGGAACCCTGATGGGAACAGGAAAAAGGTTAAAAGAGTTTGATCCTGGTATTAAACTTTTTGGGGTCCAACCCGATAGTGGTTTCCATGGCATTGAAGGCTTGAAACATATGGAGACGGCCATTCGTCCAGGTATATATGATGAATCCATTCTGGATGGAACAATCTTTGTAAAGACCGAAGAGGCCTATGAAATGGCAAGACGACTTGCTCGAGAGGAGGGTCTCTGGGTAGGCCCATCTTCAGGGGCAGCTTTATGGGCATCTTTGAAATTGGCGGAATCCATTGAAAAGGGTTTGATTGTAACCATCCTTCCAGACGGAGGATCAAGATATCCTGAGTACTGTTCGGATTGCGATAAACAGAAGAGGAGGTTTTCGTTAAAATACCAAAGAGAAATCTCTCCATCTCATCAACTTTTATAACCTTCAAAGGAGGATTCTTTCTCATGGCTGAGAAGATTTTTGCACCTGTAAGTGAAAGAGAGGTGACCCGAGCGATTGTCGATGGCTTTGCGAGGCAGTTCATCGAGTATGTGGAGAGCGATTGTCTCATCATTGGAGGAGGACCCAGTGGATTGATGGCAGGGAGGGATGTAGCTCTAAGAGGTCTGAAAACCCTGATTGTAGAAAGAAATAATTATATTGGAGGAGGTTTCTGGATCGGAGGATATTTAATGAATAAGGTGACAGTGAGAGAGCCAGGGCAAAAAATCCTCGAAGAGTTAGGAATACCTTATGCGCAGGTGACTCCTGGTCTTTTTGTCGCTGACGGACCCCATGCCTGTTCAAAGTTGATTTCTTCGGCCTGTGATGCAGGGGTCAAATTTGCAAATATGACCATCTTTGATGATGTGATTTTGAGGGAAGGGAATCGGGTCTGCGGTGCAGTGGTGAACTGGACTCCGGTGCAGGCTCTTCCCCGTGAAATCACCTGTGTTGATCCCATTGCCCTCGAGGCCAGAGTGGTGGTTGATTCCACAGGTCACGATGCCTGTGTGGTGAAGAAACTTGAGGAGAGAGGTCTTCTTAAAACTTCTGGTTATGGAGCGATGTGGGTCGAACAATCAGAGGACCTTGTTGTGGAACATACTGGAGAAGCTCATCCAGGACTGATTGTCACAGGGATGGCTGTGGCTACGACTTACGGGCTTCCGAGAATGGGTCCTACTTTTGGGGCGATGCTTCTTTCGGGCCGAAAAGGAGCTCAGATAATTCTTAAAAAAATGAATAAAAATTGATGAATCAAAAGTGAATGACCTCATTGACCAAATCCCATGCTCATTCGAAATTTATGAAGAAGGAGACCTCAGCGGATTGGATCTTAAAGACCTGAAAGATTATCTTCAAGAAAAAACGGCCATTCAGGTTTCCCTGAAAGGAAATATCTTTGGAGGTCTTTCAGAGGATCAGGTTGAGATGATTGCACAAAAGGTAGCTCGATTAAGAATCAAAGATCCCTGGAAAGGGCCTTTATCAGAAAAAACCCTTGAGGGTGAGGTGGCTTACGAACAGGAAAGAATAAATGATCGAGAATGGAAACTATTCGGGATCCTCTATGAAGGAGTCCTATATCAAGAGCTTTTGAGGGATTTTATCTTAGAAGGGAAATTAAACGACCGAAACTGTACGATTCTTCTCACCAATCAGCTCATCGCTACACGGGATCAAGATGACCTGCGATATCACATCCGAACCAGCCTCTACGGGTTTCCCCATATCCTTTCCATCCCTGGATTCGTCTCGGCTCCTGCCAAACCAAGAGAATTCTATGTCAAGAGGCAGATGGGCATACCCGTACAGATATTAAAAGAGGAATATAAGGGAAGGTTCCTTGACCATGGAGATTCGAGGACGACCGAGGTATTAAAAGGATATGTCATGCAAGCACTCTTTTTTCAATTAACGGGAGACCCTTTTTGTGAGGATCAGGATTGTCGCCTTTTTAACAGCCATTGGCAGGAGGAGATGCTTCATGCCCAATTAGATGGAAAGTATGAGTTTTGCCCCAGGCATGAAGCCATTCTTGATAAGATTAAGAGTTGAACATAAGAAGCCGTAAAGGATTTTTCTTTCCGGAGATAAAACTAAATCTATTATCAATCGTTGGGCAAAAGAGTTATCATGCATTCCAATTTTGAAGAAAAAGCTCTTGGCTAAGGGCCTTGATCAGGCCTCTTGGCTTAAGCCTTCACCCCCCTATGGTTTAGCCAAAGGGCCAAGAGCTTTTTTAAATTAAAAATGGAAAGGCACCCATGAGAATCATTTCGGGCCTTATAATTTTTGGAATCCTTCTTTCATATGTCCCCGTGGTTGCTATGGAGGAGT
>JACAEX010000080.1 GCA_013388635.1 Syntrophaceae bacterium | reverse complement strand
TCTTTAAGATTTGGGAGACCATAATCCCCCCTGGAGATCTATACCTGAATGAGATCAGCTTCGTTCAGCAACTGTTTCTCTTAGATGATCCCTCGACCGTGCAGCATCATCAGCATATGAGGATCGATGGTATCTGGATCATAGAGGGCAAGCAGCAGTGAAGAGGTTAATGTCAAGTTAAGTAGTTCGAGAGGTCTTTTTGGGGTAGGGGTTGTTGGGTTTTATTTTCGGGATCAAGAAAGAGGAGCTTTTCCCTTTAATTCTTCCTGGTTTCTGGATTGACTACAGTACCGGTCACGGCGAACGATTCAATTTCAGGGATAGAGGGTGTTACGCTCTATGTCGATAATCAACTGCACTCCACCTTGAACCAGCCGCCCTTTAATTTTACGGTAGATACATCAGTCCTTACCCCCGGCTCTCACACCCTTACAGCAAGAGCCCAGGATCAGATTGGAAACCAGGCAGAGGCGAGCATCACCCCTCAGGTTTCTGCCCTTAGAGTGGAAATAATTTCCCCTGTTAATGGGGCAACCGTTAACAAATCGGCGGCTCTTGTTCAAGGCAAAATCTATAACTCTGAAGGAGAGATAGGAGTAGTTGTCAATGGGGCTCTTGCTGAGGTCCAAGCAGGTGACTTTGCTGCGATTGTCCCCCTTCAAGTTGGGCAAAACATACTAACGGCTGTTGCTACTACTGCGGATGGCTTCCAGGTTCAGACCTCAGTTACCATCGATACACAAGTTCAACAGGAGGTGATAAGGTTTACAGCCACCCCAGCCAGCGGTATTTTGAAGCCGCCTGCAAATACTTTAGATGTCACTTTGGGAGCAGAGGCATATCTGTTAAACCCAATCTCCGGTTATTCCTGGGATCTAAATGGAGACGGCACTCCTGAGATTTCAGGAACAGAGTCAAAAATCGTAGCCCAGTATCAATATCCCGGGCTTTATTTTCCGAGAGTCTCTGTTACAGATACCCTGGGCAATATTTATGCAGAAACCACTATCGTCAACATCTTTTTCAAGGGTGACATAGAAAACCTCCTAAGAGCTAAATGGGAAGCAATGAAAGCGGCCCTGCTGGGTGGAGACATGGAGGCAGCCCTTCAATACTTTGTGGGTTTGAATAGAGAAAAGTATAGACAGATATTTACTGAGTTTGGTTCTGATAAAGTTAACCGCATATTTTCGAGTATCAGCGAGATTAGGCTCTACACTCTTTATGGACGAGTGGCAGGGTGTGGAGCCATTCGTATAGAGACAGGGGGATATACTCCTATCCGGTCACTTTTGTTCGAGATGAAAACGGAATATGGAGAATTAAGGGGTTTTAGGTGAACAGGGGGAGGCGTATGAGACCTATATGTGCAGTGTTGATAATAAGCATAGTTCTTATAACTGGAAGTTGTTACGCAGAGATTACCGGCACCGTGCTTGATGGAGAGACAGGACAACCCATAGAGGGAGCAGTGGTGCTAGTGGAATGGACAAAGACAAAAGGGCTGCCTGGTTTAACCCATACAAAGCCTTATAAAGTTTTCGAGAGTGTTACTGAGAAAAATGGTACTTTTGCTTTAAAAAAGGTGTTAAATCCACTGGTGAATCCTCCTCGCATAACAATATATAAGAAAGGTTATGTTGCATGGAATAATGAATATATTTTCCCGGGATGGGTTAAGAGAGAAAATTTTAAGTTAACCGAAGGAATGATAATAAGACTGGAGCATTTTAAAAAAGAATATTCGAGAGCTGATCATGTTTACTTTTTACACAGTGTGACGCATTGGGGCAAAATCATGAATGAAGCTTATAGGTGGGAAGAATTGGAAAAGGAGTTGAAAAAATGAAAAAGCTTACAATAGTTGTTTTCTTATCTTTTCTCTACCTTGCAAATATCGGTTTTGGTTACGACGATGAGAGAACACACCGAAAACTGACCGAAAGAGCGGTTGATCTGTCCTCGCTTTCTTCTTACTTGAAAAATAATTTGGGATTTCGAGAGGGATCATCTTTAATTATTAATGGAAGAACAATAAGTTGGTGGCTTAGCGAGGGAGCTTATTTGGAAGACCACCCAATCTGTCGCGCCTCCAATCACTTTCATAATCCCCTTGATCCATGAAATTTATCCTATATGAGTGACGAGCCCCAGTACATAAGTCTATGGTGTGATGCGACCGGCTACGCAACAAGGTATTCCAATATCACCTGGGGGACAGGTTATTTATCACCTGATGGACCTATTATTTCTCGTACCAATCAGCAGATGGGCTGGGATGATGCGAAAAATGCCTACTATATTGCCCTGACATCGATCTTCAGCGAAAACCATGAAACCTACCTGGCTAAAACGTTCCAGGCCCTGGGGCAAGTCCTCCATTTGCTGCAAGACGTGTCAGTACCCGCCCATGTAAGGAATGACTTCAGGTCTCATCTTGAATTCCTTGGGATTACTCCACAAACATTATTTAAACCCTCAAGCTGGTTCGGCAACCTTTTTGAGCATTATGTCATAAACCATCCCGGTTTTGTATCCATTTTGTATCCATTCAGTCTGTTCCCCCGTCCTTTACCAATCCCAGGGTTACAGATTATTGGGACACGGACCAATTCACAAAGGGGAATCCTCCACCAACCCATGTAACTCTTGGTTTGGCTGAAGTTACCAATGCCAATTACCTCAGTGACAATACTATCCCTAACAACCATCCTGGGCCAGAGCACTGGTTCATCTATCCAATGTTGGATGGGACAAATTACCGGATCTGTGAAGATTACGCCCCAGACTCAAACGATATAGTAAGATACATAAGCAGGAAGCAGTGCCCTCCATTGTCTCAAGAGAGGTTAGCAGACCATTTTGCGGCCATAAGTTTACTGAATGAGGAATATTCCATAACGAATGCAAATATCCCTTTTTTGAGATTAGAATTGGATGATAATGTCCATAATACCTATGCAAAAGAGCTGGTCCCGATGGCAGTGGGTTACTCTGCTGCCCTTCTCAACAATTTCTTCCGGGGCCGTATTGAGATAACCCTTCCACCCAAAGGAGTCTACGCCCAGACGGAGAATCGTGAGCAGGGATTTACAAGGGTCACTCTTCTTGCCAAGAACACCACCCCTGATGAAGAAGAGATGACCAATGGAAGCATTGAGCTTGTGGTGAGATACAAGAAAACCCTTAATAATCAAGACCCCTTTCAGCCCTACCCTGTTCCGACGGAAGACAGTTTCTCCTATATTGTAGCTCCTCTATTGGATCCAAACATCAACTCTATCCCCAGAAGTCAACCAATAGAACTTGTCTTTGATCTGAGCCAAAACCCCTTACCCGTGAACATCACAGACCTCTCCTTTCAGGTGGTATACAAGGGGGTGCTCGGCCAGGAGGAGGGGGCTGTGGCAGTGGGGTTTAAAGACGTCAGCGAACCGACTCCCATAGACATCTATAATGACATGGACAGGGTATGTCTAAATGGGAGCTGGTATGCGGCAGGGAGTCCGGAGGCCATTGCCCAGGTGGATCTTGATCACGATGGGATCGCTGAACCCGGTGAAGGGGATGTTTATCCCCATGATCTGAAAGATCTGTATATTCGGTTTTCTTCCGCCGCTTCGCCTCAAAATGCCTCATCGACTGAATACAACCTCCATATCCCACTCCTTGTTGCTGGGGATTACTTTATCAGGAGGGTCTTTGTCCTCAGTGATTATGAATTCAGTTATGGTTTTATTAGCCAGGTCTTGAAAAGAGACGTTGATCCATTTACCCATGCATCCTATGGACCGACGATCTATCCCTACAAGGGGCTCAAGAATCAGACCGAGCCTGGAACTCCTGAGCGGTGTGCTGCGCTTAATGTTCCTTATCCCTGTAACATCAGGTACTATCCTGACGAGTTCAATCTGCTCCGGGGGCAACAGCTATGGGAGTGGGTGGTTTTTCCGAACCTTTCTTATCCTCCGGGTTCATCCTGCCCGTTGGAATGATAAAGAAGGAGAAAGGAAGTACAAACTCATGTGATCAACCATAAGATTTCGTTGGTAATTAGAATGGGGACAGGTTACTCTTAGCATCAAAAGGTGGCCTGTCCCTTTTGATCTTTTCCTTTTAACCAAGTAAAGAAAGCTGTATACTCTTCACTATAACTGAATGACGAAACAGCATCCTTACCATTGCTATTAGGCGGAGTAATTATCTACGAGGAGATCTCCTTTTGGCTATGAAGATCATTGTCAACGTATTCGGAACTGAATTTACTTTGAAGCGACCGGTCAATTTGGACCTTCAATCCCCCACCCTTCGCGATGTCCTCCTTGTCCTTCAAAGGGATGAGCAAGGGCCATGGCAACGGATGATCAAGGAAGATCTCTCCTTGCAGGAGGGTTGCGTCATCCTGGTCAACGGCAGGAACATCGCCTCCCTGAAAAAGCTTGAAACCCAGATCCACGACGGCGATGAGATCACCTTCACCGTTCTCGTAGCCGGTGGATAACCAGCCTCTCCAATCCAAAATCTTCGCAGCGCTCTGTAACAGAAATTCAATTCTCGCTCCGCTTCTGATTCATCAACAAACTCCTTCTCCTAAGCCAAGCCATAACTGATACAGCCCAAAGCCAGCCAGCGTGATCGCAGAAACGCCAAACAGCAACCGAATCACCTTTGGACCGAGCCGTCGTGCAGTACCAAACACGAGGACGATTCCGCTCAGGCTGAGAACGATGGCGACGTAAAAGCTCACCAGAAACCCAAGCCCTTGAACTGGAGCCTGTCGCCACGCGGCCAGGAGGATCGGTCCGGTCACGAGACTCCAAAAGATGTATGGACCCGGATTGAGCGCGTTGATCATCGCAGCCCGCACGATACCCTGCCGGCTCGCCGAGTGTGTGGCCAGGCCTGCCTCGTCAAAATTGCGCCACGCCACGAGGGCGTGGTAGGCTAAATAAAGAATAAATAGCCCGCCAGCAGTGTATAGAACCCGTTGAAACCATACTGGCACTTGGCTCAGGACGAGTAAGGTAAGAAGGATGATAGGGCCATCGCTAATCAGCGGCGCCAGGGCAGCAGGCAGGGCTTGCCGCCATCCATGACTGAGCGTCTGTGCGATGAGAAAGGTCTGAAACGGGCCAGGCTGTACTGCCGCAGCAAACCCATACCCAATCCCTTGTATAAGATAAACCCACACGATCTATTATCTCATTGGTCTAGTGCCGTTTTAATCCGTTTTATTTAATAAAGATTGGCTAACATTAATTTTTATGTAACTTCCGTTTTTGGTAGAATTTGGCTCCTCAGAGTCATTTTGGGGATAACGATTCGCCTGGGTCAGGCGTTTAGTCCGTCGGAAATTTCCATTCCTAATATACAATACTTGAGAAACTCTGTGAAGCGAAAAAATCAGCAGGAACGGGGGCAGGAACGGGTTTGGTATAAGGATCGTTTAAGGAAATACGACATCGAAAATACTAAAAAAGCATTTTAAAAAATCTGTTTTCATGGCATACTTACCCAGAAAATAAAAGTCTCTGGGCTAAGGCAAGGGCAAAGAAGCCGGTTTTGTGAACAGGTTAGGTCAGTGGGCTTAAAAATTTCACTTTACCCCTTCACTTTGCCCAAACTGGCTTCCTCACCTTTGCCTTGACCGAAGAACAATTTTCATCTCTCGTGGGTGACGCAGCCGTCATGAAACATTACGATGATGATCCATACCAGATTCTGAAGCGAGTTCAGATTGACAAAATATTAAGATAGATTTCGAAGGAGGAGAGAAAAGTGCGTGCTATGCTTCTTCACGAGTTGGGAGGCCCGGTCACCTTCAAGGAGGTGGAGGAGCCCCGCGTCGGGCCTTGCGACGCAAAGATTCGGGTCAGGGCTGCGGGCGTTGGGCTGACGATCATCATCATGAAGAGCACTCCTGGCCTGGTCACAGCCTATCCGAGGATTCTCGGCCACGAGGTCGCGGGAGAGGTCGTCGAAGTCGGCAGTGAGGTCAGAAACGTCAAGGTCGGCGAACGCGTGGTCTGCCATTTCTATCTGACCTGCAAGGCCTGCCGGTTTTGTCGGAGCGGCCGGGAGACGCTCTGCGAAAATTGGAAAGGATATGTAGGCATGGCCTGCGATGGCGGTTATGCGGAATACATGTCTGTTCCGAGCCTCAATCTCTGCCACCTTCCTGAGGGGATTCCCTTTCCTGAGGCCTCGATCATCTCCGACGCCATTGCCACGCCGCTTCATGCCTGCAGGGAGGAAGCAAGAGTCGGGCCTGGTGATACTGTCCTCGTGATCGGTGCAGGAGGAGGGGTTGGAATTCATGCCGTCCAGATGGCGAAACTCTGCGGAGGCCGCGTGCTTGCAGCGGACATCTCCGGAGAGAAGCTTGAGATGGCAAAAGCCTTGGGTGCTGACGAAATCATCGATACGAAGGAGAAGGATCTGGTCCAGGAGACGATCCGCTTGACAGACGGTAAAGGCGCGGAAGCGGTCCTTGACTTTGTTGCCTCAGCCCAAACCCTTGAGGCAGGCCTTGCAAGCCTTGCCACTGCAGGCCGACTCATCGTCCTCGGATTTCGGCCTCCGGGCGTCTTTAAGGTGGAACCGACCTTTCGGGTGGACCCTCTTCTGGTCCTGTCGAAGGGTCTTGAAATACACGGCTCCCGGTACGTCTCCATGGCGGAGCTGGCCGATAGCGTGAAACTGGTTCAGCAGGGCAAGATCAAACCGGTTGTGACCCGGACGTTTCCTCTCGAGGAGGCTGAGACAGCCCACCAGATGATCTTAGCGAACAAGATTACGGGAAGGGCCGCCCTGATCATCTGAGGAATCTACTTCACCTCCACAAAATCTGCACTGAGGGGCGGGCAGGTGAAGAATTCAAGGTACCGGAAATCCTTACTCGATCTGTTGATCGTCGTATGTTTTTCACCTGCGGGGATGAACAGGACGTCCCCGGCCTTGATCGGGGTCTCCTTTCCTTCGATCACCTCAATCGCCTCACCGCTGATCACAACGATGATCGACTCCCGGTTGTTGTGGTAATGATAAGGCACCTGACTTCCCGGAACCAGCAGGCCGAACATCCCTCCCAAATTCTTTGCCTGATCCTCTTTGGTCAGGATCTCCGGCCGGTAGGACTGGCCCGGAGTGGGGTTGGCCATTTTGATGTAATCCTCTGACTTAAAGATCTTCATCACCTTCTCCTTTTTCAACACAGATTAAGACAATGGGCCGGATTTGCTCACTGAGTTCTTAAATAATTTGATCAATCCCTGTCAAGGGAAAAGTGTGCGACATGCCATTGTCGTTGACGGAGAAAATCTCTTCTGATATATCTAACCCTAACGATTTGGCATCCCTGCTTTGCTTAGAAGTTATGACTCTCGTTCAATTTGGGTTATACTTGCCCTGCTCTTTAGAGCTAAACGCTAAACACTTTATCTGAAGGAGGCAGCCATGCGCCCAAAGGTCTTCATCCCCCAGCCAATTCCAGAAGTGGCGGTGGAGCGTTTGAAACAAGTGGCAGAGGTTGAGGTCTTTCCTCATGTCGACCGGGTGATCAGCCGGGAGGAACTGCTGAAATCGGTCAGGGGAAAGAATTACCTCTATGCCATGGCGGAGATTCCATTTCCCGCAGAGGTGATCGACGCTGCCCTTCCAGATCTGAAAGGCATTGCAGCCATGTACATCTTCCCTAAATTCGTCGATATCAAAACCGCCACAGAGCGAGGAATTCCGGTGACCGGCATACCGAACATGTTGGTGGAAACCACAGCAGAATTTACTTTCGCCCTGCTGATTGGAACGGCCTGGCGTCTACCCGAAGGAGACCGTCTTCTTCGGGAGAGGCAGTGGAAGCAGTATCAGTCCATGGCCTTTCTCACCACCCGAATCTACGATAAGACCCTTGGGATTGTGGGGCTGGGAAAGATCGGCAAAGCCCTTGCGAAAAGGGCACAGGGATGTGGGATGCGGATCATCTATACGAAGCGGACCCGGCTCTCGCCGGAGGAGGAATCCCAGCTCAAGGTCGAATGGCGTGAACTGGAAGATCTCTTTCGCGAGGCTGATATAGTGGCCCTCACACCGACGCTGACCCCGAGCAGCAAAGGCTTGGTGGGAGAACGTCTGCTCTCTTTGATGAAGCCGACTGCGATCCTGATCAACACGTCGCGTGGTGCGGTCGTTGACGAGAAGGCGCTCTATAAGGCTTTAAAAGAGGGGCGGATCAAAGGCGCAGGACTGGATGTCTTCGAGCGGGAGTTTCCCAACCCTGACCCCGGCCCGTTTCCAGGTCTTCTCGAGCTCCCTAATGTGGTCGTCACCCCCCATATCGGGAGCGCGGCCCGAGAGACCAGAGAAGCCATGGCTCTGAGAACCGTGGAGAACCTCGAGGCCATGATCCAGGGGAGGCGACCACCGGACCTCCTCAACCCTGAAGTCTTCGGAGAACCCCCGCGCGATACCGGAGATCGAATCGGATGAGCCGTAGAGTTTCTGAGAATTGGCTTGACACCAAAAATCGAGATGTATTAGCTGTTTCTCACTTTCTTCAAACTGAGGAGAAATCTCAATAAGAAAGGAGGCAGGCCATGAGAAAGACCGCTTTAATCTCCCTCATGATTCTTTTTTCTGCTGTGGGTTTTCTCTTTGTCAGCATGAGCATCTTCAATGCGCCGATGAAGAAGATCGTAGAGGGACTGATCCCCTTCATCCTGGTCAGCCTTCTCGCCCTCTTTCTCACAACCTACGTGCCCCAGATCAGCCTCTGGCTGCCCAAGCTCCTCTATCCCAAGAGCTTTCCCTGATAATGAGTGAGACGGTTCGAGGTCAGGAGATCAACAATTTGATCGCCATGATCAGGACGATCAAGATAAACAGCCGCTTGATCCAGACATTTCCAATGCGGTCCGAATAGTGCGCCCCGAAGTAGGAGCCGATGCCGCATCCCAAAAACATGGCCGCCGCCAGCGGATAGTCGATCGCCCCTTTGCTGGCAAAGACCGCTGCTGCCACGGTGGTCATCATCAAGGAAGGGAGCTTCAGGGTCGCCGTTCCCTCCAAGAAAGTCTGTTTAAATACGAAGAGCGAGAGGTACAACAAAAATGTGCCTGCCATGGCTCCGTAAAAGCCACCGTAGATCCCGATGATAAAGCTGATCAAGATCCCCACCCCATATTCACGCCTCCGGATGATCCGATCTCTCTTCTCCACACCGAGTCTTGGCTGGACGACGACAAGGATGAGCATGAGAACGGTCGTAATGGCAATCACCCTTCTCAAAAGGGCCACTGAAATCTGGAGGACCAGATTCGCCCCGAAAAAGGAGCCGACCAGGGCCGAAATGCCCATGACCAGGGCGATCCGATAATTGATCCACCCCTTCTCATGAAATTTGTACCATCCCACACTGGTCAGGCCGGTGATGCCCAACCTGTCCGTGCCTATGGCGGTGTGAGGGGGGAGACCGAGAAAGATGAGGACCGGGATGGTGATGAGACTCGTCCCGCCTACCAGGGTCCCGTAGCAGCCACCGAGGATCCCGGCTATGAAAACGATCGAAAGAGAGAAGAGGTCCATAGGGAATCGATAAGGGGAAATATTATCTAACGTGGCCGGTACTTTGAGAAATCAAAACCCGTCTCTTCCACAAATGCCGCCATCAGTCTTTTCGTGATCGGCCCTGGAACAGGAGATGACGGCCGAATCCCCTGAACTTCTCGAACCGGGGTGACACAGGTCGCGCTCGAGGTGAGGAAGAATTCTTCGGATTGAGCTATGTCATAGAGAGTGAAAGGTCGTTCCTCAAGAGGTATCTTCAGCCTTGAGGAGATCTCAAATACGACCTTTCGGGTAATCCCCTCGAGGACGTTCTGGGCTGGAGGGGTCCAGAGGACGCCTTGTCTAACGATGAAAAAGTTGGCGGTTGAATTCTCCGCCACGTTTCCATAGATGTCCAACATCAGGGAAAGGCTGTTCATGGCGTCTGCCTCGATCTCTGCAAGGATCTGGTTCAACTTGCTCGTCACCTTGGCCCGCGTCTCAAGACACGGAGGCGGTACCCTTCGAGTGGGAACGATCGAGAGCCTCACCCCTTCTGCAAGGCTTTTCGCAGCAGCCTCCACGGCCACCGGACGCCAGAAGACGAAGAGCGTCGGAGGCCCTGCCGCCCGGGCCAACATGCTCGGGGTGTCCATCCCCCGGGTGACCCAGTGGCCGACCCGGTAGACACTCCCTTCGCCAAGATGGGGCAGGTTCATCTGGAGGAGGTCATGGGTCAATTTCTCGATCTCTTCCTGCCCCATTCTCAGATCGATTCGAACGTAGCAAAGAGAGCGGTAAAGGCGATCCAGATGATCCTTCAAACGGTAGAGCCGGCCATTGAAACAGGGCGTGATCTCGTAGACACCATCTCCCCAGAGGAATCCCCTGTCAAAAGGGGAGAGAGCTGCCTCTCCCTCCTTAACAATCTTTCCATTCAGGTAACAATAGAGCTCCTGAGACATCTCGATCTACCTCCATCTTAAGTAGGGAAAATGAAAAACTCTAAATTCGAAGCATGAAATCCCTGCCTACCGGCAGGCGGGCGAAATTCGAAACAATCTCAAATGACCGAATTCTGAATATTTTAAACAAAAGACTTTAGAGATTTTGAATTTTGAGAATTCGAATTTGCTTCGGATTTCGATATTCGAATTTCGAATTTGAAGCCAAAAATTTGAAATATTTTTGGCTAAAACTTATTCTTATGCAACCAACTGAAATCGGGTCGCCTCTTCGGTGGCGCAACCTCTCCTTCCGGCACTCCAAATTTCAGCACGCAGATCAGCTCATAGTCTGCCGGAAGACCGAGGAGCTTCTCAACCTCCTTCTTCGACTCGTCCCAGTAGCTGATGATGTTGCTCCCCAGCCCCTCTGCCACAGCAGCCAGAGACATATTCTCGACCGCAAGCCAGCCCGTGCCGATATCTCCTGAACGGGTGCAGACCGCCACGACACTCGAATTCTTAAACCACTTCTTCTGATTTAAAGCCCGCTCCTCGACATCCTTCTGTGTCTCGCCCGGACCAGGAGAAAACTTCCTGTTCAGCTGGTACTTGATCTCTCCGAGCTGCTCGATGATCTTGGGATCGTCGATCACGATGAACTCCCATGACTGGCGGTTTCCTGCAGAAGGCGCTTTGCTGCCTGCAAGGATGATCCTTTGCAACTGCTCCTCTGTGGCCCCCTTTTTAAAAACACGAACCGTCCTCCTCTTCTCTATGGCCTCACTGAGTTCCATCTCACACCTCCATCTCTTTTGATGTCTAATGGCCGGCTGGAATGGCCTCCGGTTTTTTTCCCTCCCCTATGGATAAAAGGTAATACCAAGAGTTGTCAAGGGAAAAGCCATTCCCGGAGTTGACAGGGAATTCGGCATCCTTCTATAATGCTTTGTCAATAATATGGGATCGGAGGTCTCTTTTGAAGAAGGTACTGTTGGCAGAACCGATCGATGAAGCCGGCATGAAGGTGCTTCGCGGAAAGGTCGAAATCGTGATCAGCCCGGATCCATCAGGCCGATCTGTGGGTCAGCTCTTAAAGGATGCCCATGGCCTCATCGTCAGGACAGCGACCAAGGTCACCCGCGAGATGATCGAATCCGCACCCCTTCTGGAGGTGATCTCCAGAACCGGAGGAGGGCTGGACAATGTCGATATCGAGGCCGCTACGGCCAATAACGTCGTGGTCTGCGGCGTGAAGGGTCCACAGGATAGATTCGTAGCAGAGCATGCCGTCACCCTGATGATGGCCCTGGCAAAACAGATCTTCTATCTCGACAAAGAGGTGCGCAAGGGAAATTTCAGATCCCGGCATGAGTATCGTCCGATGGGCCTTGCCGGGAAAAGAGTCGGCCTGATCGGCCTCGGCAGGATCGGCAGGATCGTGGCCGAGATCTGTCATCATCTGAATATGGAGGTCTGGGGTTACGATCCCTACATCAACCCAGAAGAGCTCCGCCTTCCTGGCCTTATCTTCACCAAAGACAGGGAGGAGATGATCCAGGCCTCCGACTTTCTCTCCCTTCACGTTCCGCTTGCTCCTGAAACCCAGAGGCTGATCGGAAGGAGAGAACTGAGCTGGATGAAGCCCACAGCCTTTCTGATCAACACCTCTCGAGGTGAAATCATTGATGAGCCCGCACTGATCGAAGCCCTCCAGCAGGGAAAGATCGCAGGGGCAGGCCTCGATGTCTTTGCCGAAGAACCTCCTGATATTCATCACCCATTCTTCCAGATGGAGAATGTGATCTTAACACCCCACACAGGCGCCTTGACCAAGGATGCGGTGGCGCAACTCGCCGAGGGCGCAGCTCGAAACACGATCGAAGTCCTCGAAGGCCGAAGGCCCTCCTACAGCGTCAACTGGGAAGAGGTGATCCGGAAAAAGGGCAAGGGCTGAAGCAAAGACCCGGGAAGGAAGAGACCAGAGCCACATGAAATCGCCCAACAGAAAGAACGAAACCGAGAAGGCCGTCCTGCTGATTGCGACCCTGGACACGAAAGAAGAGGAGGCCTTCTACCTGAAGAAATGTATCGAATCGGAAGGGATTCGGGTGCTGGTGATGGACGTCGGGATGTTACACCCGCCCCACCGAAAACCTGAAATCTCACAGACCGAGGTGGCCCAGAGAGGAGGAATGCCGCTCAAAGAAGCGGTCGCCACCGGCGATAAGTACAGGTGTACGGTCAACATGATCCGAGGAGCCGAGGCGATCACCAGAGAATTGTACGGACAGGGCCGCATCCAGGGAGTGGTCAGCATCGGGGGAGGTCAGGGCACGGAGATCGGTTGCACGGTGATGAGGGCCCTTCCCACAGGCGTGCCCAGGCTGATGGTCTCCACCATTGCCAGCGGCCAGCATACCTTCGGCACCTATGTCGGAACGAAGGATATCACCATGATGCATTCCGTTGCCGACATCCAGGGCCTCAACTTCCTGATGAGACGGATCCTGGAAAATGCGGCAGGCGCCATCTCAGGTATGGTGAGGAGAGCAGGCGGGACTCTGATGAAGCCCGACGGAGTGCCGGTTGCGATGTCCATGCTGGGCACCACCACCCCGGGCGCGCTTCGCGCAAAGAAGACCCTCCAGGAGAGAGGGTTTGAGGTCGTTGCATTTCACCAGAACGGCACCGGTGGAATTGCGATGGAGGATATGATTCGCGAGGGGGCGTTTAAAGGGGTCCTCGACCTCAACCTCCATGAAATTGGGGACCGATGGTTTGGCGGACTCCATGGAGCCATCCGCGAAGACCGCCTCGAAGCAGCCGGAGAGATGGGACTGCCTCAGGTGATTGCTCCGGGAAGCATCGAGTACTCGGTCCAGGGACCAGTAGATAGCCTCTCCGCCGAGATGAAGAAAAGGAAATTCTTCGTGCACAACCCCCGCTTCACCCTGGTCCGCCTCCTCCCGGATGAGCTTCGAGAGGTTGGCAAACTGGTCGCTCAAAAGCTCAACAAGGCAAAGGGTCCGGTCAAGGTTTTTATCCCTTTAAAAGGCTTCTCCTTCCCGGACCGTGAGGGTCTTCCCAACTGGGATCCCGAAGGGGACCAGGCCCTTGTCAGCGCACTGAAGGAGAACGTTAAAGGGGCCATTCCCATCATCGAACTGGATGCCCACATCAACGACCCTGAATTTATCGATCCGGTTGTGAATGAATTCGTATCAATGATGAAGATGGGACTCTCCTGAGCTTGCTCCAGCAGACCTTGGACGCCATTTCAGTCAAATCGATTTGGACAACGATCAGCGCTTCTGTGCTGACAATTTTTTCTATTGACAAACGGACCGAAAAGCGGATATATACTGGTCAAACCATTTTACCTGTTTCACGCTCCGTTCCTATGGGCGGTCCAGGTTGGTCTACATCGGATGGCTTGCCATTTCACCCGAAATATTCTATGGGGAGGTGATGTGAGGTCAGAGGGTAATGAGATTCGGGCTGCTCGCAGAAGGCATCAACCCTAACAAATTCAATCAGGAGGAGGTAGAAAAAATGAAGAAGTCTCTCATTTTGTTCTCGGTCTTGTTATTATGTTCTATGGTATTGAGTTTTGATCATTCCTGGGCGGCCAATCCCGACAAGATAAAGGTCGGCATCCTGCTTCCTCTCACAGGCCCGTTTGCCGCGGTCGCTCAAACCCAGAGGGACGGCGCACTCTTGGCAGTCGATCTGGTCAACAAAAAGGGCGGCCTCAAGATGCCCTGGGGAAAAGTGAAAGTGGAAGGCGTGGTCTACGACGACGAAGCCAAGCTCGATGTGGGGGTGCGACGTTATCGTTACATGGTCGAGGAAGGGGTGAAAGGGGTCGGGGGGCAGACCTGGGCTCCGCTCGCCTATGCGATCAATGCCATGGCTCAAAAAGAACCCATGCCCTATTTTCCGGTCTGCGTGATGGCCAAGGAGGCCTTTCAAAAGGGGAAGCTCGCAGAATGCACATTTGCAGCGGCCTATAGCCCATGGACCGTGGGATACATGGCTGGCTCCTCTGCGATCAAGGCGCTGGGCAAGAAACGCATCTTCTTTTTGGCTCGCGCGGATAGCTGGGGCTGGGACATCCGAGACGGTGTCTATGCAGCTGCCAAAGAGATGGGGGCTGAAATCGTGGGCTATGACGAGGTCTCCCTGGGAACCGGTGACTTCACAACCATCATCCAGAAGGTAAGGGCGGCAAAGCCGGACGTTTTCATCTCCGCCCAATTTGCTGCAGATGCCGTGGCCCTTTTAAAACAGTGCCATGAGACAGGATTGAAGAAGGAGATGACCATCTTCAATTCCTTCATCACAAACGTGGTCGCCAAAGGCATTCCTCCCCAGGCCCTGGAGGGCGTCTATGCGCTCCACTATTTCTACTATGACCTGAGCGATTTCGAAGACAAGGCAGTGGCAAAAAGTGCCAAGGAGTTCAGCGAGCTCTACAAGGCCAAATACAAGACGCCTGCGGATTCTTATGCCACCATTGCCTACACCGCTTACTCAGAGATGTTCAGGGGGTTTGAGGCAGCCAAGTCCTTTGAACCGAAAAAGGTGGCCGCAGCGTTGAGGGCCAACAACGGGGCCTTCACCTCTGTCAAAGGCCCTGCGCGATGGCGAGAAGATCATGCGGCGGTCTATAAGTATGCCGGTTTCTTGGTCAGGGGAAAAGGCCCCCAGGAACAGAAACACGAATGGGATCTCTTCAAGGTCGTGGGATATCAGGGCGGTGATTCGGTGATGCCAGATCTGAAGTCTCTGGGTTATTAAACATGCCTCCGCCCCGGTGGCCATCCGATCTTTACACCGGGGCGGTGTTCAAAAGAGGGGTTTGCCGTGAGCTTAAATACAGGCGCAGAAATCATCAGGACCGAAAACGTTACCAAGCGATTTGGTGAACTGGTCGCGGTTGACCATGTCAACTATGTCTTGCGCGAAAATGAAGTGGCCGGTATCGTCGGATCGAATGGAGCCGGGAAAACCACCTTCTTCAACCTGATCACCGGCTATTACCCGCCTGATGAAGGAACGATCTTCTACAGGGGAGAGGAGATCACCCGGGTGCCGGCCGAAAAAAGGGTTGAGATGGGCATGATGCGAACCTTTCAGCTGACCTCAACCTTCGATAATCTCACCGTGATCGACAATCTGATCCTTTCCTTCTTTCGGGCCCACAGGAGCGCCTCCCTGTTCCCCCTCTTCCTCACCACCCGCAGGCGATACCGCGGAGAAGAAAAAATCGTCAAAACCCTGGAGACCTTTGAACTTCAGAACGAGGCCGACAGACAGGTCAAGCACCTCAGCTTGGGTGAGAAGAGAAGGCTGGAGATCGCCATGGCCATCCTGGCCGAGCCGAAGGTGTTGCTTTTGGACGAGCCTCTGGCCGGACTGGCTGAATCGGAAATCAAAGAGGTCCTGGAGGTGCTGAGCAAGCGAATCGGCAAACAGACCCTCTTGATCGTGGAACATAAGATATCAAAGGTGGAGGATTTTCTGGAGAGGCTGACCGTTATGCATGACGGCAGAGTGATCGCAGACGGCAAATGCGAGGAGTGTCTCCGGGCTCCAGAGGTGCGCAGGAGCTACTGGCAGATCGAAACCCCTGCCGATGGAACCGATGGATGATGTCTCCCCATACGGAGTTCGCAGCGATGAATAACAGCGAGATATTGGTGGTCAAAGATCTGAACGTCTCTTACGGCGAGTCGAAGGTTCTGTTCGATGCCAATCTCAGTGTCAAACCAGGTCAGGTGGTCTCCTGCGTCGGCCGAAACGGAGCTGGCAAGACCACGCTGCTCAAGACCATCGGCGGGTTCCTGAAACCAACCTCTGGATCGATCATCTTCAACCATACCAATCTGATCGGGATAAGGCCTTACGATATCGCAAGGATGGGGCTGAAGTATATTCCTCAGGACAAAAGGGTCTTTTCCGATCTGACGGTCAGGGAAAACCTTGAACTCGGGAGCTATGCCACAAGGGATTATAACTGGGAACAGGTGACCAGCTTGTTCCCGAGACTGAAATCCCTCATGGATCACAAAGGCGGGTACCTGAGCGGAGGGGAGCGTCAGATGTTGATGATCGGCAGGGCCATTCTTGGCAACCCCAAGGTCTTGCTGATCGATGAGCCCACCGAGGGACTGGCCCCCAGTATCGTGGAACAACTGAAGAATGTGTTCAAGGAACTGAGCAAAAAGACGGCGCTGGTGATCGTCGAACAGAACCTCTCCCTGGTATGTGCCATCTCCGCCAAGGTGTATGCGATCAAGGAGGGCCGTGTCGTCACCGAAATCTCGGATGAGGAATCGATCAGATCGAACATCTGTGAACAATATCTATAAGGTGCAGAGCACAAAATTCGAAATTCGAAGCACGAAATCCGAAACAAGCAAGAATGTCCGAAATCTGAATGATTAAAACATAAGCGTTTTGGGTTTCAGCATTTGAATTTCGGATTTGTTTCGAATTTCGATATTCGGATTTCGGATTTGAAAGGATCTTTCCAAATGAAAGTGCTTAAATGGTGGTGGGGCATTCTATTGGCGTTTCTGCTGTTAGGGGCGGCAAGGATATTCTTACCACTGCCGTTCGCAAATGAGATCATTATCTTTTCGATCTACACCATGGGCTGTAACTTCCTTTTGGGCCGGGTGGGCTTCATCTCATTCGGCCAGCCTGCCTACTTAGCGGTGGGCGCCTATGCGACCGCCTTTTACCTCTATTACTTTGGCACCAACCCTTATATCGGCATCCTCCTTGGGATTGGGGTCGGACTGGTCGTATCCGCGATCGTGGGCGCCTTTTTCGTCCGATTGCGGAGCGACTACTTTGCCCTGGTCAATCTGGCACTGGCAGTGATCATCTTCTATCTGATGGAGAAGGTATTGGCGAAAATCACTCATGGCGATAACGGACTCTGGTTCCTGGCCAATATGTCATCCACACCCGTGCTCAATCTCGGCAAGCCAGGCGACTTCTTCATCTTCATCTTCCTGGTGGCCATGGCCCTCTGGGCGTTCTATAAGTATCTGGACGATTCGCTCTTTGGCGCCTGCTGTCTGGGAACCAAGATCAATGAAGACAAGCTCAGATTTCTCGGTTATAGCAATTACAGCATCCGATGGATGGCCTTCATCATTGCCAACACCACGACCGCCCTGGCCGGCTCTCTCTATGCAGTCTATTTCGGCTTTGTGAGTCCTGCCATCACCCACCCTGCTCGAGCCGCGGATCCGGTCGTCGTGACGATCCTCGGAGGTGTGGGTACACTTTACGGACCGATTGTCGGATCGATCGCCTACACCGGTATGAAAGACCTGCTCAGCGGGTTCATCGCCAACTGGGAGCTCTTTATCGGGCTGCTCCTCGTATTCATCATGCTCGCTGGTGAAAAAGGCATCTGGGGAACCCTGGACCCTTATCTGAAGAAGGCCTTTTACCGGAAGGGCACCGTGCCTAAATAGAAGGGAATGGAGAGAAAAGGAGAGAATGGACACGCAGCTATTGATTTCCGGAGTGATTTTTGGACTGAGCATCGGCAGCATCTTCTTCCTGCTGGCCATCGGGCTTTCGCTCTGTTTCGGTCTGATGCGCATCATCAGTCTTGACCAGCTGCTCTATTATTCCGTCGGTGCCTATCTCACCTATACCATCCACGTCGCCACGGGAAATACATGGCTGGGTGTCTTGGGAGGCATGGTGGCCGCAGGCCTTGTCAGTTTCGGCGTGGAGCGATTCGTCTTCTTACGGATTTATGAACGGGATATCACCTTTACGATGATCACCTCCTTCGGGATCCTCTTTGCCGGTATAGGGGCGATCAAATATATATGGGGACTGATCCCTCGACCGGTTCCCGTCCCCATCGATGCTCAGCTCCAGATTCTGGGAACCGGAGTTCCTTTATACCGGTTGGTCGTCATCGTAATCTCTTTTTTAGTCTATTTCGGGATCTGGCTTTTTTTGAACCGGACCATCACCGGCAAGGCCATCCGGGCTGGTATCGAGGATGTGGAACACGTGGAAGGCCTCGGCATCAACGTATACAAACTTTTCACCATCACCTTTATCATCGCGGGGATCCTATCCGGACTGGCAGGAGGTCTGCACTCCTCGTTGATCATGGTCGATCCCCAGATGGGGCTCGAGGTCCTGGCCTTCGTTTTCATGGTCGTGATCATCGGAGGTCTGGGCAGCATCAAGGGAACCCTGGCCTCCGCCTTTATCGTAGGCCAGGTCGTCTCGCTCGGGTCCCTCGTCTATGCCCCGCTGGCGCAAATGGCGCCATTTGCCACCATGTTGTTGATCCTCCTGATCAAACCGACCGGCCTCTATGGCAGCAAGCTGTTGAAGCGTTAAGGCCAAAAGATGATCCGCGGGAAAAGGAGAATGAAATGTTACTAAAACCCATCAAGCGGGTGCGCCTCTATGAGAATGCAGTGGAGCAGATCAAGGCCCTGATCCTCAGAAACCAGTATAAACCCGGGGATCGGCTTCCGCCGGAGCGGAGCCTCGCAGAACAACTGAAGATCAGCCGGCCTTCTCTGAGAGAGGCCCTCCGCATCCTATCGGTCCTCGGTCTCATCGATATCAAGGTGGGCGATGGAATCTACGTGAAGGAGGTCAATTTCCTGCCTTATATCGAGTCGGTGAACCTCTCGATCAGTTCCCGTCTTCAGATGGAGCGGGACAGCTTCATCAAGCTCTGGCAGGTGCGGAAGATTCTCGAGGTGGGAATGGTCGAGCTCTCCGTGAGGCAGATCACTGACCCCTTTTTGAAAAGCCTCTGGCACTGCATTGAGGAGATGGAGAAGAACATCGACCATCAGGATGCCTTCATCTCATCAGGGATTCGCTTCCATCGTCTGATCGCAGAGGCCAAACAGAATGAGATCCTGATCCTCATCTGGGATACCCTGGCCAACCTGATTCGAAGAAGCCATGACAAGATCTACCGGATCTCTCGATCTCCCAAGAGATCCCTTCAGGCCCACAAGAGGATTTATCGCGCCTTGAAGGCAAAGGATCCAAAAAGGGCGGTGGAGGCGATGAAACAACATATGCTGGAGGAGGAGAAGGCCCTTCTCGCAGCTCTGGAGAAGGGAAAGGCCTCAACGTCGTAGCTCACTCTCTCCTTTCACGGGGAGGGTGCTTTCAGAATCTCAATAAACAGAAAAGGAGGAAAGGATTATGGTAAAGGATCTCTCATTTATTGGCAGACCGCATGAGTATGATGCCCGTCGGGTCTATTCGCTCACCGGAGCGGATTGGCAGGAGAGGGTCAATTTCGATCGCCTGCGGAAGGATCGGCTGGCCCGGGCCAAGGAACAGATGGAAATCCATGACCTGGGGGCTCTCGTCGTTTTTGACGGTGCGAACGTCCGCTATCTGACAGGCTCATTTCAGGGAAACTGGAAGTACAACATCTTCATCCGTTACGCGGTCCTTCCCAGGGGTGGAGAACCGATCCTCTTCGAGACCGCCGGCTCGGATCTGCAGTGCGCGAAGATCGACCTTCCCTGGATGGAAGGAAGGATCCGCCCGGCCATCACCTGGAGATGGTCCGAAGGTGCGGTCGAATACATGGTGGATCGCATGGTCGACAGCGTGATCGAGGTGCTCCGTGAACACAAGGTGGAGAAGGAGCGGATCGGGATCGACTCCCTCGATATGGCCTCCCTGGCTGCTTTTCAGAAGAAGAAGATCAATGTCGTGAACGGAATGCCTGCGATGTCAGCTGCCCGGGTGGTCAAAACACCCGATGAGATCGAGCTCCTGAAACAGTCCGCCGCGATTGCGGATGCCTGTATGTACAAGGCCCGTTACGAGTGGGCCAAACCCGGGATCACCGAGCGGGAGCTTTCAGGGAAGATGATCGAGTACATGTATTCGAAGGGATGTGAAATCGTTTACGAAATCATCGTGGCCTCCGGTGGAAATACGAGCCCCTACCGCCGCTGGCCCACTGACAAGATCATCCGCCAAGGAGATCTGATCATCATCGATAATAATACGGTCGGACCCTCCGGATATTTCGTCGACTATGTCCGGTGCTGGAAGGTGGAGGGAAAACCCACCCCGAAAGAGAAAGACCTTTATAAGGAATGCTATGACTCCCTCATGGCCGCGATTGAGATGATGAAGCCCGGCAATACGAGCAAGGACGTCGCCGAGAAGTTCCCGGTCTACGACGACGACAAATACGGGACCGTGACGCTTCAACAGTTCGCCCATTCCATCGGCCTGACCCTCTATGAAGGGATGTGGATCTCAAGGGCCTACTCCTTGAAATACCCGGCGGAGATCAAACCCAATATGTATTTCGCCGTCGAGACCTTTGCAGGCCATCCCTTGCTCGAGCAGACGGTCCGTCTGGAGTCCGATTTGCTGATTACGGACAAGGGTCATGAGTTCTTCACCCTCTTCCCCTTCGAAGAGGAGATGCTGAAGTGAATCCTTCGAAAAACCATCGGACGGCCAGCTGGATCTCCGCCCTCGCTAAGAGAGCGGGCCGGCTGGCCAAGGCGAACCGGAAAAAGGGCTTTCACTGAAGCGAATCGGTCTTCGCTGCGGTCGCAGACGTTCTCGAGTTGAAGGTCAAGCCCAATCCTCCAAAGATCGCCTCCGGTTTCCACGGAGGGGGTGGAGCGATCAAGATCGATGAGAAAGGCACGGAGACGATCCCGACCGGATGCATGTGCGGAGCGCTGGCTGCCGGCGTCCTGATCCTCGGCATTCTTTATGGCAGGACCTCTGGTGCCGGTCCGCGATTTGGATGCATCAGCTATCTCTCAGCCCATCTCCACAGGCGATTTCAGGAGGAACTGGGAGGAAAGTGTTGCGCCCTGCTCCGGCCTTTTTACCAGAAGATCGATAGTGAGAAGTCCTGTAAGTTTCTTTACCAGAAGGGAGCTGAACTGGCAGTGGAGGTAGCCCTCTCCGCGCCGGATCTCGTGCCCGAATGCAGGATGCCAGGTATCCTTCAGAGGTTGATAAAAAGAATCTCTTGATCGCTGACGGAGAATCGATTCACAAGGGAAGGAGCGGCTTGTAAAACCCCAAAAACCAAATCTGGGAAAGGAGGAAGAGTCAGATGAAAAAAGGATGGTTGATGATCTGTTTAGGAATAGCCGCAATCAGTCTCATCATCGTCCCACCTACAGCCGTATTCGCTCAAGGGAAGGGCCCGATTAAAATTGGTTTCATCTCACCCCTCTCTGGCGGCATGGCGGCAAATGGAAAAGATATGCTGACCGGTATAGAGCTCTACCTTGAGGAGATCGGGTATCAAGCTGCAGGCCGTAAGATCGAGCTCCTGGTGGAGGACGACGAGGCCAATCCCGCTACGGGCCTGACAAAGACAAGGAAATTGGTGGAAAAAGATGGAGTCCATCTGATGACCGGGGGATTGATGGCTTCGACCGCCTATGCCCTCGCACCCTACATCGACTCCAAAGAGATTCCCACGACCTACCCGATCATGGCTGCGGATGATATTACCCAGAGAAAGATTCCGAAGTGGATCATCCGCACAGGTTGGGCGAGCTCTCAACCCCATCAACCTTTCGGAGAGTACGCCTATAACGTTCTCAAATTCAGGAAGGTCTCTGTGATCGCATACGATTTCGCCTTTGGGTGGGAGTGTGTGGGAGGCTTCCAAAAAGTTTTTGAGGATTCAGGAGGAAAGGTCCTTCAAAAGATATGGGTTCCTCTGACCGCCCAGGATTTCAGCCCCTACCTCGCCCAGATCTCGAAGGATGCCGATGCCGTCTTCGCGGTTTTCTCAGGAAGGCTGACGATCCAATTTACCAAGCAGTACAAGGAATTCGGACTGAAAGCAAAAATTCCCCTGATCGGCGGAGGAACGGTCACAGACGAACACGCCCTTCCCTCCATGGGCGATGAGGCCATCGGAATCATCACGCCCCTTCACTACAGCGAGGTCCTGGACAACCCGGCCAATAAGAAGTTCGTAAAGGCCTTCCGGGAAAAGGTGAAGAAGGCTGCCTCCTACTACTCCGAAGGAACCTATACAGGGGCCAGGTGGATCGTGGAGGCGATCAAGGCGATTAATGGGGACGTGGAGAACAGGGGTAAATTCATGGATGCTCTGAGAAAGGTTGATCTCAAGGATGTTCCCCGTGGACCGATGAAGCTGGACAACTATGGAAATCCGATCCAGAACATTTATATCCGGAAGGTGGAGAAAAAAGGCGGAGAACTTCAGAATACCGTGATCCATACCTATCCAATGGTATCCCAGTTCTGGAAGTACAAGGCAGAAGAATTCCTCAAACAGCCGGTCTACTCGCGCGAGTATCCTCCGCTCAAGCCCTGATGCAGAGAAGGAAAGCGTTTTGCAGTTAGGATAGAAAGGGGAAACTTGGAGGAGGATCTGTTTTGATCGAATTTCTATTGGTCCAAACACTTAACGGCCTCTCCTTTGGAGCTCTCCTTTTTCTTCTGGCCAGCGGGCTCTCCCTGATCTACGGGGTGATGAAGATTGTGAACATCGCCCATGGATCCTACTTTATGCTGGGGGCCTACATTGGCCTTTCCGTCATCCTGCGCACCAAGAGCTTCGTTCTCGGAGCGTTCGCCGGAGGTCTGGCCGTCGGTGCGGTGGGATTGGTGATGGAACGCGGTTTTCTGAGAAAGTTTCCGTTGAGGGCCCTCCCCCAAATGATGATCACCCTGGGTTTTGCTCTGGTCTTTCGTGACCTGGCGTTATTGATCTGGGGCGGGGATCCCTACACCCTGCCCTGCCCCGAGTTTTTGAAGGGTTCGACACAGATCTATAAGATTATCTTTCCGATCTACCGTCTCTTCGTCATCGGAGTGGCCACGGTGGTGGCCGTCTCCCTCTGGCTCTTCAACGATAAGACCCTGATCGGCGCGAAGTTGAGGGCAGCTGTAGACGACCATGAAATGGCCGGAGGCGTGGGTCTCAACGTCCCTCTGATCTCGGGCTGTATGTTCGGACTGGGAGCCTTTCTGGCTGCCTTCGGAGGGGTGATAGGCGGGCCGATCTTCGGCGTCTACCCCGGTTTAGATTTTGAGCTCCTCTCCCTGGCTTTTGTCGTCGTGATCGTGGGAGGAAGGGGAAGCTTGAAAGGGTCAGCAGTAGGGAGCATCTTAGTGGGGCTGGTCGATAATTTTGGGAAGGCCCTTGTTCCGGAGCTTTCCTATTTTACGCTGTTTGCTCCGATGGCCATTATCGTGGCGGTCAAGCCCAAAGGGCTGTTTGGAAGAGATTAGAGATGAAAGATCTCTTGGCCTCCAAAACAAGAACGATTGCTCTGAGCCTGGCCTTCCTCGTCCTGGTCCTCATGCCACCCTTCTACTCCTCATACTGGATCACCCTGCTCACACAGATGTTGATCTATGGCATTTTGGCGATGAGCCTGGATATCCTGATTGGATACACAGGCCTCTCTTCCTTTGGTCACGCCGGATTTTTCGGAGCGTCAGCCTATGTGGTCGCCATTCTCTCCACCCGCTATAAGATGGGCTTCGTAAGCTGTCTCGTAGGTGGGATTGGAGTCGCAACCGCGATCAGTATGATCTTTGGCCTGCTGGTCGCTCATGCGACTGGAGTCTATTTTCTGATCATCACATTGGCCTTGGGAATGGTCCTCTGGGGACTCGCCTTCCGCTGGGTCACGATGACCGGAGGGGACAACGGCATCTCTGGGATCCCGAGACCCGATCTCGGGCTGCCTCTCTCCCTGAAGGACCCTCTCACCTATTATTATATGATCCTCGTCTTCTTTCTGGTCTGCCTGATCCTGATGGCGATCTATGTCCGATCGCCTTTTGGCCACAGTCTCAAGGGGATTCGGGAAAGCGAATCCCGGATGCGGGTTCTGGGTTATCATACATGGCTCCACAAGTACCTGAGTTACGTTTCTGCAGCGGCCTTTGGCAGTGTAGCGGGTGTCCTGTGGGCCTATTTTGACGGTTTCATCAGCCCTTATAATATGGATCTCACCGCATCGATCGAGATCATCCTGATGGTCATCTTAGGTGGTCCGGGAACCCTGGTCGGCCCGGCCCTGGGCGCGGGGATTATCGTCTTCCTGAAGAACTTCATCAGTGCCTACACCCAGCGCTGGCTGCTCATCCTGGGAACGATCTATATCCTCACAATTCTCTATGCTCCGCAGGGGCTCGTCAACCTTATCCGGGATTGGCTCAAAGGGGGTGAGAAGAAGACCGAACTAAAAGGGATCGTTTAGAAGAGTAGGCGCTACGCCTATGCTCATTTTCCAAATATATTATATGAGGAGGAGATTATGAGAAAGGTTCTGTTCTGGGTATTTTTGGCTATGGTTCTGGGAAGCCTAATCGCACTGAACCCTTCGACCCCTTGGGCTCAGGCCAGGGGTCCGATCAAGATTGGATTTATCACACCCCTATCGGGTGGTATGGCGGCAAATGGAAAGGACATGTTAGCAGGTTTCCAGCTCTACCTTGAAGAGATCGGCTACCAGGTAGCAGGCCGCAAGATCGAGCTCTTTGTCGAGGACGACGAGGCCACTCCTGCGACAGGCCTTACGAAGACGAGAAAGTTAGTGGAAAAGGACGGGGTCCATGTCATGTCCGGAGGTTTGATGGCCTCCACCGGCTATGCCCTCGCTCCTTATATCGACTCCAAGGAGATCCCCATGACCTATCCGATCATGGCTCCGGATGACCTCACCCAGCGGCAGAGGGCCAAATGGATTGTCCGGACAGGCTGGAACAGCAGCCAGCCAAACCACCCTTTTGGAGAGTATGCCTACAACGTCCTGAAATTCAGGAAGATCGCCACGATGTCCTTAGACTATGCCTTTGGTTGGGAGAATGTAGGAGGCTTCCAGAAGACCTTTGAGGAAGCAGGAGGAAAGATCATCCAGAAGATATGGATCCCCTTGACCGTCACCGATTTCAGTCCCTACCTCGCACAGATCTCCAAGGAAGCGGATGCGGTCTACGCCATGTTCACCGGTCGGTCCGCGCTTCAGTTCACCAAACAGTATCAGGAGTTTGGTCTCAAAGGAAGACTTCCTCTGATCGGAGGAGGAACGACAACGGATGAGCATGCGCTTCCATCCATGGGAGATGAGGCCATAGGGATCATAACAGCCCTTCATTACAGCGAGGTTCTGGATAACCCGGCCAACAAAAAGTTTGTCAAGGCCTTCCGTGAAAAGGCAAAGAAGGCGGCTTCCTACTACTCGGAGGGAACGTACACCGGAGCCAGATGGATTATCGAGGCGATCAAGGCGATCAACGGAGACGTCGAGAACAGGCCCAAGTTCATGGAAGCCTTGAGAAAGGTTGAGCTCAGGGATGTCCCCCGGGGGAATTTCAGGCTGGATGATTATGGGAATCCGATTCAAAATGTCTATATCCGCAAGGTGGAGAGGGTTCGCGGCGAACTTCAGAACACTGTCATCTATACCTATCCGAACGTCTCGCAGTTCTGGAAGTACAAACCCGAGGAGTTCCTGAAACAGCCTGTCTACTCAAGGGAATTTCCTCCGCTCAAACCTTAGTGAAAGGCTGGCGTGGGGGAGATCGAACTCCTCCCACGCCCTAAAAAGATGGGACTGAAGAGTGACGAAGCGTTCAGATCTCAGATGCCTCGTGGAGAAGTGATGATCGATGGCCAAAACTGAAACAGATGAGAAAAAGGACTGTACTCTCTTTGTGAAGGATTCTGTGCCGTGTCTGGTGATTGAGAACCTCTCAAAGGATTTCGGTGGCCTCCGGGCGGTGGACGGGGTCAATCTGACGATCGAGCAAGGAGAGAGGCGGGTCCTGATGGGCCCGAACGGCGCAGGCAAGACCACGCTCTTCAATATGATCAGCGGAGTCTATCCAGCCACAGAGGGGAGGATCCTCTTCTTCCAGAAGGATGTGAGCAAACTCCCTCCCTATCGTCGGGCAGCATTAGGGATTGCGAGGACGTATCAAATCACCAATCTCTTTCCGAACCTGACCGTGGCGGAAAATATCCTGATGGCCTGCCAGGCCTTGAGCCGGACCAAATTTGTGATGTTCCGACCCGTCACCTCTTATCACCACCTCAGGGATCGGTGCGACCAACTTTTGAAAGAATTTGACCTCTGGGATAAACGGAACGAGCTGGTCAAGAATCTCTCCCACGGGGATCAGAGACAGATCGAGGTCGCCATTGCCCTTGCGGGAAAGCCTCACCTCCTTCTTCTCGACGAGCCGGCCGCAGGGCTCTCTTCAGCAGAAACCCATGCGCTGACCCTTCTGCTGAAGAGATTGGATCCAAAGATCACCATTCTGTTGATCGAACACGACATGGACGTGGCCTTTGAGTTCGCAGAAAAGATAACGGTCCTCTATCAAGGAAAATTTCTTGCCGAAGGGACAAAGGAGGAGATCAGGAATAATCCTACCGTCCAGGAGATCTACCTGGGCGCGGAGTAAGGCGTATGCTAAGGGTCATCGATATCCACACCTACTACGGAGATAGCTACGTCCTCCAGGGGATCAGCCTCGAGGTTGCCAAAGGGACGGTGGTCGCCCTTCTCGGCCGAAACGGCGTTGGGAAGACCACTCTGATCAGATCGATCGTCGGATTTACGCCAGCCCGAAGAGGCCAAATCCTCTTCAACGAGATGGATATCACCCGCCTGTCTTCATATAAGATCATCCGCCTCCGTATGGGACTCGTTCCCCAGGGGAGACGGATATTCCCCTCGCTGACCGTGAAAGAGAACCTGGCCATTGCTGCACGGACCTCGGGCAGCCAGGCCTGGGACTTTGAAAAGGTCTTCGCTCTCTTCCCCCGTCTCAGGGAAAGGGATCGGCATCGGGGAAACGAACTGAGCGGCGGGGAACAGCAGATGCTGGCCATTGCCAGGGCCCTGATATCCAATCCGATCTTCCTGCTGATGGACGAACCCACAGAGGGTCTGGCACCGGTCCTGGTCCGTGAGGTGGGCGATGCAATCCGGCAGCTCAAAGGAGAGGGCCTGTCGATCTTTCTGGTCGAACAGAACCTCTCCTTTGCCATAAAATTTGCGGACTACACCCATGTGATGAGCAAGGGGAAAATCGTCCATTCCTCTACGCCCCAGGAACTCTGGGAAAACCGTGAGATCAAGGAGCGTTACCTCGGAGTCTGATTCACAACCTGAAGAGAGGGATTCTCATCACCGGTGGGGATAAGGAGATCAAGAGATGAAAATCACCGACACGATTCACGCCCTCAAACATCACTTTCGGCTATCCGTGGGCGAAGGGCTCTATGCGGATCGCTCGGTCTATTCTTACATCCTCTTCGGGAAAAAGATCTGCCTGATCGATACAGGCGTGGCCTCTTCAAGCTCCACGCTCCTCGACTACATCAGAAAGATGAACCGATCTCCAGAGGAGATCTCCATGGTCCTCCTCACCCATGCCCATCCTGACCATATCGGCGGGTGTCTCGGGATTAAGAAAAATTCCCAGGCCTCTTTTGCCGCTCATCCCGTAGATAGGCCATGGATCGAGGATGTGAAGAAACAGCACCAGGAGAGGCCCATCCTCAATTTCTTTGAGCTGGTGGAAGGTCCTGTCCCGATCAGCCGGGATCTGAGAGAAGGGGACGTGATCCCATGGGACGAGGGAAAGACGATCAGGGTCCTGGAGACGCCCGGACATTCCTTGGGTGCGGTCTCCTTTCTTGACGAAGAAGAAGGGGCGCTCTTTTCCGGAGATGCGATCCCGGCTGCTGGCGCTTTGCCTATTTATGCAGACCCAAAGGCCTCGATCCGATCTATCGAAAAGTTACAGAAGGTGTCCGGGGTGAAATATCTCTTCTCCTCCTGGCACGATCCCATCTCAGGCGATCAGATCTACAAAGTGATGGAAGATGGCCTTCGCTATATCAAGCGGATCGACGAAATCGTTTCAGATCTGGAGAGAGAGCTTCCTCCATCAGCCCCTCTCGAAGAACTGAGCCTCCTCGCCCTTGAAAGATTAGGGATCAGGGCCAAGAAGGTCTCTGCGATCGTGATGGCCTCGTTTCAGGCCCACCGGAAGAGATGATTTTGGATTTGAAGAGACCGATCAGAATCTCCACCAGAAAGGAGAGATAAGAAGATGAGCCTCGATCTCGCCGTGACCAATGGACTCCTGGTCGATTCACAAAGGATCTATCCCGGAGTTCTCTATATCGACCAGGGAAGGATTGTGGGGATTGCGCAATCCCTAAAAGAGCGACCCCGGGAAATCATCGATGCGAAGGGACTTTACGTCCTTCCCGGGGCTATTGATGGACATGTCCACATGATGGACCCTGGTTATACGGAGCGGGAGGATTTTACAACAGGGACCAGGGCAGCCGCTCGAGGCGGCGTGACCATGGTGATCGATCACCATCGAACCATTCCTGAGATCTTCGGTGCGAAAGAGCTGCTGGAGAAGAGAGACCATCTGCAGAAACGGGCGGTGGTGGACTTCGGGCTCTTGGGAGGTCTGAACTATACCAATCTGGAGGCATTGCGCGGAATGTGGGAGGCAGGTGCCCTGGGTTTCAAAGGGTACACCTGTGCCGTGCACGAGGCTGATGCGATCCTGCCCGGCCACCTGATGGAGATCCTCACCGAGATCCGGCGATTCAACGGGATCGCCCTCTTCCACTGCGAGGAGGACTCCCTTCTCAAGAAGAGGGAGGAGCAGCTCCGAAGACAGGGGAGAAAGGATCCTCAACTGATCCCGGAATGGAGATGTCCGGAGGCAGAGGAGCTATCTGTTCAGACCCTGATCTATGTTGCGAAGCAGACCGGTGCGCGCGTGGCCGTTGCCCATACGAGCCTTCCCTCTCTCGCAGAGCAGATGGCTCAGGCCCGGGTTCAGGGGGTTCCGATCTACACAGAGACCTGTGCGCAGTACCTCACCTTAACTGAAGAGGACTTCAGGACAAAAGGGCCTTTTGTCAAATTTACACCTCCGCCCCGGAAGAGGGAAGAGATGGAGAGGATGTGGAAGTGCCTGGCTCAAGGCCTGATCGATATGGTCAACTCGGATCATTGCCCCTATCCCGCCTCTGAAAAGGAGGGAGGCTGGAACGATATCTGGTCAGCGCCGTTCGGCATCCCGGGCGTGGAGACCGTCACCCCGCTCCTCTTGGACGGCGTGGCTCATGGGAGAATCACGATCTCCCAGGTCGTCCGTGTCCGGAGCGAAAGGCCTGCGGCGATCTACGGCTTGACAGGTCAGAAAGGATCTCTTTCGGTCGGCTGCGACGCGGACCTGATCTTTGTCGACATGAGACGCAAGAGGGTCCTGGATAACTCAAAGGTTGTCTCCAAATGCGGCTGGACGCCATACCACGGAAGGGAAATTACAGGAGATGTGGTGATGACCATGGTCCGTGGGAAAATCGTCATGCAGGAGGGAGAGGTGATCGGAGAACCGGGATGGGGAAGATTTGTGACCCGGAGCGATCTCCGATGAGGTAAACGGATTAGAATGTCTGCTCTCCCTCAGAGATGCTGAATCGCTCAGGTTGGGTTATAGTTTAAATAGAAACTTTTCATACAAAGGGAGGAGAAAGCAGATGAGCACACCCTGGAAAACGGAAAACTGGTTTGTCAGCCCCTGGAATTACGTGGAGGAGATGACCAAAGATTTTCATCCGCCCAAGAGGGTGAAGATCCACGATATTACCCTACGGGACGGTGAACAACAGGCCGGGATCACCTTTACCAAGGACGACAAGATCCGAATCGCTGAAAAACTGGCAGAGGCAGGCGTGCATCGAATTGAGGCGGGCATGCCCGCTGTCTCACCGCTCGATGAGGCGGCGATCAAGGAGATCGTCAAGCGAGACCTCGGTCCAGAGATCTTCTGTTTCTGCCGTTGCATGGTGGACGATGTGAAAAGGGCGGTTGATTGTGGCGTCCGAGGGATTGTGATCGAGATCCCTGCCAGCGCCCACCTGATCGAACACGCCTACAAGTGGCCTCTCGAAAAGGCGATCGACCTCTCCATCAAGGCCACGGCCTATGCCAGGGAGCAGGGACTCTACACGGTCTTCTTCACCATCGACGGAACGAGGACGGAGATGAACTGGTTGCTTGACCTGATCGACCGCGTATCCAAGGAAGGCCATATGGATGCCTTCACGCTGGTCGACACCTTTGGGGTGCTCTCGCCTCACGGCGCAAGCTACTTCACCAAGAAGGTCAAAGAGAGGGTCTCCAAACCCCTGGAGATCCATTTCCACTCCGACTTTGGCCTCGGCGTGGCAAACACCATCATGGCCGTCCTGGCCGGCGCTGAAGTGATTCATTCCACCGTGACCGGGATCGGAGAGCGAGCTGGCAACACGCCCATGGAGGAGACCGCCCTGGCCCTGCTCACGATGTACAATATCGATGTGGGGATCAACTACGGCAAGCTCAACGAGCTCTCCGAGCTGGTACAGAAACTCTCAGGCACAGCCGTTCCGGCCAACCGTCCCTTCATCGGAGAGGGGGCCTATAACATCGAGTCCGGGATCGTCACCGGGTGGTTCAGAAATGTCTTTGAGAAAGATCCGACGACGGTCTATCCTGTTCGGCCTGATTTCGTCGGACACAAAAAACCAGAGATCCTGATGGGCAAGAAGAGCGGGATCGATAACATCTTAATCTGGTCTGCGAAGTTAGGGATCAACCTGACCGAAGAGGAAAGCATGGAGGTCCTGAGACGGGTGAAACTCAAGGCCCATGATCTGAAGAGAACGCTGAAGGAGAGTGAGTTCAAGAAGATCGTCAATGAGGTGAAGAAGGAGAAAAAGTAGCGGATCAGGCCGGGAGCGGCGGATGGGAGGTTTTATGATTGGCAAAGAGGTCAAGAAGGAACTCCGGGCTATTGTGGGAGACGGGAGGTACCTGGATAACAAGGAAGACCTGATGCTCTATTCCTATGATGCCTTCATGGTCCAGGCCCAACCGGAGGTCGTCCTTCTTCCGATCACAACAGAAGAGGTCTCAAAGATCATGAAGGTGGCCTCTCGGGAGAGGATCCCGGTCACGGCCCGGGGAGCAGGAACGAACCTGACAGGCGGATCTGTACCGACACAGGGAGGGATTGTCCTCTGCTTCACGAAGATGAACAAGATCCTCGACATCGATAAGGAGAATCGGGTGGCCGTGTTGCAGCCCGGTGTGGTCAATATGGAATTTCAGAAGGAGCTGACCAAATACGGCCTCTACTATCCGCCTGACCCTGGGAGCATGGCGGTCACGACCATGGGAGGAAACGTGGCAGAAAATGCAGGCGGGCCCAGGGCCGTGAAGTACGGTGTGACCAAGGATTACCTCCTCGGTCTGGAGGTCGTCTTAGCCTCGGGTCAAATCCTGCACACAGGTGGAAAGACGATCAAGAATGTGACCGGATACAATCTGACCCAGCTCTTCTGTGGTTCTGAAGGAACCCTGGGCCTGATCACAGAGATCACGCTCAAACTTCTGCCCCTTCCTGAGTCTCGGAGGACCTTGCAGGCAGCCTACAAGAATCTGAGCGATGCCGGGCAGACCGTGGTGAAGGTCCTCGAGAGAGGGATCCTTCCGGTTGCCCTGGAGCTTCTGGACAAGGTATTTATCAACATTATCGAAGACTATACGCACATCGGTCTTCCCCGAGAGGCCGAAGCCCTGCTTCTGATCGAGGTCGATGGACCCGAGGCCGGCGTCATCGACCAGGCAGAAAGGCTGACCAAACTCTGCCGGGAGATGGGAGCCCATGAGATTAAGGTCGCCAAGACCGCAGAGGAGAACGAGGAGATCTGGAGGGCGAGGCGATCGGCTTACGGGGCTGAGGCGAGATTGAGGCCGACTGCAATTGCAGAGGACTGTACAGTCCCGGTCACGAAGCTGGTCGACATGTTTCAGGAGGTGGCCAAGATCGCCCGGAAATATAACCTCTTGATCCCGATCGTGGCCCATGCCGGAGATGGAAACCTCCATCCCCAGATCCTGACCGATATCCGGAATAAGGAAGAGATGGAAAGGGTGGTCAAGGCGATCGATGAGATTTCGATCAAGGCTGTGGAGTTAGGCGGAACCCTGACCGGAGAACATGGCATTGGGATCGCCAAGAGGGAGATCCTTCCCTATGAAATAGGTGAGGTAGCGATGGAGATCACTCGAACTCTGAAAAAGGCATTTGATCCCTTCAATATCCTCAATCCTGACAAGGTCGTCCGAATCGTCTGAACCGCTTTTGGAGTAATGGATGGATCTACAAGAAACCAAAGACCTGGTCTACCGCTGTAATAAATGCGGGCTCTGCATTTCAGCCTGTCCGGTCTACCAGCAACTTCTGATGGAGGCGGCCAGCCCGAGGGGTAAAGTCCAGCTAGTGAAGAGTTACTTAGAGGGCGGGATGGAGCTCTCTCCGCGATTCAAAGAGATCCTCCTCACCTGCCTTCTCTGTGAGAATTGCGTGGTCAACTGTCCGAGCGGAGTCCAGCACGACCATGTCTTTACCGATTTAAGGACCGAACTGGTCAAGACATACGGGCTGAACTGGAAGAAGCGTCTTATCTATAAATTACTGACAAACGAGAAACTTCTTCACTCGACCTCTGTCTTGGCAAGGCTTGGCCGAAACTGGCTGCTTGAGACCTTTGCCAAGGGCATGCGGTTGGGAAATATCCCGGTTGAAAGATTGCCCAGGGTCAATCCAAAACCATTCCGGGACCGCTTCAACGGCCTGGTCCTGCCCGAAGGCGAGGTCAGAGGCCGGGTCTATTACTTCACCGGCTGCTTTACGAATTACTTTGCAGAGGAGGTGGGCCAGGCCGTGGTCAATGTACTGAAGAGGCTCCACCTGGAGATCGAGATCCCATCCGGCCAGGACTGCTGCGGCGTTGCCGCGATCCTCTCCGGAGAGGAAGAGATTCCGATGAAGAGCGTGGAGAAGAACATCTCAACCCTGGCACGGGAAGACCTCGATGCAGTCCTGGTCGACTGTGCCACCTGCGGGGCTGCCTTTAAGAAAGAGTACATCGCCCTGCTCAGGCGTAAAGGGATGGACACTTCAAAGGCCGAAATCCTTAAGGGGAAAACGCTCGATGTCCTGGAGTACGTGGCAGAACGGATAGACCTGCTTCCGTTTCGCAAAGACCGGAATCGACCGAAGATCCGGGTCACCTATCACGACCCCTGCCACCTGGTCCGTGCCCAGGGAGTGAGCCAGGCCCCTCGAAAGATCCTGAAGGCGCTGCCCGGGGTGGAGTTTGTTGAAATGAAGGATGCCAATGTCTGCTGCGGCGGAGGCGGATCCTTTCAGTTCGATTTTCCCGATGTCTCCAAAGGGATCACGGCGAACAAGATCAAGAACATTCGTGAGACAGGGGCCTCCATCGTGGTCACCGGATGTCCGGGCTGCCGCGTCACCATCAGCGGCAATATGGACGAAAGCGATCAGATCACCGTTCTCCACCCCATCCAGCTGGTCGATAGGCTCCTCTCTGAGGAAACCCCTGAAAAATCTCCACAGTGAAACTCCCGCCTATCCCGCCAAAGGCGAGGCAAAAAATTTGAGATTTGACATCGTCTCATCTATCTCAATCCCAACACATCCTGCATGTCATAAAGGCCGTTGGGCTGGCCGACCACCCAGAGGGCAGCCCTCACTGCCCCGCGAGCAAAGTTGTCCCGGCTGTGAGCACGGTGGGTGATCTCCAGACGCTCTCCGATCCCTCCGAAGAGGACCGTGTGTTCTCCGACGATATCGCCTGCCCGGATCACCTGCATCCCGATCTCCTCCCTTTTTCGTTCACCAACCATGCCCTTTCTTCCATAAACACCCACCTTTCCAAAGTCTCTGTCGAGGGCGCTGGCAATCAATTCTCCCAGCCTTACGGCTGTCCCGCTCGGAGAATCCTTCTTCAAACGATGATGGGCCTCCAGGATTTCAATATCATAATCCGGGCCCAACACTCGGGCGATCTCCTGAACGATGCGAAACATCACATTCATCCCGACGCTCATATTGGGCGCCATGACGCAGCGTGTGCCTTTCGAAAGCTCCCTCACCCTCTCCATCTGCTCCGGACTTAAGCCTGTGGTACCGATCACAATGGCCAGACCTGCCTGGTTGGCAAACTCCAGACTTTCTAAGGAGGCCTGAGGACTGCTGAAATTGATGATCACATCGCCTCCTTCTCTCAACCTCCCCTCCAGTGGAATCCCTAAATTTCCAAGGCCAACGATCTCTCCGATATCCTTTCCGATCGAGGGATGGTCCGGCCGCTCAATCGCTCGAAAGAGTTTTATCCCGGCTGTCTCCTGGATGATATGAACAAGCCTTGCCCCCATCCTCCCCGCTGCTCCCACGAGGATCGCCCTGATCTCTTTCATCGGTACCCCTCCTCCCATATCTCACCTTCATAAATGATACGGACATCTCCTTCAAAGAAGACCCTCTTTACGTCCCGGTCTTCCATCTCAAAATAGACCGTGAGGATCTCGCCCCCCCGGGTCCTGATCGAAACCGGCGAGCTCACCAATCCCTTAAAAGCAGAGACCAGGGCCGAGGCCACTGCACCGGTGCCACAGGCCAGGGTCTCATCCTCCACTCCCCGTTCATAAGTCCGGATGGAAAGCCGGGAAGGATTCTCCACCTGAACAAAATTCACATTCGTCCCAGCTGGTTTGAAATGGGGATGGAATCGGATCGCCTTTCCCGTTTGAACCACATCGACCTGTTCAAGATCTTTCAAGAACAAGATAGCATGAGGGACTCCGGTGTTGATGCTTGAGAGCATCACATCCTTCCCTTCGATTGAAATCTTTTCGTCCAGCTTCAGGCCGTGGGGTTTGGTCATTTCCAGCTTTACCCGTTTTCCATTGACTTCTGCAGACACGATCCCGGCCAGGGTCTCAAAGGTCAGCGAAGGCCCGGCGATCCCTTTCAAATTGGCAAAGCGGGCCGCGCAACGGCCGCCGTTGCCGCACATCTCTGCCTCGCTTCCGTCGGCATTGAAGAACCGCCATCTGAAATCTGCCCTTTCCGATTTCTCGATCAGGATCAGGCCATCCGCACCGACAGAGACTCTTCTCTGGCAGACCTTGCAGGCAAAACCTTTCATCTCGTCCTGACCGAGAAACGGAATACGATGATCGATCAGGATGAAGTCATTGCCGCTCCCGCTCATCTTCATGAAAGGAATCTTCACCAAAACCTCCGGTTTTGAAAATCCGAAATTCGAATATCGAAACTCGAAACAAATTTAAAATTCGAATGGCCAAATGTCCTGAACATTGCTGCTTTTCGTTTCGAATTGAGTGCTTGGGTCATTTGGATTTGTTTCGGATTGATCCCTTTGGGATGCCTCGAATTTTCAGAGCAAGAACTCCGGTATCTCTTCTCCTCGAATCAGATCCTCATAACCCTCTCTCCGCCGGATGACATACATCTGATCGTCCCGAACCATCACCTCAGCCACCCTCGGCCTCGAGTTATAGTTGGTCGACATGGAAAACCCGTACGCGCCCGCGCTCATCACAGCGATCAACTCACCGGGTTTGACCTTCGGCATCCTCCGTCCCTTGGCCAAAAAGTCGCTCGACTCGCAGATCGGACCGACCACGTCTGCCACGATCTCCTCCCGTGCCTCCTCCTTCACCGGAAGGATCTGATGATAGGAGCCATAGTAGCTCGGCCGGACCAGATCGTTCATGCCCGCATCGACAATGACAAATTGCTTCTCCTCGTTCTCTTTCATATAGAGGACCTTTGAAACCAGAATCCCCGCATTGCCCACAATCACCCGGCCCGGTTCCAGGATCAGGGTGCAACCGAATCCTTTGATCTCTTCCAGGATACTGGCCGCATAATCCGTGGGATGGGGAGGCTCTTCATCCTCATAGGTGATGCCGAGACCCCCTCCTAAATCCAGGTATCGGATTTCTATCCCCTCTTTTCTCAGATCCTCGACCAGCCGTTTCAGCTTTCGCAGGGCCTCGATCACCGGCTCCACTTCGATCAGCTGCGAACCGATATGGCAGTCGATCCCTACGATCTTCAGGTTCGGCAACTGCGTGGCCATGCGATAAGCCATCGGCGCCCGGAGGATATCGATCCCAAATTTATTCTGCTTCAGTCCAGTGGAGATATAGGGATGGGTTTTAGGATCGATGTCAGGGTTGACCCGGATCGAAATGCTCGCCTTTTTTCCGATGCGACCGGCCACCTCGTCGAGCGCCTGGAGCTCCTGGGAAGATTCTACATTGAACATGAGGATCCCTGCCCTCAGGCCGTACTCGATCTCGTCGGGCCTCTTCCCCACTCCCGAAAAGACGATCTTTTGCGGATCGGCCCCGGCTTGAAGGGCCCGGTAGAGCTCCCCTCCGGAGACGATATCGACACCCCCTCCGAGGTTGACGAAGAGACGGAGAAGTGCCAGATTGGAATTGGCCTTGGCAGAATAGCAGACTAAATGAGGAATTCCATCGAAGGCCTTATCAAAGACGGTAAAATGCCTCACCAGAGTATGGTAACTGTAAAGATAGAAAGGGGTCCCCACCTTCTCAGCGATCGCTTCAACCGGAACCCCCTCACAATGAAGCTGATGGTCCTGATATTCAAAAAAATGCATCCTTCCCTCCGCATGAAATTTCAGATTTCAAATTTCAAATTTCAGATTGAAAAGATAGAAACCTCAATTTGAAATCTTAAATCTGAAATCTGCGATCAATAGATATATTTCACTCTCACTTCCTCAGACAATGGGCTTTCGTTTCTTCGGGCCGAGTTATCCACTGCCGTCACCGCATAGTCATAATTCTGCTCCAACTCAACCTGAGTGTCAAAGTAGGCCTCCTTCTCCAGAGGAGTCTCATGCAATCTCTTGAAGTCCCTCTCCCCTGACTTTCTCCGGTAAACGTAATAACCCAACAGGTCCGGCTCTCGATTCCTGTTCCAGCTCAGCTCTATCCCATTTTTGACAGGGATGGCCGTAAGGCCCAGAGGAGCGCTGGGTGGAACGAGATCCACAGGGGTGACCGGAAGGTCAGGAGACCCCTTTCCTTCAACATCGGTCTTGACCACCCGTCTCAATGCCCTGACGGAATAGATATACTGCTTTTCATTCTCCACATTGAGATCTGTATACCCGGTCACAGTCAGAGGCTCTCTGTTGAGAGGCCTGGTCGGAAAGGCCTCGTCCGCCAACCTTCTGTAAACGTTATACCCTGTTGCCTCCTCCACGGCTTCCCATGAGAGGTCCACCCTCTTATCTCCTCCTTCTCCTTTCAACATCTTCGGTGGTTCGGGTGGATGATCCCAATAGACCCAAACCGGATTGGAGGGAGAACTGGGGTGCCCTCGCCGGTTGATGGAAACCACCTCGTAGACATAGACCCTTCTCGCCTCATGATCCTCAAGCAGGACGGACATCCTTCTGCTCTTCATCTCCTCCTTCCCCTCCAACTTCATCTCATAGACCACTCTCCTTCTCTCCCCACATCCCTTGCATCCGTCCTCGACGAGAATCCCTTCTGACCTGAAGATTTGAAACTTGACCAGATCAACGAGAGGTGATTTGTCGGTATTCTCCTTTGGAGAGGTCCATTCCAAGAGAAGATGGCCATCCCGCGGAATGGCCTCAAGGTCGACGATCCTCTTGGGAACAACTGTCTCCCAGGGAACAGGCCGCCCCTTCACACCACAACCACCTAATATCATCAATACTATTCCAAGAAGGGTGATACTTCCCAATTGGGACTTAAAACTTCGAACTTTGAACTTTGAACTTTGAACTCTTTTGTTCATCTTCGTGGTCCAAAGATCGCTGTTCCCACCCTCACATAGGTGGCCCCTTCTTCGATGGCGATTTCAAAGTCATTCGACATGCCCATGGAAAGCTCCCTTAGAGAGATGCCTTGCGCTGCCATCCTCTCCTTTAACTCTCGAAGTTGAATGAAGTATGGCCTGCTCATCTCAGGCGAATCGAAGTAGGGTGGCATGGTCATCAATCCCACTAATGAAAGATTCTTAAGATCCAGAACCCTTCTTGCGATGTCCAAGGCCTTCTCACCTTCCGCACCAAATTTGCTGGCCTCTCCGGAGAGATTGACCTCGATCATCACTTCCATCACCTTGCCTTCTCTTTCAGCTCTCCGGTTCAACTCCTCGGCCAGGGCGATACTGTCCAAAGAGTGTATCATATCAAAAAGTCGGACCGCATACTTTGCCTTGTTCGATTGAAGGTGTCCGATGAAATGCCAGGAGACTGATCGACCGATCTCCTCGATCTTCCTCTGCGCCTCCTGAACGTAGTTCTCACCAAGAATGGAGACTCCGGCCTCGATGGCCTCTTTGATGCGAGCAGGCTCCACCGTCTTGGAGACAGCAACCAGCTTGATCTCCTTTGGATCTCTTCCCGATCTCTTCGCTGCCTTCTCCACTCGCTCTATCACTTTTACATAATTTTCTTTGATGGATGACATATTCAATCTGAAATCTGCAATCTGAAATCTGCAATGGTCAGGGCCCCCAGGCGATTGAGCATCTGAATCACCTCGCAGACCGGAAGGCCCACCACATTGGTGTATGATCCCCGGATCGACTCGATCATGAAGGATCCGATCCCTTGAATCGCATAACCTCCTGCCTTATCAAAAGGCTCTCCTGTCCGGACATACCAGTCCATCTCAGCAGGTGTCAGGCCCTTCACCCTCACCGCCGTCTCGACCGCCTCCTGATCTCGGATCCCTTTCCCAAAGTGCCGGACAGAAAATCCGGTCAACACCCGGTGTTCCCTTCCGCTGAGGCGTTTCAACATCTCCATGGCCTCTTCCATGGTCTTCGGCTTTCCTAAGACATCACCATCCACATAGACCATGGTATCCGCGGCAATCACCCAACGGTCAGGGTATCGGTTCCCTACATCGAAGGCCTTTGCCTCTGCCAATCGAATCACATGTTCCCTGGGAGACTCGTCAGGAACGAAGTCCTCTTCGATCCCGCTCGGGATCACATCGAAATCAAGACCGATTTGTTTGAGCAACTCATATCGACGGGGAGACCTTGAGGCCAGGATGAGACGGTTTTTCATTTTTTAAAAACTAAAGGAATCCCGGAGGATTGTCAAGTCTGAAATCGGTAAAACAGGGGTCACAAAAGCTTAAACAGGCGAGGAAGGGTCAGCGTAAACCAGGGCATATAGGTGATCACGAATAGAATGACGATCTCCACGATCAGGAATGGGACGACCTCTTTAAAAAGGGGCCCGAGCTTTATCTTGGAAATACCGCAGACCACAAAGAGGCAGAGCCCCAGGGGCGGTGTCAGGAGACCGATCATCAGGTTGACCACCACGATCAGGGCAAAATGGATGGGGTGGATTCCAAGCTGTGTCACCACAGGCATGAGGATCGGGACGATCAGAATGATGGCGGCCAGCCCCTCCAGGAAACAACCCACGATCAGGAGAAAGATATTGATCAGAAAAAGGATGACATAAGGATCCCTGGAGATGGAAAAGATGAACTGGCTAACCTGTTGAGGGATCTGCTGGGTCGCCAGAATCCAGCTGAAGGCATTGGCCATTGCCATCACAATCAGGATCGTGCTGGTAGCGACCGCGCTCCTGAAAAAGATCCTCGGAAGGTCTTTCAGCGTGAGGGTCCGAAGAACGAAGAACCCCACAAAAAGGGCATAGGCCACAGCAATGGAAGCCGCTTCCGTAGGGGTGAAAACCCCGCTCAGAATTCCTCCCATGATGATCAGCGGCATCAGAAGAGGAATGATGGCGCCGATAAGGGTACTGAAAAATATCCTGAACGTCAGGGGTTGGTTAACCCTCGCATAATCTCTTCTTCTTGAGATCACATAGTTCACCGCCATCAATCCCAGCCCGATAAAAACCCCTGGCAGCACCCCGCCTAAAAAGAGCGCCCCTACGGAGAGGTTCGCCACCAGGGCAAGCACCACCATGGGAATGCTCGGAGGGATAATCGGACCGATGATGGCTGCTGACGCGGTGATCGCAGAGGCGTAATGAACCTCATAACCATCCTTTTGCATGGCCGGAATCAGTATGGACCCAAGACATGAGGCATCCGCCACTGCGGAACCGCTGATCCCAGCAAAAAACATGCTGCCCACAATATTGACATGGCCCAGCCCGCCCCGGATCCTCCCCACCAGCAGCTTGGAAAAATCAAGAATCCGGTCCGTAATCTTTGCAGCGTTCATCAGATCACCACCGAGGATAAAGAAGGGGACGGCCATGATGGGAAAAGAGTCCATGCCTGTGAAGAGCCGCTGAGGGATCAGGTGGAGTGGCACATTGGGCAGCGCAAAGAGGGCTGCCAAAGCGCTGATTCCCATCACAAAGGCAATGGGAATCCCCAACGCCAAAGACACGAAAAAGCTGATCGCGATCAGGAGATTCATAAGGGCTCCGTCCCTTTCTTTCCCATACGCTGGCCCTTCCAAAACGTGGTGATGACGGCCTCAAAGAGAATGAAGAGACAACCGACGGGAATCGCCAAATAGGGCCACGCCATGGGAATCTCCATCGCAGGAGAGGTCTGTCCTGAAAGCTCAAAAACAAGAACAAACCCCTTGAACACGATGATGGTCATAAAGACAATGACGATGATTTGAGTGATCGATGTGATCACCCGACCCGTCATCCCGTGGAACTTATCAACGAGGATGGTGATCGCGATATGGGCTCCCTCCCGGTAGGCGACCGAGGCCCCAAGAGAGGCACCCCATACCATCAGATATCGGGCCAATTCCTCTGACCAGGGAAGTGGAGCTCTCAGGATATACCGAAAGAGAACCCCGAGGAGGACGATCCCAGTCATAGCCCCTGTAATCAGAAAAAGGGTCCACCTCATCAACCCATGTAAACCCTCTTCGACCCGGAGGATCCGGTTTTGAAATTTCTCCATGGCTAAAGACAATCCCCTCGTTTCAATCCCCCCTCCCCCTCCTTTGTTGAGAGGGATCGGGGGGATTCCGTCAGATCACTTGGCCAATTCAGCCTCAGCCTCTTTTACCGCCTTCATCAATTTATCGATCCAGGCCTTTCCAATCTGCTTTTCGATGTACTCCATGACCGGCTTCTGCGCTGCCTCCCGGAACATCGCCCTTTCTTTGGGATTGGGAGAATAGACCTCCATCCCCTTTTCTTTCAATTGGGAGACCCCAATGGCTGAGTTGAGTTGTTGAATCCCCCTTCCGATCAGGCCGGCATTGATGGCCGCTGTCTTTAGGATATGTTGGGTCTCTTTGGGAAGGCCCTGGAAAAATTTATCGTTGATCAGAATGAAATCCACACCGTAGGAATGGCCATCGAGCGTCAGGTATTTTTGAACCTCAAAAAATTTGACGGAAAGGATCACGGAAACCGGATTCTCCTGGCCATCCACGACCTTCTGTTGAAGAGCGGTATAGGTCTCAGGCCAGGCGATCGGAGTGGGAGCAGCTCCAAGCGCCTTGACCATATTGATATAGACCGGGCTCTCCATGACTCGGATTTTCAGGCCCTTCATGTCGGCAGGCGATTTGATCAGCCGGACCGAGGTGGTGAAGTTCCTGAACCCCGTCTCTCCGTAGGCCAGGACTCGCATTCCTGTCTTCTTCAGACAGTCCTCTGCCATCTCTTTTCCAAACCGGCCATCCATCACCTTCCAGGCAACAGGAGCCGAAGAAAAGAGATAGGGAATATCCAGCACCTGGGCTTCCTTATAATATCCTGCGATTGCCGCAGAGACCATGCACATCTGGATGGTCCCAAGTTTGGTGGCCTCGATCAACTCCCGCTCTCCGCCGAGCTGACCGGCCGGAAAGACCTTGACCTCTACGCCACCCGCTGTTTCAGCCTCCACAATATTCTTAAAGGCTGCGCCGGCCGCTCCCTTTTTGGATGTACAGACATCGGGTGGATCGACATGGCCAAACTTGATCTCAATGGGAGCCGCCCAAGCAGGCGCAATGGCCAAGGCTATGACAAACAGACCGACCATGATACCTGAAAACAACTGAAACCTTCTCATCTCTCCTTCCTCCTTTCTTTAATCCCTCCCCGGTTGATACCCAAAGTAGATTGCCTCAGCTTCGCCTCGGACGGGGAGAGGTCGTTTCTCTTTCCAAGCAAAGTGAGGAATCTTTTTTCTGGGAAAGCCCCTACATCTCAAAAGGCACCTTTACAATATCTCCCTGGTAAAAAGCCTCGAATGCCTCTTTCGCCTGATCCAGCTTAAACCGTCGGCTAATCATCGGCTCAGCCAACACCTTCTTATGTTCCACCCAGCGGATGGCTCTGAGAAACTGTCTTGGAACGACTGCCACATCTCCAGCCATGGTTAGACCACTCCTCAAAAAGGTGAGCGGACTCATGGTGGCCTCGGGATAGAGACCGAAGAGAACCACACGGCCTCTGGCGGCTGCCAGGTTGATGGCAAGAGGAACGGTTGAAGGATGATTGGCTGTCTCCACCACGATATCCACCCCTGCCCCGTTTGTAATCTCTTTGACCCGTTTCACCACATCCTCTTTGCTGCCGTTGACAATCAAATCCGCCCCAAGCCTCTTCGCAACCTCAAATCGTTTCGCATCCTGATCAAGACCGATCACGATGACGACCGAAGCTCCGGCTGACTTAAAGGCCTGGAGATGAAACATGCCGATCGACCCAGGGCCAATGATGGCCACGGTATCTCCTACCATGGGTCTCACATGCTCGAGGGTTCGGACGGTCAGGCTGATGGGCTCAAGAAATGCAGCATCGATCATCGAAATGCTTTCCGGCAATTTGTAAGCGACAAAATCAGGCACCACCCGGTATTCGGCAAACGTCCCGTCGCAGGTGATGCCAAGGTGTCTCCACTGCATACACATGTTCGGAAATCCGTTCAGACAGTTTACACATTGCCCGCAGCCCCACAGGGGATTGAGTCCTACTCTGTCTCCAGGCTTAACGTGACCCACCCCTTGACCCACCTCTGCCACCACGCCTGCTCCCTCATGTCCCATGATCAACGGGATGGGAACAGGCACTCTCCCTTTATACTTATTCGTGAGGATCATCACATCGCTGTAACAGATCCCCGCAGCCTTCATCTGGACAAGGATTTCACCCGGACCCGGCTTTGGCACGGGAAGCTCTTTGACCTCAAGAGATCCTGCCTCCTGACTTGCCTTAATAATCGCTTTCATAAAAATCCCCCTCTTTGAATCGCGAATCGCAAAGGGCAGAGCGTAGGAATATCCTTTGTTCAATGCGGTTATTCGTTATGGCGGAAAGGCTACGGTATAGAGATGCCTTCCACCTTTCATCGGGCCCTTCAGGAGAGCCTCAATCTCCTCCTTGGGTCGCTGGCTCAAATATTTGCTCTCAGGCAACACCCCTGCAGGAAACTTGGCCATAATATCGTCGTGAAGTTTCTTCACATAATCGAGGTAGACTTCAACGCTCTTGTATGCCTTTCTCGGGTCGGCCAGCGAGGGCTTTCCGATGACCCCCTCAGGATAGATGACGCATTCAATGCCGCCGCAACCGATCTGGCAATGGCCTGGGATCGGATTCCCGTAGATGTCCCCTCCCCTGTCCAGATGGCCCGGAGGCAAAAATCCCCAGGGTGTATTGTCCTCGGCATCTTCGAGCTTGACCATCTCAGGGAAGAGGGCCATCGAGAGGGAGGTCTCTGCTTCACAGGCATGCTGGAACGGATTCTCATAAGGGCCTCCGTGGGCCTTATCCTTTAAGGTGTCTCCCATGATCCTCGGGATGTCGAGGAAGATGATGATCGCAGGGACCTGGTACTTCTTCCCGAACTCATTGATCGCCGAGGGGACGATATACTCCTGGCCGTGGAGGCTCATGAAGATCTGTTTCCGGAAACCCGTGTTCCAGAAACCGGCCATGATCGCCCTGAGATAAGCGGAGAAGACATCGTCCGGAATGACGACGGTTCCGGGCTGTCCCAAATGATGATAGGGGTGGGATCCGTAACAGACCGGATGAGCGACCGTACACCCGGTTACCCTGGCCACCTCCTCTGCCATTCGGGTCACCATAAAGATATCCTCGCCGTAGGGACCGGCCGCTCCATGGTTCTCTGTGGAGCCGAGCGGGATGAGGATCAGATCGTTCTTCTTAAGCCGCTCCTCCACATCCTTTTTCGTCATCGTCTGGAAATAGATCTTGCTGGGCTTATCCATGTGCCCGCCTTCCGGTGGTAACTTCCAATTTCCCATCTTTATCCTCCTCATTTAATATACTTTTTACCTTTCACCATCACTTCCTATGGCTGGGTAACTGCGGGGAATAGATCCAGATGAATCTCAAGACCTCGTCCCCCGTATTCAAAATCTGGTGAAGCTTGCCGGGCGGATTGTAGATGCAGACGCCTGGCTCAAGGGGAATCTCCCTGTCTTCAGTCACAAAGACTCCTCTCCCTGAAACAAAAAACATGACCTCCTCTTCATTCTCATGCTTGTGTTCCGGTACCATGCCCCCTGGATAGGTCTCGTTGACTCCCATGGCCAGATTCTGCGACCCCACGGTCTTTTCAGAAACGAGGATCCACGACATTCGGGGAGGGTCTCGACGCTCGCCTTTCACATCCTTCATATGGACAACTTTTAGCTCGGACATCATCGTCTCCTAATTTTCAGATTTCCGCCCGCCTTTTCCTTCAGAGGAGAGGCAGGAGATCTACCTTATGAGGATCCCTCCATTGACATCTAAGGTGACACCCGTCACCCAATCAGAACGGGCTGAACCGAGGAAGATGGCTGCGTCGGCCACATCCTCTGGCAGACCATCTTTTTGGATGGCCCGGCCCACATTCCATGTTGCGAAGACTTCTGCTGGATACTGTTTGGTCTGTTCCGTCAGGATGGGGCCTGGAGCAATGGCATTCACATAAATCCCGGAAGGCCCGAGTTCTCGGGCCAGGGTCTGGGTTAAGCCGATGACCCCTGCCTTGGATGCGGCATAATTGATCCCGACTCCGGGTCGACCCGTTCGGCCTCCGAGGGAGGCAATATTGATGATTTTTCCTCCTCCCTGTTTTTTCATTATCGGGGTGACCGCCCGGCAACAGAGAAACGTCCCGGTCAAATTGACCTTCAGGACCGACTCAAAAATTTCAAGGCTCATCTCTTCAATGGGTCTGTGCCGGGAAATTCCCGCATTGTTGACAAGGATGTCAATCCGTTTAAACTTTTTGAGCACCTCGGAAGTCCCGTTGGCAACTTCTCCCTCATTGGTAATATCCACCTTAACCGCCATCGTCCTATCGCCTGAAGGATCCAATGAAATGGCTAAATTCTCAGCGGAGGAAAGGTCGATGTCCCATATCGCCACCCTGGCCCCCTCTCCGTAAAACTTTTCAGCAATGGTCTTCCCGATCCCTTTCCCTCCACCTGTGACAATGGCCACCAATTCCTTCAATTCCATCTAAGAGCCCTCCTTTTTCTCGGACAAAGAACGCTCCTCTGATCCTCGTCTCCTTCTCTGAACTCATAACTCCGAACTTCTTCCTTCGCCCTCCTCTAAAACATATCGTTCGGGATCTTGACCTCCCAGATTCGCTGCACCTCCTCCAGAGAGAGGTCGAAAACAGAATTTCTCGGAGGCAGCGGTTCTTCCCTCATGAATTCCGGAATATCATAAAACTCTTCTGAAACCCCGGCACGCCGGTTAAACTCTCTTTCTGTCTCCAGCGCATCGATCCCAATTCGCTGGACGTCTTCGTAACCCACGTTCCATCCGTAGCGTCCCCTCAAGAAATGAGCAAAGAGTTCTGGTCTCTTTACAAAGGGAGGCCGAGTGAAAAGACATAGGCCCATGGTGTCGAGGATAGCTGCTCTGATCTGAAGCCTCCTCGAAATCTCAACCTGATTTTCTTTACCGATTGGATTGATGGACTGAGCGGTCTCGAAGGCATTTCCGGCGGTGTGGTCCGCTCCCATTGGAGAAGTGATGTAGGTGACGCCGTTGCCCTTCAATGCACGAGGATCATAGCCTGGAATCGCCTGACCCTTAACAGCCGGGATACGCCTTGCGCCCAATACGCGGCCCGTGATCACCACCCCATTTCCAAGGATCCGTCCAAGGTAGGTGCCCTGGCCGATCTGCCGAACCAGGTCTTTGGCCCCTTGGGCGTCACCGAATGAAATCACCCCGGCCTCCATGGCGACCGCTATCGCAGCTCCGGTCTCGATCGTATCCACACCCACCTCATTGCAAAGACGGTTCAGCTCCGCGATGCTGTCAAGGTCGCCAATCCCACAGTTTGGCCCAAGAAGGGCGATGTTCTCATATTGGATCGAGGCAACCGTCTTCTTCCCCGATGGGTCTGGAAAGACATTGGAGCATGAAATCACGCAGCCTCTCAAACAGGGTGCCCCTGAACACCCCTCCCCCCCACGCGCCCCGATCACTTCGGCGATCCGTTCTCCAGCGATCTCCTCTGCTTTTTCAAACTGACCCGCGCTGAAATTTCGAGTTGGAAGAAGGCCGATTTCATTTGCCACCATGAGGATTGCAGGGGTTCCATACCGATGTCTGTTTTCTGTCTTGGGATCGGCTAAGATGGCTTGAGCCAGGGCTTTGCTTGCCTCTCGAAGAAGGGCCTCATCAGAAACCTGAACCGGCACAGCCTCTGCATCATCCACGACGATCGCCTTAATCCCTTTGGAGCCCATCACCGCGCCCAGCCCTCCTCTGGCCGCGTAGCGGATCTGTACATCCTGGACATCGGTCACCGCTACACCTGCGCTTGCCATCTTCATCTCTCCCGCGGGGCCGATGCAGATCATTCCGACCTGGCCACCGAAGCGCCTCCGGAGGAGTTGAATCGTCTCCGAGACAGGCTTCCCTCCCAACTCAGGAGAATCGGAGAGCGCGATTTGATTCGCGGTGATCGTGAGGATCTTCGTCACGGCTCTTTCAGGAATATCCTCCAGCACCAGGGCCTTGATCCCGAGCCTGGCCATCTTCTTCCCGGCCTCTCCTCCGACATCGCTCTCCTTAACGCCACGCGTCAGCGGGCTCTTGCCTCCAACTGAAAACTTGCCGGCCGTAGTCACCAGGGTATCTCCTAAGAGCCCTGGGGCGATGATCAGCTTGTTGTGACGTCCAAGGGGATCGCATGTGGGAGGGACCTCTCTCAGAAGGAATTTTGAGACCAGCAGTCGGCCTCCCCATCGCCTCTCCTCGGCTGAGGCCTCCTGCTTCGTAATCTTCCCGGTTCTCGTATTGACTCGAATAATCCACTTCATGGCCCTTCTACTCTTCCCCCAATCTCAGCCGGCTCCCAGCTTTTTGAAGAAGGGTGTTCAGATCCTTTGCCAGCTCTGAACCAATCTCAATCCCCTCTGCTGAGCTCTGCTTCTCTTTTTCGCGTTCGATCTCTCCTGGTAGATAGATCCTGGAAACCCCTTTCGCCTTCCTCGTCCCCTTGATCGATGTGACGTAAGATTCCATCAATCGTCTGAATTGGGGAAGAGGCATAAATCTCTCAATATCGATGGCCATGGTGAAGACGCCGATTCCGGTTGGTCCCTCGGGCTGGTGAAACGTCTTGACCTCAGGGCCATACCGCGAACCGGAAAGCAGGCCGGCAAGGATATCGATCATCAGGGCCAAGCCATACCCCTTTGGACCCCCGATAGGCAGGAGCGTACCCCTTAGGGCAGCCGCAGGGTCTGTGGTTGGAGACCCTGTCTCATCGAGAGCCCAACCCAAGGGGATGCTTTCCTTCATTCGCTCGGCCCGTCGAATCTTTCCCCGGGCAACGACGCTCGACGACATATCCAGCACGACAGGACCATCTAAACCGCCTGGAATGGCAATGGAGAGTGGGTTCGTCCCTAAAAAAGGCTCTGCCCCTCCCCAGGGGGACATCGAAGGGGCTGAATTGCTCATCATGATTCCGACCACTCCTTGCTCAGCCGCCATGAGAGTATAGAAGGCAAGGATACCGACATGGTTTGTGTTTCGGATGAGTGTCATTCCCGTCCCGAAATCCCGGGCCTTTTGAATGCTCATCTTCATGGCCCGATGAGCGGCGACCTGGCCTAATCCATTCCCTCCGTCGAGGACCGCAGTCGTCTTGTCTTCGCGGATCACCTTCAGAGCGGTGGGAATACGGATCATCTGAGCATCAATCCGGTCCGATAGAAGTTTCAAAAAATAGACCCCGTGGGTATCGATCCCCCTCATCTCGGCCCGGACCAGACACTCTGCCACCAAGGCTGCCTCCTCATCGGTGGCCTTTAACCCCCTTAGGATCTGGACCGAGGCCTCCTTCAATTTTTCTACCTGAATTTTCATGAAACTAACCTTCAACCAGGCCTAAAAATTCGAAGACCTTTTCCAATTGGTTCAGCTCGACGCTGGAGATCCCGGCTTTCAGTTTCTCCGATTTCAACTTCTCCGCCTCTGCCCTTTTGATCGATTTCTCCAGTACCTCTTCGGATTCTGTCCGCTCAACAACAACCATGCCGTCATCATCCCCGAGGATCAAATCGCCGGGGTTGACCAAGACCCCACCAAAAAGAGTTGGATGATTGATCGAACCCAGGACCGTCTTGGTCGTTCCACGAATGCAGAACCCACGGCAGAATATCGGAAATCCCATTCTGATGATTTCAGCAGAATCCCGGATGCACCCGTCAATCGCCAAACCCCCGATCTTTTTGGCGAGGGCGGAGGTGGCCATCAACCCCCCGAAATAGCCGCCTTCATAATGTCCTCCAACCGTTGCCACCAGGACATCTCCAGGCTGAGCCTTTTCCAGAGCCTTGTGGAGCATCAGGTTGTCCAGGGGATGGCACTGAACCGTGAAAGCAGGACCACAGATCCGAACCCCTCTGCTGATCGGCTTGATCGCCGGATCGACCGCCCCCTTTCTCCCGGATGCTTCATGAACGGTAGCCGTCCCGATCCCACGAAATCGATCGATCAATTCCTTTGGAGGCCTCTCAATCTGGGTGATGACATGGATCACGGATGGATCCCTCCCTCTCGACTCTTTGTTTCATAAGATCTTTTTCAGATATTCTAAGGAGTTTCTGAGGTGGCTTCTGACCGCCTGCTCCGCTCTTAAAGGATCTTTTGCCTCTAAGGCATCCAATATCTCCAGGTGCTCTTTAAAGGACTCTTCGGACCGCCCCGGATGTGATTGATCGAAGAAAAAGATGCGGTTTCTGACCACATGATCCTGAAGCCTTTTATAAATCTCCATTAAACGACGGTTCCCGAAGGTCTCAAAAATAAAGGTATGGATCTGATCTCCGGACCTGAAGTGACTCGGAGCAGATCGGCTATTCTCGCTTTCGGAAGAGACGAACCTATCCCTGAGGAGTCTGACCTTGGCTGGATCCACCTTGTTCACCGCCCGCTTGATCACCTCACATTCCAAGATCTCCCTTATCTCGAATAGCTCTCTGATGTCCTGAACAGAAATCTTGGAGACGAAAGCTCCCTTTACGGGGATATTTTCAACAAACCCCTCCTTTTCAAGCTGCTGCAGTGCCTCCCTGACCGGGGTTTTGCTGATTTTAAGCTCTTTTGAAAGGCTGCCCTCATTGAGAGGTTCCCCTGGCTTGATGAGGTTGTTGATAATCCTGTTCTTCAGGTTCTCGTAAACAACGGCTTTCTTGCTCCTGGCGTTCCTCTTCATGACCTATCTCCGACGTCCATTCCGATATATTAAAAAAATATTTTTAATATATTTTAAAGATTCTGGTATCACGGATAATTATTCTTGTCAAGACAAAATTTCACCAGTTGGGGTCAGGTCTTGAAATATAAGTTTATCTTTGTTAGATTGGTTACGAGGTAGAAGATATTCGGAGACGATCAGGATCAGGGGGGTTCCCTTCATAGCCCGGAGGCCATGGCCACTTGGTACAATTTGTAAACCGGCCGGGTCTGGATAAATATCCAGCAGAAAGGACGATACCGCGGTAAGGAAAGTGACAGGGAGGGAAAAGGTAAACAAAAAATGATATTTCAAGACCTGACCCCAATAGGTCGTTGACTGTGGGTATTAAATCTGATACGGTTTCAATAGAGGAAATCATTGAAGGAAAAGATTCAGACAAGAGAAGATCTTCGCCGGATTGTCAAGGATCTCAAGAAAGAAGGAAGACGAATCGTCTTCACCAATGGTTGTTTCGATCTTCTCCATCTCGGCCACGTTCGGTATCTCGAGAGTGCCAAATCTCTTGGTGATGTACTGGTCGTTGGGTTGAACAGCGATGCCTCGGTCCGCAGCTTAAAAGGGCCTGAACGACCGATCCTTCCTCAGGAGGAGAGGGCAGAGATCCTCTCAAGCCTTGGATGTGTGGATTACATTACCATATTTGATGAAAAGACCCCTCTCGAGCTAATCTCCTCCCTTCAGCCTGACGTTCTCGTCAAGGGCGGGGACTGGACCAAGGAGGCCATCGTGGGAAGGGAGGTGGTCGAAGGATCGGGTGGAGAGGTCATCCTCCTTCCCTTTGTAGAAGGCTCCTCGACCTCCAATCTGATTCAAAAGATATTAGAACGTTATGGAAAAAAGATCTGAACAAGACCTGCTCTCCCTTCCTGAAACACTTCCTCTCCTTCCCGTCAGGGATATCGTCGTCTTTCCTTATATGGTCCTCCCCCTCTTTATAAGCCGGGAAAAATCGATCAAGGCGCTGGAAGAGGCCCTCTCCAAGGACCGACTGATCTTCCTGGTGGCCCAACAAAATCTTAACGAAGAGGAACCCTCCCTGAAAGACCTCTATCAAGTGGGCACAGTGGCCATCGTGATGAAGATGCTTAAGCTTCCTGACGGAAAGGTCAAGATCCTCATCCAGGGTCTCTCCAAGGCCTCGATCAAAGAAGTCCTCCGGACCACCCCTTTCTTTCTTGTGAGGTTAGAAAATATAAAAGACCCCTTCATTACGGAGATCACCCTTGAGACCGAAGCCCTGATGAGGAATGTCAAAGAACAGCTGGAGAGGATCGTCTCTTACGGAAAGCTCCTTTCGCCCGATCTGATGTTCGTCCTCGAAAGCGTCGACGATCCCGGAAGATTGGCTGATCTGGTTGCCTCCAATTTGGATTTGACCGTGGAGAAGGCCCAAGAGATTCTGGAGATCTTCGACCCTGTCCAGAGACTTCGGGCACTCAACGAGGTTCTCGGAAAAGAGGTCCAGGTCCTCACCATGCAGGCGAAGATCCAGTCCCAGGCAAAGGAGGAGATCACAAAAAGTCAGAGGGAATACTTTCTCCGAGAGCAGATGAGGGCCATCCGAAGTGAACTCGGAGAGGTGGATGAACGGACCAAGGAATTGAGAGAACTTCGTCAGAAGATCAAAAAGGCAAATATGCCAAAAGAGGTGGAGAAGGAGGCCCGACGCGAACTGAGTCGGTTGGAGCAGATGCATCCCGATGCGGCAGAGGCCTCCATGGTCCGCACCTACCTCGACTGGCTGGTGGAGATGCCCTGGTCCAGATCGACCGTCGACAGCCTCGATATTCGAAAGGCCAAGAAGGTCCTGGATGAGGATCATTACAACCTGGAAAAGGTGAAAGAACGCATTTTAGAATTCCTGAGCGTTCGCAAATTGAAGAGAAAGATGAAGGGGCCCATCCTCTGCTTCATCGGCCCCCCAGGAGTGGGAAAAACCTCTCTGGGAAGATCGATCGCCAGAGCGCTGGGCAGGAAATTTGTCAGGATCTCCCTCGGCGGAATTCGGGACGAGGCTGAGATACGCGGACATCGCCGGACCTATATCGGTGCCATGCCAGGAAGGATCATCCAATCGATCAAACAGGCCGGTACCAATAACCCAGTCTTTATGATGGACGAGGTGGACAAGATCGGGAATGACTTCCGTGGAGACCCCGCGTCTGCCCTTCTGGAGGTCCTCGACCCGGAGCAGAACTATGCGTTCAGCGACCATTACCTCAACGTTCCCTTCGATCTCTCCAAGGTCATGTTTATCACGACAGGGAACCTGACCGATCCCATCCCGAGCGCTCTCAGAGACCGGATGGAGATCATCCACCTTCCCGGATACACCGATATCGAAAAAGTTAAGATCGCCCGAACCTTCCTCCTGCCACGGCAGATGGAGGAGAATGGGATCAGCCCGAAGGAACTCCAGATCTCCGATAAGGCGATCCTCCAGATCATCTCTCAATATACTCAGGAGGCAGGCCTTCGGAACCTTGAGAGGCAACTGGCCTCCATCTGTCGGAAGGTAGCAAGGAAAGTGGCAGAGGGAAAGAAAGAAAAGACCGTCATCCATACCAGAAATATTCATCGATTTTTGGGCCCTCCCCCCTTCTTACCCGATGAAGAACAGAAGCGGAATGAAATCGGCGTGGCCACGGGTCTGGCCTGGACAGAGACCGGTGGTGAAATCCTTCATGTGGAGGCCTCCACCACTCCGGGCAAGGGCAATCTCATCCTCACGGGTCACCTGGGAGAGGTGATGAAGGAGTCGGCCCAGGCCGCCCTGACTTACGCCCGCTCGAAAAGCAAGGCGTATCGGATTAAGCCCGAGGCCTTCAATAACAAGGAGATCCATATCCATGTCCCTGCCGGGGCTATTCCGAAGGATGGGCCCTCCGCAGGGATTACCATGGCTGTCGCCCTGATCTCCGTCCTCACCGGTACTCCCATCCGAAAAGACGTAGCCATGACGGGTGAGATCACCCTGAGGGGAAGGGTCCTGCCGGTAGGGGGGCTGAAGGAGAAGGCCCTGGCCGCCTTGCGAAACAATATCAAGAAGGTTGTCATCCCATATCTGAACAAGAAGGACCTTACCGATCTTCCATCCTACGTCCGGAAGAAGATCGACTTTCTGCCCGTCAAACATATGGACGAAGTCCTACGGATCGCTCTCGCCAAGAATAGGAGTTAGGAGTTCAGAGTTCGGAGTTGAGAGTGACTGACAAAATCCTACGGGAAATAGGTGAATTCGGCATCATCGATCGAATCAGAAGGTGGACGGGCTCATCTGATCCGGCCCTGCTCCAAGGTATCGGAGATGACGTGGCTGTGATCGAGATGCGTCGCAAAGTCCTGCTCGCCACCACTGACATCCTCATCGAAGACATCCACTTCAAGCGCTCCTGGAGCGATCCTTACCGATTGGGAAGGAAGGCCATAGCCGTCAATCTCAGCGACATTGCCGCGATGGGCGGCGTGCCGAAATACTTTCTGATCTCCCTTGGTCTTCCAAAGAACCTCAGCCTTTCCTTTGTCACCTCATTCTACCGCGGGTTAAAAGACGGCTCGAGGCGCTTCGGAGTCGATCTTGTGGGAGGGGATACCTCGCTCTCTCCGAGGATCATCATCAACATCTGCCTCCTCGGAGAAGGAACGAAAGGAGGCCTTCTCTTCAGAAAAGGGGCAAGAGTCGGCGATGATCTCTTTGTCTCTGGAACACTGGGCGACGCTGCTCTGGGGCTAAGGATGCTTGAGAAAGGAGGAGCGAAGGGAGACGCCAGCCGATTGATTGAGAAGCACCTCTCTCCCCGACCGAGAATCGAATTGGGCCAGGCGATTGCAGGCCATCGTCTGGCAACGGCGATGATCGATGTCAGTGATGGCCTCCTGATCGATACAACCCATCTCCTGAAAGAGAGCAAGGTAGGGGCTCGGATCCGGGAGGAACAGCTTCCCCTCTCGAGGCCTTACCGGAAGTGGATCCGCTCCTATTCGAAAGATCTTTATGAGATCGCCCTTGCCGGAGGTGAGGATTACGAACTCCTTTTCACTGCACCTCCAGAAAAGAGGAAGGAGATCTTAACCCTATCCCACTCCTTAAGGATACCGATCACCCGTATCGGAGAAATTGTCCATCGAAAAAAAGGACTCCGCATCGTCCAAAGAGATGGAAGAGAATATTCACCTGATCGCCTGGGTTTTGAACACTTCAAGTGAAGATAGTCGAAGGGTTACGGTCAAAAGATCTTAAAGACCAAAGACACTACCCCTTGAGGAAACGGGCATCTTAGCCTTAACCTTATGACCATTGACCTCTGTTTTTACAGGTTGGGTAAATTTGATGAAAACCTATATTCATGAGATCAGAGAGAACGACCATGTGGACTCATCCTTTCTCGTCAAAGAAAAATCCTCGGGTGTGACAAGAAACGGAAATCCCTACCTGAAGCTGAAACTGACCGACCGTTCAGGTGAGATAGAAGCCAGGATTTGGACGTCCGTGGAGGCGTTCGAGGGATCTTTTGAGAGGGATGACTTCGTCCTGGTAAAGGGGAAAGCAGTCTCTTTTCAGGATCGTCTCCAAATCAATGTCACTCATATCGAGAAACTCAAAGAGGAGGAAATCGCTCTCTCCGACTTCTTCCCCATGACTGAAAAAAATATCGAGGAGATGCTTCAGTCTCTTATCGAAATCGGTCAGCAGGTCCGAAACGAACACCTCAGCCAGCTTCTGCGCCTCTTCTGGGAAGATACGGCCTTTGTGGAAAAGTTTAGGATCGCCCCTGCCTCCACCTGGCTTCACCATACCTGTTTGGGCGGCCTGTTGGAGCATACCCTTTCCCTAACCCAGCTGGTACTGAACAACGCGAGCCACTACCCCGGCCTGAACATCGACCTGCTCATCACAGGATCCATTCTCCACGACCTGGGCAAGGTGGATGAGCTCTCCTACCGGCGGTCTTTTGGCTACTCCGATGAGGGGCGCCTCCTCGGCCACATCGTTCTTGGAATCGAAAGGGTGGAAGCTAAAATCCGTCAACTACCCGATTTCCCAAAAGATCTTTCAATGCTGCTAAAACACCTCCTCATCAGCCATCACGGTCAATATAGTTGGGGTTCTCCCAAAAGGCCTATGACCTTAGAGGCGGTGATGCTCCACTATCTTGATGACATGGATGCAAAGATTAATGGAATTAAACAATTTCTAAGAGCCGAAGTCCAGCCGGGATCGAAATGGACTCACTATCATCGCGCATTCGAGCAGTTCTTCTACGCAGCCGAGCCATGGGACCAGACAGAACCCCCTGAAAATATTGTTAAAAATATATTAGAAGAAGAGTAGTCCAGCCTCATCCATTTTCTTGACAAACCGTGTGCCCGTTATTATTTTTTACTTAAAAATAGGACACTTATTCCTAACCGATCAACCTCCGAGACGAGGCTGGCCAAGACCGAGAGGGATTTATGGTTTTTTCGATTTCTGAGCGAATGAGACTCGTTCTTAAGAATATTGTCGAGGATTACATCCTTACTGCTGAACCGGTGGGTTCGAAAGCGGTTTCAAAGGCATCGAGGCTCAACCTCAGCCCTGCTACGATCCGAAACATCATGGCCGATCTGGAGGAGCTCGGCTTGATCTTTCAACCCTACCCTTCAGCAGGGAGGGTTCCGACGGAGAAGGGGTTCCGATTCTATGTCGATTCTATTCTCGACGTCCGCGCCTTGAGTGACGAGGAAAAGCAGCAGATCCGCTCCAAATACTTCGGCCATCAAACCGAAGTCAAAGATCTGTTTCGTGAAACATGCCGGATCCTCTCCTCATCCTCTCACTATCTGGCCGTGGTCTGGGCCCCGAGGATGAGTTCCGTCCTGCTTCAGCATATTGAGTTTGTGAGATTGAGGAAGTATCTGGTCCTGGCCATTCTGGTGAGCACCACTGGCCTGGTCCACAACCGGATGATCGAGGTGAATGAAGACCTCTCTCAATCCCAGCTGGATCGTCTCTCGGATTACATGAACGATCTCCTCAGCGGGCTCACCCTTCTGCAGGCCAGAGAAAAACTTCTCGAACAGATGAGGGTGGAAAAGAATGCTTATGACCGCCTGCTGGAACAGGCGCTCAAATTGGGAGAAAAGGCCCTCTCCTCCATCGACGAGACCGATGTGTTCATCGAGGGGAGGTCGAACATCCTTCAGGAACCTGAGTTCTGTAACATTTCAAGGATGACCGATCTCTTCCGGGCCTTTGAAGAAAAGGCGACCATGGTCAAACTTCTGGACAAGTTGATGCAACCCAGGGGTGTGCAGATCGCAATCGGCTCTGAAAGCCAGGTCCAGGAAATGGAGAACTGCAGTCTGGTCACCTCGACCTATGGCTGTCCAGGAAAGGTCTGGGGAGCCTTAGGGGTGATCGGACCCCGTCGGATGAACTATTCGAGGGTGATTCCTCTGGTCGATTATACGGCGAAGCTTCTGACAGAGGTTCTGGAGGCCCCCTAAACCTGCTTTGACTGTTTCGAATTTGATGCACGAAAAGATGGGAGTAAGAAGAATGGGTGAAAAGAAGGAAGGAAAGAATAAGCATCAGGGAACTTCAGAAGGGGAGAGAAGCGAGACTCTCCTCGATCACCTCGGCCAGGAACCCCAGATGCACCTGGAAGAGAAGGAAAAGGAGATAGAGGAATTGAAGAAGAAATTGGAGGAGAAAGAAAAGGAGGCCAAGGAACATTACGACCGCTTGCTGAGGGTGGCTGCTGACTTTGATAACTACAAGAAAAGGGCAGCGAGAGAGAAGGAGGATTGGACCAAGTTTGCAAACGAGGATTTGATGAGGACCATCCTCCCTTTTATCGACAATCTGGAGAGGGCGGTCAATCACGCTGAAAAGGTGGAGGACACGGGCGTTCTGATCGAGGGCGTGCGGCTAACAATTCAGCAGCTTCTTCAGGAGCTGCGGAGGTTTGGGCTCTCTTCGTTTGAGTCGCGCGGAAAGCCCTTCGATCCGGCCCTTCACGAGGCGATCTTGGTGGTGCCAACGGATCAATACGAACCGAATCAGGTGGTGGAGGAATTTCAGAAAGGCTATCTATTCAACGACCGTCTCTTGAGACCGGCTACTGTCTCGGTATCGAAGCCGATCGAGAAGGAGGCTCAGGTAACGGAATGATCGTTCATACTACGTTTAAGAAGGGGGAAAGACAATGGCAAAAACAATTGGAATTGATTTAGGAACAACGAACTCTGTAGTGGCAGTCATGGAAGGAGGCGACCCGGTGGTGATCGCCAACCCCGAGGGGAGCCGAACCACTCCTTCCGTCGTTGCCTTTACAGATAAAGGTGAAAGAGTGGTGGGACAGATTGCCAAACGGCAGGCGATCACAAACTCTGAGAATACGATCTTCTCCATCAAGCGTCTGATGGGAAGGAAGTATAACGATCCAGAGGTGGTGAAGGACCGCAAGATCCTTCCCTACAAGATCGTCGAAAACAAGAACGGGGATGCGTGGGTCAGGGTGAGGGATAAGGACTACAGCCCTCCTGAAATCTCCGCCTTCATCCTTCAGAAGATGAAGGAGACGGCAGAGGCCTATCTCGGTGAAAAGGTGACCGATGCGGTGATCACGGTCCCGGCCTACTTCAACGACAGTCAACGACAGGCGACCAAGGATGCGGGAAGGATTGCAGGCCTCAATGTCATCCGAATCATCAACGAGCCGACAGCCGCCTCTCTCGCTTACGGATTGGACAAGAAGAAGGATGAGAAGATCGCTGTCTTCGATCTGGGAGGCGGGACCTTCGATATCTCGATCTTAGAGTTAGGCGAGGGCGTCTTCGAGGTCAAATCGACCAATGGAAACACCCACCTCGGTGGAGATGACTTTGACCAGCGGATCATCGACTACTTAGCCGATGAATTTCGAAAGGATCAGGGGATCGATCTGAGAAAGGATCGAATGGCCCTCCAGCGGCTGAAAGAGGCTGCTGAAAAGGCGAAGATTGAGCTCTCCTCCATGATGGAGACCGATATCAACCTTCCCTTCATCACGGCTGACGCCTCTGGGCCGAAGCATCTGAATATGAAGCTGACCCGTGCTAAGCTGGAAAAACTGACAGAGGATCTGATTGAGATGGTGGAGGGACCCTGCCGTCAGGCCCTTGCGGACGCCGGGCTTTCGCCCAGGGATATTGATGAGGTGATTCTGGTCGGCGGCATGACCCGGATGCCCAAGGTGCAGGAGAAGGTGAAGGCGATCTTCGGAAAGGAACCGAACAAGAGCGTCAACCCTGACGAGGCCGTGGCGATCGGGGCAGCCATTCAGGCAGGCGTTCTGAAGGGCGAGGTCAAGGATGTGTTGCTCCTGGACGTCACCCCCCTCTCCCTTGGAATCGAAACGCTGGGTGGTGTTTTTACGAGGCTGATCGAGCGAAATACGACGATCCCCACGAGGAAGAGTCAGATCTTCTCAACGGCATCGGATAACCAGCCAGCAGTGACGATCCATGTGCTTCAGGGAGAAAGGGAGATGGCCGCGGATAATAAGACCCTGGGCCAGTTTGAGCTGGTCGGCATCCCTCCTGCTCCGAGAGGGGTTCCGCAGATTGAGGTCACCTTCGATATCGATGCCAATGGGATTGTCCATGTCTCCGCAAAAGACCTCGGGACAGGCAAGGAACAATCGATCCGGATCACTGCTTCGAGCGGCTTGACGGAAGAGGAAATCAAAAAGATGGTCAGGGACGCCGAGGCCCATGCGGCAGAGGATAAGAAGAGACGGGAACTGGCCGAGGCGAGAAACCAGCTCGATAGCCTGATCTACACGACCGAAAAATCTCTGAAGGAATACAGCGATAAGATCGAGGCCGCTGATAAACAGAACATCGAAGAGGCCATCGCCAAGGCGAAAAAGGCGATGGAGTCGAATGACCCGGGCACGATCAAATCGGCACAGGAAGACCTCACCCGTTCCTCCCATAAATTGGCGGAGGCGATGTATGCCAAAGCCTCAAAGGGAGCTGGAGCGGCAGGAGCCGGTGCTGAGGCAGGAGCTCAGGAAGGCCCGAGGCGAGCCAGCCAGGAGGATGTGGTCGATGCCGATTTCGAGGACGTAAAAAAATAATCCTTCATGAAAAGAACGTGAAGAGAGGGCGAGGTCAAAACCTCGCCTTTTTTTTGAGCGAGCAATTTTAAATTCCTCCCCGCCCGCTTTTTTTCAGAAACGGCCAATCCAGGATTATTTGATTTTGACCCTCCAGGGTGTTAGGATCGGAATCAATCGCAGGAGAGGAAGCCATGGCTTTTTTTGAAAAATTAAGAAAGGGCCTCTCAAAAACCCACCAGGGTTTTGTGGAGCAGATGGACCGCCTCTTTTTAGGGAAGAAGACGATCGACGAGGGGCTCTTAGATGAGCTTGAAGGTCTCCTCTTCGCTGCCGATCTGGGTGTGAAGACGTCGGATCAACTGCTCGAAGGTGTCCGGCAGGGACTGAAAAAGGGGGAGCTAAAGGAACCGGATAAGGTCAAAGAATTCATTAAACAGGAGATGCTTCGAATCCTCAGATCAGGAGAGAAACCCCTCTTCATCGACTTCTCACAGACCAGACCCTTTGTCTTCATGGTGGTTGGCGTCAACGGCACAGGCAAGACAACGACCATTGCCAAGATCGCCCACCAATACTCATCCCAGGGGAGGAAGGTCCTGATCGGTGCGGCCGACACCTTTCGGGCTGCAGCAGTCGAGCAGCTGGAGGTCTGGGCCAATCGGGTCGGAGCCGATCTGATCAGGCAATCCAGGGGCTCAGACCCATCAGCCGTTGCCTTCGACTCCATCCACGCCGCCAAAGCCAGAGAGATCGATCTCGTCTTCATCGATACAGCAGGAAGGCTTCACACCAAGGTCAACCTCATGGAAGAGTTGAAGAAGGTAAAGCGGATTATCGGAAGGGAATGTCCGGGCGCGCCCCATGAAATCCTTCTCGTCCTCGATGCCACAACCGGTCAGAATGCCATCTCTCAGGCAAAACTTTTTAACGAAGTGATCGGCGTAACAGGCATTGCCCTTACCAAACTGGATGGAACGGCCAAGGGCGGGATCATTGTGGGGATCACCGAAGAGCTCAAAATTCCCATTCGCTACATTGGCGTGGGCGAGGGGATCGACGATCTCAAAGAGTTTAATGCCAACGAATTTGTCCAGGCTTTGTTTTAAAAAGAGTTAGACGGTTCCTGCATTTTTTATATTAAAAATTTCTTCTGAAAATGTTAGATTATTTTTAAAGGAGAGGGAATGGCTTTAAAAAAGATCGTATATCCAAAATCCCTTAAGGATATCCCCTTATGGAGACAACGTCAGCTTGCCGAGGACCTTCTCTGGTTTTCTAAGTTTTCCCCTGTCGAACGGCTACCATACATAGACAGGGAATGGGAAGAAATTCAGACCTTCATCAATAAGTTTGGTTTAAAAACGGATGAAACCAGAAAAGAAGTTAAATTCGTTGACCTCATAAGAAGCTTTAATCGCCATAAGATCCGATACCTCATCGTTGGTCGTCGAGCCATCATCTTGTATGGTGCACCCGTTCTTACAGCAGACCACGATCTCTGGATCCATCCGACAGATAAAAAAAGAACCCTTAGCCTCCTTTCAGAGCAACTCAACTTTGAGCTATCGGACGATCCGGATACGAGAAAGCCGATTGTGAGTGCTTTTTCCGGGATGAAGAAATTTGCAAACTTTTTTCTTGACAAAAAAAACGTTTGTGGTATCTTTCACAATGCTCTTTGACTTCCCACATTCTTAGCCCAATCCTAAAAAAGATGACGATCAAAGAAGGGGAATCTCGTAAGAAAATCATCATCCTCAGTCGATTCCCCTGAATTTTTATACGTGTGGAAAGGAGGTGAATTTGACTCCGGATTTCAAAATTTCAAGAAAGGAAGGTGAATAAATAGCTATGAAGATTACCCGAAGAACCTTTTTAAAGATCTCGGGCGCCACTGCTGCAGGGACGGTGATGGGCGGCCTGGGGTTCGATCTGTCCGCTGCGGATGTCTATGCCCAACAACTTAGAATCAAGGGTGCGAAGGAGACGACGTCGATCTGTTGTTTCTGCTCGGTCGGCTGTGGAATCATCGTTCACACCGATGCCAAAGGAAAGGTGATTAACGCCGAGGGAGATCCTGACCATCCCATCAACGAAGGAGCTCTCTGCGCCAAAGGGGCCTCGAGTTATCAAATCGCTGTCAATCCACATCGGCTTCAGAAGGTCCGTTATCGTGCCCCATACAGCACCACCTGGAAAGAGGTGAGCTGGGAATGGGCCCTGAATAAGATCGCGGCCAACATCAAGAAGAGCCGTGACGCAAGCTTTATGGAGAAAAATTCACAGGGCCAGGTGGTCAATCGAACCAATGGAATCGCATCCGTTGGAAGCGCGGCCCTGGACAATGAGGAATGCTGGCTCTATCAGAAGTTCCTCAGGGCATTGGGGATCGTCTATATCGAACATCAGGCCCGTATCTGACACAGCGCCACGGTAGCGGCTCTGGCAGAGTCGTACGGACGCGGTGCAATGACCAATCATTATATCGACTTCAGAAACGCGGATGTGATCCTAAACATGGGTGGAAACGTGGCCGAGAATCACCCGGTCTCTTTTAAATGGATTCAGGCCGCGAAGGATAGAGGGGCGATCTTTATCCATGTGGATCCCAGATTCACCCGGACCTCGACAAAGGCCGATCTCTTTGTGCGGCTTCGTTCGGGAACCGATATCGCCTTTCTCGGAGGCATGATCAAGTATATTCTCGACCACAACCTCTACGATGAATTTTATGTCAAGAACTATACCAATGCCTCATTCATCGTCAACCCCAAGTATAGTTTTGATGACGGCCTCTTTTCAGGCTATGATCCGGTCAAGAGGGCTTATGATCAATCGACCTGGGCTTTGGAGAAGGACGAAAATGGGATTCCGAAGAGGGATATGACCCTTCAAGACCCACGATGCGTCTTCCAGATCCTGAAGAAACATTATTCCCGCTATACCCTCCAAAAGGTCTCTGAAATTACTGGAACCCCGATGGCCGACCTGGAAAACGTCTACAAGGCATATGGCTCAACAGGTGCCCCTGATAAAGCAGGGACCGTCCTCTACGCGATGGGATGGACTCAGCATACGGTCGGCGTCCAGAACATTCGAGCCATGGCGATCATCCAGGATCTCCTCGGAAATATGGGGATTGCAGGAGGAGGTGTCAACGCCCTCCGGGGTGAATCCAATGTCCAGGGGTCAACCGATCAGGGATTGCTTTTCCATATCCTCCCCGGGTATTTACCCACTCCAAGGGCCCAGTGGCCAACCATTGCCGACTACAATAAGACGACTCCGACGACGAAGGACCCAAGAAGTGTGAACTGGTGGAGACACCGGCCCAAATACCTAGTGAGCTTCTTAAAATCGATGTTTGGAGAGAAAGCGACGAAAGAGAACGATTTTGGATACTCGTGGATGCCCAAACTCGATCCGACTCAGGATGCCTCATGGTTAAATCTCTTCGATGAGATGTATAAAGGGACCTTCACCGGTTTCTTTGCCTGGGGAATGAATCCTGCTTGTTCAAGCGCCCATGCGGGAAAGGTCCGCCAGGCCTTGGCAAAGCTTGACTGGATGGTCAATGTCAACGTCTTCGACAGCGAGACAGGATCGTTCTGGAAGGGCCCGGGAATGGATCCGAAGAAGATCAAGACCGAGGTCTTCCAGCTCCCCTGTGCCGCCTTCCTCGAAAAAGAAGGAAGCATCTCGAACAGCGGTCGCTGGATGCAATGGCGCTATAAATGTGCCAATCCTCCTGGAGAGGCGAAGCCCGATGGCGATATCATATATGAACTCTTTAAGAAGGTTCGGGCCCTCTATGAAAAGGAAAAGGGGGCCTTCCCGGAGCCGATTTTAAACCTGAAGTGGGACTACGAATCCGGTGGCCATTTTGATATCCATAAGGTTGCAAAAGAGATCAACGGCTACGATCTCACGACCGGCAAATTAGTTCCCAATTTTGTCGCTTTAAAAGATGATGGGACGACCTCTTGCGGGAACTGGCTCTATTCTGCCAGCTATACCGAGGCCGGGAATATGGCTGCCCGTAGAAAGAAGACCGACCCGACCGGATTGGGCCTCTATCCCGAGTGGTCATGGTGCTGGCCACTGAATCGCAGAATCATCTACAACAGAGCCTCAGTGGATCTTGACGGAAATCCTCGAGACCCAAAACGGCCCCTCCTCAGATGGGACCCGACGGAAAAGAAATGGATAGGCGACGTCCCTGACAATGCCGTGCCTCCCATGGGGACCACCGGAGCCTATCCGTTCATTATGAAACCCGATGGAGTATCATCCATCTTCGGACCTGGCTTGAAGGACGGTCCTTTCCCTGAACACTACGAGCCTCTCGAATGTCCGATCGAGAAGAATCTGATGTCCAGCCAGAGGATCAACCCTGTGGTCAAGATCTTCGAGGGAGGTCCGGACACATTTGCGACCTGCGATCCGAGATACCCCTTTGTTTGCAGCACCTACCGGGTTACCGAACACTGGCAGACCGGCGTATTGACCCGATGGCTGCCCTGGCTGATTGAGGCTGAACCTCAGGTCTTTTGTGAGATGAGCATCGAACTGGCCAAGCTGCGAGGGATCAAAAACGGTGACCGGGTGTCTGTGGAAACTCCAAGGGGAAGGCTCGTGGCCGTGGCTATTGTGACCTCTCGGCTGAAGCCGTTCAACGTCGCCGGGCAGACCGTTCACCAGATAGGAATTCCGTGGCATTTTGGCTGGCTCCACCCAAAGGACGGAGGAGAGAGTGCGAATCTCCTCACTCCTACGATCGGTGATCCCAATACCATGATTCCGGAATCCAAGGCCTTTATGGCCAACGTTCGCAAGATCACGCAAAAACCGGCCGCGAAAAAGGGCTGAGGAGGAGGTGAGATAAATGACAGAAGGAAAATCTTTCTTTATCGACACGACGAAATGTACTGCCTGCCGAGGCTGCCAGATCGCCTGCAAGCAGTGGAATAAGAATCCTGGGACGAAAACCCTTCAGCGAGGAAATCATCAAAATCCAGCTGATCTTTCCGTTTACACGTTTAAGTTGGTAAGATTCAATGAGGTGGCAATACCCGGAGGGGAACCGAAATGGTATTTCTTCCCGGATCAATGTCGCCACTGTCTCACCCCTCCCTGCAAAGAGGTGGCAGACGGGAAGGCAAAGGGCGCCATCATCCAGGACGAAAAGACCGGGGCAGTGGTTTTCAACCCGAAGGTGAAGATAAAGGCCGACGAGTTTAAAGAGATCCGAGAGGCCTGTCCCTACGACATCCCAAGGTTCCATCCCGCTTCTGGAACCATGGCGAAATGCACAATGTGTTTCGACAGGGTCAAGGAGGGAATGCTGCCTGCCTGCGTCAAGACCTGTCCCACCGGAGCGATGAGTTTCGGTGATCGGAGGGAGATCCTGGAGAGGGCAAACAAGAGGCTCGAAGAAGTCAAAGGTCTTTATCAGGAAGCCATGCTGGCCAATCCGGATGACGTGAGGGTGATTTACCTCCTCGTGGACGATCCCAAGAAGTATCATAAGAGAGCTGTGGCGGACAATACGATCGGGATCACAAGGAAGATGGCCCTTAGACGTATCTTTCAACCCCTGAGAAGCATGACGATCGGGTAATCCCTTACTCTTCCTCCCTATCGAGAGACTTTGTCGGAATCGTGATAGGGAGCTGGTCCAGGTGGGAGAGGCAGTCAGGCATCCTCAGCCTTAGGATGCGGTCATTTAAAGTTATGGGTCATCGGCCTTGTGGGAAATGCGATTTCTTTCTTCGGCTTGGGACTCAGAAGCTGATCGAATAAGAGGTTTCCGCCTTAAGGCTTCGTCACCTGACCGCCTCTTCTGTGTGGCAACGGAAACGGTTTCTGGCAAGTTATAACACAGTCTCCGATGGGGGACGGGGAAACGGAAGGGCTTGTTTTGGGTATGGAAGTTCCGAAACAAGCCCGTTTCTTTCATGACCCCCCTTCATCCCCCCTTAAGTCAAGAGCGGAATAGAGGGAGGTTAGGAGAGTTTCTTTGGAAAAGCTAAGAAAAAGGATTCAGCATCTCAAAAAGAAGCGACCCGGCTACACAGAGATCCTGAACTTCTACCAGCAAGTCAGGGAAGAGCAGGAGAAGATCAAAGATTCCTTGAAAGTCGAACCCGTTCATCTCAAAAAGGAGTGGAAGGAGCTGTTGGCCAGGGAAGGCTTTTCAATGCTCGAAAGAAAGGATTTCCCGGTGGACCTTGAGGCCTCCTCTCTTTTATTTCACTCGCTCTGCAACATTGCAAAAGAGGCAACCCCTCATATGGCTGAGCAGGTGGAAAAGATCCGGGAGGTTATCAGCCAAAAAAGATTCGATCTGAAGAAGGTGTTCACCGGAGAGATAGAAGGAGAAAAGGTGGCTGATCAATTCGAAATGGATCGGAAGGTCTTTCTCTTCCTTCTTCATGAAAGCTTGAAGCCCTCTCTTGAGGAAGGGGTGAAAAGGCTCGGTCAAGAAGTGGATGCTGAAACCTGGCTCAAAGGCCACTGCCCGATCTGTGGTTCCCTACCCTCCTTTGCTCTCTTGAAAGGCGAGGGAGGAAAACGTTACCTCCTCTGCTCCTATTGCGGATTTGAGTGGCGAATCGATAGACTGTCATGTCCTTTCTGCGGAAACAAAGAACGGGGCTCCCTGCAATACTTCTATGCCGAGGGGGAGGAAGCCTATCGCATCGACCTTTGCGAAAAATGCCATCAATATATCAAGACCATCGACCTGAGAAAGATCGAAGAATGTGAACCAATCTTAGAGGATGTGGCTACTCTCCATCTCGACATCTTAGCCTCTCAGAAAGGGTATAATCGGCCCGTCCCAAACCCCTGGACTTCATAATTGATCAGAAAAGGATATACGAGTATCGAATCCCCACACCGCAAACCTCGTGGTCCTCTGTGTAGGTGGATAAAATCCTATTTCCACCCTAAATCGAGCGATCCTCACAATTCATGCGGAAGAAGATCCTTGCCCGCACTGAGCAGCCAACGTTCTGGATTGCTGAAATCCTGAGAAAGCCGGGATTCCCCAAAAGGTTTCAACGCCAATCTTGTCTCATCTATCGAAGCAAAAAATTATGTTTAATGGGCGCTGTCCCTATTTGACTCTAAGGGAGGGATGGGGTATATATGAATTTGATTGAATTGAGGGGTAAATGATGGGGCCTGCAAAACTGCTATTTATCCTCCTTTCGATCTTGGGGTTTCTCTGGGCAAATCCGAGCATCCCTTGTCATGCCCAAAACCCGGTCAAGAACCTTACGATCCTTTACAGCAATAATATCAATGGGGAGATCGAGCCCTGTCCTGGCTGAGACCCGAGGAATCGTTTTGGCGGTCTGGCCAGAAGGGCAACATGGGTGAGGGAAACGAGGGAGGCTGAAAAACGAGTGCTGGTCTTAGATGCAGGCGATCTTCTATTTAAGAAGTTTTCTAAGCCCGTTCAGGAAGATGAGCTGAAGATGGTCGCTGAAAGGGCTCACCTGATCATCGAGAGTTTCAATCTGATGGGTTATGACGCCCTGGGGGTTGGCGATGACGATCTCACCCTCGGGAAGGACTTCCTCTTAGAGATTGCGAAGAAGGCCAATTTCCCTCTCCTCTCTGCCAACCTCTTTGATGAGTCATCAGGAAAACCTCTTTTTCAGCCCTATCTCTTAAAAGAGATCGACGGTCTGCGAATAGGTATCTTTGGCCTTCTCTCCCCTGATCTTTTCCTGGGCGAAGGAGATCTTAGAAAAAAAGGCCTGATCCTCAAATCTCCTGTTGAAACGGCCCAGAACATGATCAAAGAACTTCAACCCAAAACCGATCTCGTCATCCTCTTGAGCCACCTGGGCTATCCCAAGGATCTGGAGTTGGCAAACACCCTTTCTGGAATTCACCTCATCATAGGCAGTCATACAGGGATCAACCTTCCCTATCCCCGTGTCGCTTATAACAGAACGATCGTCCTCCAGACCGCCCCGAAGGGAATGTATGCGGGAAGAATCGATCTTACCTTTCATAATCGAGAACCCTTCTTTTACAACACCGCGGCCAAGCAGACCATGGAACAGGGCCTGAGGAGCCTCCACTATCGATTGATGGAAAAAGGGGCAACAGAGGCCGAAAAGGCCCAATGGCAAAAGGCAAAAGAGGAGGTTGAGCGAAACCTCAGACAACTCCAGGGAAAGAACGAATTTACCAATGCGATCTTCCTGCTCGGCGAAAGTACGAAAGATGACCCTCGCATCCGAAAGATGGTCGATCTCTATCTATCAAAATTTCCAGAACCGAAGAAAGCCCAGTCCGCGAGATAATTGACATGGCCACCATTGACCTGATCCTTCTCCACCCCCCTACCCTTTACGATTTCAGGAAAAGACCCGGGATCCATGGCCCGATCAGTGATGTCGTTCCGTCAACCCCTATCTTTGAGATGTACCCGATTGGATTTGCCAGCCTCTCAGAATACCTGGAACGCCACGGCCTCCGGGTGAGGATTATCAATATCGCTTTGAAGATGCTGAAGGATAGAAGGTTCGATGTGGAACGGCTCATCCAAAAGAGTAAGCCCGTGGCCTTCGGTCTCGATCTTCACTGGATGGCCCATGTCCAGGGCGCGCTGGCTCTGGCGGAGATCATCAAGAGATTTCACCCTGAAACACCGGTCATTTTAGGCGGTCTCTCCGCCACCTACTATCACGAGGAGATCCTCCGCCAATATCCTTTCGTCGATTTTGTGGTCAAAGGAGATTCCACGGAGAAGCCTCTTCTCCAGCTCCTCCGGGCGATCAAGGGAAAGGGAGATTTCCAAAATATTCCCAATCTCACCTACCGCGACGGAGGAAATGGGATTCGGGTCAATCCCCTCTCCTACGTGCCGGAGAACCTCGACGACATGGCGATCGACTACCGCCACATCATGAAGAAGGTGGTCAGGTATGCCGATCCCGTGGGTTACCAGCCTTTTATCGACTGGTACACCTATCCGGTTACGGCGGTCTTCACCTGCCGCGGATGTAGCTATCACTGCAAAACGTGCGGCGGCTCGTCCCAGACGTTTCGGTCCATGGCTAACCGGAGGAGACCCGCCTACCGAGACCCAAGGCTTCTGGCCCAGGATATCTTCCATATCGCAGACCACCTCCTCGCGCCGGTGATGATCATCGGCGATATCTTCCAGCCCGGTGAGGCCTATGGCCTCACCTTTCTTCAGGAGATGAAAAAGAGGCGGATCACCAATCACATCGCCTTCGAATTCTTTGTCCCTCCCTCAAGGGATCGACTCGAAAGGATTGCCGAGGCCATTCCGAATTTCAATATCGAGATCTCTCCGGAATCGCACGACGAAGAGGTTCGAAAGACCTTCGGAAGGCCTTATGACAACAAATCTCTGGAGAGGATGATCGGCGATGCCATTGACCTCGGTTCCAAACGGATCGATCTCTTCTTCATGACCGGTCTTCCAGGGCAGACCTATCACTCGGTGCTGGAGACGGTTGATTACTGCCAATACCTCTTAAAGCGATTCCAGCCCTATCCGAAACTCATTCCCTTCATCTCTCCCCTCGCCCCTTTCTTAGACCCTGGAAGCGCTGCCTTCGAAGAACCGGAGAGATATGGATACCGGCTTTTCTGCAGGACCGTTGAAGAGCACCGTCAGGCCTTAATGGCCCCCAGCTGGAAATACATCCTCAACTACGAAACCCGATGGATGAGCCGTGATGAAATCGTCTATAGCACCTATGAAGCGGGGAAGAGGCTCAATCGTCTGAAGGCCGAATTTGGCCTGATCGACCGAAAGACGGCTGAATCGGTCGAGAGGCGGATCGAGGCTGCTGTCCGGGTGATGAAACAGATCGACGAGATCATGGCCCTTTCTGACCCGAAGGAAAGGGAGAGGGCCCTGGATTCGATTTTGCCCGGGGATCTCTCCCTTCACGCCTACAGCATGTCAACGGTCTGCGAGAAGAAGGAACTGGAGTGGCCCACCCGATTCATCCGGATGAACTTCATCAAGATTGTGAAGACGCTCCTGATGAGGAGGAAACCGAATGTCTCCCTCCCTTCGTCAACAGGTCCTTCGTAAGATACCGAAGGTCGATGAAATCCTCTCAAGGCCAGAGATGGCTGACCTTTTGAAGGTCCATCCTCGAGCCGTCGTGGTGGAGGCCGTTCGAAAGGGACTGGAAAGGCTCCGTTCAGAGATCCTGAAAACGGAAGACCTCTCCGATCTTGACGATGGGATATTCTCCTTCGAGAATCTTTATCCCCTTTTCCAGAGGGAGGTCACCGTTCAGATCCAGCCCCGGCTCTGTCGCGTCATCAATGCGACCGGAGTGGTGATCCACACCAATCTCGGAAGATCACCCCTGGCCCCTTCTGCGCTTCAGCACATGATAGAGATCGCCAGAGGTTACTCCAATCTGGAATACGACCTCGATCGGGGCGATCGGGGAAGCCGCTATACCCATGTGGAAGGGATCCTCTGCCGTCTCTCAGGTGCGGAGTCGGCCATGGTGGTGAACAACAACGCCGGCGCGGTCTTGCTGGCCCTCAATACGATCGCAGAAGGAAAAGAGGTGATCGTCTCGAGAGGGGAGCTGGTCGAGATCGGAGGGGCGTTTCGGATCCCTGACGTGATGAAACGGAGTGGAGCTTTTCTCAGAGAGGTCGGGACGACGAATCGAACCTATATCGGCGACTATCAGAGGGCGATCGGCCCCCAGACGGCCTTGCTCCTGAAGGTCCATACCAGCAACTTCAGGGTGATGGGCTTCACCGCCGATACCCCTCTCCAAGATCTCGTTCAACTGGGAAAAGAGAATCACCTCCCTGTGATGCACGACTTGGGAAGCGGTTGCTTTCTTGACCTCAGTCAATATGGATTGGAAAGAGAACCCACTGTCCCGGAGGCGATCCAGACCGGTGTGGACCTGGTCACTTTTAGCGGCGATAAACTTCTGGGCGGTCCCCAGGCCGGAATCATCTTGGGGAAGAAGGCCATCTTAGACCTCGTCAAAATCAATCCCCTGACCCGAGCCCTTCGCATCGACAAGCTGACCTTAGCTGCGCTCGAATCCACACTCCTCCTCTACCTCGATGAAAAGATGGCGATGGAAGAAATCCCGACCCTTCGAATGTTGAAAATCGATCGGGCTGTACTGAAGAGGAGGGCAAGGCGTCTCCTAAGAAGCCTGTCAGAAAGGATTAAGCAGAAGACAACCCCGGTCCTCAAGGAGGATATCTCTCAGGTCGGTGGAGGAGCTCTCCCCCTTCAGGAACTTCCAACGGTCGTCGTTCGCCTCAAGCCCGTTGATCTGTCCGTGAACGGTCTCGAAGAAGGTTTGAGGAAAGCCGAGCCTCCGATCATCTCCCGAATCAGCAAGGACGGACTGATCCTGGACATGAGAACGATTTCGGATGAAGAGATTCCTCTCTTAGCCGCCGGAATTGAAAAGGCCCTTGCAAAAACCGCAGAGAGCAAAGCGCATCGTGCATAGCGAACCAAAAAGATTATGTTCTACGATCCTTGAAAGATGCACGATCAATCCACATGCAATGTATGAGAATAGATTTGAGATAGGAAAACATTTCTCCATCACCATAACAAAACGGGACGAGGGAAGACGCCTCGATCAATTCCTCTCTGAAGCCGATCTCAATCTCTCCCGCTCTCAGATCAAGAAACTGATCGATGCGGGAAGCATCCTGCTGAACCAGAGGCCGACGAAACCCGGTGTGCGGGTGAAACCGGGCGATCGGGTATCGGGAATTATTCCTCAGCCCAGGCCGCTCGACGTTAAACCCGAGCCGTTTCCCCTCAACATCCTCTATGAGGACCCTTCGATCATTGTCGTCGATAAGCCTCCAGGAATGGTCGTTCATCCAGCCGCTGGAAACCCTTCCGGCACGCTGGTCAACGCACTTCTCCATCATTGTAAAGACCTTGGCGGGATTAATGGAACCTTGCGGCCTGGGATCGTCCATCGTTTGGATAAGGATACGTCGGGCGTGATGGTCGTTGCCAAAGATGATCAGGCCTATCATCAATTGACCAAGCAATTCAAAAACCGCACAGTGGAAAAGGTCTATCTGGCCATCGCCTATGGTCAATTCAGCAAGGATGAAGGCCTGATCGATTCTCCTATTGGAAGACATCCGAGTGAAAGAAAACGAATGTCCACTCGCACCAAAAAGGGAAGGATGGCCATCACCCGATGGAAGGTGATCGAAAGGTTTTATGGTTTCACCCTCCTCGAGGTCTTCCCCGAGACAGGTCGGACCCACCAGATCCGGGTCCATTTCTCCTCGACGGGCCATCCCCTATTAGGAGACCCTGTTTATGGAAGGAAGGGAAGACCGGGGAGTATCCATGATCCTTTCTTGAAGGAATGTGTGGCGAGGATGAATCGCCAGGCCCTTCATGCCCATCGACTGGGGTTCGATCATCCCCGAACAGGGGAAAGGGTCCGATTCATTTCTCCGATCCCTCAAGATATGAACGAAGTACTGGAACGGTTACGCTCACGCCGAACAACATCTGCCCTCTCCCCCAACGGGAGAGGGCGAGGGTGAATTCTTTAGGGCTACGTTCGGTAATTCAGATGAACATCATCGATCGATCTTCTCTAAAAACGAAAAATGGTCTGCCCTACTTTGAGATCCGTGAACTTTCAAAAACCGGTTGGCTCCAACACGCCTTCCTCAGCCGTCAGGGAGGGGTGAGTTCTCCACCTTATGATTCTCTCAACCTGAGCGATGATAACGGTGATAAAGAAGAGCGCGTTTCCAATAATAAGAGTCTGATTGCCCGGGCGTTTGATTTCGATCCAGGCCGCCTGGTTCTTCTTCGTCAAAGCCATCAAGACCAGATTCTCTGGGTCAGAGAACCTCTGACCGCTCTTGCTCACCGTTTAGAATATGATGCGATGATCACGGATTGCCCCAATATCTTTCTCGGCATCCTCACAGCGGACTGCCTTCCCATCTTCGTCGCCGACCGGAAAAGGAAGGTGATCGCAGCGATCCATTCCGGAAGAGCGGGCACAGGCCTTGGTATCACCACAAAGGTTCTAAGAAGGATGAAGACAGAATTCGGCTGTCTATCAGAAAACCTCCTCATCGCCCTGGGCCCCTCCATCGGACCATGTTGCTATGAAATCGATGCCAAGGTCTTTCGGCCAGAGTGGGAATCCTTCTCCATTCCAAAAGGAGGTGGAAGATGGAACGTGGACCTTGTTGCGATCAATATCGACCAGATGAAAAAAGAGGGGATTCGAGAAGAGCAGATCTTCAGGATCGATCTCTGCACCAGCTGCCACAGGGAGCTCTTCTTCTCCTACCGAGGAGAAGGTCAGACAGGAAGACAACTCTCATTCATCGGAATAACGAAATAATGGAATGATGGAAAATTGGTTGTCTTCATTATTCCATTGTTCCACTATTCCATTATCCCGAGGGAATGACCTCAGAATAGCAGCTGGCACAAATCAAACCGGTGATGGAAAGCATTATCTTGAAGGTTTACGTTCAACCAAAATCGGCAAAGAACGAGATCGTCGGTCCATACCGAGACGGAGTGAAGATAAGGGTGGCTGCCCCTCCGGTTGAGGGAAAAGCAAACCGCGGCCTGATCCTGTTCTTAGCCGAGGAATTACAGATCTCGCCCTCCCAAATCAAAATCATCAGGGGCCATCACTCCCGAGAGAAGACGCTAAGGATCTCTGGCCCGCAAACCCTGAGCAAGCTGGGTCTTTGAGAGAGGGAGACCTCTCTGACAACCGGCCGAGCCCCTCGAATGGGTTGACTTTAAAGAGAAAACCTATTATTCTGAGAGCTGGAAGTGGTTAGGTCCTGGTGGGCCTCCTGGACTTCAAATCCAGTGGCGGGCAGAAGATGTCCGCGGTGGGTTCGATTCCCATGCACTTCCGCCAACCTGACAGACGCATGGAGCATAGAGCTCAGTGTAAAACCAAAACGCTCTGCCCTTTGCCCTCTGCGGTTTAAAAGGAGGAAAAGATGTTCGGGATAGGGATGCCGGAGTTGATCGTGATCCTGGTGATCGTTCTGATCATTTTTGGTGCTGGAAAACTGCCCCAGATCGGTGAGGGTATTGGTAAAGGGATCCGGAACTTCAGGAAGGCGACCAAGGACCAGGAAGAGATCGACGTCACTCCGAAAAAGAGCGAAGAAGTCTCGGAGAAAAAGTAAACCCGTGCCGCATCTCCTTGAAGCCCCCATTTTGATCGGGAGGATCTCTCCCTAAAAGGGATTTCCTTACTTGATTAGAAGACGGGGTCTTGAACGGTGCAGGGTGAAACTGGGGGCCTCTCCTCTCCGGCCAGAATGAGCCATATTGCCTATATTGGGATCGGTTCAAACGTTGGGAACAAAGTTCACCAGTGCGAACAGGCCATCGCCGAAATTCTGGTCGTGGATAACCATAGGCTCCTGGCAAAATCCTCGCTCTTCAAAACGAAACCGGTGGGTTACACCGACCAGGATTGGTTCGTCAATGGCGTGATAAAGATCGAAACAGCCCTTGAACCTCTCAGGCTCCTCCGGGAGCTGAAGCTGATCGAAACCCGTCTGGGCCGCAAACAAACGTTCCGATACGGTCCGCGCGTGATCGATCTCGACATCCTCATGTTCGATGATAGGAAGATCAGAACAGAAGAGCTCCAGATCCCACATCCTCTCCTTCATGAGCGCCAGTTCGTCCTCATCCCCCTTGCCGAGATCGATCGAAACTTGATCCATCCTGTGCTAAAAAAGAGTGTGGGAGAGCTCCTGGACGAGATCAAAGAGGATCAGGGGGTGGAAAGAATTGAAACGCAAAGGGCATAGAGCAAGGCGCATACCAAGAAATTTTTCGCTACGCCCTGTGCTCCCGGACGGTCGTTTCTTGAAGCTGGGCTGGTGATGGTTCGACTCATCTTTTTCATTATTCTCGTCTCCGTTTTCTACTATGTTCTCTACTTCCTGATCAAGGACATCTTGCTCTTCAGAAAGAGAAGGGATGGAAGATCCGAGCCGGAAGAACTGGTTGAGGATCCCTATTGCAAGACCTATATCCCGAAACGATCCGCCATAAAAAAGAGAGTCGGAGGAAAGGACCATTTTTTTTGCAACCCGGACTGTCTTAAAAGATATCTTGAAGAGAAAAAATAATTGACAAATGGGACGCTTTTATATATTGTTATAAACAATGTGAAAGGAGGTGTACCCATGAAGAAGACGCATCTATTATTGATGGGATTTGTCCTTCTCTCCTTTCTTCTCTCCGGTTGTTACTACTTTTCAGCGAAGAGAGAGATGAAGGATGCGGAGAAGCTCATTCTCGAACTCAAAGCAGCAGGAGGAGAAAAACTGGCTCCCTATGAGTATTGCAGCGCCGGGAGTAATTTTGGGATCTCTCAAGTCGAATTCTATAATAACGATTTTAAGGGAGCTCAGAAATTTGCAGAGCAGTCGAAATCTGCTGCTGAGTCCGGTCTGACCCAGGTGAAGAAGAAATAGTAGGACCAGAACAGAAGGGGGTGAAATATGAGCAAGAAGTGGATGATGTTGATCGTTCTTATCTTGGGAGCAATGATCGCTTCAGGATGTGCCGTTAGCCGAGAGACCATGATGGCCTATGATGAAGCTAAAGATCTATTTCAAAAGGCCACATTGATCGGAGCAAAAAAGTGCGCACCTTGTGAATACGCTGCCGCGGAGGCGAACCTGGCTCTGGCTGACTATGGGATCCGTAAATTTTGGTTGAAGCCCACTGATAAGATAGACCAAGCCATTGCGATATCGAAAGAGAGGTCCTTAGAAGCGATTAGGATCTGCGAAAAACCGCCGGCACCACCAGCACCGCCAGCGCCACCTCCACCGCCTCCGGCGCCTCCTACGCCGCCAGAGCCTACACCAGCAGCACCTCCGCCTCCGGCGCCTCCTGCGCCGCCACCGCCTACACCAGCAGCGCCTCCTCCGCCGCCACCGCCTCCCCCACCCAAACCAGCTCCTCCACCAAAACCGGTTGCGCCTCCGGTGTTTGACACGATCTATTTCGAACCCAACAAGACAAATATCAGCCCTCTGGCAGCCAAGGCGCTGGATCGAAACGGGATGATCCTTAAAGGAAACCCCCAGCTCAAGGTGGAAATCGGAGGGCATACCGATGGAGCCGGCTCGGCAACCGCGAACCAGAAGATATCAGAAAAGAGGGCCCTTAGCGCGAAGAAGTATCTGCAAGATAAGTTTAACATCCCAGAGGATCGGTTGATCGTAAAAGGGTACGGAAGCATAAAGCCCATTGCAGATAATACAACCAAAGAAGGCAGGGCCAAGAACAGAAGGGTCGAGTTCCGGGTAATTCCGTAGAAATTGAGTTTTTCATTGATTTGAACTCTGAGAGGTGGCAGGGATAAACCCCTGCCGCCTTTTTTATGTGCGCTGAGTAAAATTCTAACCGGGGTCCGTGGATGAGCGCATCGGAGCGAAATCTCTTTTCGGGGGATTGGAATAAATTCTTAGACAATAAAAAAGGGGCCCTGATTCAGGCCCCTTTCGCCTTCTCCGTCATCTCTCATCAACGAGGATCTGTTTTCGGTGAACCTCTGTCTTCTTGGGCAGGACAACCCTGAGCACACCATCTCTATAGGCGGCTCTGATCTTTTCACGGTCAATCATTCTTGGAATGGAAAAGGTCCGATGGAAATTTCCATATGGCCTTTCGATTTTGAGAACATTCTCAGCGGATGTCTCTTTGATGAACTTTCTCTCCCCTTGAATGATCAGCGTGTCCTCTTCGACCTTGATATCGATATCATTCTGGTTGACCTCGGGCAGATCCACCTTCAGAACTACTTCGCCCTCCCCCTCCAGAATATCGACCGGAGGAGACCAGACTCTCTGGGGAACCTCCTCCTTCCAGATGCGGGATAGCGTCTCGTCAAAGAGTCGGGCCATCCGGTCCTGCATGGCCATCAGGTCCCGAAAAGGCTCCCACTTCACATACACCATACCTGCAACTCCCTATGATAAACTGTATTGAAATAACTATATTCCAATTCGTCGATGATGTCAACCCCGACAGGTGAAGCAGACATCAAAAAAGTCCTTCGGGAGCTTGGCCCTTTCTTTAAACTTCTCCAGCTGAAACCAGGGAGCAAAATAGTTCCCGCAGACCTTGCACTGCTTCATCTTCAGGGTCCGCTTCCACCGGATGATCGTCCGCTCATCCCCCTCCTCTTTCATCCGGATCACATCCACCGGACAGACAACCACGCAAGCTCCACAGGCAATGCAATTCATCGCCTCCCCGAGAAACGGAGGCACCATCTCTCTCCGATCTCCCCTGAAGGCAAAGCTGATGGCATGGGCACCCACCACTTCATCGCACACCCTGGCACAGAGACCGCAGAGGATACAATCTTTATTATCGTCCTTCTTGAAACGAACCTGCTCAACCCCCATCTGCTTCGCCATGTCCTGGATCAGTTTATCTCCCGGACACATGGCGAGGATAAGTTCCATGATCATCCGCCGAGCCCGCAAGACCTTTTCCGATTGGGTGAGCACCTCAATCCCCTCCATGACAGGATAGGTGCAGGCAGTGGTCATTCTCGACCTCCCTCTCCGGACCACCTCCACCAGGCAGAGACGGCAAGCGCCATAAGGCTTAACATTTTCGTTATAACAGAGATGGGGAATATCAAATCCCGCATCGAGTGCCACTTGCAAGATATTCTCACCCTCTTTTCCCTCAACAGGCTGGCCATCAATCGTAATGGGGATCATTATCTGCTCCTCCTGATCAAGAACAAATCATTGAGTCATTGGGTCGATTTCGTCACCTACAAACAGCGAAATGGTCAATGGGTTATGGTTACAAAGCCGGTTTCGTATATCGTGAATGGGTTACGGCTAAAAGACTCTGAAAACCTAACCCCCTAACGAAACGGACCTCCTTGCCGTTACCCTTCGACCATTGACTTTATTGGACTTCGATTGCTTCAAATTTACAGGACTCGAAACACATCCCGCACTTAATACATTTCTGCTCGTCGATCTTGAAAGGGATTCCCTTCTCTTTCTTTGTCTTGACCTTACCGCTGATCGCCTCAACCGGGCAGGCCTTCGCACACCTCCCGCACATCGTGCACACATCGGAAAGAATCCGGTATTTCAGAAGAGCGCGGCAGACCTTGGCCGGACATCGTTTGTTCAGAATATGTTCTTTATACTCATCCCGGAAATAGCGAAGGGTGGAAAGGACTGGATTGGGCGCTGTCCCTCCCAGGGCGCAGAGGGAAGCCTCAGCAGTGACCCAGCCCAATTCCTCGAGAAGGTCGAGGTGGTCCAGGGTTCCCCTCCCCTCCGTAATCTCCATCAGGATCTCATGCATCCGTCTCGTGCCCTCGCGGCAGGAGGTACACTTCCCGCACGATTCGTCCTTGAGGAAGTTCATAAAATACTTGGCCACGTCCACCATGCAGGTCGACTCGTCCATGACGATCATTCCGCCTGAGCCCATCATGGAACCCACTTCGGTAAGTCGATCGAAGTCCACAGGCAAATCGATGAGAGACTCAGGAATGCATCCACCCGATGGCCCTCCGGTTTGCACGGCTTTTAATTTCTTTCCTCCCGGGATGCCACCTCCGATATCATAAACGATCTCCCTGAGGGTAATTCCCATGGGGACTTCGACCAGACCGGTATTGTTCACCTTACCGACGAGGGAGAAGATCTTCGTCCCTTTGCTCCCCTCGGTACCAATCTGGGTGTACCAATCAGCACCCCGATCGATGATCAGGGGTACATTGGCCCAGGTCTCCACGTTGTTCAGATTGGTCGGCCTATCCCAGAGACCACTGATGACCGTATGGATGTGCTTGGCTCTCGGCTCTCCCACATTCCCTTCAATCGTGGCCATGAGAGCGGTCGATTCTCCTGCTACAAAGGCCCCGCCTCCCCTGCTGATCTGAACATCGAACGAAAATCCCGATCCGAGGATCTCTTTTCCAAGAAGCCCCAATTCCCGGGCCTGTTGGATCGCAATGCCAATATTCACAACGGCCAGCGGGTATTCGTGCCGGACAAATACATACCCTTCATGGGCTCCGATCGCATAGGCCCCGATGATCATGCCTTCGAGTACGCTATGAGGATTTCCCTCCAAAAGGCTCCGGTCCATATAGGCCCCGGGGTCTCCTTCATCTGCATTGCAGATCACATACTTGATCTCACCCGGCGCATTCCGGCACTGTTCCCACTTCAGACCAGCCGGGAATCCTCCTCCCCCTCTTCCTCTCAGGTTGGCCTTCTTCACCTCTCGAATGACTTCTTCCGGCTTCATCGAAAAAAGGGCCTTACATAAGGCTTGATATCCTCCGACCGCCAGATAGTCCTCGATCTGAGCGGGGTCGATACTTCCATTATTCCCGAAGATGATCCGCATCTGTTTTTTGTAGAAGGGGACCTCCTCTTCCGAAACGATCTTCTCCCCTGTGGTCGGATGTTCATAAAGCAAGGATTCCACAATCTTTCCATTCAGGACCGTCTCTTCAAAGATCTTTGGCGCATCCTCTGGTTTGACTCGCTGGTAAAGGACCTTCTGGGGATGAAGGACCACCAATGGCCCTCTTTCACAGAAGCCGTGACACCCTGTCACGCGAAGGCCCACCCCATTGCCCTTGGCCTTCTCCTGAATGACCTTTTTGAAGGCATCCACCACGGCATGACATCCTGAGGCATGACACCCCGTTCCCCCGCAAACCGTGATGAAGGCCTGATGGGGGTCTCTTCTGCGGCGGATCCCTTCCCTGTATTTTTCCAACTCCTGAGGAGAACTAAGCCTTCCCATCCGCGGCCTCCTTCTTCTTGTCAGAACGAAACTGCTTTAAAGTCCCTTCCACCTTGGTCGGATTCATCTTTCCAAAGTATTGACCGTCGATCGCCACAACCGGTCCGGCAGCACATACGCCCAGGCAGTTGACCGTTTCGAGGGTGAAGTTTAAATCCTTTGTGGTCTCTCCAGGCGCGATGCCCAATTCCAGTTTGAGTTGATCAAGAACCCTCTGTGCTCCGCGAACATGACAGGCCGTCCCCATACAGACGCAGACCTCATGTCTTCCCCGAGGCATCAGGCTCAGGGCCCGGTAGAAGGTTGCAATCCTGTAAATCTTATTTAAAGGGATCTGGAGTTTCTCGCCCACATACTCGAGGGCTTCTCTCGGAAGGTATTTCTCCCTGGTCTGTATGTCCTGAAGAATAGAAAGGATGGAAGATTCCTTTCTTCCATACCGTTCGATGATGGCTTCGATTTCCGATTGTGTCATCTCGCAACTCCTTTTGCTGCCTTCTCCTTCAGTTCCGCGTATTCCTTTCGGACCCGCTCCTCAATCTGTCCGATCATCTCCTCGGTCAGGTGTCGAAACCTTCCCTGAAGTCTGATGTATTCTTTAATGGGCCTCAATCGAGGGAAATCGATGCTCAGGTGATATTTCCCATGCTCCACTTCGTAGAGCGGGAAAATCCCTGTCTCGACAGCTAACCGACCCAATTTGATCGAAAGCTCGGGTGCAGATCTCCAGCCCGTAGGACAGACAGAAAGGATATGGAGATAGGCTGGCCCCTCGATGCTGGCCGCCTTCTTCACCTTCTCGACAAGATCGATCGGATAGCTCGGGCAGGCCGTGGCCACGTAGGGGATGTTGTGCGCGGCTGCAATCGCAGGCATGTTCTTCTTCCAGGTGATCTGACCCATCTTCACCTTCCCAGCGGGAGAGGTGGTCGTCGACGCACCGAAAGGCGTTGATGAAGATCTCTGGATTCCCGTGTTCATGTAGGCCTCATTATCGGTGCAGATGTAGATGAAGTCATGGCCCCTCTCCAGGGCCCCTGAAAGGGCCTGAAGACCGATGTCTGCCGTGCCTCCGTCACCGGCCAGGGCGATGGTCACGATCTTTTTACGCGGAAGCCTTCCCTTTCTCATCAAAACCTTCAAACCCGATTCAATCCCTGAGGCCACAGCCGCGGCGTTCTCAAAGGCCACATGGAACCATGGGACTCTCCATGCCGTAAAGGGAATAGGAGACGAGACGACCTCCATGCACCCTGTAGCAGAGGCGATGATCACATTCCTTCCCAGCGCTTTGGCAACCAATCGCACGGCCAGTGCCTCTGCACATCCCTGACACGCCCGATGGCCGGGTGCAAAATATTCCTTCTGCGTCAATGTTCGAACCGCAAAAACATTTAGCTTTTCTGTCATTCTCTCACCCCGTAAATCTCATAGCCTTCTCGGTTCCCTTCCTCAATCTCAATTTCAGCCTTATCCACCATCTTGATAAAATCGGAAGGCGAGACATCCCTTCCCCCGAGCCCTGCGACAAAATTATAGACCACCGGACGGATCGGCTCTCCATAGAGCGCGGCTTTCACTTCAGAGGCCACAGGTCCGCCAGGCCCTCCGATGGAGATGGCCCGGTCTATCACCACCAGTTGCTTGGCATGGAGCGTGGCCTGCTTAAAGGCCTCGAAGGGGAAGGGCCGCCACAGCCTGATCTTCGCCAGCCCGACCGACCTTCCCTCTTCCCTCATCAAATCAACTGCCGCAGAGGCGGTCTCACCAAAGCTTCCCATGATGACCATGATGGTCTCCGCATCTTCCGCCTTATAGGTCTCAACCGGTTGGTAATACCGACCCGTCATATCGCCAAAGGCCTTCCACGTCTCCAAGATCTTGGGCATCGAACCTTGAAGCGCAACCTCGTGCGCCTTCTTTGTCTCCGTAAAGATTGGGGGCAATGCGATCCCGCCCATCGAAACTGGCCGATCGGGATGGAGGCGGTGAACAGGCTGATAGGGTGGCAGGAACCGATCGATCTTCTCCTGTTCGATGAACTCGATGGGTTCGATCACATGGCTGAGGGTGAAGCCATCCATATTGATAATGGCAGGGAGAAGAACGTTCCGGTCCTCTGCTAATCGGTAGGCGATGAAGACGTGGTCGTAGACATCCTGCCCGTTCTCCGCAAAAAACTGGATCCACCCACAGTCCCGGATCGACATCACATCGCTGTGGTCGTTCCAGATGCTGATCGGCGCAGAAAGCGCCCGGTTGGCAATGATCATCACAATGGGGAGTCTCAGAGCTGAGGCGATGTAAGTGATCTCGCTCATCAGGGCCAGTCCCTGAGAACTCGTACACGTGAACGACCTGGCTCCGGTCGCCTCGCTTCCCACACAGACGCTCAGGGCAGAGTGTTCCGATTCCACGCAGAAAAACTCCGCATCCAGCTCTCCGTTCGCCACTAATTCGGAAAGGTGCTCAACCACGTGGGTCTGCGGCGTAATGGGGTAGGCTGAGATCACATCCACATTGGCCTGTTTGACTGCCTCGGCTGCGGCAATCGAAACCTCCATTCCGACTCTCTTTCCCATTATTTCTCCTCCTCTTCCACCACCATCGTGATCGCTCCGGTGGGACACTCTTTTGCACAGATGCCACATCCCTTGCAGTAGAAAAGGTTTACGATGAAATATCCCTCTGCGTCGAGATTATAGGAGCTGTCCGGGCAGAAGATATAGCACAGTCCGCAATGAATACAGAGCTCTTTATTCAGAACCGGCTTGAGGGTCTTCCAGTCCCCTGTCCGATATTGATCGGCGTTTCCGGGTTCCAGCATGACTGTTCCTTCTGGCAGTTCCTTCCACTTCCATTCCGAATCGGGTTTTGTCATTCCTTTCACCTCTTGTGATAGAAATCTATTGAATGAGGACGGTCTCTTGATAGGCTCGCTCGAAGGCAGCCATATTCTTCTCAGCGATCCGGCCAAACCGCTCCTTCAAAGGAGGGATAAAGGACTCTTTTCGAACGAGGTTCGATGCGCGGGTCAAAGATCCTAACATCGACGTATTCGTAATAGGGACCCCGAGAACCTCCATTGCAATCTTGATCGCATCCACGACGGCAACTCGATTATTGATCCCCAACGCCTCTTTCACCACCTCAGGGCTGTCTTTGCTTGTGGTCACCACCATGCCATTGGGTTTCAGCCCTGCAGCCACATTGACGATCTTCAGAAGAGTTGGATCGAGGACCACGACGATGTCAGGCTCATAGATATTGGCCCTGATCCGGATCGGCTGATCGCTGATCCGGCAGAAGGCCACCACAGGAGCACCCCTTCGTTCCGGGCCAAAGCTCGGAAAGGCCTGAGCATACTTCCCTTCTCCGATCGCTGCCAAAGCGAGCAGTTCCGCACACGTGACCGACCCCTGGCCACCCCTTCCATGAAATCGAATCTCAATCATCTCGACTCTCCTTAAACCTGAGAAACAGAGGGACTATACAATATTCCGGCCACCTTTTCAAGTACTGAATGAAATTTCTTCACAAGTAGAAGTTGAATTACAACCCATGAATATCACTCAATATTTTATTCAGGCAGCTTAATTGTGTTAACGTTAACAATATTTGAGGTTTTTGTCAAGGAGCGCGATGAAGCGGCTCGGTATCGGGGAGCTAAAGTTCTACGAAAAATCATCAACCGGATTATACGTCCTTCTCCCACCGATCATTTTCCAGCGCCTTGAGCGTGTCCGACGCAGCGTGTTCGATATGGGCCTTCATCAGTTCGACAAGGGCCCTCTTGTTTCTATCCTCAAGGTATCTGATGATCAGCTCATGTTGATCCCAGGCCTGTATCCTCGTCTTTCTCATTGAGAGGAATCGAAAACGTCTGACCAGACAGTTCAGCTGATCTATTAATTTCAAAAGATATTCACTCCCTGTTGCCCTGTAGATGGTCTCATGAAAGGAAGTATTGATCTTCCAAAGCGAGATCAACTCCTCCAAACGATTCGCCTCAGGCGAGGAGAGGAGTTTTCGGGCCTGCCGGGCCAATTCCTTAAGTTTACGAATTGTCTCTGCGTCAATCTGGTCACACGCCAGTTCAACGGCATAAACCTCCAATACCGCTCGAATGCCAAATATCTCCCTGACCATTCTCGGAGTAATAATGGTGGCCCGAACGCCACCCTGGGGCACGCGTTCTGCCAGTCCGTCCTGCACGAGACGTTGGAAGGCCTCCCGAACCGGCGTCCTGCTTGTCTTGAGACTCTCAGCAATGCTGTTCTCTATGATCCGTTCTCCAGGGGCAATCTTGCCGAGCAAAATCCGTTCCTTCAGAACCTCATAGATCTGATCTGAGATCGAATTGGGTGGGACGATAACCGCTCTTTCTTGGATCGTCGATGCTTTCACATCCCTTTCCTGTCCGCAGCTCAATGGGGAGGTGCGGCCTTTCTTATCTTCATCCCGGAATGATCAGGTTGGGAAGCCAAAGGGACAAAATCGGCACATAGGTCACGATCAGCAGTGCGATGACCAGTGCAATGACGAAAGGCCAGACTTCCATCGCAAACTCGACAATCGAGGTCTTGCTCAGGGAACAGACCACATACATCATAGTGCCCACAGGCGGGGTGATCGCCGCGATCATGCAGTTGAGGACGAAGAAGACCCCGAAGTGAACGAGATTCACTCTTGCATGCTCCAGGAGCGGAAGGAGCACTGGTACTGCCATGATCATGACTGACAGGCTTTCCATAAAGCATCCAATGGTGAACATCGCCCCATTGATGATCAATAGGATCTGCCACTGGGCCAGTTGAACGTTCTCAAAGAGGGCGAGGACCTTCTGGGGGGCCAGCTCATAGGTCAGGATCCAACTGAACGGCTGTGCGGCGGACATGATGATCATGATAGAGGCTGTCCCCATGACCGATTCGATGACAATCCTTGGGATCTGAGCCAAGGTGATTTCCCTGTAGATGAAGAACCCGAGGATGAAGGCGTAGGCTGCACCAGCGGCTGCCGCCTCTGTCGGCGTCATCACTCCAAAGATGATACCGCCCAGGATGATCGCTGGCATCCCCATGGGCGGGATCGCATAGAGTGCCGCATGAACGAGCTCCTTCCACGTAGCCCGTTTTTCGCTCGGATACCTCCGCCTCTTGGCAATCACATAAACAAAAATCATCAGCATGATCCCCATCAGCACCCCTGGGACTGCCCCCCCTAAAAGAAGCCGTCCGATGGAGACGCTTGCGATCGAGCCGTAGACGACAAAGGGAATACTCGGGGGGATGATCGGACCGATGGTGCTGGCGGCGCCCACGATTGCTGCAGAAAAACGAACGGTATAGCCAGCCTTTTTCATGGCCGGGATGAGAATCGTACCACTGCCTGCAGCATCAGCCACGCCTGAGCCTGACATGCCCGCCATGATCATGTTGGTCACCACCACCACGTGGGCCAAACCTCCGGTAATGTGCCCCACCATAGCCCTTGCGAGCCGAACCAGCCGATCAGTGATCCCTCCGGTATTCATCAAATTCCCCGCAAGGATGAAGAAGGGGATTGCCAAGAGCGGAAAGGTATCGATCCCTCCGATCATCCGCTGAACCATGCCCTGAAGCGGGACATGGGGGCCGAAGGCCATGTAGACCGTGGCCGCAATGGCCATCGACCACGCAATGGGCACATTGATGACAAAAAGCGTGAGCATGATCACGAAGAGCCAGATCATCAGGTCGCCTGCCTTTCTCCCAAGGCCTCCCTGAGATGGCGCCTGAAATCGCCCAGGCCATAAAAAATTCCCAAGACTCCAGAGGACGGGACGACGATGTAGATGACGTATTGTGGTATCTGCAGGGTCGCCGTAATCTGGGTGGCCGATCGGGTGAGTATCCAGCCATACCAGATTATGATCACCATCAGGGCAAGCGTAAACAGATCTGCGGCAACATACACCCATGGTTGGATGCGACCGGGCAGGATCTTCACCAACGAGTCAATCCCGATGTGCCTCTTGTGCTTGCTGCAGACGACTGCACCCAGGAAGACGACCCAGATGAAGGCATACCGTGAAAACTCTTCCGCCCACTGGATGGGGCTGTTAAAAATATATCGGGCCAGCACATTGGCAAAGGTGGCGAGAAACATGAGAACCATGAAGACCCCGGACAGGATCTCTTCAAAGTACTTCACGAAGAAGCGGATGGTCTGCATGGGGGGGTTCAGACTCCATCGGGAAGAAAAAGAGAGGGACGGAAGATCGGCCATCTCCCGCCCCTTCACGTGTAAGGACCTACCTGGCAGCTTCGACCACCTTTTCGTAGAATCCCTTTCCGAAAACGGGTTCAAACTGTTTCCAGGCGTCCTTGGTCCGCTCGGCGAACTCGGCCTTGTTGACCGCCGTGATGATCATTCCCTTGTCCTTGAGGTCCTGCGCATTCTTCTTGTTCATCGCAATCTGCATCTCGCTCTCAAAGTCTCCGGCATCCTCCATGCTCTTCACAAAGATCTTCTGAAGCTCAGGGGAGAGGCTCTGGTAGAACTTATCATTGATCACCAGGACAAGGTTCATCGCCATATGACCGGTGAGCGCCACGTATTTCTGCACCTCGTAGAACTTGTGAGAATAGATCGTGTTCAGCGGATTCTCCTGTCCTTCCACCACACCAAGCTGAAGGGCGGTGTAGAGCTCTGCAACAGGCATGGGGACAGTGGCCGCACCCAGTGCCGCCATCGCGGCCCTGGCCATGGGAGAATCCATGGTCCGGATCTTCAGACCTTTGACGTCGTCAGGCTTTTTCACCTGTTTGGTCTTTGTGGTCAGGTGTCTTTCCCCGTACCACCAGCCCATGTCAAGGATGCGGATCCCGCTCTCCTTCGCAGCCCGCTCATTCAGCTCCTTCATGAGGGGCCCGCGTGCGACCTTGATCAGTTTGGGCCGAAGCTCATCCTCGGTATTGCCCTTCAGAACGTAGGGCATGCCGAGCACACCGATCGGCCCCCAGCCCTTGAACTGACCCAGCATGCTGGGACCGGTCAAAGAGATGTGAATGACGCCGTTTTTGACCTGCTCCAGCATGTCCTTCTCGCTCCCCAGCTGGTTCGCTGGGAAGACATGGACTGTGACAGCCCCGTCCGTCCGCTCCTTCATCAGCTCAGCAAACTTGACACACCCCTTATGATAGGACATCTCCACAACGCCGGAATGGCCAAGCTTGATCTCCATCTTTGGAAATCTCCCCTTGGCCGGTTCTGCAGCATAGCCAAAGGTCATGCCAAAGACAATGAAACCAATTACGGCTAAGACAAAAATACCTTTCCCGGCAAATCCTTCTGACTCTCTCTTCATCTCTCTCCTCCTCTCCGGAATTGTCATCCTTCTTCAAAAGATGACCGGACAAAAAAAAGACCCTCCCTGCTGCTAAATTTTTTTGACCCCGTCCAGTGGAACTTCCTTGAATTTTGCATGCTTGTATACCAAAATCGAAAAAGCCTGTCAATACAAATTGTGATTTGGTTATTGACCGGGGTTTAAAAGGCTCAGGAGTCTTCGGCGGCTTTCGACCCGGTCTTCATCAGAGGAAACCTCTAAGGTGGCGGTCCCGGCAAAACCGATTTCTTCAAGTCGGCCAAAGATCGATTTAAAATTTATATTTCCCTCTCCAACCCGGAGGTGCTGGTCCAGTACCCCGTTATTATCGCTGATATGAAGATGGCAGATCTTATCCGGGAATGTTTCGATGAATGGGTCGGCTCCGCCGGGGAGCAGGTTGGCATGACCGAGATCAAGTGCAAGCCCGAGATAGGGAGAGGGGATGGCTCCAAAAACCTGGGCCAGCTCATCCACAGTCACCCCAAGGTAGACGATTTCGCAGTCGGGATGGACCACATTCATATTTTCGATGACCAGCGGAAGGCGAATCTTTTCAGCCAGGCGGACAGCGGCCCGCAACGTCCTCAAAAGGTTCTCCATGACCACTTCCTTAAACAGGCTGAAATGGTATCCGCAATGGATCACACAATACTCAGCCGAAAGCTCCTTTGAAAGCCGGATATATTCTAACAGATGCTCTTCGGACGCCTTCCGGACCGTGGGCATGATCTCCGCCGTATTGACAAAGGAGGCGGAATGGAGCCCGTACCTGATCCCGTGCTTCTCCGCCAGTCTTTTGATCCTCCGGACCCTCTGCGCTGTAAACGTCTGGGGAAAATTGACCGGGCTCTCACAGCCCAGGTCCAGACGGGGGAACCCGTTGTCAGCCGCAAATTTGAAATACTCCTCAACCGGCTTCGGAGAGGCCGTAAAGCCTATTTCCAGTTCCATCATCTCCTCTTTTTCTGGATCTCCTGAAATTCTCCCTCGTCCCTCATTTTGACCGAGAGGTCATCCTGCACCCCTGCTGAGAATAAGAAAGCTTTCCCCTGCAGATCACAGCTTTGACCTTCTGAAGCGCCTGGATATCGCTCAATGGGTTGCCCTCAATCGCCAGGATGTCAGCGATCCTGCCGGGTTCAAGGGTTCCGATGTCTTGTTCAAGACCGCAGACCCTGGCTCCATCCCGGGTCCCAGCGATGATCGCCTGCCTCTCCGTAGCCCCTAATTTGACAAGGTATTCCATCTCCTGGGCGAGCCGGCCATGGATTGCGTCGCTGCCCACCGCAAACTTCACGCCTCCCTTGATCGCAGCGGCCATGCGTTCCCCGGCCTCCTGCTGACCGCGTCTGAAAGCCTCAGCCATCTCAAGGGGCAAGGCCTCCAATCGTTCCTCCATAAGATAGGGGCTCGGTGTTAAAATGAGCCATCGATCCCTCTTGATCAGGAGATCGATCTCCCGATCGGTAATAAAATAGCCATGCTCGATCGAATCGATTCCAGCTTCAAGGCACCATTCGAGGGCAACGCCTCCGATGCAATGGGCAGTTGCCCGGATGCCAGCCCGATGCGCCTCCTCCACAGCGACAAAAATCTCTTCCTTCGAGTAGTCGCTCCGAATCTCTCCCTGGCCTCGAACCGTCGCAGTCGTCAGAATCTTAATCACATTCGCCCCGGCCTTTATATTCTCCCTGACGGCCCGGCGCACCTCTTCAGGGCCGTCAAACGGGGAGGCAAGAAAACCGTGCCCATGCGTAGAGCGAATCGACCTGCCTGCCACGACCAGCCTCGGCCCGAGCATCCGGCCTGACTCAATCGCCTTCTTGCAGGCCATGTCCAGGAAATTCCTCTCACCCAAACAGCGAAGCGTTGTGACACCGGACCTGAGATCCGAGCTCATATTAGAGATAGCATTCAGGGTCAGCTCAGCATCAGTTGAACCAAGCCTGCTCAACCAGTCCTTCTGGGTCAGGTCAGCGGCAAGGTGATTATGGCAGTCTACGAGCCCTGGGAGAAACACTGCATCGCCAAAATCGAGTTCCCTGGCACCTTTCACCCGGCGGAGATCTTCCCTCCTCCCGGCTGCGGCAATACGATCTCCCTCAACCAGGATCGCCGGCCTTTCGATCGGCGGCCTGTCTGTGCCATCGATCATCAATCCTCCAAGGATGAGGAACCGATCCATACTGTTTTCATTCCCTCTCATCTTCAACGGGTCAGACTTCTCTCCGACCCTCCAGGGCCTTCGACAGGGTCATTCCGTCCGAATATTCGATCTCCCCGCCCATCGGAATTCCGAAGGCGATGCGAGTCACCTTCACACCTAAGGGTTTAATCAGCTCGGTGAGGTAGAGAGCGGTCGCTCCTCCCTCGACCGTGGGATTGGTCGCAAGGATCACCTCTCCCACCTCCTCCTTTTGAAGCCGCTCCATCAGTTCTTTAATCTTGAGGTCATCCGGTCCCACACCTTCGAGAGGGGAGACCGTCCCATGCAAGACATGGTACCTTCCATGAAACGCGCCCGTGTTCTCGATGGCGATGAGGTCGTTAGGCCCCTCGACCACACAGAGGACGTCGCGACTTCGGGTTCCGTCTTTACAGATCCGGCAAGGGTCCTCATCGGTCAGGTTGAAACAGACGGAGCAGAGGTGGATCTTCTCCTTCACGTCCAGGATGGCTCTGGCCAATGCCTGAGCCTCTGACGGACTGCTTCGTAAGATATGGAAGGCCAGTCTCGAGGCCGTCTTCCGGCCCACCCCTGGGAGCTTTGTCAACGCCTCGATCAGTTGGTCAATCGGCTTTGCATGAAGGGCCATATCTTTTCACGTTAAATCCGAAGCACGAGATTCGAAATTCGAAACAAATTCGGATCACCAAAATTTAAATTCCGAATTAAAATCAATTTCATGCACCAGAGAGGTGACCTAAAACAGGCCTGGGATAGCGAGCCCACCGGTGATCTTCTTTATCTCCTCCTGCATCATCTCCTGCGACCTCCGGATCGCCTCATTCACCGCAGCCGCGATCAAGTCCTGAAGCATCTCCATATCTTCCCTGTTGACCACCTCCGGATCGATACGAACAGAGAGCACCTCCTGTCTCCCGTTCATCACCACGCTGACCATTCCTCCGCCGGAGGAGGCCTCCACGGTCTTGCCGGCCATCTCCTCCTGGAGTTGTGCGATCTTGGCGTGCATCTGTTGAGCCTGTTTCAGAATATTTCCCAAACCTCTTGTCATCTCTCTCTCCTTCTCTTCCTCTCATCCATCCACAATCTTTCCATTAAAGAGACGCAGGGCTTCTTGGACGAGAGGGTCTTTCACCGTCTCCTCAACCCTCGAAACCTCCCTTGTCTTTAATCTTATCCCCTGCTCCAGCGGGGATATGACCACCTTTGGCTTTCCCTTGAAATATTCCTGGCAGATCAACTCTAACTGATTCCGATTATCCTTCTCGATCATTCGTTCATAGTGGAAAGAATCCTTCTCGAAGCCAATCTCAATCCTGTCACCGTCCATATGAACAAGGCTTCCCAGGGCTAAGAATGAGCCCAATACCGGGCTCCTTGCCCGGGTAAAATCGACCAGCCCCTTCCACACCTCCTCCCCTGCTTTCTCTGATCTCTCATGCCCCTTTCTCTCCTTCTCAAAATTCTCCGAATCCGAACCCCTGCTGGCCCCTTCATCAAGAGGCTCCATCTCCTCAATCAATTCGGTTGACTCTTCTTCCTCTGACCCCTCCGGCTCGCTGGAAGAGAGCCTTTCCCTGTCGTTCTCAATCGCTACGGTCGGCCCTCCTTTTTTCTCCAGCCCCTCCAGCTTCTTCAAGATTTCGTCAATCGGGAGAAGGGGCCGGAGCGTTGACATCCGAATCAGGGTCATCTCCAACATGATTCGAGGAAAGGCGGACTGGGCTATCTCCTCTTCACCTTTTAAGAGAAGGCTGAAAAGGTGATTTAAATGATCGAATTGAAATCTCCCCGCCTGTCTTCTCAATGTCTCAAACTCCTCCTTCGGCAATTCCATCAATCCTTCGGGCTCCTGACTGACCTTGATGAGGATCAGGTTCCGAAACCATTGGAGGAGCTCTTGACAGAAATGCTGGAGATCGTACCCGTAGTGATAGATATGCCCGACGATCTCCATACACCGTTGGGCATCCTTGTTGGCAATGGCCTCGATCGTATCGTGAAGAATCTTGCGATCGATCACTCCAAGAACTTCCGCGATATCCTCATCCCGGATCATCCGGCCACCGTAGGAGATCACCTGATCGAGGAGGCTCTGGGCATCCCTCAAGCTTCCTTCCGCTTCCTGAGCGATAGAGAAAATACCTCTTTCGCTGATCTGCACCTGCTCTTCCCCAGCGATCCGTTTTAGGTTATCGACAATTTCCCGTAGTGGGATCCTCTTGAAGTCGTACCGTTGACATCGTGAGAGGATGGTGGCCGGGATCTTATGAGGCTCGGTGGTCGCAAAGATGAAGAGGATATGAGGAGGAGGCTCCTCCAAAGTCTTCAACAAAGCATTGAAGGCCTCCCTCGTCAGCATATGGACTTCGTCGATGATGTAGATCTTGTATCGGCTCTTGGCAGGGGTATAGCGAACATGTTCCCTCAGCTCACGGATTTCATCGATCCCCCGGTTAGAAGCCCCATCGATCTCGACCACATCGACCGAGGTCCCGGAAGAGATCTCATGGCAGGCCGTGCACCGGTTGCAGGGATTGATCCCAGGACCTGTCTCACAGTTCAGGGCCTTCGCCAGGATGCGGGCCGTGGACGTCTTGCCCACTCCTCTCGCGCCGGTGAATAAAAAGGCATGCGCCACCCTCTTTTGCGATATCGCGTTCTGTAAAGTCTGGGTGATATGTCGCTGCCCGATGACATCCTCAAAGACCTGTGGTCTCCACTTTCGCGCCAAGACTAAATAAGACATCTTTTTTCTACCGTCTGCCTTAAATTACTTGTTGATAGTCAGGCACCCCTGCGGCACACAAAGGGGATTACTACCGCTGCTTCCTTCCGGACCTGACGGGGTTTGTAATCATTTGTTGCGCAGGACCCGACTATCAACAAGATTTATTTTTAGTTCGGAGGTTTGAGTCTGGTGTTCGGAGCAACGAATAAAAATATTTTCTTATGCTCCAAACTCCGAACTCATAACTTATTTTCTATATGGCGGAGAGAGAGGGATTTGAACCCTCGGTCCCGATTTTAGTCGGAACACACGATTTCCAGTCGTGCCCCTTCGGCCTCTCGGGCATCTCTCCGTTTCTTTACGTTATGCGCATAGCGCTATGCGCTTAGCGTTTTTATTCTGTTCCATGGTTTGCCAATCGGAGTTTCAGCGCAGATTGGCGGAGAGGGTGGGATTCGAACCCACGGTCCGCGGTTAAGCGAACAGCCGATTTCGAGTCGGCCCCGTTACAACCACTTCGGTACCTCTCCAATGTATGATTCCTAACCCTACATCGATCTACTAAAGAACCGTTTTTTTCGCCAAAGGCGGACCCGCCTCAGGCGGGCGAGAGCGGCGCCTTAAGCCAACTCGGCAACCTCTCCGGAATTCCGAGCAAGGCAAAATAATCTTAACCTTAATTACCACAAACTTTCAGCTTTTGTTTCCTTACTTTCTTCTCTTCTTAAAAAAAGCCTTTAAGACTTCCGCACACTCTTTTTCAAGAATGCCCCGAGTTATTTGAAGCTTATGGTTCAAGCCATCCTTTCCCAACAATTTGAATCTCGATTCCACCGCTCCAAATTTCGGCTCAGGGGCTCCATAGACCAATCTGGAAATTCTTCCGTGAATCATCGCAGAGACACACATCGGACAAGGCTCTGCTGTCACATACACGACCGTATCGGTCAGCCGGTAATTCTTCAGGACCTGCCCTGCCTTTCGAAGAACAAGCACCTCGGCATGAGCAGTGGGATCATTGTGCTCAATGCACCGATTATGGTCTTTCGCAACCACCTGATCCCCTTTGATCAGGACAGCTCCCACCGGAACCTCCTCTCTCCGGCCAGCCTCCTTTGCCTCTTCCAGAGCCATCCTCATATATCTCTCGTCCGATTCCCGATCTCTGACGGATTGCAACGTGTTTAGATTCATAATTTTTTGAAATTTCAACAAGTTTTATCCCACATTCACCCATGCTTGTCAATATAAGTAGCCTGCCGAAGATCCCACCTGTCCATTCTTACGGGTCTTTTCCGAATTAGACCTTTTTTTGCAGGAGTTCGATGACGATATGGTCCGGTCCTCTAAAGAAGGCCATCTTACTCGTTCCTGTATCGGTGGGAGGCGTGATAAACTGATAACCCTCTCCTTGCAATGCTCTGTATGCGGATTCAACATCTTCGACCTCAAGGCCCAGGTGGTCATAGCCATAATGCTTCTGTGAGCCATCACCCGTTACCATCTCATCTGTCCGCAAAGTCCGCAGATTGATCTGTGTTCCATGAAGATCGAGGACTGCGCCATCCGCTGTCCCAAATTTTCGCCTCTCGACAAGCCTGGCCCCCAGGACTTCAACAAAAAACCTTTCCATACGCTCCAGATCGCTACAGATGAGATGAAGATGATGATATCGATACATGTCCTCTTGTCCTTTTATATGGAGAGCAGGGATGTTGAAAAGGCTTTTAGAGCGATCACCTTTTAATGTTCGAGAGCTATTGAAATCCCATTAACCATTCACCCGTTTGGTGTAATGGAAAGATATTGACCCCACTTAAGAAAGAATCGCATTCTAAAAGACTTTGAGGCATTCCTGCTCTCCTTTTAGGTTAAGCAGAGAATGCTCTCCTCAGGATTTTGCAGAATCAATAATTAGGATGGCCTGAACTTACGTAGAGCTCAGGACTTATCATGAACTTTGCACGGTCCATGGCATGGTACGTGGCGCGCCCAGCCCGACTCGAACGGGCGACCTGCGGATTCGTAGTCCGACGCTCTATCCAACTGAGCTATGGGCGCATGATTTGGCGTTGCAAGATACGAAGAACTTCGAACTTTTAGCCTGTAGTTTTACAGTAAAATTTGCTTAAGTTTAATCAAATTTTGGCAGAGAGAGAGGGATGTGCTCAGTCGCTTCGCTCTCCTTCCGCCTCCCTTCGGTCGCCTCATCCTAAATCTCTTAATCTCTTATAGCCCCACGTTGTTACCCTCGGTAACGTCATGGCGGAGGGAGTAGGATTCGAACCCACGGGGCTCATCGCCCAGCGGTTTTCAAGACCGCCGCCTTAAACCACTCGGCCATCCCTCCGAAATTTAAATTTCTCTTTAATCCATCTCCTC
>JACAEX010000071.1 GCA_013388635.1 Syntrophaceae bacterium | reverse complement strand
TGTTCCGATCCAAACCGGCCACTTGTTCCGATTGAAATCGGCCACCCTTATTTTTGTGCCAGTGTTCAACAGGCAATTGGCTGGTGATGAGGGCGGAGGCGTGAGCGTTTCTGTCCTCAATGACTTCCAGAAGATCTCTTCTTTCGGAGTCGGTCATCGGAGCCAATCCCAGGTCGTCGATCACCAGGAGATGGGTTTTGTTAAGCTTGTACATGATCCTTGAGTAACTGCCATCGGCTTTGGCCATGGTGAGCTGGTAGTAGAACTTAGGGGCACGGATATAGAAGGCCCGGTAGCCCTGGAGGCAAGCTTTTTGAGCCAGGGCACAAGCTAAGAAGGTCTTGCCGGCTCCGGTAGGGCCTGTGAGGATGACATTTTGATACTTTTTGATCCAATCGCAGGAGCTTAGGCTCATCATCACGGATCGATCAATCCCTCGGGGGGATTTGTAGTCGATATCCTCCACGGAGGCATTGATCTTCAATTTGGCTTCTTCGAGCAATCGTTTCATCCTTCGATCCTCTTTCTATGTCCACTGGCGGTCTACTAAGAGACCGAAGCGTTCTTCGAAGGAGAGGTTTTGGAGCGAGGGTTGTTGAAGCTGTTCTTTGAAGGCATCTGCCATGCCAGAGAGTTTCATGGCATAGAGTTTATCGAGGGTCTGTTCAGTCAGCATGATCGATCTCCTTTCATTGATAGTATTCTTTTCATCCTCGTGCTCACCAGCCAGCACCGAGCGTTCGGCACAACAAAATGAGATGAATTTGTCAGATCGATGGGTTTCGCGACTATACTATCAATTTTAAGGCAATGAACCCGAAAGTCGATTTATGCGGTTGACAGTTCCATGATATCAGTGCCCAACAAGGCAATTCAGCACCTGACGGTAAGCAGAGATTTCAGCTACTGCACAGCTTAGTGTCACCATCGGGGATGGTCGAAACCCCTCGCCTTGAGGCGAAGCGAGGCGAAATGTGAAGGAAGTGAAGATGAGCCAAATACGAGAACGAACCTGACCATTCCGTCATACCCGCGAAGGCGGGTATCGAGGGGGTTCTTTTCCCAGATCCTATTCTGGATTCTGCTTCTGCGGAATGACAAATAGGAACTTAGGACTCAAGCCGACTTGAAGTCGACATGTTTTAGGAACCCCTCGCCTTCAAGGCGAGGGAGGATTCAGTGGAGGCCGAGGGGGCTGAGCAGCAGGATTTCTGTAAGGTTTAGAAACCCAAAGGCCAGGGTGCTTTGATTTTTTATTTTCTGATTACATTATGTACATTTTTTTTATTTATCTTTGATCTCAATTACTTAGATGTCGAATAATCCCACATAACCCTTCCATTTGTATATAAAAAATATTTTTCCATCCTTGATAACCCATTCCAACGCCTGATAAAATTTTTAAAAAACATAGAACATTCAGATACTTAGAAAGATTTTTTCTTCTTGGCACAACAAATGCAAATCCTTAGGTTGAAAACCAAAGAAAGGAGGAAGTGAAAATGGAAAAGACGCTAAGAGGATTAAGAATTGGGTTAATGGCTGGGTTGATCACCCTCGCTGCCTCACCGGCATTCGCAAGAGGCATCAGTCTGAAGGAGGCCGGGACTGCCCTCTGGATCTTCGTCATCATAGGGGCGATTATTGTCCTCCTCCAACTGATTCCTGCAGCCATTCTCTTCTTCAGCTTCATCGGTACCGCAAGCACCATGGCTTTCAAGAAAGAGAAGAAAGTTGCAGAGGAGGTTGTGCTTCCGGGTGCTGAGGCAGTACCGGTCAAGAAGTAGGTGATCGCGAAGGGAGATGGAGCCATGTCTCGGAAGATGAAGAAGATTCTCGTTATCTTAAGCCTGGTCCTGATCCTGTCGATCGTGCTCACCTCTTTCGGAATTGCCTATGCCGGAGGGGTTAGAGGAGTGGGGCTCTTGGGGAGTTGTTTCTTCCTTACCTTCGGGATCCTCATCGTCTTAGCCCAGTTGGTTCCAGCGGCTATGCTGCTCTCCTCTCTCATAGGCACAGCCTTCTCATCTTTCCGGACGGGTGAGTTGCCGATTCGGGCGACGTAGGGTGAAAGGGGATATGGGTGTACTCGACCCGTCTTCTTTAGACACGAGGGCGTTCGCAAACGAGAGGAGGAGTTTGTCATGAAGTCAGAAATGGTCCTCATAGCCTATAAAGATGATCTCTGGGCGAGATCACTCTCCACGTACTTTCACAGCCTCGGATACCGGGTGGAGAGCGCCACGTCCGTGAGCGAAATGATTCGAAGGATCCGGAGTGGAAAGGTTCAGGTGGTCCTTCTCGATGATGAGATTGAGGGCGTGGAGGCTTGCGATTTGGTGCCCATCTTCAAGAAGATCAATCCGAGGATTCAGGTGATTGTCATCTCTTCAGCGGAGTCGATCGGACTTGTGAAACGTCTTCGGGGCGCTGGAATCTTCTACCAGGCAATGAAACCTGTGGATCTGGAGGAGGTCCGCTCCGCGGTCCGATGCGCCTTTGAGAAGATTGAAAGGGAGAGCGGAAGAGAAGGGTTCTTCTCCTTCCTGATCCCCAAAATGGTTCCGACATAACCACGCAAAATGGAGTGTACCCCAAAAAGCGAGCCCATTGCCAGCCTTGCTTATCCTGCCATTAGGTACACCTCTCAAAGATATGTTCCAGAGACAGATAGTTAAGCTCCCCGTCCACAGGACAGGGCTTCCCGGATAGGAATCATCATTCCATACTGTGCCTCCTGTGGTCGGGGCTGACCGACTTGACCCCAGCTGGGGCACTTGCCGGTCAGCGAGTGATCATCAGAAGCCCAAAGAGAATCAAGAGGGGAGTCAGATGGGTGAGCTTCAATTTTGGGAGCTGAAGGGGAATGTCGTCGCGGTAGCCCCTTGCAGCGAGGGCAAAGGCAACGTCTTCTGCCTGTGAGAATGATCGGCGCAGGATTGGCAGGCCGAGGAATTTGGCTCGGCGGAGAGGGTTCTTATTCCGATCCCCTGACCGGGCCTTGTGGGCCAGGCGAACCTCTTCAGACTGGTCGAGGATGAGCGAGAAGAAACGAAGGGTTAAGGAGACCATGAGGCCGATCCTGCGAGCAGGGAGAAAGGGAAGGGGTTTAAGAAGCCAGACCAGGGTATCCCGAAGTTCTCTCGGACGCGTGACCGCTGTAAAGAGGATCGAGAAGCCAAGAATCAGACCGAGACGCCAGAAGGTCAGGATTCCCAGATTGAATCCTTCCGCACTTATTGGAAGCCATGGAAGGAGAGGCAGGGGGCGGCCTGGCGTGAAGAGGGTCTGAAACAGAAAGAGAATGAAAAGAAGGAATCCCCAGGTTCGAAGATCACGGATAAAGCGGATCAGAGACAATCCTGAAACGGTCAGAAGACTGAGAAGTATAACGGAGTCAAGAATAAGCCATGAGATTTTCGATTGGAGAAGTGTGACGGTGACGATCAGGAGGCCAAAAAATTTACACCGGGCATCCCATCGGTGAAGGGGGGAGTTTGCCGGAAAGTAGTGAAAGGCTATTCGGTCAGCCATGAGATCCTTTCCCTCCCAAAAAGGGCATAGCATGGAGGTCGAATCCCGAAGCGAGGAAGTTCTGACATGAGGTCTTCCGGTTTGCCAGCGGCCTTGATTTCTCCATTGTGGATGATAACGGTTCGGCCCACATGGGCGATCACCTTTTCCACATCGTGGGTCGTCACGACGAGAGAATGTCCTTCGCGATGCAAGAGAAGCATGTGTTTTAACACTTCCTGAACGCCTGGATAGTCGAGGTGGGAAAAGGGTTCGTCAAAAAGGATGGCTCTGGGCCTCATGGCGAGCACCCCAGCAATGGAGAGGCGACGCTTCTCCCCTCCGGAAAGCAGGTGGCAGGGCTTTTCAGATCGATCCTGGAGCCCCATCACCCGGAGGGCCCAATCCACCCTCTCCCTGATCTCCCCCGGAGAAAGACCGAGATTCTCAGGACCAAAGGCGACATCTTCCCTGACCGTTTCGCCGACGATCTGGCTGTCGGGATCCTGAAAGACCATTCCCACGAGGCTTCTAATCTCCTGAGAGGCATGGGGATCTTTCAAGCCGTCTATGCGAATCGATCCGCTTGTGGGCTTAAATAGGCCGCAGATCAGACGGATCAGGGTGGTTTTGCCACTCCCATTGGGCCCGCAAATCAGAAGAAATTCGCCGTCGTCGATGGTGAGATCGATGCCTCTCAGGGCCTGGGTTCCGTCAGGGTACCGATGATGTAAATTTCGAATCTCGATCATATTTCTCCGAAAATAAGTCATTGGTCTAAGGGTAAGGGTTAAGATGCCCGTTTAGTCTATAGGTTAGGTTATTCGTCGAAGAAAAATTTAGCCCTGACCCCTTGACCTAACCCAAACTGGCTTCTTTACCTTAACCCATGACCATCTGACGTTTTAAAATAGGCCGAACCGCACGAGCCAGAATAAGGGCCACCGATGCCTTGACTCCATCTCCGATGAGAAAAGGGGCCATGCCCACCAAGAATGCCCTTGACCAAGACATCTGGGTAACCGCCTTAAGCCACGGAAGCCCGAGGCCATAGATGGTGAGGGATCCGATTGTCACTGCAACTATGTCCCAGACAAGGATCCCGCGGAAACGTTCTGAGATCGTGCCCGACAACCACGAGGCGAGAGCATAACCCAAGAGGTAGCCTCCTGTCGGACCTAAGAAGTGGGCCATTCCTCCCCGGCCGCCGGAGAAGACCGGCATGCCGATCGCTCCTACAAAGAGGTAGAGGGCCATGCTAACCAATCCCCACCGGCCTCCCAAGACCAGCCCGGAGAGGAGGACAAAGAGGGTTGAGAGGACGATCGGGACAGGACCAATGGGAATTTGGATATAGGCTCCGACAGCGGTAAGCGCTGCCATGAGAGAGGCAAAGACCGTTGGTCTCAATTTTTCTATGGGCATGCCAGCCTCCTATGTTTGTCAACCAAATTTAAAGAAAAGGTTAACAAATTATATCTTCGATTGTCAACCGCAAAAGAGGTCGTTATGTTGACGAGAGGCCATGATGTGTTAAGTTTAATTAATTATGAACTATAAGGCGCTCGCCCTGTTGGCAGCCGGGCATCTGGTCACGGATATCAATACCGGTGCACTCCCTGCCCTGCTCCCTTTCATCAAGCAATCCCTCCAGCTTTCTTACACGATGAGCGCCTCCATCATCTTGGTCTTCAATATCACCTCATCGGTCATCCAACCCGTGTTCGGCTACTTTTCTGACCGCTGGTCCGCCAGGTGGCTCCTTCCCGCGGGCTGCCTGATCGCTCCTTTGGGCCTGGGTCTCTTAGGTCTTGGAACTTCATACGCCTGGATATTTGTCTTTGCTGCGCTCAGCGGCCTTGGCCAGGGCAGCTATCACCCCGAGGGATTTAAGACGGTCAATTTCTTGAGCCAGGAGAGGAAGGCCACGGCAATCTCTCTCTTCCTTGTCGGGGGGAGCTTAGGTTTGTCCTTGGGTCCATTCCTGGCGACGCTCTTCTTTAAATATCTGGGGCTAAAAGGATCCCTTCTCTTTCTTCCTATCGGGATCGCCATGGGAGTCATATTCTTGGTAACCCCCCACTGGAAGGTGAAGATCGAACTTCCGCTGCGCAAGGCGAAAGGTAGAGGGGTTTCGACTGCTGCGCAGCAGTGGGCTCCCATGGCCTTGCTGCTCTTGGCAGTGGTTTTCAGGGCAGCAGCGCTACTGAGCCTCAAGGCCTTCGTTCCCTTCTATTTCATCAACGTCTTGCACCGGGATCCACTGGTCGTTGGAAAGTATCTTTCCACATTCCTTTTGGCCGGAACAGTTGGAAGCCTGGCAGGAGGCGCGGTGGGCGATCGCTACGATTATAAGAAAACCGCGCTCCTCGGTCTGGGCTTGACGACCCTCTTTCTCTGGCTCTTCTTCTATACGAGTGGGACCGAGTCGCTCATCTTTTTCGCATTGGCTGGGCTTACCCTGAATGTCTCCAATCCCATCACCATGGCCATAGGCCAGAGCTACATGCCTCACAATTTGGGAATGGCCTCAGGCCTTATCTTAGGCCTGGCCATGGGCGTCGGAGGGATCGGGACTACGATTTTCGGGTGGGTGGCTGACCACTGGGGGCTTGGCCTGACCCTGCAGATTATCTTTCTCCTCCCCCTCTTTGCAGCATTGACCTTCTTCTTCATCCCGTATCCAGCCAGACTTCAGAAGAAGCAAACCCTCTCTTAGGATTTTCGACACGTTCGGAATCTTCGCCTGAAGAAGGTCAGTCTCCCAGTGATGGCGGTCAGAAAATAATGGTACCTCTGGGAGCATCTCCGTGCTATATTATTATTTATTCAGGATCGCTGAGCTGCGAGCTGCTCAGATCAGGTATGGATATGTACCTCGGTATCGATTTTCTTATCAATCCTGAACTTAAACCCTTTGTTTCGGAAGTCAATGTGGGCCTTCCTGGCGGAGCCCAGGAGTACGATCTTACCCATCTGGTCCATTACGGAAGGCCTTCGGATATCTTCCGAAAGATTGAGGAGATATCCCAGAGGGTTTACAACAGACCCTTTCACGCCTATCTTCACTCCCTTCCTTTCATCGAAAGCCTCAAACCGTTCAAGATATGGATGGATGGAAAAGGTTCCTTGCCCAAGATCTCTCATCCTGGCTTGAGGCTCGAAGACAAGTGGAATCAGTACCTACTGATCAGTCCGATTGCACCGATGCCTGAGACCATGATCTTCGATCCGTTCGATCTCGATGGTGCCGGGGAGTTCTTCAAGCGGAAAGGGAAGGTTGTCCTGAAGCGCCGTCTGGGAAGAGGTGGAAGAGGGTTTCGGATCATCACCGACCCGCGGACGCTCTGGAACCTGGACATCGGTCCAACCCACTGCCTCCTCCAGGAGTATATCGAAAGCCAGGTCAGCGGGCATACGTTCTCCATACGTTCCATTGCCTTTGGTGGAGAATTTGTCTGCATGTATGCAAACCTCTCCCCCAGACCTTTTTCCAACCACGGGACGTTGGCCTTTATCTCACCCGGTTATCCATTCGGGCTGAGGGAGAAGGCTTTTGAGACTCAGGCGTTCAATCAGAAATCCTGGGAAGCGGAGATATGGTTTGGTGATCACGAGCCTCAATACCTGAGGCATAACCTGTACGAGGATGAGGTGGCCAAGACGGTCTTCGACATCCCCGAAGAGACCCTCCAGATGATCAAGGAACTCTCTGTAAGGATAGAGAGGTCTTATGAGAACTTAAACCTTTCGAGCATACCTAAGGCCTGTTTTGAGAAGTGATGGATCTATGTGATCGATGGGAGAATATGGATTAAGAGAATGAGGTTCTTGCAGTCGTCGGGAATTTTTGAAGGGTTCTGCGATCGTTGGAGGTACACTCCTTTCAGGAAAGGGTGGAGGGTTAGCGATGTCGAGCAGACCGAGCCGTGTTGCACTGGTAAAGACAGGGGATCGGAAAGATGGGGTCAGGGCATCGTTAAGAGCTCTTAAGATCAATCCTGTAAAGGGAAAGGATGTCCTGATCAAACCCAACTTTAATACGGCTGATGTCACTCCTGGCTCTACGCACAACGATACATTGGTCGCATTGGTTGAAGAGATCTGGCAGATGGGCGCAAAATCGATCAGCCTCGGAGAGAGGAGTTATCCTCTTACCCGTGAGGTGATGGAGCAGAAGGGGATCCCAGCCCTGATGGATCGACTGCACGTCAGGGTCATCGACTTCGATGAGCTGAAGGAGAAAGATTGGGTCTTATTTAAACCCAGGGAGAGCCATTGGTCCAATGGATTCCGGATTGCACGGCCCATCCTTGAAACAGAATGCCTTGTCTCTACCTGTTGCCTGAAGACGCATCAGTTCGGAGGGGTCTTCACCCTGTCTCTGAAGCTCCATATCGGCGTGGTTCCCACATCTCGTCATGGATACAACTATATGAGGGAGCTCCACAGCTCTCCCCATCAGAGAAAGATGATTGCGGAGATTAATCAGCCTTTTAAACCCACCCTGATTGTCCTTGACGGAATGGATGCGTTTGTGGACGGCGGTCCCATGACCGGAAGGCCTGTTAGGGGAGAGGTCTTTCTTGCCTCCACGGACCGGGTGGCGATCGACGCCGTGGGGGTGGCCATCCTGAAGCTTCTCGGAAGTAATGAGAGCATCATGAAACCGAAGATATTTGAGCAGGAGCAGATTTTGAGGGCAGTTGAGCTTGGTCTCGGAGCTTCTTCTCCTTCAGCGATCGAGGTGATTGCGGCTGATGAGAAGAGTCAGGGATATCGGGATCGCGTTCTCGAGATCCTGAAAAGAGGATGAGAGAGACCGATCGTCTGAGGGTCAACGCTGCTGAACTGAAAGACCGGTGACCGGATTGAGGAGGCCTATGCCGGACTATTCTACCATTGACCAACCCTCCATCCTGATGTTTGTTTTCTATCCCCGAAAGGACTTCACCCCATGTCCTGAGAACGCCTTCGATCTGCTGGCACCGGTTGGAGATCGCGTTTCGATTCTCACTGCCGTTTTTACGCAGGCGATGAGCGATGGTCATGGATCCTATTCTTCCACGGTAATGGCGAAGTGGTGAGTGATTATGATGGGATCGCGCCTCTCTATCATCAGAGAAGGCTTAATCTGATCGTTGCCGATTACAGAGGTTATGGAAGAAGCGATGGCACCCCAAGCCTGAAAGATCTCGTCCAGGATTCACAGGTCATATTGAGAGAGGTCGAGGAGGAGCTGTCCAGAAGGAATTTCAGCGGAGATCTATGGATCATGGGGAGGTCTCTTGGAAGTATCCCTGCTATCGAATTGGCATACCGATCTCAGGGGTCTCTGAAGGGACTTATCATCGAGAGCGGATTTGTGAGCGTTATCCGGATCATGGTCCATCTTGGAATACCGGCCCGGGGCAGGGATTTGGAGACGATTGACCGGGAGTGTCTGGAGATGATCCAGAAGATATCTCTTCCGACCCTTGTCATTCATGGTGAAAAGGATATGCTCGTTCCGGTGAGAGAGGCGAAGGATATCTTTGAACATCTTGGGACGGATAAGAAGGAGCTTCTCATCATCCCCTCCGCCAACCATAACGACATTATGCTCGTAGGCCTTCGGAAGTATTTCGATGCCATTCAGCAATTTGTGGAGAGCATCGGCGGAAGAAAATCAGCATAAGAAGGAGGGACAGGGTTCGGATGGAACGTCAGGAAAAGATGGTCGTTGCCCTCGCGGGGTGTTCCCATGCCTTCAGCCACGGTTATATGCTGATCTTTCCGGCTGTGCTTCTTTTACTGCAAAAAGAGTTCTCCCTGGGATACCTGGAGCTTGGGATCATTGGAAACATCATGTTCTTCACCTATGGACTCGGAGCCCTCCCGGGTGGGATGATCTACAACCTCTTGGGTCCGAAGAGGCTTTACCTGATCTGTTTCATTGGTTCAACGGTGTCATTAATCCTGGCAGCTGCCTCGTCCAGCCTTCTCGTCTTGACCGCAGGCCTGGCACTTCTGGGCGTCTTTGGCAGCCTCTATCATCCTCTCGCAAACGCAATGATTACAGGAAAGGTGCGGGAGTACGGCCGGGCCTTAGGGATTCACGGCGCAGCGGGCAACCTCGGTTTGGCCATGGCTCCTTTTGCAGCCGGGGTGATCGCCTCCCATCTGGGTTGGCGTCACGCTTACCTCTGGTTTGCGCTTCCCGGGATTCTTCTCTCCGTCTGGTCGATTTTCGTCGACATGTCACCCGGGGAAGAGATGAAGGCCTTCGGAGAGTCGACCTCTGAAAAGAAGTCCTCAGGGAGCCACCTTAAGATCTATTTCTCCCTGCCGCTCGTTTTGGTTTACCTGGCCAATATGATGCACAGCTTCTGCTTCAATGGCTCGCTCACCTTTCTTCCCGCTTATATGGCTAAGCGGACATCCTTCCATCTCTTCTCCTTGGACAGCGTGGCCCTGGGAGGAATGCTATCGTCCATCGTGCTTCTGATGGGTGTGGTCGGTCAGTTCGGCGGGGGGATATTGTCGCAGAAGCCAGACCTCGAAAGAAAGTTTCTGATCGTCTCCGCGATCTCTTTGCCATTTATTGTGGCCATGTCCTTCACTACGGATATCCTGCTGCTCGGCCTGGCCTTGATCTTCTTTTTCTTCAATTTCTTCCTCCAGCCCATGAACAACACCCTTCTGGCCCAATACACAGCGGCGAACATGAGGGGGCCTGCCTTCGGCATCTACTTCTTCGTCGCTTTTGTATTTGGCTCTCTGGCCTCGAGCTTCTCTGGTTATGTCGCCCAGGTCTTTGGACTGCAGTGGGTCTTCACCGGGCTGAGCGGGAGCATACTCCTCCTGGTCTTTTTCGCCTTTGTTCTCCAGAAGATCAAAAGGCACGAAGCCGGAGGAATGAATCCTGATCCTTGAGGATCAGAAACGAGGAATCGCCTTTTGTGGCCGAGGTCTAAGCTCCGTCTAAGGTGTGGTGTTCTGCCCTTCGATACCAGGAGGCAGGGTCGACCAAGTACTCTTCCGTATCCTTAAGGGAGAGGTAGTGCTCGTTCTCAATCTTTGCGAGAAGATCAAAGAACTGCTTCTCCTTCGGATCAGAGACCTGGTCTCTCAGCTCGGCATAGTACTTGGCACCTTTCGCCTCAAAATCGAGGGCTATGCGAATCGCCTCGAGGTCGTCCGAATCTCCTCTCTCCCCCTTGGCTGACTGATCGACCTTCTTGAGGAATTCGACCAGGATGTCCTTCACGATCGTCTCTTTCACCTTGAGAGGAACGGTCTCAGGCCATCTCTCCTGTTTCTCCCACTTTTGGTGGAGCTGCTTCAGCCGTTCGTAATGCTCCAGTTCTTCATCTCCGATCTGCTGGAACATCCTTTGGCCGAGAGGGTTCTTCGTCCTCTTGGCATTCTTAAGATAGAACTCCCGCTCCCTCATCTCATTGTTGAGAGCCACCCCCAAAGCATTCAATCGATCTTTTTGGTCCATGATACTCCTCCTTATTTTCGATCACCTTATCTTATCCCAGTTTCCTCCGTCTATCAAGAAGCGTGCAGGAGAGGTGCGATGGGAATATATGAGAAGCTTATTAGATCGGGATGGAGGAGTCAACCCCTCCGTCCTCTCCGGGCCTTTCGGTCAAAGGCTAAAGGGTTGACTGTTCAGTAATTTCTTATAAAATGATAGAAAGAGAAGGACGGGGGCATCTATGGAGGATCGGATATTAATTGTCGACGATGAGGAGGCCATCTGCCGTCTCTTCGCAGAACGGCTTGCTCAAGAAGGTTACATCTGTGTCACAGCCCGCAATGGAAGAGAGGCCCTCCGATGGTTTTTAAAGGACCCATTTTCCCTGATGATCGCCGATATCAGGATGCCCGAAATGGACGGCGTTGAGCTATTGAAAAGGGTGAAGGCAACGGATCCGAAAATGATGGTGATCGTGATCACCGCCCATCCGGACATCGATTTGGCTGTGGAGGCGATGCGGCTCGGCGCTTATGATTTCATCATCAAACCGGTAGACCTCGATTTGCTGAGCCTGAGCGTGACGAGGGCTCTTGAGAAGAAGAGGCTGGAGGAAGAGATCTCCGCCTACCGGCTCCATCTGGAAAGGTTGGTGGAGGAGCGAACTGCAAAGCTCCAGGAGGCGTACCGGATCCTAAAGAAGGCCCATCTGGATTCGGTCAAGGTGCTCGCGGAGGCGATCGACGCAAAGGATCCTTACACTCGAGGCCACTCTGACCGGGTGACCAGGATGAGTTTGAAGATCGCCTTTCAACTGGGTTTTACGGAGGATCGGCTGGAGAGCCTCGAATACGGTGCGCTCCTCCATGACATCGGCAAGATCGGGATCAGAGATGAGGTGCTCCAGAAGCCGACGACCCTGGACTCTGACGAGTATCAATACATTCAGGAACATCCACTGATCGGGGTGAGGATTTTAGAGGGGCTCGATTTCTTTAAGGATAAGATCCCGGTCATCCGTCATCATCACGAGCATTTCGATGGGAGCGGATACCCGGACGGACTGGCTGGTGAGGCCATTCCCCTCGAAGCAAGGATCGTGGCGGTTCCAGATGCCTTCGATGCGATGACCAGTTCGAGGCCTCATCGCGGGATGATGCCGCTTCAAGATGTTCTGACAGAGCTGGAGAGGTGGAAGGGCATCCAATTTGACCCAAATGTCGTGGAAATCTTTTTGCACGAAAAGATCTATAAGCTATAGTACCTTTTTTCAAACATTCCATAGGATGAAGATCGAGCGTTCAGATTATGCCAGCCAACCTAACTCCTCAGTATTTGGAGGCAGAGGCCAAATTTAAACAGGCCAAGACCACCCCGGAAAAGATCAAGGCCCTTGAGGTGATGATGGCTGTCATCCCCAAGCATAAGGGGACCGAGAAACTCAGGGGTCAGCTCAAGAGCCGGATGGCCAAACTGAAGGAGGAGCTCCAGAAGAAGCCGACGATCGGAAAAGCAGAGCAGGCCTATAACATCAAAAGAGAGGGGGTAGGGCAGGTCGTTCTTCTCGGCCTTCCCAATTCCGGAAAATCGAGCCTCTTCTCTCAGGTCACCCATGCCTTTTCCGAGGTGGGCGAATATCCTTTCACCACGCAGAAGCCCATTGCAGGAATGATGAAATTTGAAAATGTGCAGATCCAGATGGTGGATACTCCTCCCATTCAATTGGATCGTGTGGAACCCGGACTCTCAAACCTCATCCGAACCTCGGACGCCGTTCTTCTCATCGTTGACCTGACCGAAGACCCGGTCTTCCAGATCGAGGTCATCCAGGAGGAGTTGAGACGAATGAAAATAGAGATGGTGGGCAAAGGGGCAACGCCACCCCTGGAGGTTGGCTGGGTTTCTCGTAAGGCCCTCATCCTTGGAAATAAATGCGATCGCGAGGGTGCCATGGAAGGCTACCGAGCCATTTCGACTCGTTTCGGAGAAACCTTTCCCATCTTACCGATCTCCGCGAAGGGGGAGATGAATATCGAAGAGTTGAAGAAGGAGGTCTATCAACTCCTCGGGATCATCCGGGTCTACACCAAGGCTCCCGGAAAGGATCCAGATCTTACAGAGCCGGTAGTCCTTAAGAAGGGAAGCACGGTGGAGGATGTCGCACTCTCGATCCATAAGGACTTCGTTGCCAAACTTCGATATGCGAGGATATGGGGTTCTGGAAAGTTTGGCGGGCAGATGGTCAGGCGAGATCACCAGGTCAATGAGGGGGATGTGATCGAATTGCATATCTAAAACCAGTTCGGAGTGATGAGTTCAGAGTTCGGGGATCAGAAAACAGTAGGATTGGGAGTTCAGAGTGATGGGCCTGGAGGTTTTAAAAAATTTTCCAAATGCTTTTTGCTTTAAAGAATTGCTCCGAACTCCGAGCTCCGAACTCCTAAGTTCTCATCTGACAAGAAGACATTTTCTTCGGTGGCTTCTGGGGCTCCCTTTGCTCTTCTCCTTTCCCTTCCATGTCCGGGAGACAAGGGCAGATTCCCCCGCTCCTTCAAAAGATAGAAGGGAGAAGTCCATCTCAGAGTTCTTCAAAGGAGAGGAACTCCATTACGAGCTTGACTTCTGGCTATTCAAGCGGGCAGCCGTGGGCAAGTTGAGTTTTGGGGAGACGGAAAAAAAGGGTCAATATCTGGCCACTCTTCAAGGAGAGACCGTCGGGTTCTTAGGATGGATGGCTCGTTACCGGGTTGATACCTTTCGCTCCACAATGGAGGAAATCGATGGAGGAAGACGCCTCAGGTCCCTATCATTCGAAGAGGACGTGAAGGTCGGAAGCAAATTGAGGAGGAGAACCCACCTCTTCGACTATCAGAAGAGGAAGTGGATTCAGCTCAGGCGGAGAAAGGATGGGACAATTCAGAGGACGGAGCAGGAGATTCCACCGGGCCGGATCTATGATGATTTTCTCACAGCCTCTTACAACTTCCGTTATGGCGTTTATGGGGAGATCGAAAGAGGAAAGAAGTATGCGGTGCCCACCTTTCCACGAAAGGGATCTTCGGTTTATGAAGTAAGGGTGGCTGGAAGAGAGGAGGAGGAGAAGAGAAGGGAGAGGGAGCGATTTAAGGATGGGAAGGATCTTTTTGTTAGACTCTTCTTGGACCCAGAGGTCACCCATTCGAAAGAAGGCCTCATAGAGGGATGGTTGTCAAAAGAGCTCTACCCTGTCGAGGGAACGATCAAGGATGTCGTCCTTTTTGGAGATGTGAAAGGAACCCTGATCAAGAAGATCTAATTTCAGATCGCAAATTGCACATTGCATATTTTTTCAATATGAAATCTGAGATCTGAAATCCGAAATTAAAAAAGGATGGATACCCAATCGAGATATTTCAGGCTGCATCGAAGGGATATTGCCTACTTCAAATTCATCATCGAATCGTATGAGGGGATGGCTGTTTTAAGAACCAGAGATCCTCGTGAGGCGATCGTTGAGTTGATGGTGGCGCCTGGATGGGAGAAGGATTTGGAGGCAGTTTTGGAGGGGCTTCGCGAAGAAATAACCATTGAACCTTTGGAACCGGAGTGTTTTTTAGCAAAAATGGGTGGTCTTAAATTCGAAGCACGAAATTCGAAACTCGAAACAAGCACGAATGTTCAAAACCCAAATGATAGAAACAAATAAGAATCGTTTTGAATTTTGAAATTTAGATTTTGGATTTGTTTCGGATTTCGAATTTTAATGTCCGCCTTTGATCAGTTGGATAGGATGTTAGAACATATTCCATTTGAGAAAATACTCAGGGAGGCTCTCAAAGAGGGAGGGGAGTTTGCGGACCTTTACTTCGAACAGACCCGTTCGGTCACCATCGTTTGTGAGGAGGATCGAATCGAGAAGGTGGTTTCGGGTCTCGATAGGGGAGTGGGCCTCAGGGTCCTTTTCAACGGAAGGACGATTTACAGCTTTACAAATCAGAAGACTGAAGAGGCCCTCCTCGAGCTGGCAGGTGCGATAAGCCGGGTGGTGAGGGAGAATGGGGAGGCGAGGGTGATCGACCTGACTCACCCCTCTCAACCTTTCGCTGGAAAGTCCTCTCTTCCGGTCGAGAAGGATCCCAGCGGCATCTCGATCGGAGAGAAGGTTTCTGTGGTGAAGAGGGCGAATGATGTTGCCCGGCGATCCGATCAGCGTGTTCGGCAGGTAAAGGTCCTCTACCGGGATGTCAGCCAGGTCCTCTCCATTGCAAATTCGGACGGGGAGTGGAGGGAGGGAGAGAGAGTGGGGACGCTGCTCTCTGTTCAGGTGGTCTCTGCGGAGGGAGATGTGATCCAGACAGGATATGAGCCGGTGGCCGGGACAATGGGCTTTGAGCTCTTCGATCTCCATCCTCCGGAGGAGGTGGCAGAGGCGGCGACCAGAAGGGCTCTCCTCATGCTCTCAGCGAGAAGGGCACCCATGGGAAGGATGGCTGTTGTCCTGTCGAGTGAGGCAGGAGGGACGATGATCCACGAGGCGATCGGCCACGGTCTCGAGGCTGATCTGGCCCAACAGGGCCTCTCCGTCTATTCAAAGAAGATCGGAGAGAGTGTGGCCTCACGGCTGATCACAGTGGTCGATGACCCAACCCTCCCCCAAAAAAGAGGTTCTTATGCCTTTGATGACGAAGGTGTGATCTCCCGGAGGACAGTCCTGGTGGAGGAGGGCGTCTTGAAGGGTTACCTTTACGATCGGCTGGCTGCGATGAAGGATGGAGTTCAATCCACCGGAAACGGGAGGAGGGAGTCTTATCAACATAAACCGATTCCCAGAATGAGCAATACCCTGATCGTTCCCGGAAAGGCAAAGCCTGAGGAGATCATCCGTTCCGTCGAAAAAGGACTCTTTGTAAAGAAGATGGGGGGAGGGCAGGTCAATACCGTCAATGGAGATTTTGTCTTTGAGGTGAGCGAGGGATACTTGATCGAAAAAGGAGTGGTAGGCGAACCGGTGCGGGGAGCGATCCTTACTGGCAACGGGCCCAAGGTCCTCAAAGAGATCGACATGGTGGGCGATGATCTTGGTTTTGGGATCGGGACCTGCGGAAAGGATGGGCAGGGAGTTCCGGTCTCCGATGCTCAACCCACGTTGAGGATCCCGGAGCTGGTCGTTGGAGGTCGGGAGGGCTCTAAATGAATGGCGAGATAGAAGGGTTGAGCCTGCGATCACTCAATCGAGAGGCTTTGAGAGAAGATGGGTTACGTCCTCGGCATTGATATTGGTTCGGCGTACTCTAAAGGGATCGCCCTCGGAGATCAGGGAACGGTTGATTCATCTGTCTGCCCATCAGGGGGAGATTTGAAGCTGACGGCTGAAAGGGTGAAAGAGGAGCTCTCTTTTCGGAATGGGATATCTGCCCATGATATCATGCGGACCGTGGCTACGGGATATGGGGCAAGGTCAGTGATTTTTGCAGACGAGGTCAGGTCAGATGTCGCCTGCCATGCCAAGGGTGTCTCTTCGCTTCTTCCCACTGTCAAGACGGTGATTGACGTGGGGGATCTCTACACGAAGGTCCTGCGCATCGACCGAAATGGAGGGGTGCACAATTTCCTATTGAGCGGAAAGTGCGCGGGTGGCAGTGGAAGGATCCTTCAGGTGATCGCCAGGGTTCTCCGTGTCAAAGTGGAAGAGATCGGCGAGATGTCTTTAAAGTCGAAAAAGAGGGTTGATTTTAACACGGGATGCGCTGTCTTTTCAGAGTCTGAAGCGATCTCTCGAATCTCGGAAGGGGTGACCAAAGAGGACCTTTTAGCCGGTCTTCACAGGGCCCTTGCAGCCCAGATCAACAGTCTTGTGGAGAGGATAGGGGTTGAACCGGATGTGGCCATGGTGGGTGGCGGTGCGAGGGATCTGGGCCTTGTCAAGGCCTTAGAGGAGATCAGAGGCCATGCCATCCTTGTCCCGGCCGAGCCCCATTTGACAGCTGCCCTGGGCGCAGCGATCATTGGAAGGGAACAGCTGAAGAAAAAGATTGAAAGTTAAGGCGTGATTGCGTATATTGCATTTTGCCCGCATTGTTCATGGTTGGTTGAGAATAAGGATATCAGATGATCAGGAAACCGGTTAACCAGGAGATCAGGCTGAGGAAAAATAAGAAGTTCAGTCTGATACTCCTGCGTCCTGATAGTTTTCCGTAACGGAGATCAAGAAGGAGAGGGGCGATGGAGGGGAGAGGGGATAGCATTCTGAACACAGTAGAGAGATATTATAAAGATTATGGCCTCAGGGCGAGAGAGCTCAGAAATGAAGGGAGGAGGCTCACCGGTTATGTCTGCTCCTTTGTTCCTCTGGAAATCATTACGGCTTCAGGGTGTATCCCATTTCGGGTCAGGGGAGATATCCATGAGCCTATTACAACAGGGGATACGCTCCTCGAGACGATCGTGTGCCCCTACTACCGGAGCTGTTTCGACCTCTCGGTAAAGCAGAAATATGACTTTCTCTCAGGCATGGTGATCCCGCACGGCTGCGATAGCATGGTGCGAAGCTTCAGCGCCTGGAGTTATTCTCTGCCTTTCCCGTATTTTCATTTTGTCAATATCCCCACGGTCTGTGATCAGTCGTCCATCGAATTCTTCAGCGCGGAGCTTAACACGTTCAAGAAAAGCCTGGAGAGGTTTGTCGGGAAATCGATCACTGAGGAGGATCTGGCTAAGGCCATTCGAGTCCATAATGAAAACAGGGATAGAGTGAGGGACCTCTATGAGTTCAGGAAGACAGACCCTCCTCTGATCTCAGGGACAGAATTGACAAGGACCCTGACCGTGGGATCGAGCTTGCCCGTCGACGAGGCAAATGGTTTATACGATCGGGTTTCAGCAGAGATCAAGCAGAGGGAGAGGTCTCCTGTCAAGAAGGGTCCCCGGATATTGATCGATGGAGCCTGCCTCGATAACGTCGAATTGATCAAGCTCGTGGAGGAGCTTGGAGGCAGTGTGGTGGCGGATACGATTTGTAACGGAGCCAGGGACTATTTTCCTAAGACTGACATTGGAGGGAATCCGATCGATGCACTGGCCCGTCGTTACCTCGAGAAGGTCAATTGTCCGAAGACCTACCGGGCAAACCGGGCTGGCACTTTTGAAGGAGATATCGCCTCTCGTTTTGGTGATACTGGAGTTTATGCCAAAGAATTCAAGGTGGATGGGTCTATTCTCTATCTCTATAAATATTGTGATCCTTTTGGCTTTGAGGTTCCCGCACGAAAGGCCTACTACAAGTCGATCAACGTCCCCCTCCTCCATCTGGAGGATGTCTACTCTGCGGGTACGATGGGTCAGCTCAGAACGAGGATCCAGGCCTTCCTGGAGATGCTCGGTTGATAGGGAGATAAGGAGGGTTGAGGTAATGGCAGAGGAAGTTAAAGAGGTAAAACCGAAGAAGAGGATGACGGCCACCCGAGCAGCCGCTTCGATCGGCCCTATGGTCAAGGAGTTTATCACCAGTACGCTCCAGGCACGGGCAGAGGGGAGACAGAAATTGGCTTATACCTTTATCGTCTGTCATCACGAGGAGATCCTGAGGGCCATGGATGTGATTCCTATCTGGACGGAGAACTTTGCCGGTATCTGCGGAGCCAAGAGGGATGCAGAAAGATTCCTTCAGAGGGCAGAGTCCCTGGGCCTTTCTCGTTCCCTCTGCACCTATGCCCTCTGCGGGATCGGGTTTGATCAATGGAGGGAAGAGCTGGGTCAGATGCCACCCGATGCTCCGTGGGGTGGCCAGGCAAGGCCTGACTTCATGATATCGAGCGGACAGATCATCTGTGACCCCAGATCGAAATGGTATCAGGCCTCCCAGCAATTCATGCCGGACGTGCCGATCTACAATATCGACCTTCCCTATCCGCTCTTTCAGAGGGATCAGGATCACAGGGATGTTTGGGATTACTACCATAAATATATTGTAAAGCAGCTGCGCGGGCTGGTCGCTTTTCTCGAAGAGCAGACCGGAAAGAAGATGGATTATGATCGGCTGAGAGAGCTGGTTGACTTGAGCGATCGGACCTGGAACCTGATCGACGAAACGTATAAACTGAGACGGGCTGTGCCTTGCCCCATGGGGACCGGTGATGCGATGAACACCATGGTGCCGATCAACTTCATGATGGCCACCGAGAAGGCTTATGATTTCTTTGTCGATCTCAAGAAGGAGCTGGAGGAAAAGATCGCCAGGGGAGAAGGGGAGGTCGAAAACGAGAGATACAGGCTGATGTGGGGAGGTGGACTGCCAGCCTGGTATGCCCTGAACGACTTCAACTATTTCAATAGCAAGGGTGCTTCCTTCCCTGTTGAGACGACCTATCGAATGGTTGCCCCTCTTAACGAGATGGATATCCCGGAGACCAGAGATCCGATCGAACACCTGGCCTGGCGGTGGCTCGGCTACTGGACCTTCTGGTATGATAAGGCTAAGAAACGGCCCGGATCCGAGCCCGATGTGGAGCGCCTCATCAACTGGATCGAAGAGTATAAGATCGATGGAGTGGTCATGCATGAAGCATTCTCCTGTCGATCCTGGCATGTGGGTCTGATCTGGCAGTTACACCAATTGGCCAAGATCTATAAACCCATCCCGATCTATGTCATGGGGAAGGATGGGAAGAGGGAGAAAGTATACAGGGAGCTTCCCTCTCTGATACTGGAAAGCGATATCATCGACATCACCTCTTACTCTGAGGTCGATACGAGAAACAAGATCGACGCCTTCATCGAGACCCTGGAGTCGATTCGTGCAAACAGAGCAGCTTAATTATTCATGAGGGAGCCTCACCCTCGAACCATGAAATAATCCGGGCGCTTGGGTTACGGTTACGAAGCCCGTATCGTTTGGCGTTAAAAGGTGACGGTAAGGATTTAAATAAGATGAACGTAACCCCTTAACGAAACGGGCCTCGTTACCCTTACCGTTAGACATTAGACTTTCATTTTCTAACCAATTCAGGGTGACATTGACCTCCTATTTTGCAGGTATTGATGTGGGTTCCACGATGACCAAGGTGGTGATCCTGAATCAAGGGATCGTCGCCTCGGTCATTGGCCCCACAGGGCCAGAGCATCGCCGCCTGGCCAACAGGGTGATGGACGAGGCTTTGAACAAGGCTCAAATCGGTTTTGAAGCCGTGACCTACGTCGTCTCCACAGGCTACGGAAGGATCAACGTCCCCTTTGCGGATAAGCAGTTCACAGAGATCGCATGCCAGGCCAGAGGCATCGCCAGCCTCTTTCCCAGGGCCAGGACGATCATCGATATCGGCGGCCAGGATGTTAAGGCGATCAAGATCGACGCCACTGGCAGGACCATTGACTTTGTGATGAATGACAAGTGTGCAGCTGGCACGGGCAGATTCATCGAAGTGATTGCCGATGCCCTGGGGGTTGGGTTAGATGAGGTCGGAGAGCTATCTCTCCAGAGCCACCATCCTGCGAAGATCAGCAACATCTGCACCATCTATGCCCAGCAGGAGGTTGCGGCCAGCCTGGCAGAAGGCGTACCGATTTCTGACCTGTTGGCAGGGGTTCATCAATCCCTCGCAGAGAGGATAAACACAATGGTCAATCGGCTAAGGGTGGAAGATGCGGTGATCGTGACAGGTGGAGGTGCTAAAAATAGAGGCCTGCTTAAAGCCCTTTCCGAGCAATTGGGCCATGAGATTTTAGTCCCCGAGGAGCCTCTGATCACTGGAGCCTTTGGTGCGGCTTTGTTAGGAAAGGAGATTGTGGAAAAGGCCAGGCAGACCCGTACCCTGCTTCAAACAAAACAGCGCATCCTGGAGGAGATCGAGATCCAATAACATAAGTTAATGGATCTGAGTAAGCCCCTCGGTTTCAGTCATTTTTTTCTTGACAAAAAGTGAATATTTGTTAGACTTTCGCCGTCTAAAAAGATAGAAGAGAGGGGGTGAAAAAGTGATGAAAAAGAGTTTGATAAGCGTGGGGATCCTGGCAGGATTTTTGTTTTCCATCCTGATGGCCAGTGGCGTTTTTGCTGCGAAGGATGTGATCGAATTCAATCCTTCTTATGGGACGGTGAAGTTCGCCCATAAGAAGCATAGTGAGACACTGAAGATCGATTGTGTGAAATGCCACCACACCTGGAAGAAGGGTGAGACCTCTGGCAAACTCTGCAAAGACTGCCACAAGGCCAAGGCAGAGGGAAAGACGATCTCCGCAAAGGATGCCTATCACAAGGACTGCAAGGGTTGTCACGACGAGGCAAAGAAGGCCAAGAAAGCTGCCGGTCCAACGGGGTGCACCCAGTGCCACGTGAAGGCTAAGAAATAGTTCGTAACGTCCTTCAGGGGCAGATTGGCCAAAGGGGTAGATTTCCAAAAAGGGATCTACCCCTTTTTGTTTGACAGAGATCGAAAATTTGTGTTAAATATTTCAAATACTTGTCTGTCAGCAGTAAGGTGATGGGTCTATCCCCCGAAGGGATCCTATGAAGGAGTCGAAAGTCGAGATCGGTCGAAAGGAGATGGGGGTTCTTACCATTCTTTTCGACCTTTTCCGTTCAGTCAAGCTCACCATCTTTCTCCTCATCCTGCTTGCGATCGTCTCCATTGTTGGCACGCTGATCAAACAGAATGCACCGACCGAGGAGTATATTCAGCGCTATGGGATCGGACTCTACAAGGTCCTCAACTTCTTCGACCTCTTTGATATGTACCACTCCTGGTGGTTTAGCGCCATCCTTCTGTTCCTGGTGATCAATCTAATTGCCTGTTCTTTGCACAGACTTCCCGGAATCCTGAGACAGGTCTTCCGGACCAGATCCGAGGGTTTGGAAGATTCGATGCTCAGGACCCTTCCCCATGTGGAGAAGGTCCGAAATCCGGGTCTAACCGAGGCTGGGGCAGAGGAGAGGATTCGATCGGAATTAAAGAAGTGGTTTAGAAAATGGAAGCGTACCGAGACAGATTCCGCCATTACCCTCTATTCCGAAAAAGGGAGATTTTCGAGATTGGGGGTATACGTGACCCATCTGAGCATTCTGATCGTCCTGGTCGGAGGGCTGATTGGGTCCCAGCTGGGCTTCAAAGGATTTGTCAACATCCTCGAAGGGGAAACGGTCGATCAGATTTATGTGCGAGTAAAAGATAGAGAGATCCCGAAGCCTCTCGGTTTTTCTGTGCGCTGTGATGATTTCAGGATCACCTATTATGACCTCCAGGGCCCTGAGAAGCATGTTAAGGAATATACAAGCCTCCTCACCATCGTTGAAGATAGTAAAGAGGTGTTGAGAAAGTCGGTGGAGGTGAACCATCCCCTTCGTTATAAAGGCCTGGCATTCTATCAGGCGAGTTATGGAACCGTTCACCATGTCAGCTTGGGAGTCCAGCAGAAAGGTAGAAAGGGGAAACAGCTTGTCAATCTCGTGGAGGGAGAGACCGTCTCGATCCCAAACTCGGACAGTCAGATCCATTTACTGAGATATGCCCCGCAGATCCATAACTTCGGAGAAGGGGTTCAGCTGGTTCTGTTCAAGGGGAACCAAGAGCCTCGGGCCTTCTGGGTGTTAAAAGACCTGAAAAGATTCGATCTGCGAAACGACCATGATTTCATCATCACACTTGAAGGCGTCACTCCCAAAGAGTATACAGGGCTTCAGGTGACCAAAGACCCTGGGGTTTGGGTGGTCTGGATTGGAAGCGCGATGATGATACTGGGTCTGGTCATCTCTTTTTTCTTTTCTCATCAAAGGGTTTGGGTCAGGATTCCCAGAGAATCCACCAAAGAGGTCGTCTTGGCTGGATCGACGAACAAGAACCGGGTTGGCTTCGAAAAGATGTTTAACCAATTGGTGGAGGGAGTACAGAGGAGAATGAAATTCCAACAACCAGAGACTTTTTGAAACCTAATCTGAGCGATTCAGCATCCCTGCTCTCCATAGAAATATTGTGAGAATAGTTCAATTTAGGTGTTGCTTTTTTTAGAAATGCAGTGCAATATATACGACAGCACTACTTTAGAGGAAGGGAGGACGTATGAATAAGGCCCAACTCATTACCTTGGTCTCCGAGAAGACCAACGTAACTCAGAAGGTAGCCAAGGTCATTGTCGATACCCTTTTTGACGGGATGAAGGAGAGCCTGGAAAAGGGAGACCGGATTGAGATCCGGGGGTTTGGAAGCTTTGTGGTGAGAAGTTATGGCGGCTACAAAGGACGAAATCCCAAGACAGGAGAGATCGTGGATGTCCCGCCCAAGAAGCTCCCTTTCTTTAAAGTTGGAAAAGAGCTGAAGGAGATGGTGAACACAGTGGCGGGTTAGAGGCTCTTCCAGTATTTTTTCTGAATCTCCTTCAACGGAAGGATGAATCGTTCCACACGAGAGGCATTGGCCTTCTCTTTCTCAAGGAGCTCGCTCTTGTCAACGGGTGAGAGCTGAGCCAGCTCCTTCAGGACAGCTTTCACCGATCGCCTCTGTCCCTCCACATCGTAGCCGCCTTCGAGGGTGATCACCACTCTTCCCTGGGCGGTGGTCCGTGCGATCTCCATCAGAATCTCGGTCATCCTGGCAAATCCCTTCTCGGTCACCTCCATGCCGCCCAATGGGTCATCATAATGGATATCGAATCCCGCGGAGACCAAGATTAACTGAGGCCGATATTCGAGCGCAATCGGCTTCAGGATTTCTTGAAATATAATTCCATAATCCGCATCACCGCAACCGGTCGAGAGGGGCACGTTCACGTTGAATCCCTTTCCATCCCCCTTTCCCACCTCAGTGGCCGCACCTGTCCCCGGATAGAAGAAGCCATAGCGGTGGGTGGAGAAATAGAGGACCCTGGCGTCCTCGTAGAAAGCGTTTTGCGTGCCGTTTCCGTGATGGACATCCCAGTCCACGATCAGAACCCTCTGGAGAGAGAAGCTCTGGATCGCGTACATAGCCCCGATGGCCACATTGTTGAAGAGACAGAAACCCATGGCCCTGTCCCTCTCCGCATGATGGCCAGGAGGTCTGACGAAGGCAAATCCGTTATCGACTTTTCCCTCCATGACCGCCCTGATCAACTCAAGAAGACCGCCTGCGGCAAAGAGGGCGGCCTCATAAGATTTGGCACAGGTGGAAGTGTCTCCGTCGAGTCGGAAGTAGGGCTTTCCCGCTGTGGACGCGATCAGGTCAACGTAGCGAGGAGAATGGATCATCTCCAGCTCCTCCCGGGTGGCGGCTCGAGGGCTGACCATTTCAAACCGACCCTTCATCTCCTCCTCTTCAAGCATCTGATAGATGGCCCTCAATCGCTCCGGGCTCTCCGGATGACCGGGATCCATCACGTGTTCGAGATATCGACCGTCTTTAACAATCCCTGTTCGGTTCATCTTAGTTCCTCCGCCCGTCCGTCAAAAGGCGCTTACCAACAGGACTTATGAAGCGTATCTTTTTTACAGTTCATTGTCAAGGCAGCGAAGACGAAATGTCATTTAAGAATTAAAAGTGCACCGTTTTTATGGATTTAAAGTTTAAAAGTGCACACCTTGGTTTTTCGATCGGTTTAAGCAATTTTAGAAGTTCGTCGTCGGCTTTGTGGGAAT
>JACAEX010000065.1 GCA_013388635.1 Syntrophaceae bacterium | reverse complement strand
GAGGTGGTAGTTCTCCGTTGGCCAGGATAGAAATAGTTGGGTAAGGAAAGAAATCAGCCATGAAAGCTATTATTAAGCAAAATCGTTACAGTCAGATTATTGAGCGGATCTTCCTTGAAAAATACAAGAATGGAGCGACTGAACTTACCTTCTCGCGGGAGGACATTGTTCGGATTGCTAAGAAAATTGGAATAAAATTACCGAAAAACCTTGGAGATGTGATCTACTCTTTCCGTTACAGGGCGCAGCTGCCAGAATCAATAAGAACTAAGGCGCCTAAGGGGTGTGAATGGATTATTCGTCCTGCAGGCAGATCCAAATATATTTTTGTCACTACATCCGCAGCTACGATTCAACCAACTATTCCCCTCGTTGAGACTAAGATACCCGACGCAACCCCTGGAATCATAGCGATGTATGCATTGAACGACGAGCAAGCCCTGCTTGCCAAATTGCGGTATAACAGACTCATTGACATCTTTACCGGGGTCACCTGGTATTCTCTTCAAAATCATTTGAGGACTTTTGTAGATAGTTTAGGTCAGATAGAGACTGACGAGATTTACGTTGGAATTGACAAAAGAGGCGTTCATTATGTTTTTCCAGTTCAAGCGAAAGGATCGAAGGAGAGGATTAGCGTAGTTCAGATTGAGCAGGATATGGCGATGTGTCGCTCGAAGTTCCCCAATTTGATCTGCAGACCAATTGCGGCACAGTTTATGAGAGACGATCTCATCGCCTTGTTTGAACTGGAACAGACCACATCTCGAATAGGAATATCTTCAGAGAAGCATTACCTTTTAGTTGAGCCAGATAATCTATCCCCTGAGGAGCTGGCGAAATACACAATTAGAAATCTCGAATAGACACTTCTATGAAAACCCACCATAAGATCATTATTGGGGATTCGAGATGGATGAAAGAGGTTCCTGACGAATCTATTCACCTGATTATTACCTCCCCTCCTTATTGGCAGTTAAAAGATTATGGGAATGGGAAGCAGATTGGGTTCAATGACACATATGAAGAGTACATTAACAATCTTAACTCGGTGTGGAATGAATGTCATCGCGTTTTACATGAAGGTTGCCGACCTTGTGTCAACATAGGCGATCAATTTGCGCGGTCCGCCTACTATGGAAGGTATAAGATCATCCCCATACGAACTGAAATCACCAAATTTTGCGAAAACATTGGTTTTGATTATATGGGTGCTATTATCTGGCAAAAAGTGACTACTTGCCTTACCCCCGCTGGGGCAACGGTGACGGGGCCTACCCGTTTCCGCGAAATGGAATTATTAAATTAGACTACGAATTCATCCTACTTTTTAAGAAGTATGGCGACCCACCTAAAGTTACAAAAGAAGTCAAGGAAAAATCGATACTGACAGAGGTAGAATGGAGCCAATACTTTACCGGCCACTGGAACTTTCCCGGGGAAAAGCAGGATAAACACTTGGCGATGTTCCCTGAGGAGCTACCTAGGCGACTTATCAGGATGTTCAGTTTTGTTGGGGATACTGTGCTTGACCCGTTTCTTGGAAGCGGAACAACCTCTCTGGTGGCAAAAGAATCTGGACAGGAATTCCATTGGCTACGAAATAAACGAGGATTTTTTACCAATCATAAAAGAAAAATTTGGAATGAAACAGAAAGACATTTTTAAGGAAGCAATTGTTGAGATAATCAGACAAGAAGAGACAAGAATGGAATTTAAAGAAGAAATCAAGAAGCTACCCTATATTTTTAAAGATTCCATAAAGTTTGATAAAAAGATTGATCCTAAAAATTGACGTTTGGCTCAAAGATATCCGCAGAGTCAGGTTCTCAAAGGAAGAAATATCATTCCGTAAAAGAAATCATTTCTCCAGAAGTTCTGGTTTTAGATGACGGACTGAAAGTTAGGCTGATAGAGTGAAGCAGAAACCTGAGAAGAACGCAGCAGCCATTCAGTTCTTGGAAGAGAAGACACGGGGGCAGAAAGTACTTGTGAAGTTTGACACAGATAAGTACGATAAAGAAAATAACCTGCTCTGCTATCTCTGTCTGAGGAACAAAACTTTCATAAATGCTCATTTAATCAAAAACGGCTTTGTCGGTATTGATGGAGTATTCGACTATAAGTACAAGTCGAAATTTCTTGTATTACAGGCAGGGAGATAAAGAATATGCCACCTACATATCGAGGCAGAGTGACTGATCAAACCAATAGGCCGATAGCAGGCGCGAGAATTTTGCACGATTGTTATCCAATCTGTAATGGCGGCCAACAAGAAGCAGAGACAGATATTGATGGGAATTATGAATTGACTTTGCCAAATCCTGATTTTCAGCCTCACACAATATCCTGCCATAAGAATGGGTATGCAGCAAGAATTCAGATACCTGATGTTGGCGTAGGGAATCAGACAGTTCCTATACAACTGGATTTTGTAGTGAACCGTTTAGTAAATGGAATACCCGCGGAGTGTTTGGATCAATGGTATGCCTATCGGAGGGCGAGTCGGGATTACAGGGTTGGTAAATTGCAAAGTAATGCACAACAGCTCTTTAATGCTGCTGAACGAGCATACAACGACCTTCTTGATGCAATGCAGGAACAGGGGATTGAAAATCCACGTGCTCAAGTTGAAGACGTGCTCTACTACCGGACGACATCCAATGAGATCAGGCCGAGGAACTTGAATGATGGCTTTGATTGAGATGCCTCTTTTTTTGGCTGCAGGCTATTTAGAAAACCGCTGAAGACCTTAATTGGGTTCACCTTTTCCGTTTCCAGGTCAAAGGGACCATCCTGTTAATTCGTCCTTGAGTGAACGGCCTCACTCTTCAAGGGAAACTCACCAGAATGGGGCAGGGGTGTTGGAAAAAATCTTATAGCAGCAACATTAGCCTGTCCCTTGACTAAAGGGATGCCTTAGAGATAGAAGGATTATATTATGACGTAAGAAGTTGCCTTTGCCAACCCTCATTCCAAATCGTGCGCTTGATAAGATTTTTGAAGACATTTCTGCCCCATTGCCGGCTTTCTCCCATGCTTCAGTGCCCATTGCTCCTGGTTGAAGATTCCACTTGACGGGATGTTTGTCTGAAGTTATGAAGTATGGTGAATCAGGGAGGAACCGTTGGTTTCAGAGATTACCCAGTGGATCATGGAGTCGATGAGGGCGCATGGACAGGTGGCGGTCTTCCTCGGCGTGATGATCGAACAGATCATCGTCCCCATCCCATCCCCTTTGATCATCATGGGGGCAGGTGCCATCCTCATCGGCCCCGGTCTCTCCATCCCCGGTGCTTTTCTTCAGATCCTCTGGATCGTTGTCCTCCCAGGGACCATTGCCTCCACACTGGGTTCGTATATTGGATATACGATCAGCTTTTATGGGGGAAAGGCGCTGGTGATTCGCCTTCAGCGTTTCCTGGGTGTGGATTGGAACGAGATAGAAAATTTGGAGAGGAGATTTCACGGGAAGAAGGAGGCCCTGACCATCTTCCTCTCTCGGGCCATCCCGGTCTTTCCTATATCTTTAGTGTCTATCTTTGCCGGTCTTCTCCGTATCCCTGTTAAACCTTTTACGCTTTATACGTTTTTGGGGTCGATCTTCCGATGCTTCTTCCTCGGTTTTTTCGGATGGTGGATCGGGGCAACCTATGAAAGAGTTGCCACTCGTTTAGATTCGGTTGAAACGATCGTCTCGGTCTTGATGCTGGTGGGTATGGGGGTGGCCTTTCTCTATCTCTATTATAAATTCAGAAAGACCCGTCCCTCTTGACGGTAGAATACGCTTTTTCCCTTAGTGCATCAAAAGCCAGAAGTGAACATCAATTTTTTTAAAGGGCTGACTTGATTTAGAGAAAGTAATTATGAATAATGCCTCAGAAAAAGAAAGGAGGATGAGCGATGAGGGCGATCGTTGATGAAGAAACCTGTATCGGATGTGGACTCTGTGCAGAGACGTGCCCGGAGGTATTCGAGATGAACGACGATAAAGCCCGTGTCAAGGTGGACGAAGTTCCTCAGGATGCGGTCGATACCTGTCGGGAGGCTTCTGAGAATTGCCCGGTGGAAGCAATTCAGATTGAGGAATGATTCTCTCCGAACAAAAAAGGGGCCGCCTCAGCTGCTGAGGTGCCCCTTTTTCTATTTCTATGAGATGATTGTGACCATTTGCCCCATCTTCCCCCTTTTTAATGAGCACGCATTTTAACACGGGGTTCGGGGTTCACTCAAAATATTCTTTGATCTCTTTATAGCGATTAGGATCCCGTAGCCGTTCAAGCGCCTTCGCCTCAATCTGTCGAATCCTTTCCCGGCTGAGACCGAACTGCCTGCCGATCTCCTCGAGGGTACACTCACCATCTTCCCCGATCCCGAAACGGAGTCTAAGGATCTTCTCTTCCCTTGGCGATAGCCCAGAAAGGAGTTTGCGGGTTTGCTGGATCAAATCCCTTTCAAGCAGGGAATCGGTAGGGGAAAGGCCTTTTTCATCAGGGATCAGATCCTCCAAAGTACTATCCTCCTCGCCAATGGGCATATCCAGAGAGATTGGCTCTTCGATCAGGTTGATAATCTTTTCGACATCGTGCAGAGGGATTCCACTATCCCTTGCCAGTTCTTGTGAAGTAGGTTCCCTACCTAATTTCTTTACCTGGTCCTTAAAGGATTTCATTAGCTTGCCTTTGATTTCGAAGAGATAGTTGGGGATTCGTATAGTCCTGGACTTCTCTGCAAAGGCCCTTAAAATGGCTGCCCTGATCCACCAGGAGGCGTACGTGCTGAATTTATAGCCTTTGGTATAATCAAATTTAACCATGGCCTGCATGAGGCCGAGGTTTCCCTCTTGGATAAGGTCCAAAAACGAAAGGCCGCGGTTCGAGTACCGTTTTGCAATACTGACGACCAACCGCAGATTGGCCTGGATCAATTCATTCTTCGCCTGCTGGGTTTCGAGAAGAGCCTGTTGATATCGGTCCAACATCTTCTTGTAGAGAAGGGTCTTTTCCTTTATTTCGGATGGGGTAAGTTTTGGTTTTTTCCCATTCCTTCCCTTAAGCTTGCTTCCCGAACGGATTCCAGCATAGGAACGCTTGTTTCCTTTTTTTGAAAGCGCATATTGGGAGAGCTCTGCCTTCAGACGGTTGGTTTTCGTCTCCAGACTTTTGATCTGGCGCTCGCCTTCTTTAATCTTCTTGGCTAACTCAACCTCCCGCTCCGGAGTCAGGAGTGAAATCTTTTCAAGGCCTTTTAGGTACTCGAGCGTAATATCCCGGGGATAATCAAAGACCTCGTCCTGTGAGGTGGCGCCAAACTGGACGTCATCCTTTTCCTCGATCTCCACTGTCCCCTCATCCGGCTGAAGTTCGAACTCATCAAGGGCCTCTTCCCATCCACCTTCAGCATAAGGTGTGGATTGTACTGGAGGGGCCGAAGGCTGCGTTTCAGCGAAAAACGGAGACGGCGAAGACGTTTCGAGAGTTAACTCTTCTCTTTTCTTACCGTTTGTCTTATTTTGCTTCACAGATTCTATGCCCCTTTCTTAGCAGAACAAAAAACCCCTTCCATTCTTAAGGCATGGAAAGGGTATACTTTTCGACTTCTCTTTTCTCTTTATACAAAAACCCTTCCGGTCGAATGGCGAACCTTGTATCCTAACCTCCTCCGCTTGTGGAACATTCTTTTCATCAATAAATAATATATCCAAAAGAAGGCGCATTGTCAAGAAATATTTATTTTTTGAGTTTCATATAAATATCAATAGGTTATAATGAAATAAGCAAATTTTACCCAATTCATATAGGATTTGTTACTATTTTTTCCGCCCCTTAGAACAGTCAATATGCACGCCCAAATTCCGAGAGGGCTACCCTCTAATTGACTGGCTCGAAGGCCCCCATCTCTTAACGGGATATAGAAGGGTTGACTTTGAATAGACCTTCTCTTATATAAAATTATCCTTCAAGTGACCTTTCCGGAAGAAGAAGCGGGGATATGGATGGCCTATGTTGATCTCCATCTCCACACAACTGCTTCCGATGGTGTGATGAGCCCATCGGAAATCGTCAGGTATGCAAAGGCCAGAGGGCTGCGGGCAATTGCCATTACGGATCACGATACGATTGAGGGCTTGGAAGAAGGGTTATCAGAGGGTGAGAAGATCGGTTTTGAGGTGATCCCTGGAATCGAGATCAGCGCAGAACATTCCCCGGGCTCCATGCATCTGTTAGGGTTCTTCATCGATATTCATCACCCACTGCTCAATGAGAAGTTGGATTATCTGCAGAAGGCGAGGGCCCAAAGGAATCCAAGGATTGTGGAGAAGTTGAATCAGCTGGGGATCGATCTGACTTACCAAGACGTGCTGAAGGCATCCGGAGGGGGGCAGGTCGGCCGACCCCACTTCGCACAGGTGCTCTTAGAAAAGAATTACGTCAGGACGTTTCAGGAGGCCTTTGACCGGTTTCTGAAGAAGGGAGCCCCTGCCTATGTCGATAAATTCAGGTTCGAGCCAAAGGAGGCGATCCATTTCATCAATGAGGCTAAGGGAATAGCTGTGCTTGCCCATCCGAATACCCTTGATATGGATGGATACTCAGAGCTGGAAGGTCTCGTCATCCGCCTGGTCGAAGAGGGTCTCAAAGGCATAGAGGTCTATTATCCGGAGCATTCAGCCTTGGAGGTGGCCCAGTATAAAGCCCTCGCCGAGAGATATGGCCTCGTGATAACCGGTGGGACAGATTACCACGGGATAGAGAAGAACGGCCTGGATATCGGAGTGGGGAGAGGAGAGATGAAACTGCCCTATTGTTTGGTCGAGGAGCTCAAAGCAGCCAGGGATAGAGCGTTGAGAGGTGAAAGATAGAACAGATGGTCGGCCTTTTGTTGATCATCACTGCTCTGTTGTGGGGGGCGACCCCGATCATTGAGAAGATCGGTCTCGCAAGAGTCGAGCCTTTAATTGGCGTGACCATCCGTAGCGTAATCGTGACGATCGGCCTTCTCATCCTCACCTTTCTTCTGGGCAAGGGGAGAACTTTGCTTGAGGTGGATGGCCGGAGCATCCTCCTTTTTGGTTTGAGTGGCCTCATGGCCGGACTTGCCGGGATGTGGACCTATTTTACCGCTTTGAAAATGGGGGCCACCTCTAAGATCGTTCCGATTGCGGCCTGTTATCCCCTGGTGACTGCCCTTCTCAGCACCCTCATTTTAAGAGAAGGGGTTACTCTGCCACGGGTGATCGGGACGGTTTTGATTGTGGCAGGAGTCTGGTTGGTCAAATAATTGCTGTATCCCGAGCACCAGGCGCTTAGCCTTAAGGATTTGGTAGACGGAGGCGACATGAGGAGACGAAACAAGACGAACCGATTGAAAGCGGCGCTGAAGAGAAAGAATGTGAAGAGGTCCTTAAGGAAATCAAAGGGGGAAAGGAAGTATCCCTCCTGATCAACCCCTGAGCCCTATGCACAGGGTGCAGAGTGGCTTTTCAGATATTTCAGCGACATTCTAAACAGCCAACGTTTTATGGATTTTGAGCTGCCCAGGCTGATCCTATCCGATCCTGAAGGTAATATCTTTGATCATCCTTTTTTGAAGATGGCCGCTCGCTCCGGAGACCGTAAGGTTCTTCCCTCTCCGTCTGAACTGGTGCCCCTGCCCGCGGGCAGTCAGCTCTTCTCCCTGCCCGGGAGAATCCCTATCGGCTGGGACGAAGAGAGAGACACCTTCACTTCACTCGAAAAGGTAAGGGTGAACGGGAAGGAGATCGAATGTACGGCAGTAGCGGCTTTCCTTCCCCCGGGTTATGTCCGTACGCTGTTGCCTGCTACCCAGTTAAGGCCAAACTCCCAAACCCTTCCGCTGTGGGCATACAGCTCTGTAGGCTGGAGAAGTGGAAAGTTTTGGACCACAGGTCTGCTCATCGATTCCAATCCTCACTGGAACCCGAAATATTTTAAGAATGACAAACTTTTGGCTAAAAATGTCGATTCCTTTTTAAAGAGAGATCAAAATAATCGCCTCTTACGACAACTTGCCAGATGCGCCTTAGAATATCATTGTTTTGCTGCAAAGAACCTCTTTTTTAGAAGATGGGAATGTCCATTGCCCACCTCTCCTACCTGTAATGCCGATTGCTTAGGTTGTATCTCTCTTCAACCCTCTGAATGTTGCCCTGCCTCTCAGGAAAGGATCAGGTTCGTCCCGTCGGTGGATGAGGTTTTGGGTGTGGCCCTGCCTCACCTAAAAGAGGCTGAGGATGCCATTGTCAGTTTTGGTCAGGGTTGTGAAGGAGAGCCATTGATGCAATGGCAACTCTTGGAGAAATCGATTTATAAGCTAAGAGAAAAGACTGATCGGGGGACGATCAATCTCAATACCAATGGAAGTTTGCCAAAGCATGTTGCCAAATTATATGATGCTGGGCTCGATAGCATCCGCGTCACACTCAATAGTCCCCATCCAAAATATTTTAAACTTTATCACAGGCCTAAAGGATATACCTTGAAAGAAGCGATGGAAACCCTCATCTTGGCTAAGGAGAAAGGGGTTTACACCTCTATCAACCTCCTCGTCTTCCCTGGATTCACAGATAGAGAATCAGAAGTGCAAGGATTATTGGATCTGATCAGAAAGACCAGGGTCGATCTCATCCAGATGCGGAACCTCAATATCGATCCCGACCTCTATCTGAAAGAAATGGGAGAGGGCAGTGGGATGGGAATTTCCAAGATGGTCGAGATCCTGAAAAGAGAATTTCCCTCCCTCGAGTTCGGTTATTTTAACAGGACTAAAGAACATTTCAGATCTCAGATTGCAAATCGCACATTTAAAATTTGAAATTGAATTAAATGGATGATCACCCATTCAGAGATGGAGCCAAGGCCGCGCTTCCCGTTGTTTTGGGATACCTTCCAGTGGGGGTTGCCTTTGGCATATTGGCTCGGAAAGCTGGCTTCAACGCCTTCGAGACCGGCTTGATGAGTCTCCTTGTCTATGCCGGGGCAAGCCAATTCATCGCTGTAGAGATGATTTCAAAGGGAATCCTCTGGTTCCCAATCGTCCTCACCACCTTTTTTGTAAATCTCCGTCATCTTCTAATGAGTTCGACTCTCTCCGTCTATCTCAAGAAAAGTAGAATCTGGACCCTCGGCCTCCTCTCTGCCCAGTTGACCGATGAGTCCTTTGCAGTGGCTGTATCAGATACGTCTAAGATTTTAGATCGGCCTTTCTATCTTTTGGGGCTTCAAATCACTTCCCACCTTGCTTGGATCAGTGGCTCCGTGGGAGGCGCCTTCTTTGGAAGCGTGATTGACCACAGGAAATACGGGCTTCCATTTGCCCTTCCAGCCCTCTTTATCTGCCTGCTTATGATTCAAATCAAAGGCCGTGATCATGTTGGGATCATGGTGATGGCAGGGATCTTTTCCCTCTTCTTTAAATGGGCATTTCCTGGTAACTGGTGCATTCTTCTGGCTACCCTCTTTGCTTCGGTGATCGGGATGGTCATAAAGCTCAAAGTTCAAGGCTCAAAGCTTAAAAATTCATCCGCCTCCGCATTGATCGGGGAGGGAGAGGGCGGGGGTGAGTAATAATATGGATTATGAAAATTTATGGCTCATCTTAGGGATGGCACTGGTGACCTTCCTCCCTCGTTTTCTTCCGGTCGCCTTTTTGTCCCGGCGGGAGATCCCGGAGAAAATTAAAATGGGATTGGAATATATCCCGGTTGCCATTTTGAGTGCTATTGTTTTCCCGATCCTCTTCTTTGATGCGGAAGGAGCTTTTGGAATCCAACCTCATTATCTCTTTTCTGCGATGCCTGTTTTTGGCTTCGCCTGGAAGACGAAGAATTTGTGGGGGTCGGTGATTTTAGGGATGCTGGTCTACTGGGGATTGGGTTTTGTCGTGTAAAGGGTTCAAGGACTCAAGGGTTCAAGTGAACATCTTAAAACCCTCATCAAATATTTAAGAATTAACTACTCGAACCCACGAACCCTTTCTTAGATTTTTTCAGCGATAAGACTGGCGATTGCTTTCCTCTTTCCGCCTTCCTTAAAAATTCCTTCTCGGTAGAAGAGAATGCGGAAATCTCTAAAGAGTCGGAGGAGTTCGTTGGGCTTTAAAAAATATTTTGCCTGCTTTGGACCGCCCGTGCCAAGCTCTCTTTGGTCAAGGGTGTAGGTTTCGAAGATCACTCTCCCACCCCTTTTAAGCCCCTTTCTTATCTTTGGAATGAGGCTTCTTCTGAGGAAGTAGAAATTGGTAATAAGGTCGTACTGCCCTTCTTTGATATCGTACGTATCGAGGTCGGCATGAATGGTGTGGATCCTGACACCCATCTCCTCAGCCAATTCGCGAGCCTTCTTCAAACCGATGCTTGAAATATCGACAGCATCCACATCAAATCCATGAAGGGCTAAGAAGACCGCATTTCTTCCCTCCCCGGCCGCAATATCAAGGGCCTTCCCCTTTGGAAGAAGAGCCATATGCCTTCTAAGAAAGGGATTGGCCTCTTTGCCAAAAGCAAATTCCTTTCCCTTGAATCTTTCATCCCATCGTTTCTGATCCGATTTCACTTCAATTCACCTCGATTTTCAAATTATCATTTGGTTTCTTAGGAGTCAATTTGCTTTTTCATTCCATTTTTCTAATTTGATACTCCGACGGCGCAAAAACCGGCCTTTAGAAACGGGTTGAAAGCGCCGCTCAGTATAAACCCTGAACTCTCGGCCTGAGCATTCGACTGAGCTCACGCCGAAGTCTTGGCCCGAAGGCAACCCCGGGCTTTAGACCGGGGTTGGTCGAGGGATTGATTTTTAACTTGAAGTGGTTGGTAAGGTGGACGGTTTTGACCGAGGGGAGGTTAGATACAGTGTTTTTTATCATAAAATACATTATCTTTCCCATTTACTTCTAAGAGTTTTTATGGCTATATTAGCAGGCAGAAATTGTTAAATATGTCATCTGTCTTAACTAAAAAAAACCATTTAAGGAGCGGATTATGATTAAGAGCAAAATACTCATCATCACTCTCGTTTTCTCATTTGTAATCGGGTGTGCCGGGGTTCCTGTTCGCGAAGCGGTTAAGGTGGATCTGAGCCTTCCGGTTGGTAAGATCGAAGGGAATCAATTCACCGGGATTCGATATCCTTTCGGGGTGTCGGCGCCTTCTCCCTGGAAGATCAGCGTTGAGATACCCAGGTTTATGGAAGAATTGGGATACGGGAGACCAGGGCTGGAGGAATCGGAGGTCTTTATCTATAATCCTTCTACCCAATCAAATATTCAGATCGATTTCACGCCGGCAGGCCGGTATGCGAGATTCAGCCAGGAGTCGATCGAGTGGCTCGCCACGGCTGCTGTGGGGAGTTTGAAAGAAGAACTGGAACAGGATTATGGAAAAGATGTGAAGGCGGATGTCTATCCAACAGAAGCGGTTTCATTGAAGGGTGTTCAATATGCGGCAAAGAAATACGCAACCTATACCCTGAAAGGGGTGAAACGGGAGCAGGGATGGATTTACGGATTTTCAGAGCCCTATCAGATCTTTATTCTCTATATGATACTGGAAAAGGAAGGGGAGAACGATCGTGAGGATATGAGAAAGATCTTAAATTCCTTTGAAATTGTCCCGAGAAGATAAATAGCGAAAGGGATTTGGGCCTTTTTTCTCCCATCAGTCCATTCGACGATGGGATTTTTATTCAACAGGTCAGCTGATTTTTAGAAGGATGTTTTATTAAGATATGGCTCACTGAGGAAGTTACGATTCGTGAATCATATCATAAGGATGGAGGTCTGTGATGGAAAGAGTGGAGCTGAAGAAAGGAATTTATTGGGTTGGGGCGATTGATTGGAATGTAAGAGACTTTCATGGGTATTCCATCCCTTCGGGGACGACTTATAATGCCTACTTGATTCTCGACGAAAAGAACGTCCTGGTGGATACGGTGAAGGCCCCTTTTTATCTGGAGATGCTGGGCCGGATTTCTGAGATCATCGACCCATCGAGGATCGATGTGATTGTTTCGAACCATGTGGAGATGGACCACTCGGGTTCGCTCTCTCAGATCGTTCAGCGGGTTGGAAATCCGCTGGTCATCACCTCTGAGAGAGGAAAGAAGGGTCTGGAGAAACATTATCAGAAATCGATGAATTTCAGGACTGTGAAGACGGGGGATACCTTTCCCATTGGCCGTCGGACCCTTACCTTTGTAGAAGCTCCGATGCTTCATTGGCCGGACAGCATGTTCACCTATATTCAGGAGGAACGGCTGCTCTTGCCGAATGATGCATTTGGCCAGCATTTGGCCTCCTGCCAGAGGTTTGAGGATGAGGTTGGAGATGAAGTGATGAGACAGGCGGCAAAGTATTATGCCAATATCCTCTGGCCCATGGCACCCCTCATCTTAAAGAAGGTCGACGAGGTGATGAAGATGGGAATTCCGATTGATATGATCGGGCCCAGCCATGGCCTCATCTGGAGAAAAGATCCGAACCGGATCATTCGTGCCTATATGGATTGGAGCCAGGGAAAGACGCAGAGAAAGATCCTCGTTGTCTACGATACGATGTGGGGGAGCACAGAATCCATGGCGAAGGCTATCCTCATGGGATTGATCGGAGAGGGGGCGGAGGCAAAGCTTCTCCATCTTAGATCGAATCATCGGAGTGATATTATTCATGAGATGCTGGAAGCACGGGGAGTCCTTTTAGGATCTCCCACACTGAATAACGGGATGTTTCCAACGATGGGAGATTTTCTCACCTATATGAAAGGGCTGAGACCCAGAGGAAAGATCTTTGGTCTGTTCGGATCGCACGGATGGGGGGGAGGCGCAGTCAAAGAGATGAGAGGGTATCTTACCGAGGAGAAGTTTGAGGTCTGGGAGAAAGAGCTTTCAATCCAATACATCCCGGATCCAGAGGAGTTGAAAAAGGCCATTGAGTTTGGGAAGGAATTTGCGAAAAAGGTTTTAAGCACATAGAATGGAAAGGCAGATTTCCAGGATGATAGGAAGAGAGAGGTCCATACCACTCCTAAGAAAGATCGTCCAACAATCTTCTGCTGATCAGACCGAGGCTGTGCTCTTGACAGAGGATTCATCGCTGACCCGGTTTACTCAATCCGCCATCCATCAGCATGTGGCAGAGCGCAACGGGACATTGATCCTCAGGGTGGTTTTGGGGAAGAGGATCGCTGTGGTCACTACGAATCTCCTCAAATATTCCTCGTTGAGGGATTCGCTTCAAAAGGCGACCTCCCTTGCTGAGGTCCAACGTCCCAATGAGGCGTTCATCTCATTGCCAGAACCAAAACCGATTCCTGATGTGGATACATTTTCTAAAAAAATTGACCGTCTTACACCGGAAAGGAAAGTGAGAATCATTCGAGACCTTTTCAGTATCGTAAGGGGAAAAGGATTGCACGTTTCTGGCGCTTTTTCTCATGGGAAGGTGGAACTGGCGGTGGTCAATTCGTTGGGGGTGGAGGCCTATCAAAGATATTCTGATCTCTTTTTTCATCTGATCGCGGAGAACGAGATGGGTTCCGGTTATTCGAGTTTCGTTTCAAGGGATCCTGATCAATTGGACATCGATTCTCTGGCCAGAGAGGCGATTGAAAAGGTATCGAAGGGCGAACCAACCGAGATCGGGCCCGGAGAATACGAAGTTATCTTAGAGCCCTATGCCGTAAGCGAACTCATCTCCTTTCTCGGCTATCTGGGGTTTCATGCATTGGCCGTTCAGGAGGGGAGAAGTTTCTTCTGTGAGGAATTCGGCAAGAAGATGGTGGACGAGAAGGTGACGATTTACGATGACGGTCTTGATCCGGAAGGGCTACAGGTTCCTTTTGACTTCGAGGGTATTCCAAAACAGAAAGTGACCTTCTTCGAAGAGGGGGTCGCGAGGGGTGTAACCTATGACTCCTTTACCGCAGCCCGGGAGGGTAAAAGCTCCACGGGCCATGCCCTGATCGCACCCAATACCGAAGGTCCGATCCCGATCAATCTTTTTATGAAGGGGGGAGAATCGTCCTTGGAGGAGATGATCCGTTCTGTCCGGAAAGGGATTTATGTGACCCGGTTTCATTATATTAATGTGGTCGAACCCATGAAAGCTGTTTTGACCGGCATGACCAGGGATGGGACTTTCTTAATTGAGGATGGCGAGATCAAGAGACCGGTCAAAAACCTCAGGTTCACCGAATCGGTTCTAAGGGCCCTTTCCCGGGTGAGCGCCGTCTCCAGAGATCGAAGGGTCTGCTCTGAAGGAACGGTCTATTCAAGGCGTTTTGTCACAGGGGTGGTGGCTCCTGCCATCAAAATAGATGGGTTCAACTTTTCAGGGGTATCCGCGTTATAGGAATAAGTCCGAGGCACGAAATCCGTGCGAAGCATCCCGGCAGGGATCAATTCGAAACAAGCACTAATGCTCAAATGATCCAAACAGAAAATGGTTTAAGATTTTGAACATTTGGATTTTGGAATTGTTTCGCCTGCCTGCCGCAGGCAGGAATTTCGACATTTGAATTTCGTATTTTTCGAGAAAGGTATAGGAATCGGAGTCTGATGAAGGAACTTATCCAAAACATTCTTGACTTGGCCAAGCTAAAAAAGGTGGATTACGCTGACATTCGGGTTGTGCGTCGTCAGGTTCAAGAGATCGAGGTGAAGAACGGTAATGTAGAGGCGTTGACCCATGATGAGGATATGGGCTTTGGCATCCGCATCCTTTTTAAAGGGGCCTGGGGCTTTGCCTGCAGTTCAAAAATCCGTAAAAAAGAGATGGAGGATGTTTTCGGAAAGGCACTGAAGATTGCGAGGGCCAGCTCAAAAGCCAGGGGGGAAGAGATTCTCTTTGTTTCACGGCCGCCAGAGATCGACCGATTTAAGACCTCAATCGCGGTTGATCCATTCAGCATCCCTCTGGAGAGAAAGGTTGATCTCCTCCTGAGCTGTGATGACATCATGCGGAGACATAAGAAGGTAAAGATCTCAGAGGCCTTTATGGGATCGTATGAAACGGAGAAGACCTTTGCCTCTACGGAAGGTTCTTTCATCGAACAGGAGATTGTGGAATGCGGTGCAGGGATTGCAGCCACTGCCATTGAGGGAGGAGAGGTTCAGGTTCGATCCTATCCCAATTCCTTCAGGGGAAACTTTGCCACCAGAGGATATGAGTGGATTGAGAGTCTGGCACTCCTCGAACATGCGGAGCGTGTGGCCGAGGAAGCAGCCCAGCTTCTGATGGCAAAGTCTTGTCCCTCAAAGGTGACCACCGTGATCTTGGACAGCTCGCAGCTTGCTCTCCAGATCCATGAGTCGATCGGCCACCCGGTTGAACTCGATCGAATCTTGGGGACAGAGGCAAGTTATGCAGGCACCAGTTTTGTTAAGCTGGAGATGGTGGGTTCTTTTCGATACGGATCCCCCATCGTCAATATTGTGGCCGATGCTACGTTTCCAGGAGGTCTTGGGACCTTTGGCTATGATGACGAAGGGGTTAAAGCCCAAAGGGTACCCATTATTGCTCAAGGGATTCTGGTCAATCTCCTGACATCGAGGGAGACAGCCCGACATCTCGGAAAAGAGAGCAATGGAACGATGAGGGCAGACGGTTGGAATCGAATCCCTCTGATCCGGATGACGAACATCAATTTAGAGCCCGGAGAATGGACATTAGAAGGGATGGTGGCGGATACGGAAGAAGGGCTTCTTTTAAGCACCAATCGAAGTTGGTCGATCGACGACAAGAGAATCAACTTTCAATTTGGGACAGAGATCGGATGGGAGATTAAGGGTGGGAAAATTGGAGAGATGGTGAAGAATCCCACCTACACGGGGATTACCCCCCAGTTCTGGAACTCCTGTGATGCCATTGGAAATCGCGACCACTGGCAGATGTGGGGAACGCCCAACTGCGGAAAAGGCGAACCCGGTCAGGTCGCTCATGTGGGACATGGTGCTGCACCAGCAAGGTTCAGAAATGTCCAGGTGGGAGTGATGAAGTAAATGGATGGGGAGATTGGGGGATAGGGTGATGGGGAGAATTTTTATTCGTCTTTTTTGGTGACGTCTTTGGCGTAACCTTCCCGAAAGCCTTCGATCACCTTCTCAGAGACCTTCTTGGTGGCTTTCAAGATATTCTTCAGGCCTTCTTTGAATAACTCCTTGGCCTCTTCGAGTTCGTCTTTTTCTCCTTTTTCCATTGAATCTTTTCCCTTTCAGCCTATCATCATTCAAGCATTTTTCTCAAAAAGGGATTAGACCCTGAGCCAATAAAACGAATCACAATAAATCAAAACAATCATAACACGGATCTCAGGAAAGGAAAAGGATTCCGTTCTTTGATTTTTGGACTTTTCTATGATACTAAATCCTTATGACTCAGCGAATGATGACAAGGAGGGGAGCCGATGAAATGTTATGTCTGCGCAAAGCAGGGGGTGGATGAAGAAGCAGTGGCGATCTGCATCGTTTGTGGAATGGGCCTCTGCTTGGGGCATGCCTTCAAGGAGGAGGTGTTGGTAAGGGACATCGTCGATTGGGGGCTTGGCGAGGAGAGGGTGGAATACCCGCATCCCCTACCCCGGTTCATCTGTGCGGAATGCAAGCTGGCGATTGATCAGAGGAAGAAGGCAGAAAAGAGATAGTTATGAGTTCGGGGTCGGGAGTTCGGAGCAAAAAAGAATTGTTTTTTATTCCGGAATCGCCGATAATATTCCTATGAAGAAGATATTAGTTGTAGAGGATGAAGAGGGGTTGAGGCTTCTCTATGAGGAGGAGTTGGCCGCGGAAGGGTATGAGGTCCTCACCGCGCGAAATGGAAGGGAAGCGATCCAGAAGCTTGAGGAGGAGAAGCCAGACCTGGTCATCCTCGACATCGTCATGCCTGTGATGGATGGCATGGAGACGTTGGGCCGGATCGTTGGAAAAGAGAGAAAGATCCCTGTCATCCTCAACACCTCTTATCCGGGGTATCGCCAGGATTTTATGAGCTGGGCAGCGGACGTCTATGTGACGAAGTCGACAGACCTCGGGGAGCTAAAAGATAAGGTGAGAGAGCTCTTGGAGAAGGGTAAGAAAGAGTGAAGAAAACTCTCGCTATGATCCTGGCAGGTGGACGAGGAGAGAGGCTCTACCCGCTCACCAGGGATCGGGCCAAACCCGCTGTTCCCTTTGGTGCCATCTATCGAATCATCGACTTCACCCTCTCCAATTGTATCCATTCAGATATCCGACGCATCTTCGTCCTCACCCAGTATAAATCGACCTCCCTTCAGCACCACATCCAGATCGGGTGGAACATCCTTTCCGCTCCTCTCGGAGAATTCATCGGAGTGATTCCCGCCCAGCAGAGGATTGACGAACACTGGTATCAAGGAACGGCCGATGCCGTTTTCCAAAATATTTATACCCTTCAACAGGAAAAGCCCGACCTGGTCGTCATCCTCTCGGGTGACCATGTCTACAAGATGGATTATCGGAAGATGATCGATTTCCACTTGGAGACAGGTGCGGATCTGACGGTTTCGGCAATTCGCATGGACCGAAAATGGTCCAGGGAGTTCGGTGTGATCGAGGTGGATGAGAACTGGCGAATCCTTGGATTTCAAGAGAAGCCGGAGGAACCGAAGACCATCCCCGGAGATCCAGAAGGGATCTTAGCCTCCATGGGGGTCTATGTTTTCAATACGGAGATATTGGTGCGGCGGTTGATCGAGGATGCCCGATCTGATTCGACCCATGACTTTGGAAGGGACATCATCCCGGCCATGATCGGGAGGGATCGGGTCTTCGCTTTCGATTTCAGGCAAGCCGATCGCGAAGGGAAAGGATATTGGAGAGATGTCGGGACGATCGATGCCTACTTTGAGGCGAACATGGATCTGGTCTCCATCACCCCTCAGCTCAACCTCTACGACTCTCAATGGCCCATCCTGACCTATCAGCCCACGTATCCGCCGGCCAAAACGGTTCTGGCAGAAGAGGGAAGGGTGGGGACGGCCATCAACTCGATCATTTCAAACGGCTGCATCATCAGCGGCGGGGGCGTCCGGAGGTCGCTCCTCTCACCGAGAGCGACGGTTCACAGTTACGCGGAGGTGGAGGATTCCATTCTGATGGAGGGTGTGGATGTGGGAAGGCATGCCAAGATCCGGAGGACGATCATCGACAAGAATGTTCAGATCCCATCGGGGATGGAGATCGGTTACGATCTCGACGAAGATGCAAAACGGTTCACTGTGACCGCCTCAGGGATCGTGGTCGTGCCGAAAGGGATACGGCTCTGAGGTTTGGAGTTAAGGGTTAACGTCGAGGACGTCACTGATGTTGATCTCGAGCATCTTCACTGAGGCGAGGATGCGCTCGGCGTTTCGGTCAACGGCTTGGATCCCACCAGAGATTTCCTTCAGCTCTTGAGCTGCCTTCTTGATCGTTTTGATGTGGACATCAAGCTTTCTAATTTCTCTCCGATTCATCGTCTACCCCTGACTTGATAGATTCCAAATGTGAATATCGAAATCCGAAACAAATTCGGAATTCGGATTTCGTGCTTCGGATTTTTTCATCAGCCGTGTTTCCTCAGATCCTTGAATCGCTTTGCTTTAACCTCATAACGAGGCAGGGAATTGTAAGGATGAACCTCAATGTTATAGCCTAAGTTCGTCTTCAATCGAAGCTGATCCCTCAGTTGTGTGAGGATCGTCTCACGGTTCTTCTCCTCCTCTGGGACGATCTCGATCTTGAGGGTGATATCGTCAAGATCTCCCTTCTTGGTAACCACCACCTCAAATTCATTGCCCAAACCCCGGATGGACCGTACAACCTCCTCAATGGCAGAAGGGGCTACCAGCACGCCTTTGATCTTGGTAATATCGTCGGCCCTGCCAACGACCCCACCTTTAATAATCCGGAAGGTCCTTCCGCAGGGACAGGGATCTTCTGCCCATTCTGCCACATCCTTGGAGTCAAAACGGATGCAAGGCTGGGCAATGCGGTCCAGAGCGGTGATGACGACCTTTCCTTTCCGGCCCGGTTCTTGGAGGATCTCTCCTGTTTCGATATCCTCCAGTTGGACGAGAAAGAGGGCCTCGTTCACATGAAGACCTCCGGGCTGAGCTGTACATTCAAAGCCCCAGGCTCCGATCTCCGTGGCACCCACATGATCATAGACCTTTGCTCCCCAGATCTCCTCCATTCTCTTTTTGGTCGACGGGATGCTGGCACCCGGCTCGCCCGCACAGGTGATCTTCCTGATCGTGAGATCCTTTGCAGGGTCGATCCCTAACTTCTTCTTGGCCGTATCAGCCATTCCTAGGACGTAGGTTGGAGTGGCCATCATGGCCGTGGCCCGAAGTTCCTGGATCTTAAGAACCCTCGCCTCTGTATCGAGTACCCCGCCCGGAACGACCTCACAACCGATCTTCTCAGCCGCATAATGGCCAGCCCAGAAGGCCACAAAGATATTGTACCCAAAGGGAAGAAAGACCCTGTCTGTCTTTCGGTAACCCTGGGCATAAAGGAGGTAGGCCCAGGCCTCTGACCACCATTCCCAATCCTGCCAGGTGTCGGGCTGATAAACCGGTACTCCGGTTGTTCCACTGGTCTGTCGGAATTCGGTGACCTCCTCGAGGGGAACACAGAGGGCCTCTCCATAGGGGAAGGGGTCTTTTCTCTGAATGTCCCTCATCATGGCCTTCTCGACCTTGGGCACCTTGCATACATCTTCCATGGTCTTAATATCATCAGGTTCGAGGCCCGCCTCCTGATAGAGCCTCCGGTGAAACTTTGATTTCTCATAGGCCCATTTCAGGATCCTTTTGAATTTTTTGATCTGAAGCTCTCTCAGTTTCTCCGGTGGCAGGGTCTCCATGATGGGGTTCCAGTAAAGATCCTCTCTTTTTTTAAAGGTCTCCATTCTTTGCTCTCCAGTCTTGATGATGACGCTGGCCAGGATTTTATGAAGCCGAAGAAGCTTTGTCAATAGCGAGGGGTATCAGTCACTAAAACCCTGAAGAAAGCTCTTCACATTTCTTCCGAGGACGGAGTGATTGTAGCCCCCTTCGAGGACGCCGAATCGCCTTCCCTGACAATTTTTAATCGAGTATTCCTTAGCCGATCTTCCGATGGAGAGATAGTCCTCCGTCTTAAGCAGGCCTCCCCAGTCCTCTTCGTGGCGGTCGAATCCAGCGGAGATGGCGATGATGTCGTATCCCTTCTCCTCCAGAAGGACCTGTTCAAGATTTTTCATAAAGACTTCTCGCTTCGTTCCTTCGGGATGGTGATAGGTTACCTCCTTTGATCCGTTGAAGGTATTTGCAGTACCGTCTCCGTAGTGGAGGTCGAAGTCGAGGATCAGCGCTCTCTTGATTTTTCGCTCACTGATAAGCTTTTTGATTGCCACTGCCATATTATTGAAGTAACAGAATCCCCAGCAGGAATGCGGGCTGGCATGATGCCCGGGCGGACGGATCAAACCGAATGCAGGCTGGCCTTCGCAGGCGAGTTTCCCTGCCAGAATGGCACCACCTGCTGCAAGGCAACCGACTTCATAGACCATGGGTTCTCTCTTGACGTATTCGATATGCTGTTTTCCATGGACTCTCTCGAGATCCCTCTCTGACGCAGGTTCCGGTTCAACCAATTCAAACTCCCTCTCCAGCGTCTTAACGATCGCCTCCATCCTTCCTGGTGCGGCCGCTGGATCAGAGGTGTAGACCTCATAAAACCTCGGGTGAAAAATCACCTTCATCGGATTCTCCTTTCCCCTGTTGTAAGAGGTTTCCCCATATTGTATACTGATACCAAAAAAATCGCCTGTGCACAACGAGATTGTGCAGACAGATCAGGAAGGTTTTTGATGGGAACCATGATCAATGTTATCGCTATACTGACCGGCGGCGCATTGGGATTGTTATTCCGCAGGGGTTTTCCCGAACGGATCGCAAAAACCGCACTCCAGGTGATGGGCCTCTTCACCTTTGTCATCGGAGTGAGCATGGCCCTTCAGGGAGAAGAGCTGATCATGGTCTTGATCAGTTTAGCCCTTGGGGCGATCTTAGGGGAGTGGATCGATATCGAAGGCCACCTGGATGGTCTGGGTTCCTGGTTGGAGAGACGTCTCAATTTAACGGAGGAGAGCCCTGCCAGAGGATTCATCTATACGAGTCTTTTATTCTGCGTTGGATCGATGGCGATCGTTGGCAGTATCACCGACGGCCTGAAGGGGGATCGCTCGATCCTGGTCACAAAGGCCGTGATGGACGGGATCATCTCAATCCCTTTTGCTGCAAATATGGGAATAGGGGTTCTGGGATCGGCCGTTCCTGTCCTGTTGTATCAGGGAGGGTTGACCTTATTGGCCTGGAAGCTTCAATCCTTGTTTACTCCTTCTTTGGTTAAGGAACTCACTGCTGTGGGCGGGGTGATCGTGATGGGGATCGGAGTCAATATTCTCGGGCTCCAGAGGGTGAAGGTGGGAAACCTGATACCGGCCCTCCTGTTGATTATTTTGGCCTTTTATCTGAAATCTTTAGTAGCATTGCTCTACCATGGGTAGAGGCTGTGTGGTAATGGTGATAGGGGGAGGATGCCTGTTTCGTGCTGCAAGCGAAGTGGTTTCCGGTCAGTGATGACAGAGTCTCGTAGCAAAGAGGGAGATTTGGATGCGTATCGATCAGGAAAAGTGTGTGGGGTGCGAGCGGTGTGTGAGTTACTGCCCAGTAGGGGCCATTCACGTTCGCAAAGATGGCGGCAAGACCAAGAAGAGATCTTGGATTGATGAGGATGAGTGTGTGGAATGCGGAGTCTGCCTCAGAGCCAATGTTTGCAAACCGGAGGCCATTTATCTTCCCGAACTTGGATGGCCGAGAATTGTGCGTCGAGCCTTCAGCGACCCGATGGTTGAGCATAAAGAGACCGGGGTGCCGGGAAGAGGGACCGAGGAGATGAAGACCAATGAGGTCACCGGTCGCTTCAAACGGGGCTCCTGGGGAATGGCGGTGGAAGTGGGCCGTCCCGGAGTGGGGGCCAGGCTCAAAGATCTGGAAACGATCGCCATGGCCCTGGCTGAGAAGGGGATTCTCTTTGAACCCAAAAACCCGGTGATGTTTCTCTTCGAGGATCCAAAGACCGGGAAACTCAAACCGGAACTGAGGGAAGAAAAGGTTCTCTCTGCCATTATTGAATTCGTCGTAAAACCCCATCAGCTCAAAGACGTTTTTGAAGTATTGCGAAAAGCTTCCGAAAGGGTGGAGACTGTTTTCTCCGTCGACCTGATTTCTTTCCCGGATGAGAAGGAGTTTGCCCTTGGAGTGGCAAGGGAGATGGGATTTCCGGTCTATCCCAACGGCAAGGTCAATCTGGGATTGGGAAGGGTTCTGAACAGGTAGGGATGAAGGAGGAATCGGATGACCCATACACTTCACCGTACAGGGAAGATCGAAGACTTGAGGGAAGATTTTCCGATGTTGACCCACGTCTCTCGTGGGTTCAATGATGTGGGGGCGGGAGAACGGTTGAAGCAGATGGCCGAGATCGCGAGGAAATACACGGATCTGAACTTCGGAGATTGTAAGGTTGCAAACCAATTTATGATGCCTGCCGAGGAGATCATGGAGAGACATACGGTGGGCTGGCAGGTGGTGTTCAAGGATAAGACAAGCCTGATCGCCTGCATGAGAGAATTGAAGGAAAAAAACATCGGGATATCCGTGGTGGTCTCAGGTCTGTTTGACGAGGTTTTCGACTGCTGCCAGAAGGCCGGAATCGATCCACCACTGGTCGAATTTGCATTGGGCATTCACGGCAATCAGGAGAAGATCTCGCCTCCTGAGATCCTCGATTTTGTCACCATGTGCGGTCATGGGTTGGTTTCGGGTCATCTGGTTAAGAAAATGGTGGAGGAGATTGAAAAGAAAAAGATTACGATTGAGAAAGCGGCCATCGAACTGGCCAAGCCCTGTCTGTGTGGCGTGTTTAACCCTCATCGGGCTGCGAAGCTTTTGAGAAAGATGGTTCGTCCATGATCAGGATCGGGTTTTGGATGGAGATCGGCCTGATGAGGTGGGCCGCGGGGGAAGCCAGCACGTTTCGGCAGATTTCTGGGGGGCTCATGATGCAGAGAGTGGGGATTATCGGACTAGGACGAATCGGAATGCCCAGCACATCGGCATTCATCAGGGCTGGTTATGAGGTGGTCGGTTACGGCCGGAGACCGGAGGTGATTGAGAGGTTTAAAGCCCTGGGCGGCAAAGCGGCCTCCAGTCCGAAAGAGGTGGCTGAAAGGGCTGAAACGGTGATCATCCTGGTCCTTAACGACGAGCAGGTCATCGAGGTGGCGACCGGTCGGAATGGTATTCTGGAAGGCACAGGGAGTCGATCAAAAGTGATTTGCATGAGCACGATCAACCGCGACAATTTGGAGTGGGTGGCCAAGCGGTGTGAAGAAAAGGGGGTTGCTTTCGTGGACTGTCCATTTACCGGCGGTCCGGCGAGGGTGGAGAAAGGGACGTTGACTTTGATTGTGGCCGCGGCCTCCTCCCTGGTTGAGGAGGTTCGTCCGGTATTAGAGGTCTTAGGTAAGATCCATCACGTTGGCGAAAGCCCTGGTGTGGCACAGTCCGTAAAGCATTGCAACCAGCTCTTGGTCTCCGTCACTCACGCTGCTGTAATGGAAACCATCCTGCTCGCCAAGAAACTTGGGCTTGATCCTCACAGGGTCTGCGAGATCGTAGGGAGCGGGATTGCCGGAAGCGACTATTTCCGGCTTTTGTCGAAAAGCGTGCTCGATCAAACACCCTCTCCGGGAGGGTTGGGACAGCTGTGTAAGGATATCAGCATCGTTTCAAACACAGCTCGGAAGCTCAAACTACCTCTCTATGTGACCACTTCTGCATATCAATACTTCCTTGCGGCCGAGGCGCTCGGTCTTGGGCTTCAGGAAAAGGAGGGTGCAGATCTGATGAAGGTGGTGGAACGAATTACCGAAGCGGATAAATGATCCATTTTGAGAAGGATGGTCCCACCGTTCAGGAGAAGAGATCATCCCGGCCGAGCGCCGTCCCAATTAACGTTAAGAAACAGGTCCTTGTTTATGCCCCATCGACTTCTCATCTATCATCCGGAAGCGAAAATCTATGAACAGATCCTTTTGAAAAGATTGCCCGATGTGGAGATCCATTCAGCCGTTCGAACGGAGGAGGCGATCGACTTCATCGAAGAGATCGATATACTCCTCTCCTGGCATATCCCGGACGATCTGTTGAGAAGGGCGAAGAGGCTGGTCTGGTTCTCCTCAATGGCCGCAGGAAATGAGGATCTCATAAGAAAACCCTCTCTATCGGAATCGGTGATCCTGACCAAGGCAACGGTCTACGGCGAGATGATGGCCGAATATGTCTTCAGCTATATCCTTTACTTTGCTCGAAGCCTTTCGAAATACTTTGAGGATCAGAGGAATAGGGTTTGCGAGCCGATTCGGCCGGTTCGGCTCCGTGGGAAGACGATGGGGATCGTGGGCCTGGGTTCAGCAGGGAAGGAGATTGCTAAACAGGGAAAACAGTTTGGGATGGATGTCCTTGGAGTAAGGCGGATCCCCGGGTCTGTAGAGCATGTCGATCAGGTTTTCGGACCAAACGACCTTGAGAAAATGATCCCTCTGCTCAACTACCTGGTCGTCGTCCTTCCCCTTACGCCCGAAACTTACCACCTTTTAGGAGAGAAGGAACTCAGCCTCTTGAGAGAGGGATCTCTGCTCTTCAACATCGGAAGAGGTAGGACGATTGACGAGGCGGCTCTGATTAGAGTGCTCAAAACAAAGAGGATCAAAGCCGTGCTCGATGTCTTTGAAAACGAGCCTCTTCCCAGGGAAAGTGAGCTCTGGGGTATGGAGAACGTGATCATCACCCCCCATGTTTCAGGGATCAACATCCCCGAGGAGATCTGTGAAGAGTTCGTTAGGAATTACGGGAGGTGGGTGAGAGGGGAGCCTCTGATCGGTCTGGTCGATCGCGAGAAAGGCTACTAACTTTGTAAATCCGAAATTCGAATATCGAAACTCGAAACAAATTCAAATATCGAAGGACCAAAAATTCTGAATCGGTTTGGAACATTTGGATTTTGGAATTGTTTCGGATTTAGGATTTCGTGTTTCGGATTTCATCAGAAGGAAGGAGGAGATGATGGGACATCTTTCTGGGAAGGAAGAGATTTTGAGGCGGCTGCGAGAGAGAATTCATCAGAACCCGATCGGGCTTCCTGAACACACCTCTATCTATGAGATATTGGCGATCCTTTTTACCGAGAAGGAGGCGAAGGTGGGGGCCCAGTTTCCGATGGGCCTGGCGACATTTGAGCAGATCGAGCGTGCCACTGGGATCCAGGGAAGTGATTTGGAGGAAATTCTGAAGGGAATGATGAAGAAAGGATTGGTCATCACGTCGAAAAGAGGCGGGAAGATCCGGTACCTCCTCTCGATGGGGATGACGGGATTCTTCGAGTTCACTTTTATGCGGACCGATGAGTCTCTTCCGATGCAACGGTTAGCGGAGCTGATGCATGTCTATAAGAACACGCCCGAATTTGTCCAAGAATTTTTTGCGCCGGGGACGAGCCGAGGCCGGGTCTATCTCTACAGCGATATCGTTCCTCCTGTCAGGAGTGAAGTTCTCCGGTACCAAGAGGCCGCAGAATATATCAAAATGGCAGGGCGGGGAAGTCTCGGCAAATGCTATTGCCGGCATGAGGCCTGGCATCTGGGACGAAACTGTTCTGCACCCATTGAAGATATCTGCATGACCTTGGGTAATTCCTCCGACTTCTTGGTCGAACAGGGATTTGCGAGGAGGGCATCGGTCGAGGAACTATTGGATACGCTGCGAAAGGCTGAGAATCTGGGATTGGTCCATATCGGGGATAACGTTCTGGATCAGACGACCTTTATCTGCAACTGCTGTGGGTGCTGCTGCGGATTTCTCCAAGGGATCACCGAACACCATTTAAAACACGCCGTTTCAACGACCCATTTCATTGCCAGACCCGACCGGGAGGAGTGCACCGGATGCGGGGAGTGTGAGAGTCGCTGCCAGATCAAGGCGATCCGGATGGAGGGGGATTATCCCATGGTCGATGAGGAGTTCTGTCTTGGATGTGGGGTCTGTGCCCATTTCTGCCCGGCTGATGCGATGAAGATGGAGGAGAGGGAGAAGAAAGTGATCCCACCGGAGACCTATAAAGATTTGATGGTTCGATTGATGAAAGAAAAAGGACGTCTGTGAAATGCTGAAATCCGAAATTCGGATATCGAAACCCGAAACAAATTCAAATATCGAATGACCAAGGTCCCAAATAACCTCAAAGCCATTATGATTCTCAGTGTTGTCTCGTATTTCGAATTTAGTGCTTCGGATTTCGAGCGAAGGCGAGGATCATCTCTCTGAGGATGACCGATGCGGTGAGCGAGGAGACCTGGGTTGGATCATAGTCAGGGGTCAGCTCTACGAGATCGAATCCAACGATGTGCAGGGGCTGAAGTTCTTCCAAGAGAGAGATGAGGTCCCGGAAGGTGAGCCCTCCGGGCTCGGGCGTCCCCACACCCGGGAGAAGGCTGGGATCGATCACATCGAGATCAAGCGTGATGTAGACCGGGCGGTTTCTAAGCCGCCTGACCAGAGCCCTGAGCGATTTCCGGTCGGTCGAGACAATCGACTTTATCTTTTTTGCGAATCTGAATTCTTCTTCCGTTCCGGAGCGGACTCCGAGCTGGGTCAATTTCCCATTGCCCAGAAGATCAACCACCCTTCTGATGACCGTACTGTGTGAAATGGTTTCGCCTAAGTACTCCTCTCTCAAGTCTGCGTGGGCATCGATCTGAACCAGATGGAGATCGGGGTGGATCCTGCGGATCTCATCGATGATCGGAAGGGTGATCAAATGATCTCCTCCCAGGGAGATAGGAAATTTCTTTTCGGAAAGGATCTTGCGAATGGCCTTCCGAACCGAACGGAGGGAAGCCTCTTTCTCCCCCAGAGGGAGCTCCAGGTCTCCCATGTCGTGAATTCTCATCTCGCCGAGGTCTCGTTCAAAATATGGGCTGAAGGTTTCAATTCCCCACGAGGCCTTCCGAATTGCCGATGGTCCGAATCGGGCACCAGGCCGAAAGGAGGATGATCCGTCATAAGGACATCCGAGCAGGATGATCCGGCTTTCCTTGAAGGGTGCACTGGCCGAGATAAAGTTCTGTTCGATGAAAGGAAGCTTCATTCAACCCCAGAGGACCACAGCGGCCAAGGCTGCCCCGATCTTCTTTATCTTATATTCGATGGCGATCGAATTGAGATCTCTGATTTTCCATCCACGAAGTTTCATCCCTTCGATGGCCATGTTTCGGACGATCTCTTCAATCTCGCGCCGAGCTCCTCTGGCCGAATATTCCATAATCAACCCGTTCTGATTTTCATCTTCTGGAAGAGCTATGGCGACGCCAGCCGAGATCATCTCTCCGGGGATGTCGCTCGTAATGCAGGCGTAGGCCGCAGGGACAAGAGCACCCGGGGGCAAGGGGATGGGGGCGATCGCTTTACAGTGTGGTGGGACGATGCTCGACATCTTGACGATGTTCGTGTTCCCGATGCCTGCCTGGAGCAGGGCTCCGTCAAAGGCATTCAGAGGGGTGTAACCGTCCGAAGCTCCGGAGACCAGAAAGTATTGAGTTGGGGTCTTGAAGATCACGGCGTCTCTCCATTTTTACCCATCTGGGCGATGGGTATGAGATTTAGAAGGAAGGGGGCGAGCTGATCCAGAGGATTACCGCCTCCTTCGAACCACTGTTATGAAGCCAATGCTCCTTCTCTGCTGAGAGGTAGAAACATTCCCCCTTTTTCAGCTTCAGAACCTCTCTTCCAAACCGGAGGTTGACCCTCCCACGTAGCACAAAGCCGAACTCCTCCCCTTCATGAGGCCTCTCTTTTGGCGTTGACTCCCCCTTGCGGAGGGTCAGGAGGATGGGTTCGAGGCGCCGATTCGTCGAACCCGGGACCAGAAGTTCAAACTTCTCGATCCTCTCTTTCTCGATCGCCACCCGATCATTCTCGCGGTAGACGATCTTCTGCTCGGAGGTCTCCTTGAAGAAGTCGGAGATATCCTCGTCCAGGGCGTCAAGGATCTGGATCAGGCTGTCCAGGGAGATGGACGTCAGATCCCGTTCGACCTGGGAGATAAATCCTTTGGTCAAATTGGCCCGCTCCGCCAGCTCTTCCTGGGTCAAGTTGCTCAACTGTCTCAAATTCCGAATGCGTTCGCCAATCTTCATCGGGCCCGAAGTACACTATACAAAGAAATTAGTTTAATAATATGTAAGACAGTATAGAAAGAAAATAGTTTAGTAAAATAAACTCAGAAAAAATTATAACGCCCTTTTTGGGTTTGTCAAGTATTTTTTTTGAGATCTTGGAGGGGTCTGATATCTTTGATTACACGGATTGTGAGGCGACTAATAAAGGGCCATATTTTCAGATGCAATATGTCAAAGTATTTCAATCAGTTGGATAATCTGGCCCGTAACAAATCGGGCAATTCGATGGGTTTAACCATTGACAAATTTCCGAAATAGCTATACAATATATACAAAATATACAAAAGGTCCATTATGGAGGTCTCTCGATGACAACCCAAATGATTGTGAGGATAGACCCCGAGGTTAAGGACAGATTTAACAAGCTTGCCAGAGTGGAGGGAAAGACGACAAGTCAGGTGGTGAGAGAGTTAATAGAAGAATATATCAAGGAGAGGGATATCGGTACTTATATCGATGACCTGTGGGAGAGAATCGGCGGGAAGTTAAAATCCAAAGGGGTGGGACAGAGAGATATCGAGAGGGCAATCAAAGAGGTAAGAAGAAGACGAAGATGAAAGTCGTTATCGATACCAATGTCTTCGTCTCCTCCTTTTTTGAGGGCAATCCCAAAAGGATTATCGACCTCTGGAAAAAGGGAAAGATAAGTCTGTGCCTCTCCAAAGATATTCTTGATGAACATGTTGACGTTCTGCAGAGAGTCGGCTTAGGTGATGAAAGAGAGATTGAAGAGCTTCTTTCTCTTTTTGCGAAGGGGATCAACATTATTTTTACAAGAAAAACACCGAAGCTGAAAGTGGTTAAAGATGATCCTGATGATGATAAATTTATAAAGTGTGCTGTGGCCTTAAAAGCAGAAGTCATTATCACCGGGGATAAGGCATTAAAAAAGATTGGCGAATATAGGGGAATTAAGATATTAACCCCTCAGCAATTCCTGAAGGCCTACAAGATTCGGTGAGAATCTCTCTTCTTCTAAGACCTGCCAGGGTGCAGCCTCGATGTTTCTGAGATAGAATGGGATCGAAAAAGGGCAGGGGTGTCAAGATATTATAACCTTGCGGTTTTATCGTGGAGCATATTTCTTGTAAGGTCAGGACAGTCTATTCTTGTAATCTTCATACCGAAATTCCTTGATCAGTCTGAATCCTGATTTCTCGCTCCAGATTCCAATGGAAGGATGACCGACGCCGTTGAACATGGTGGTTTTTACGGTGGTGTAGTGGATCATGTCATCAAATACGATTTGATCCCCTGGTCTGAGTTCCTTTTCGAAAGACCAATTTCCCATACAGTCGCCTGCCAAACAACTGATCCCTCCCATTCGATAGGTGGGCTTTCCTGGCCTTTCGTCAGTCGCTCCCAAGATCACAGGCTTGTAAGGCATCTCCAAACAATCAGGCATATGGCAAGTAAAGGAGACGTCGAGGATGGCGGTTTTGATCCCATCATTTTCAACAATGTCCAATATCGTTGAGACCAAATAACCGGTTTGATAGGTAAAGGCGCTTCCGGGCTCAAGGATAATGCCAACGCCATAACGATCTTTGAAATCGGTTAAGATCTTGACCAGATGATCGATGTCGTAACCCCTTTTGGTGATCAGATGACCACCGCCCATGTTCACCCATTTTAGCCCGTGCAAAAATTTGCCGAATCTTTTTAAGAAAACGGCTAAGAGTCTTTCTAAGGCGAAGGAATCCGCCTCAAACAGGGCGTGAAAATGGAGTCCTTCAACCCCCTGCGGCAGGTCATCGCCAAGCTGCCCGGCAGGGATGCCGAGTCGGGAGCCGGGCTTACAGGGGTTGTAAATGTCGCAGGGGGAATTTGAAAATTCAGGGTTGACGCGCAAGCCGACGGAAACACCTTTTTGACTGGCGATCTTAAAATACCTTTGGAATTGGTTTATCGAATTGAAGGAGACACGGCTGCTATATTCTAAAATGTCTGCCATGTCCCTTTCTTCAAAGGCGGGTGAATAGGTATGCGCCTTTACGCCGAGCTCCTCAAGGGCTAATCGTGCTTCATGGAGTGAACTGGCTGAGGCACCGAAACCGTATTCCTTAAAGATCGGAAAGAGACGCCAGGTTGAGAAGGCCTTGAGCGAAACGAGGATCTCGATCCTGGCCGCCTCCTGGATCTCTTTCATCAATTTTAGGTTGTTTCGCAACAGAAGCTCGTCAATCACATAACATGGCGTTGGGATTTTGTGAAACTCAATAGGCATTGGATCTTTGTCTCATTAAATTCGAAATCCGAATTTCGAAATTCGAAACAAATTCACAAATTTCAATTTTCAAAATTCTAAGCTTTTTTTGGCAATGCCCATTTTCACATTCGTGCCTGTTTCGGATTTCCATAGTAACAATCCTCCGCGGCACGGGGTGAGAAGGGAATTCACAAACTTAGCTATGCCAGAATGGCGTCTATAACTCCAGATCGATACCATGCAATTCGTGCCAAGGAAGTCCGTGGAGGGGCAACTGTTCCATGAAGGGGTCCGGATCGAATTCTTCAGTGTTAAATACGCCAGCCTTCTGCCATTTCCCCGTAAGAAACATCATGGCCCCGATCATGGCTGGCACTCCGGTCGTATAACTGACGGCTTGTGCCCCGGTTTCCCTGTAGGCATCCTGATGTTTACAATTATTATAGATATAGTAGGTCCTTTCTTTTTGGTCCCTTATGCCTTTAATCCGGCAACCGATGGAGGTTTCGCCTGAATAATGTTCCCCCAGGCCAGCCGGATTGGGCAGTACGGCCTTGAGGAATTGAAGAGGCACGATCTCCTTGCCCTCATACAGGATGGGTTTGATACTGGCCATCCCAATATTTTGAATCACGCGTAAATGGGTGAGGTACTCCTGGCTGAAGGTCATCCAGAACCGGGCTCGCTTCAGAGTGGGAAAGTTTTTAACGAGCGATTCCAATTCTTCGTGGTAAATCAGATAAGACTCCCGTGGCCCGATATCGGGATAGTTGAGCGGCTTATGAATTTCGTGGGGTTCTGTTTCGATCCATTTCCCGTCCTCCCAGTATTTTCCTCTCTGGGTGACTTCACGGATGTTGATCTCTGGGTTGAAATTGGTTGCAAACGGTTTTCCGTGATCGCCTGCATTACAATCAACGATATCGAGATAATGAATTTCGTCGAAATGGTGTTTGGCGGCATAGGCGGTGAAAACCCCTGTCACGCCAGGATCAAAACCGCAGCCCAGGATAGCGGTGAGCCCTGCCTTCTTAAATCTGTCGTGGTAGGCCCATTGCCATTTATATTCGAATTTGGCGAGATCGGGGGGTTCATAACTTGCGGTGTCCAAGTAGTTCACCCCGGTCTCAAGACAGGCCTCCATGATAGTTAAATCCTGATAAGGGAGCGCCACGTTGATCACGATTTCCGGTTTAAAGCTTTTAAATAATTGAACCAATTGGGGGACATGATCTGCATCGACTTGAGCCGTCTTGATTTTATTGCCGCCGAGCGCCTGTGCAATTGCATCGCACTTCGTTTTTGTACGGCTTGCCAGCAGGATGTCCGTAAACACCTGTGGGACCCTTGCGACTTTGTGAGCGACCACCGTCCCGACACCGCCTGCTCCTATGATCAATACCTTAGCCATGATCCATCCCCTGAGTTTCTCCGTAAAAAGGAGAACAGTATACAAAGAAATTAGTTTAATAAATTAAACTGACAAAATTATAACGATTCTTTCCGGTTTGTCAAGCGTTTTTTACAAAGGAACGTTCCAAGGGGTTTGCCCCGCAGAAAGCCGAACGATTTGTCGTGGGAATGGACGCTTTAAAACCGAGGGACCCGAACGGCCCGCGTTTCAACGCGGGGGCGGGGTTTACACCCCTGCGGTTTTCTGTTACTTTTTAAAGCATGGAAAAGATCGTCATCCGGGGCGCGAAGGTCCACAATTTGAAGAATATTGATGTTGAAATTCCGAGAGACCGCCTGGTGGTTATCACCGGCCTGAGCGGGTCCGGGAAGTCGACCCTCGCTTTTGACACTCTTTACGCCGAAGGGCAGCGGCGATATGTGGAATCCCTTTCGGCCTATGCACGGCAATTTTTGGAGCAGATGGAGAGGGCCGATGTCGAATCGATGGAAGGGCTTTCTCCGGCCATTGCCATCGATCAGCGGAGCATCTCGCGAAATCCCCGTTCCACTGTAGGAACCGTGACAGAGATCTATGATTACCTCCGGCTCCTTTTTGCCAGGGTCGGAGAGCCGTTCTGCCCCCATTGCGGCTCTCCCATTGCCTCTCAGACCATTCAGCAGATGGTTGAGGCGCTGCTCCGGCTTCCAGAGGGCATGGCCCTCAGCATCCTCTCGCCCATCGTGAGAGGGAAGAAAGGAGAATATCGGAAGGAGTTGGACCAACTTCGATCTGACGGGTTCATAAGGGTAAGGATTGACGGTGAGCTCCGGGATCTCAGCGAAGAGATCCGGCTCGATCGGAACAGACATCACGACATCGATGTCTTGGTCGATCGTCTGGCGGTGAAGGAGGCAGCTCAGGAGAGGATTGCCGGCTCCTTAGAGATCGCTTCTCAGCTCTCCGGAGGGATCGTGAAGGTGGAAAGGGAGGGATCGCCTCCCATCGTTTTCAGTCAGAAGTTCTCCTGTCCGGAGTGCGGGTTCAGTTTTCCAGAGATCACCCCTCGGATGTTCTCCTTTAACAGTCCTCAGGGGGCCTGTCCGGCCTGCGGTGGATTGGGGATCAGACGCTATTTTGATCCTGAGCTGATCGTTCCAGACCCATCCCTTTCGCTGAAAGAGGGTGCGATCCTTCCATGGAGGAGGAGGGGAGAGTCCTTTTTTCGGCCCGTTCTCGAGGGGCTGGCCCGGCATTATGATTTCGATCTCGATACGCCGTTCTCCAGGTTACCTGAGTCGATTCAGCATCTTCTGCTCTATGGATCGGGAGAGGAGGTGACCTTTCGGATAAGAAGAGGAGGAGAATCGCATCTCTTTCGTCAGAGGTTTGAGGGGGTGATCCCGGAGATGGAGAGAGAGTTGGAGGGGAACGGAGATGGATCGGATGGGTTTGAGGAGTTTATGAATGAGGCCTCCTGCCCTGACTGTCACGGGGCCCGGCTAAGGAAAGAGGTCTTATCGATCAAGGTGGGAGGGAAGTCGATCGCCGAGGTCTCCCATTTCTCCATTAAGGAAGCCCTCGATTTTCTGAACCATTTGGATCTGGCTCCTCGATCCCAAAAGATCGCACACGGTGTTCTGCAGGAATTGAAGGGGCGGCTAAGTTTTATGGTGGAGGTCGGTTTGGATTACCTCACCCTGGACCGTGCTGCTGCCACGTTGGCCGGTGGAGAGTCCCAGCGAGTTCGTCTGGCTACTCAGATCGGGTCGAACTTGGTCGGAGTCCTTTACATTTTGGATGAGCCGAGCATCGGTCTTCATCAGAGGGATCAGATTCGGCTTCTGACGATGTTGAAGCATCTGAGAGACCTGGGAAATACCGTCATCGTTGTAGAGCATGACGAAGAGACGATCCGCTCTGCCGATTACGTGATCGATATGGGGCCGGGGCCAGGAATGAGGGGAGGAGAGGTGGTTTTCAGCGGTCCTCCTGATGCTTTGATGGGGGCAGAGCATTCATTGACCGGACAGTACCTCTCCGGGAAGAGATCAATCCCGCTGCCGAAGCAGAGGAGGCCAATGGGGGATAAGTATTTGATCATCCGCGGTGCCAGGGCCAATAATTTGAAGAATATCGATGTGAAGATTCCGCTGGGCCTATTTACCTGTATCACGGGCGTCTCAGGTTCTGGAAAATCGACACTGGTCATCGACACCCTCTATTGCCTATTGGCTCAGAAACTTCACCGTTCACCCCGGCGTTGCCTATCCGTTCAGGGGATAGAGGGACTGGAGCATGTCGATAAGGTCGTCCACGTGGATCAGATGCCGATCGGGAGAACGCCCCGCTCCAATCCGGCGACCTATACTGGTGTCTTTCAACCCATCCGGGAGCTCTTTGCCCAGCTTCCAGAATCGAGGATAAGAGGATATTCGGCAGGCCGTTTCAGCTTTAATGTGGCAGGAGGAAGATGCGAATCTTGTGGCGGGGACGGAATCCTACGGGTTGAAATGCACTTTCTTCCCGATGTCTATGTGACCTGCGAGGAGTGTCAGGGAAAGCGTTACAACCGGGAGACGCTGGACATCCGTTATAAGGGAAAATCGATTTCGGATGTCCTGGCCATGACCGTGGAGGAGGCCAATGACTTCTTTAAGAGTATCCCGGCAATCCACCAAAAACTCCAGACCCTGAGCGATGTCGGTCTGGATTACCTCCAGTTAGGGCAGCCTGCGACAACCCTTTCAGGCGGAGAGGCCCAACGTATCAAACTGGCCAGGGAGTTGAGTAAAAGGGAGACAGGAAGGACGGTCTACATTTTGGATGAGCCGACCACAGGCCTCCATTTTGCAGATATTCAGAGGCTTCTTGATGTCCTCAATCGGCTTACGGACAGAGGAAATACCGTGCTGGTGATCGAGCACAATATGGAGGTGATCAAGTCGGCGGACTACATCATTGATTTAGGTCCGGAGGGTGGAGAGAAAGGAGGCGAAGTGGTCGGGTGTGGAAGGCCTGAGGAGTTGATTCAGAATCCGTTCTCATATACCGGCCACTTCTTGCGAAGGAAGCTTTGCGGGGTTATGAATTAGAAGTTTGAAGGGGTGTTTAATGAAGCGGAAGTCGAAGAGGAAGAAGAGTAGGATTGGAAAGCTTCTACTTTTCCTTGTGGTGATCGGACTTGGGGTGTTGACCTTCTTCTTTTTCCAGAAGGAGATATTCGATACCCTTAAGCCGGCCGTTAAGAAGAAAGAGATCCTCCCCGAGAAGAAGGAGATCCTCCTCTATTTTTCAGATCCGGAAGAAGAGTACCTGATCGGAGAGAAGCGAAGAATTGTGAAGAAAGGCGAGGTGGGCGAAGAGGCAAAGGAGGCTGTCAAGGAGCTGATCAAGGGGCCGCGGGGAAAGCTCATCCCGACCCTCCCTGCACGGACGGAATTGCTGGGCCTCGAGGTGAGACGAGACGGGGTGGGCAAGGTCAATTTCAGTAGGGCCCTCTCCAAGGATCATCCGGGGGGAAGTTCGGCAGAGATGATGACGGTCTATTCCATTGTCAATTCTCTCACGCATAACTTTCCTGAAATCAAGCGGGTTCAAATCCTCATTGAGGGAAAGCCAGCGGAGACCATTGCAGGCCACCTCTCTTTAAGGCAGCCTATTCCGGCAAAACCCGATTTAATCAGAAGAGAATAATTGATTTGTAAAACATTTGGTGATATTCTAAGAAACCTAAATCGAGCGATTCTCACACCCTGTGGGGAGAGCAGGCCTGCCCTCCTCCAGGGATGCTGAATCGCTGAGACCGGGCAAAGGTTTAATACTGGAATGACCGGTTGGAAATAATAAGGGTGGAGACTCGATGCTCGATGCTAAATACATCCGAGAACATATCGATGAGGTTCGGGAGAGGTTGGCCTCAAGGGGTCAAGCCATTGATCTGGATCGATTCGTTTTGATTGACGGGGAGCGAAGAAAGACCATCCAGGAGTGGGAGAGACTGAGGGCGCACCAGAAAAAGGTCTCTGATGATATCAGTAAGAAGAGGAGGGAGGGCCAGGATGCCTCAGAATTGATTGCTGAGATGAAGAAGGTCTCTCAGGAATTGAAGAGGCTTGACGAGATCCTTCAGGAGAAGGAGAAGGCGTTGGAGGAGATTCTTCTTCTCATCCCCAACCTCCCCCATCGCTCGGTTCCTGAAGGGAGGGACTCCTCTGAAAATGTCGAGGTGAGACGGTGGGGCGAGATTCGAAAATTCAATTTCGAGCCCAAAGCCCACTGGGATCTGGGAGAAGAATTGGGAATTCTCGATTTCAAATCTGGGGCAAAGATTGCGGGAGCGCGATTTACTCTCTATTGGGATCTGGGAGCGAAGCTGGAGAGGGCCCTGATCAATTTTATGTTGGACCTTCACACCCGAGAGCATGGGTATCGGGAGGTTCTTCCTCCCTTTATGGTCAACCGGATGACGATGACCGGCACTGGCCAGCTTCCAAAGTTTGAGGAGGAGCTTTTCAAGGTGGAGGGGATGGATTACTTTCTCATCCCCACAGCGGAGGTACCAGTGACCAATATCCATCAGGACGAGGTTCTGGAGGAGAGGGTTCTTCCTCTTTACTACACGGCTTACACGCCCTGTTTCAGGAAGGAGGCCGGTTCTTACGGAAAGGACACCCGTGGATTGATCCGGCAACACCAGTTTAATAAGGTGGAACTTGTGAAATTTACGAAGCCCGAAGATTCTTATGATGAGTTAGAGAAACTTCTATCCGATGCAGAAGAGGTTTTAAAACGGTTGGGGCTTCCCTATCGTGTGGTCGATCTCTGTACAGGCGATTTGGGTTTTTCCGCTTCGAAAACCTATGATATCGAGGTTTGGCTTCCCGGGCAGAGGACCTTTAAAGAGATCTCCTCCTGCAGCAACTTTGAGGATTTTCAGGCGAGGAGGGCAAGGATCCGATACCGAATTTCTGGAAAGTCAAAGACGGAATATGTTCATACCCTCAACGGTTCTGGTTTGGCGGTCGGAAGGACACTGGTGGCGATATTGGAGAATTATCAGCAGGCCGATGGAAGTGTGCTCATTCCGGAAGTGTTGCGGCCTTATCTCAATGGGGTTGATAGGATTACGAAACAATGCTCAGCGCTTAGCGCTATGTGTAGAGCGTAAAAAAACGGAGAGATGCCCGAGTTTGGCCGAAGGGGCTCGCCTGCTAAGCGAGTATCCCGCTAATAACGGGATCGAGGGTTCGAATCCCTCTCTCTCCGCCATCTATAATGTGGTTGATTGAGGGGTGAGGGATGAGAACCCTTCCTGCGTAAGCAGGATTGGGTTCGGCGACCTCGCCGGAGGCGGGGGAGGCGGAAGGAGCGAAGCGACTGAGCACATCCCTCTCTCTCCGCCATCTATAATGTGGTTGATTGAGGGGTGAGGATTTCTGGAGGAATTATAGATAAGATTTCGGAGGGATGGCCGAGTGGTTTAAGGCGGCGGTCTTGCCCGCCGCCAGAGGCGGGTCCGCCTTTGGCGGAAAAACCGGTCTTGGTAAGAGTGGTTCAAGATGGCCTGTGTTTATATTTTGTATAGTGAAGGCACAGATAAATTTTATGTTGGTTCGAGT
>JACAEX010000047.1 GCA_013388635.1 Syntrophaceae bacterium | reverse complement strand
TTTTGAAGAAGAGTTAAGGCTTAAGAAGTGGTGGAATGTCCATGGAACGGTTCCGAAAAACCGTGATGAAGTGCTTGTAGGAAATGAGGTGGCTGTTCGGCTCTTCAAGAGTACGGGCGATACCTTGCCCATCAATGGAAAGTCGGTCAGGGTTTCAGGGGTGTTGGATGAGACCGGATCACAGGATGATTTTCTCATCTTTGGTGATTTAACTTTTGTCCAGGAAGCGATGAAGAAGCCAGGGACATTAAGTTTGATTGAAGTCTCAGCTTATTGTAACACTTGCCCAATTGAAGAGATTGTCCGGCAAATTTCAGAAAAATTACCCCATGCGAAAGTGACCGCCATTAAGCAGACCCTTCAGACCAAGATGGAGGCCTTGGACCATTTCAAGAAGTTCTCGGTGGGGATATCGATCATTGTCCTTCTCATTGGAAGCCTGATTGTCTTCACCAATATGATGGCTTCAGTGAATGAGCGAAAGAGAGAGATCGGAATCTTCCGTGCGATTGGGTTCCGAAAATCTCATGTTGTTAAGATCATCTTCTTAGAAGCCCTGATCGTCGGGTTGATTGCCGGAATAGTTGGGTACTTACTCGGTCTGGGGGTTTCGCATTTCATCGGTCCGATGATCACAGGGATGAAAGGTGGGAAGATCGTAATCGATCCCATCTTGGCCATCGGAGCAATTTTTCTCTCTGCATTGATTGGGATTTTCTCGAGCGCCTATCCAGCGATTCATGCATCAAAGATGGATCCAACTACAGCACTAAGGGCGCTATAAAGACGCTGGAGGTTAGAGGAGCCTCCTCTGATGGGGACTCGAGGGTGAAGGTAGAAAATGGCTTTCACTTCAAGCGTAGCGATCCTCCGGCCTCAAGTGAAACGATCCTCAAACGGAGAACTATTATGAGTCTGATTGAAATCAAAAAACTAAACAAGACTTATGAGAGTGGAGAGGAATGTGTCAGGGCATTGGTCGAAATCGATTTAACGATTGAGAAAGGAGAGTTCATCTCTATCATGGGGCCTTCTGGCTCAGGGAAGTCCACACTCCTAACCATTTTGGGCGGCCTTAACCATCCCACCCGAGGGGATGTGGTCGTTGATGAAATTCCCATCTACAAACTTCCTCTGGAGAGGTTGGCTGATTTCAGGAGGGAGTATCTGGGTTTCATCTTTCAATCCTTTCAGTTGATTCCCTACCTCACGGTCATTGAAAATGTGATGCTCCCGCTTTCCATTACAGAAAGGTCGAGCTGGGAGCAGGTAAAGATGGCCGATGCAATACTCGATAGGATTGGGTTAAAAGGTAAGGAGAGGAGACTTCCAGATCAACTCTCAGGGGGAGAACAGGAGAGGGTGGCGATTGCAAGGGCACTGGTCAATTCACCACCCATTCTGCTTGCAGACGAGCCTACAGGAAATCTCGACTCCAAAACAGGGAAGGAAATTATGGAATTATTTAAGTCTTTAAATGAAGAAGGACAGACCATTGTCATGGTCACTCATAATCCGGAGAACACGTCTTTTTCAACCCGAACCGTCTCCCTCAAGGATGGAAGAGTGGACAATCATGGCAGGAAGATCCGATAGACCAAAGATAACCAAGATCTAAATCTATCGTCTCATCCATTTTCTCTATCTTCCTCAATCTGTTGAATGCCAAAAAGATATAAGTTATAAAAACATTCAATGAAAACCTGGCGGCTCTTGGATACGGGCATCCGATCTGCAGCAGAGAATATGGCCCTTGATGAAACCCTTCTTGAATTAAGGGCAGAGGGCAGAATTCCCAATACCCTCCGGTTCCTTCAGTTTAACAAGCCAACCGTTCTTGTAGGTCACCACCAATCCGTGGAAGAGGAAGTTAGGCTCGATTACTGCCGGGCAAAGGGAATCGAGATCATCCGGAGGCTCACCGGGGGAGGTGCATTATATTGGGGAAGACAAGAATTGGGGTGGGAGATTTTTGTTTCTAAAACAGATCATCAGATTCCCACAAAGATTGAGGATCTTTACAGAAAAATGGGAGAGGCAGCTGCCTTGGGCCTTCGGCACCTTGGCGTCAGCGCCCATTTCCGTCCAAGAAATGACATTGAGATTCAAGGCCGAAAGATTTCCGGGACTGGCGGAACCGAGCTCTCCGGTGCCATTCTCTTTCAGGGTACACTCTTAGTCGATTTCGATGTCGATGAGATGCTCAGGGCGCTCAGAATCCCCACCGAAAAACTTCAGGACAAAGAGATTGAATCTGTCAAAGAGAGGGTTACCTGTTTGAAATGGGAGTTGGGTCAAACCCCTTCTCTGTCGCAAATCAAAGCCTCCTTGATCGAAGGCTTTGGAGAAACCTTTGTGGCAACTTTTGATCACAAGCCATTAACTTCGGAGGAGGAAAATTTGTTGAAGATAAAGGTGCCTTATTTTTCCTCTCCAGAATATATTTTGAAAGTCAGAGAATCCTTACCGAGGAGAAAAACCGTATCTTCCATCCTAAAGGCCCCAGGAGGGTTGATCCGAATCTCCATCGCTATCGATACGAAGGCAAAAGTCATCAATCAGATTTTGATCACCGGTGATTTCTTCGTCTACCCCAAAAGGGCCATCTTCGACCTTGAAAGCCTCCTTAAAAATTCTAAAGCCACCCCTACCAACATTGAAGAGATCGTCCGATCTTTCTTTGACGATGAAAAACCAGAAATCCTGGGTATCGAGGAGGGCCATCTTATCCAAGCGATCGAAGAGGCCATACAAAAAATAGATCTTCTGCCCCATGGGTTCGATGGGGAAGAGACCCATCACCTCTTCCCTGTCTTAAAACCGTTTAAGGAGATAAGGAGACCTGAAGTTCTTCTCCTTCCCTACTGTGCGAAAGAGGTGAAATGTTTCTACCGGAACTTACAGGGTTGTGAAGAATGCGGACGGTGCTCGGTTGGTGATGCTATGCAGGTGGCAAAATCCTTCGGAATGGACTCTCTCACCGTCCAGAATTATGAAGATCTCGAATCAACCCTTCATCAACTCAAACGCTCTGGTGTCCATGGATTTGTCGGCTGCTGTTGCGAGCCCTTTTACGGAAAGCATCGACCAGACTTTGAACGAATCGGATTGCCCGGAATCCTCATCGACGTGGAGAGAAGTACCTGTTATGATTTGGGGAAAGAGAAAGAAGCTATTAAAGGCGGGTTCGAAAATCAGACCCATCTCAACCTCCCTCTTCTCAAAAAGGTTCTTGAGTACTCCTGTGCTTGAAACCTCTGTCACCAAGGATTATGACATCGTTATCATTGGGGCAGGTCCTGCTGGCTCAAGTGCGGCTCGGGCTGCGGCTCAGAGAGGAGTCAAAGTTCTTCTCGTCGATCAAAAACAGCATATCGGAGTTCCGGTCCAATGTGCGGAGTTTGTCCCTCAATGGATCTCCCGTTATATCCACTTTTCGTCAACGTGCATTCTTCAAACTGTAGAAACAATGGTGACCCATCTGTCTGACCAAACCTGTCACGAGATGAAAAGTCCAGGATATATGCTGGACCGATCCCTTTTCGATAAAGAACTATCGGTTTCTGCCATTTTATCAGAGGCGCGAATCTCTATCGGAACAAAAGCCACCGGTCTCATCTCTGATGGAGTTATTGTTGAGCGGGGAACAAGAAAGGAGCATATCAAATCAAAAGTGATCATCGGTGCGGATGGGACCCATTCGTCAACAGCCCGTTGGATTGGTCTGCCTCCGGCGAAGACGATCGTAGCTCTCCAATATGAGATGGCCATTCCAAACTCACAAAATCATGTTGATATCTTCTTCCATAGCGATTATGAAGGGGGATACGCCTGGTTCTTCCCAAAAGGGAGAACAGTCAATGTGGGATTGGGAGTGGTCCCCTCAAAGACCTCTCACTTGTCAGATCTTCTAAATGATTTTCTGAAGGACCTCAAAGAGGCTAAAAAAATTTCGAGGGTTGAGATCCTCTCCAGGACAGGTGGTTCCATTCCCTGCGAACCCCGTCGGCAAACCCTCTTTGGAAACATCCTTCTTGTGGGAGACGCCGCGGGCCATGCCCACCCTATTACAGGCGCTGGAATCCTCAACGCCGTTATCGGCGGTGAGATCGCAGGAAGGATCGCCGCAGAGGCAGTCGCCCGAGGGGACCTTCGATATTTAGAAAATTATGAAATCGAGTGGCGTGAGACCTTTGGAAAAACCCTTTCGTACGGTGTTTCCAAGAGGGAATTTCTTGAAAAAAACTGGAACAAGGCTGATGTTAACTTTGAAGATCTGATCCGAAAAACCTGGGTCGGCTTTAAAGAATACTACAAGGATAGAAAGAGAAGATAAACTATGGACCAAAAAGTAAGCCCTGAATATATCCAGACCAGCTTAGCTGCCTCTCTCACATTGGGCCTTCAAAAGGGATCTTTCCATCGGAATGCAAAATTGAAAGGTTTGAATCTTCTTCTCCACTATGAGGAAGGGTGTTTAGGAAAGTGCCATTTCTGCGGACTTTCGAGATTGAGCCGAGAAGTCCGGAGGGGTAAGACCTTCATCAGGGTGGAATGGCCGATCTATCCTTTAAAAGAGATCATCGAGAGAGCAAAGGTAAAAAAAGAGATCCATCGAGTCTGTATTTCCATGATTACACATCCAAGGGCTTTGGAGGATACCCTCTATATTATTCAGAGGTTCAAACAAGAAACCAACCTCCCTGTCAGTGTCCTCATTACCCCAACCCTTATTCATGACCATAGTCCTCTCGAAGCGATGAAAGAAGGTGGAGCAGATCGTATAGGGGTCGCGGTCGACGCTGCCACACCTGAACTCTTCGATCAGTTAAGAGGCAAAGGTGTTGGAGGTCCCCATCGCTGGGAACACTATTGGGACGTGGTTCGAATGGCCGTTGGGGTCTTTGGAAGGTTTCGCGCTGGAATCCATCTCATCGTCGGCTTGGGCGAGACAGAGAAGGAAATGGTGAAGACCATTCAGAAGGGACATGATATTGGCGCCTATACTCATCTATTCTCTTTCTACCCTGAGAAGGGGAGTCCTATGGAAAATCATTCCCCACCTCCTCTCAACCAGTATCGGAAAATTCAGCTCGCTCGCTGGATCATCAACGAAGGTTTGGGATCTGGGGATCAGATGAAGTTTGATGAAACAGGGAGACTGGTTGATTTTGGGATAGAGATCAGTCCGCTCATCCAGATAGGAGAACCCTTTATGACCTCCGGATGTCCTGGTAGGGATGGAAAGGTAGCCTGTAATCGGCCCTATGGGAACGAAAGACCCTCCGGTCCCATCCGAAATTTTCCTTTCATCCCGGAACCACAAGACCTCGAAGAAATTAAGAACCAATTGGGAATTGAATGATTCAACATCTTATCCAGATCCCTTTAAATGAACTCCAAACGGAGGCCTTTAGGATTCGGAAGGCCCATTTTGGCAATGAACTCACTTTCTCTTTTCCAAGCATGATAGCGTTTCAACACGGTGGTCTCTCCTGCCAAGACGAGAGGTTTGTAGCGATCAGCGTTACGGGAAAAGATTGCGATCTACGATGTGGACACTGCAAGGGAATACTCCTCGAATCGATGGCCTCTGCAGAGAATCCCGAAACCTTCTCTCAGGTTGTGGATCGCCTTCGCTCCCATGGTGCTCTTGGTATTTTGGTGAGTGGAGGAGCAGATAAAAACGGTGAGGTTCCCTTAATGAAATTTATTCCTGCTATCAGGGCCATCAAGGAAAGGGATCCTCAATTCAAAATCATCGTTCATACCGGCCTCATCCAAGAGGGACCAGCAAGAGAATTGAGAGAGGCGAGAGTTGATCAGATTCTCATCGATGTGATAGGCGATGAGGATACGATCCGTCAGGTTTACCACTTGAATAAACGGGTTAGGGATTATGAGGACACTCTCTGGATGTTAAAGGAGATGGGCCATCACCTCGCTCCTCATCTCATCATTGGACATCACTTCGGAGAGATCAAGGGAGAATGGAGAGCCTTAGAGATCATCACCCGCGTGGGTGTCGAGACGCTCGTGTTAGTCGTTATTAAGCCTTTCCCTAAAACAGAGATGAAACAGATTCAAATCCCAAAACCAGAGGAGACATCGAGGATATCAGCCATTGCCCGCATCCTCAATCCCGCCATCCCCATTCGAATCGGATGCATCCGGCCGGCCCATCCCTCAAAGGCTGAAATGGAAAAGGGTTTCCTCCGCTCCGGAGTCAATACGATTGCCTATCCCCTTCAGGGAACTATTGATTATGCAGAAGGGATGGGGTTTGAAACAAGATTTGAGGAGGTCTGTTGCAGCCTAATCGGAGTGTCCCACTGCGCCTCTACCCCATAGGAACCCAATGTGGGCTTAACGGAGAGCTCTTATCCCTCCTCACATTCAACTTCATTAAACTCATTTCCGGAGGATCGAACAGGACTAATTTGCAGACCAACGGTCCCCCAATTTCCAGGATGAGTTTTAGGGGCTCGGTTGCCTGGATCAATCCGATGACACCAGCCAGGGCACCGAGAACGTCAGCTTCCTGGCAGGAGGGGACCAATCCGGGCGGAGGGGGAGAAGGAAACATACACCTCAGACAGGGTCCTTCTCCAGGCTTTATTACCATGGCCTGACCCTCATATCTGAAGAAGGCGCCGAAAACTAAGGTCTTCTTCGCTAAGACGCAAGCATCATTGACCAAATAGCGGGTTGGAAAATTGTCGGTACCGTCCACGACGATGTCATAATTCTTGATGAGCTCCATGATATTTTCTGAGGTCAACCGCAAGACATAGGGAACAACCTTAACGTCAGGATTTACCCTTTGAAGGCGGTTCTGTGCTGCGACAGCTTTCTTTTTCCCGATATCGTCTGAGGAGTAGATCATCTGGCGGTGAAGATTACTCAGTTCAACCGTATCAGAATCTACGATTCCGAGGGTACCGACTCCAGCCCTTGCCAGATAACATGCAACAGGGGAGCCCAGACCTCCTACTCCCACAATGAGTACCTTGGCGGTCAGAAGTTTCTCCTGACCTTTGCCACCAACTTCAGGCAGCAAGATTTGGCGACTGTACCTTTCAATTTTTTCACCATCCAATCTCATTTTCAACCTCAAGCAATTTTTCCTTCCTCACCCGGGTTTCTAACTCTTCCCCTTAAAATTGTAAAACATCGGCTTGGTAAAGGTTGGGATGTTGCATCAACCTCCTTTTTTTACTAATACCCGATAAAATCCATCTTGTTTATCTATCCTCCTAATTTCATGCCCGTCATTTTCTAAGCTTCGGGGAACATTACTGATCGGTTCGCCCTCGTCAAGAAGGATCTCCAGAATATCACCGGGGTTAAGGTCCTCTAAAAATAATTTTGCCTTCACGTAATTGATAGGGCAACCCATCCCCTTCAAATCGAGATGGTGAGTCCTACGATCTTGGGTCTTCTCTTTTCTCTTAGGGAAATTGAAGGAGGGGTCCATCTCTCGATAAAGCTGATTTACGTGTGCAAGGAATTCTTTAACATAGAGCCATTTCCCCTTCTTCTCTTCCGGGCTTAACTTATCATCAATGTTCTTAGAAATATCTTCAATGTTCAAATACATTTCAGAGGCGATCCCCTCCTCTACAAACGTTCTTTTAAACGAGGACAGAGCCTCCTCTAGGTTCCTAGGCTCTTGACCTCTCACCACCAAAAGTGACCTGGCTGAGAAAAACAGTGCCTCCCTTATCTTCTGCGCAAAAAAAGTTCTTCTTTCTGCTTCCTCTAACGCCTCTTTTGCTTCCTTCAGATCAGATTCAATCATATCGATAACGCCTGCCCCGCACTCTCCCGGGCCTAAGCCCTTCAAGGAAAATTCTTCCCTTTTACCCCAGTCGATATAAAAATTCTTATTTTCAGAATAGGGTGGGACTTGGGAAAAGTCGTTTAACGCCGTTGTGGCAATCTTTCTTCCTTTATTCCCTAAAAGGTCATGCATCCCTCTCCCGATCTTTTCTATTCCTATTATTTCCTCAACCCTTTTTAGAAAGACCTTTAAGAAGTCAGGGACATTCCTGGCAGTAAGGATGCCTATTTCCTGAGCAAACTGCGTTCTTTCCGCCTCCCTCCTCCCTCCTAAGAGGAACTTATAAAACGGAACCGGACGGTTATCCACCCTTCTTACCATGCCGTAGAATGAAAGTCTCCCTAAGGGGTGTTGGCCACACGCATTTGGACAACCATTGATTTTTATGTCGAGGCTCTTAAATGCTTTCGTCCCGATAAATTCTCCTTTGATCACTTCCTCGATTGCTCTGGCCAATCCGGGAGAATTGCAGAGACCCAAGTTACAGGTTAAAGCCCCTTTACAGGCCACGACATCGAGGAGGGTCTCGGGATAGAGAAAGTCTTTGAGAATCCCTTTTAGTCTTAAGAACAGCCTGTAAAGGTCATGATGACGGATCCAGCATATAAAAAGATTCTGATTGAAAGAGGTTCGGAATTCTATTCCTTCAAAGTCCTTCTCAAGGTCTGCAATGTCAGATAACTCTTGGACTGTAATATCTCCTCGGGGGATACGCAATTGAACGCTCACAAAACCTTTCTGTCTCTGAGGGCGAATGTTGTATTCGATAAAGGCTTTGAACACCTCATCGTCGATTTGGGGAATCTTTTCATCGCTTTGACTTACTTCTTTACTAAGTTCCACTTTTCTTAAGACGACCTGCTCATTTTCTTTTAACTTCTGAAGCTCTCCCTTATAAAGATTTTTAAACTCTGGCAAGCCTATATTTTCTATTAAAAACCTTAAGCGGTTACGATGTTTGTTCTTTCTATCACCGTATCGATTGAATACATTCTTTGTCGCTTCGACGCAGTAGCCTAAGTCTTTTTCCGGAATAAACTCCTCTAACAGCTTACCTAATCGTGGTTCTGCACCCATGCCACCTCCAACAAATACCCTAAAGCCCCTCTTCCCGTTATCACGGGAGGCTAAGAAACCTAAGTCATTTGCCAATGACCCTGCGCAATCCTTTAAGCAACCTGAAAATGCTATCTTAAATTTACGTGGTAAATTATAGGATGTATCCTGACGCAGAAGATATTCACTGAGAGAAATAGCATATCCTCCTACATCAAAAATCTCGTCTGGGCAAATTCCAGAAAGAGGACATGAAGTGATATTTCTTACGGTGTTGCCGCCTCCTCCCCTTGGAGAAAGTTCATAGTCTTTCAGATAATCGATCACCTTTATGGTATCCCCTATCTCCACTTCGTGGACCTGAATATCCTGCCTTGTCGTGACATGAGCAACACCGTTACCATACTTTTGGGCAACATAAGCAATCGCCTTCAATTGGGAAGGGCCGATCACCCCTGCCGGCACTCTTATCCGGGTCATGAATACTTTACCACCCCGATGAATATAAATTCCCCATGGAACACGGATACCAGCAAAGCGGGCAGGATTCATCTTTATATCCAAAAATTCATTCAGATAATTCCTATAGTCCTCAATATCTCTTCTTGTCTTGTCTGGCAGCATAAACATTCCTGACCCCATAAGTCGCTGTTATCCCCAGGATACTTGATTTCGTTGTTTCAAATCGCTTCTTTGCAAAGATTCCAAAGTATTAGAAGAAACCCTCGCCGACTCCCCTGCTCCTGCTGATAAGAGCTTATATATCTTCCTTGCAGCCACTTCTCCGCCCCCAACTACCACTACTTTTTCCCGTTTAAATTAAAACCTATCATAAATAACGTAGTTTCATGCGATCCCTTTGACCTTCTTTTGAATGATTCGGTTGATTTAAATGAGAATCTCTCGAACCTCTTTTAGAAGAAGCTGCCAAACAAAAGAACGTCTTTGCTTCATCCTGCACTTTTCAGTTCTCAGGATTTTCTTTCCTCAAATAAGAAATCAGGGATATGTTGCTCTATAACTTTTTCACAAAAGTTACCAATCGTCCCTTTTTCTGTGAGGAGCTGACGGCTCTCGTTTTCCACCTCCTCCATCACCACGGAGTTCATATGAATCTTCTTCACTTTGTAAACTTTCCCCGTGAAAGGGCTTACAAATAGCTTGCCTTCAACAATTTTATTAGACATGAATTCCTCTCCGTTCCATCCTCATTTTACGAAAATATTGCTGGATGCACCGCCCTGTGGGTGGCGAGCTTCACTGAATCGCCGGTAGCGGGAAGATGAAACCGCCGAAGAGAAGGTACGCCAGGACAAGGGTCCAGAGGATGTTAAAAACTTGGGCTCCAACAAAGGTGACGGCTGGCCGGCCCTTCCCCATCCCGAATAGCTCGGTGAATCGTGTTTCAAGCCCGATCGAGACGAAGGCAAGGGCAAACCAAACTGTCCTCAGACCACCTAATAGCGCTTTGGTTTCTTTCACCAGACTAGGGTCGAGGAAGAATGAAAAGAGGAAGGAGGCGAAGAGAAAGCCGAGAACAAATTTTGGGAATCGTTCCCATATCACTTTAACAGTCGGCTTTTCTTTAGTTGGTGTTTTCTCCTTCAAAGTCCACCAGACAGAAAGGAGGAACGCAGCCACCCCGATCAGCACATTTTGGGAAAATTTCACAATGGTTCCGACCTTCATCGCAACTTCGCCCACAAGTGCCCCGGCGGCAATCACAGAAGCGGTTGTGTCGAGGGTCCCTCCGAGCCAGGCACCCGTAACGATATCCGAAATTCCCAATGCCCTGGCGATCCATGGCTCCAGAACCATCATGGGAATCGCAACGATCAGGATCAATGAGATAACATAGGAAAGTTTTTTCTTATCCCCCTGGATCGCCCCACAGGCGGCGATCGCAGCAGAGACGCCACAGATGGAGACTCCGGTAGCAAGCATTGCTGAAAGTTCATCATCGACCTTGAGCTTTCTCCCTAACCAGAAGCAGGCATACCAGACGATGAAAACAACCAATAAAGCCTGAACAATTCCTATCGCACCTGCCTGGAGGATCTCAAAAAAGAGAATACCAGCCCCCAGAATAACCAAACCTGTTTTGATGTAATACTCAGTTCTCACCGCCTCCTTTAACCATTGGGGAACCCCAATCACATTGCTGATGAAGAGCCCGATCAGGAGGGCGAAGATGACATACTCCAGCCCCAAATAATTGACGGTTGTATTTCCTGCAATGAACTGGGAGACCCAGGCAAGAGCATAAATAATCGGGAAGCCAACAACAAAACGACCTACACGGCCACCCATCAAAACTATCCCAACACCAGTGAGAATAAGAAATGCAATCCCAATGTAAATCGATTTGAGGATATTCTCCCCTGAAAAGACCCTGCTGGCGAGGGCCCCGGCCCCTCCACTCAGCTTTTTGCCGAGATCGCCCCCTTTTTTCTTAAGACCGGGCTCCTCCACTTTCTTCATGGCTTCTCCGAATTTTTTTGCAGTGCTCTCTATAGCCAACCGATCCCCTGCATCTAATGCAGCTTTTAAAGCGGATGCAGCCGGGAGGAGGTTTGACTCGCCCTTGGCCTCAGCTTCTTTAATAAACTTCTCAACTACGTATTTTGATTCGGCCACCATGGAACTGAACTCTCCCGAGGTGGTCCATTTGAAGGTCGGCAACTGAGGTTTCACTCCCACGAGAACCAGCCCGATGAAGAGAAAACCAAACCAGACAGCCAACCAATCCTCTGTCTTGAAAAATTCTTTCCTTATGATCTTTCTCATGTTTCACCTCCATAATAGTCTCCAAAAAAAAGAGGCTAAAAGACTTACTTGTCCTTTTAGCCTCCAGTCGTCTGGTCAGCTTACTATATATTTAATGCGCCAAAAAATCTTTGTTGACCGGAACGTGCTCCGCAAGCCTCGCCTTGTAGGCGGGGTCAAGGGCACAATAAAAAATGAGAATATCTTGCCGGGAAGCCCCCCGGTTGGCGGGGAGCTTCACTATCCTCCCCCTAATAATCTTAAAAAATCTTCTTTATCAAACCTGATCTTTTCAGTCTTGTCTATTTGGACTACTTTGGAATCCTGGATAAAGATTTGAACACAGCCATACCGAATGCTCTTTAAGGCTTTCAAAATCTGCAAAAGGAGCTTTTTTTCATTTTCTTTAAAATCATCTATATCCTTAACCATTTTAATTTCTCTACTTTTCCTTAAGTGTACTATTTTAGTAGGCCTTTGGATCACAAAAATTAAATATAGTACATCAAAGTTTGAGCCCTTCGTTCCTTCAGGCCCCTTGTCCTGCTACAGATATCCGTTAGAGTGACATGATCCAAGATTTCCGCTGTCGCATTTGTTACATCAACCATCACGCTGCGAATCCCGCATGTGATCTCTTTTGGGCAATTTCCGCTTGAACCCTCGCTTGCGCACCCTAAAGGGGCCAAAGGACCATCAACCAAACGGATCACCTCACCCAACGAAATCTCATTGGGGGATCTGTTTAAGAAGTATCCGCCCCCAATTCCCCTCTTGCTTTTTACCAGACCTGCATTTTTCAGAATGATCAAAATCTGTTCCAAAAATTTCTCGGGAATATCTTCCTCTCGGACAATGTCCTGTACCTGCCTCAGCCCTTTTTTGTAGTTTAGAGCAAGGTCTACCAAGGCCCGCAAAGCATATTCCCCTTTTTTAGTGATTTTCATGGCTCCCGGCACTCTTTCCGAAAAAAGTATATAATTCCTGTCAAGTTAGTAGGATATTTAATATAATTTATTAGATTTGTCAAGTATTTTTTCTGAATTCTTAATTTCTTTTCTAACCATTTAATATTACGAACTAATTTTTACGTACATTTCAATTTAAGATGCATAGAATCTAGTCTTTATGTCGAATATGATGCGAACTAATGTTTAGTTATTAACTCAGGATTTGCCTTCACTTCTTTTTGAGTTTTACTCTTCATCATTATATTAGGAATATTAGGAGCCACCCGAAAACCAATAAACCACCACTGGAACTTCCAAAAGTAGTGGAAAAATAGGAGTGTGAGTGCCCATTAGTTTGAGTCCACACAGTTAGCGGCAGAGCAAAAAGGAAACAAACGAAGAGCCCCTTTTTGATCTGCAGAATTATTTTTGTCGTATATTACAGATCAAACGAACTGGAGAACAAAAGGGCTTGTGGAATTCTCAGATCATCCTTGAATTCAAAGTGCGCAAAGACCGTTTTGGAACATTCACCGTAAGACCGCCCACAAAATACACCCTCCTCCATTGCAAAATACTGTGTTCACCCTATTTAATTTTGAGCATTATGATTTATACATTAATCGTAATTAATCGTAGGCGACGTGATTGCCGCATCCAGAATATTTCCTCATAAGGTGTGAAATTTAAAATGGCCAAAGACCCAATTTCCGAAATAACGGTTAAGGAAGAAACCGGACTGAAATTTGGCCGCGTGCTGGCAAGGTAGGCAAGGGAAGATAAAATGGTGGGTGAAGAGAAGGAATATTACTTACTGGTAAAAAAGGTTTTTGATATATTGGCTCCTTTCTATGATATTGTGACGATGCCCTTTTCAAGGGTAAGGGATAAAGTGGTGAATTTTACCAATGTGAGAAATGGATCAAAAATATTGGACATTGCTACTGGAACTGGGAAGCAGGCATTTGCGTTTGCGAAAAAGGGGTGTGATGTTGTTGGCATTGACTTATCTCAAGCCATGCTTAAAGTCGCCAATAAGAAAAATAAATATGGAAATGTGAAATTTGAAGTCGCCAACGCTACTCACCTGCCATTCGAGGATAACAGCTTTGACGTTTCTTGTGTCTCCTTTGGCTTACATGATATGCCTTTGACGATAAGAGAAAAAGCATTGAAAGAAATGGTCAGAGTCACTAAAACAAAAGGCATGACAGTGATTGTTGATTATGCTTTGCCT
>JACAEX010000042.1 GCA_013388635.1 Syntrophaceae bacterium | reverse complement strand
TGCCACCGGGATATTTGAACAGGAACCTCAACGCCAATCAGGCTCAAAAGAATCCGGATCCGTCCCTTATCCGAAATCTTTTTCTGAAAGATCCCCACCAATTCCTTAAGAGGACCTGAGGCGATCTGCACGACATCGCCCTCTTTCAGTTCATCTTCCAACCTCACCAGATTATTTTCCCCTGCTCTCTCTTTGATCGCCTGAACCACCTTTTCAGAAATAGGGACCGGGCCATCTCCAAATCCCAGGATTTTACTCACCCCCCTTGTCCACTTCACTCTGTAGTAGTGAGTGGTAAGGTCAAGCTTGGCAAAGAGATAGTTTGGAAAGAATGGCTTGATCCTCTTGACAATCTTCCCGTTATGGTATCGGTGCGTTTCGAGAAGGGGAAGAAATGTCTCGATCTCCTGATTCAGTAAATGGCTTTCGACACGATGTTCATCCCCGGGTTTTGTCTGAACCACGTACCAATTCAGGTTAAGAGCCTTAGGAACGTTATTGTCGTTAGGATCATTTATTTCGTTAAGATCGCTCATCTCGTTAAGACCGTTAATGGGTTAATGCGCTCACAACGAACCTTAGCGCGGAAACCTCAAAGGCCAACTTTCAAAGACGAAAGAGGCTAATTACGCACCGATATGCGAGGGCGCCGACACTCTACCAAAGCAATTCCTCCCCTTTCTTCGCCAAACTAACACGAAGAATTAATGCAAAGATAAAGGTATAGAGAAAGGCGTTGGCCGGGACTTGAATGTTCCTTTCGACAAGGCTATGAAAGATCAGGGCCAGAATTCCCACCATACCCCCTATCCCGATATATTTTTTTGGATCTCCGGAATGCATGGAACGAATGGCCAAAACAGCTCTTAAAAAAAGAAAGATGAACACAATCAGCAGCAACCCGACGCCTATCACGCCAACTTCTGAAAGAAGCTGAAGAAAGTCATTCTCCGCATGGGTGATCAACCCTCTGATGTGAAATGATCGATACGTAGGAAAAATATGAGCAAAGGTTCCGAGTCCCGAACCTAAAAGAGGAAAGTCCTTAAAGATTTGAAAGGTGTTCACCCAGAACATCCACCTATCCTTGAAACTTTCCGAAGCAGTGAAGAAGCGGCTGATCACTGCGTCGACTCCAATCCACACGGCCCAGAGCAGTGCTAACCCAAAAATCAGAACTACACTTTTAGAAAATTTCTGCCCTTTCTGAGATTCTCTAAAGAGAAAGCTGATCAAACTGAATGAGAGAAGGAGGCTCACAATCCCCATCCTCGATGCCGAAAAGAGAAGGCCAAGAATCATCAGGACGATCCCGAAGGCGATGAGAAGGCTCTTTCCGTCCAGGGACGAGAGGCGATGTCGCCAGCTCATAAATCGGCTTCTTTGAACGGCGCTGCGCGAAAAGAAATAGCCAAGACTTAGAGGAATGACCATCAAGAGGTATCCTGCAAAATAGTTTCGGTTGACAAATGTTCCGGTGACAGAAGAGATTTCCAAACCCAGGTTCAGGATCCGACGGTGGCCGCTGAAAAATTCGAGCATTCCATAGAGAGATTCGGCGATGCCAACCAACATAACCGTAAGAACCAGATGGTGGATGATGCTCTTATTGAGGGGCTTCCAATTTAATAAAAAGAGAAAGAAAGCGCTTAAGGTCAACCATTTAAAAAATTCGATCTTGGTGGCGAAGGGAACAAACGAAAGGTGAAAGGTCAAAGGTGAAAGGTCAGAGATCAAAGAATTACGCAAGGCAAAAGTCTTGGGGGAAATCGCTTTAATTATCCCTGAAGGGAGAGGTAGCATCTGGAAGAGGATGAGGAGAAGGAAAAGCGCAAGAAATAGGCAGCAGAGTTTGGAGGTGGAAGTGCGGAGTTCGGCGTTTAGACCCATTGCCAGTTGCTTATGGTCTATGGCAGATTGAATGGCCCAAAGAATAACCACCAAAAGGATGCCGAGCTCCATGACCGAAAAGGCCCATAGCTCCACTGAGCCGAAGACGATGGGAGTAAATATGAGCAAAAAGATCAAAATAAATTTTATGATCGTGTTAAGCATAGCTCAAAGTCTAAAGTTCAAAGCTAAGATTTTTCATTCGAAATTGAGTTGATCAACCGTTCTAACATCGATGCTATCTCTTTACCGCGTTGCTCCAATTCTGAAAAGGACTTCTCAGAAATCCATTTTTCCCTCTTAAAAATTTCAAGTAATGTCATTGCCTGATAAAGAGACCATCTTGATACATTAAAGATATTGAACGAACGCCTTCTTTGAATACCGGCCTTTTTGAATCCAATACTCATATCGGTACTGGTTCTGCTACACACAGTTTCCGGCCCTCGAGGATGGCCTGGGGATATTCGGTCACCATCCTGTGGGCCTCCTCGCCTATGATCCTCTCAGCCGCTTTCACACCCTCTGAAAGCACAGGGGACCTTCGACCAGTCGAATGGGCATCTGAAGCAATAAAATGAACGAGTCTATGGATCAGCAGCTCCTCAGCAATTTGTTTCACCCTTGGCCCGAAATCTCCGGTCAAGCTCATGGCGGTTATCTGGCCGAGACAACCCATCCGGACCATTTCGTGATATCGCTGCGGTCTCTGGCCGATCTCAAGATTTCTCTCCGGGTGTGTAATCACCGGAATAATTCCCCTGCTCATCAGCTTGAAAATGATCTCTTCGCTCCCGTAAGGGATCCCCTGGGAAGGAAATTCGAGAAAGAGATATTTATTGCCATCCCCGATGGTCATTAACCTTCCCTCATCCAAAAAGGATAAAGTCTTCTCCGAGAGGTGAACATCAGAACCGGGAAGAATCCTAAGTTTAGAGTTTAGAGTTTGGAGTTCGGAGTTTGAGACTATTGCAGAATGCGGATTGCCGAATGTGGAATGAACTTCGAGCTTCGAACCTTCCACTCCGAACTTCTTCACCGCTTTATTTAATTCCCGGACCTTGGCGAGGATGGTCTCGCGGTCGTTGAGGTAGAGACCATTGAGATTATGAGGAGTGGCTACGATGGTCCTTACTCCATCCCTGTAGCTGATCCGGCACATCTCAATAGATTGCTCAAGGGTTTTTGCCCCGTCATCCAATCCTGGCAGGATGTGGGCGTGGAGATCGATCATTTTGAGTAATCCCTCACATAACTTATCTCTCTAATCTTGAGAGAGCCACCTTCCCGGATGAGGTCCCACTGGATATCGCCCTGAAAAATCTTCTTCTTGTTATTTGGCTTAAGAAACTGAATGAGTTCGTATCGTCCACTGACGAATGCACTTTTTTGATAAGTCTGAATATTATAAATCTCAAGATTGTACTGGATCGAAGTGCTATTACTAAAGGTCTTTCTGTAACCCTCACGCAGATCGTCATAGGGAAGCATACGATTTTCAGCGGCTTCTTTTGAAAAAAGGGCCATGAAGGCATCGATATCCATCTTCATGTAACGAGCTTTATACTCTTCCATGAATTGACGAACCTCGTCTGCGGTCACAGCTTGGGCAGTCGCCGATGGGAGCGGAGCCTGGGCTCCTGTAGAGAGAGGGGACGCCATAATCAGAAACAGACCGAAAACGCAAGCCATCTTTCTCATCGGCACGCTCCTTTCCTCCTTCAAGGGGATTTCAGGGGTTCATAATCGAGGGAGAGGATTTTCAGGGCCCCGTGTTCTTTTACCAACGCCCACCGAATGAGCCCTTTAAAGATCTTTTTCTCTCCTCTTTTGTTCAACGTCTGGTGTATTTCGTAACGGGCTTTTGCCTCCACACCGTTCTGGTAAATCTCAATCCCTGTGTTTTCAATGTAATACCTGATCTCCCGACTCCGATTGAAGAATTCCGTGTAGATTTCTCGAATCTTTTCGAATCTGTATTGGTGGTTCTGTACCGCTCTCTGGGAAAAGAGTGAGAGAAATTCTTCTAAATCCTTCCGCGTATATCGGTCGGCATAAATGGCAAAGAACTCCTTGACCTCCTCTTCCGTAGCGATCAGAGGAACGGATGTCTGGACACGAAGGGGCGTGGATGCTGCAATCCGGTCCATCTGCTCTGTCTGGTCTTTCCCGTTCACTTGCTTAGTAACTTCTGCCTTCTGTCTACTGCTTTCCACCTCCTGAACTGGCGGGGCTATCTGGTCTTTCTGGTTCACCTCGTTTACCTGTTTACTGCCTTCTGCCTTTTGAATTGTCTGGTTTATCTCGTCTGTCTGGTTCGTCTGATTTGCGACGGGATTCCGTCTGGTCAGTTGTAGGTCCGTGTCTATCGGATCTTTTGGTTGTGGGATCGATGGGACACCTAAGACCGTGGGGATCTTTAGGCCAGGTCTGGCCTTACGTGGTGGAGTCGTTGCGTCTGCGTGATCTTTTCTGTCTCTCTGGTCTTTCTCATTTATTTGCTTAGTAACTTCTGGCTTCTGTCGACTGTTTTCTGCTTTCTGAATCGGCTGGTCTATCTGGTCTATCTCGTTTATTTCGTTACTACTTTCTGACTTCTGTCTACTGTTTTCTATCTCCTGAACTACCTCGTACATCCGGTCTGTTTCGTGGGAAGCGCTGAGTTCGTTTTGATCGTTAAGATCGCTGAAATGGCCAATCTGGTTTGTCTGGCTTATTTTGTCTTGAATTACTAAAGGTTGTTGAATACTGATGTTAAATTTCTTAACGTAGATGGTGCTAATGATGAGGACAGCAGCCAAAATGCCGATGGGAGCAGATAAACCCCGAACATAACCCATTCTCTTTCGGCGCTCATAAAACCTCTTGAGATCAAATTCCATTCGGGTGGAGGGATATTTCAGCACCTGGTATGCCTCGTTGATCTCTTTCGCCTTCTCGTCCTCTACCACTTCCCCTTTCTGTTGATCGGGATGAAATTTTCGCATCAATTCCACCCACCGCTGGCGAACCTCTTCTTCTGAGGCATTCTTTTTCAGGCCGAGGATTCGATAGTAGTCCTTCATGTGATTATCCGGTCTATTTCGTCTGTCTGCTCTTTCTGGTCTATTTGGTTTTTAAGAACTCTTTAAATCAATGATGCCTCTCTGCAAGAGAGACATTGTCGATCCAGACTGAGCCCGAGATGTAACGATCAAATTTGTCGGTCTTTTCTCTCTTTATCCTCACCACTCCGCCCTGCGATTGTGGTGGGGTTCGAAAGGTCACGACCAACTCTTTCCACCCACTGTCTCCAATTAACGACTCTGATGCTTTGTGAAAGGCCGGACCAACACCCGAAATTTCTATTCTAAGACCACTTTTTGTCGTCACCGCCTTAGTTTTCATATGCGCCCTCAGCACATATTCGGTATTAGGCTTTAGCGGTACGAATTGGTAGACATGGCGAAAATCGACATTCTCTTTTCCATTAAAGTCAATCCTCAGCGAACTTCTTCCCTCGAAGGCTACTGAATGATCGAAGGAGACCTCGACTCCAGGAACACCTGTTATTCTCCAATCGAATCCGCCACCTAAGATTTCCTTCTTCTCAAATCCTCCGTTCGTAACCAGGTTCCCATCTGACGGAATGGATAAGCCTTCCTCCCGGAGGCTATCGTTCCAGACCCTGTGGGCCTCGCTAATATCGCCGCGGGAAATAAGAAATTCGATATGGCGAAGGTTATCCCTCCGATCACCCCGGATGCCATAAGAGGCCTTTTTCTCCCAAGCCTTTTTGGCGGATTCCCTATCTCCAATTTCATAGAGGTAGGCAAGATACTGATTCATTGAAAAGGGATTTTTAGGAACTACCTTCTCCAGGATAAAGCCCATATCCTGAATAGCCTTCGCGAGCACATCATAGACCAAACCGGCCTGGTTCGGGTAGTTCGCAAGAATATAGCTGAAATGGGAAATCGCTTTTTCCATGGCCCCCTGTTGGAGAAGAAGGTTTGCGCTCACCCATCTCCCTTGATAACTCGTGGGAAAGACCAGGATCGCTTTTTCCAGGGCCTGTTCCGATGCATTCTTTTCTCCCATTCTGGAAAGAACCCTGGCCAGATTAAGGTAGTACTGCTGCTCAAGGGGATTCCGGTCGATTGCATTTCTGAGATAGCGGTATGACTCCTTCAAATCACCATTACGGATATCCCACTGGTAAAAAAGGCCTAATCTGTAAAAGGGATCGGGATTTGATGGGCTGAGCTCAATAGCCCTCAGGAGGCTCTCTTTCGAAGGATGGGTCTCATAGAGAGAAACCCCTTTCCACGTAGAGAGGATTTCATAGGCGGCCAAGAGTGAAACGATAATAATCGGAATCGAAAAAAGGCGTTTCATGAAGGACAAACCCTCCCCACCCCTCATCCTTCACCCTTCCCCAGAGAGGGAGAGGAGGTGGAGGAAGGGGATGCAAAGGGGAGTTCCTTTTTCTCCCTTTCTCTTCCGTAATAATGATGGTACCGGTAGTAATAATATCCGTAGTCACTTCGTTGAATATCGACACGATTGATCACGGCTCCGAGAATCTTGGCGTTGACCTGCTGAAGTACCTCTTTTGCACGCTGGAGAGTTTCCTTCGGTGTCTTTCCGCCCAAGACCACAAGTATCACTCCATCCACAAAGGTAGAGAGGATAAGCGAGTCAGCAAAGCCGAGAACAGGTGGGGAATCGAAAACGATATGATCAAATCGCTCTCCAAGAGACTCCACCATATACTTAAAGGGTTTTGACCCGATCAGTTCCGAAGGATTGGGAGGAATGGGGCCGGAAGGAATATAATAGAGATTTGGAATCTCTGTCTTCTTAATAATGGATTCCAGTGCGGTGTGGCCGGAGAGAAAATTTGAAAGTCCTATCCCGTTCTCTTCATCAAAGACCTTATGAATCTTCGGCTTCCTCATGTCGGAATCGACGACGATCACCCTGGCGCCGGTCTGGGAAAGGGCAATGGCGGTATTGATCACCGTCGTGGTCTTTCCCTCCTCCGGATTGGGACTCGTGACCACAATTCTCTTTGGTGGCCTTTCAGAGAAGGAGAGAAGGATAGATGTGCGGATATTTCGATAGGCCTCGGAGAGCATCGATTTGGGATGGCCATAAGTGATGAGTTCGACAGGATAAGAGGCTCCGCTCTCCAATCGCTTTCGCCTCTCATAAGAGACCTCAGGCACCATCCCGAAGGAG
>JACAEX010000064.1 GCA_013388635.1 Syntrophaceae bacterium | reverse complement strand
TCCATGCCGGGTTTGAGGAGTCCCTTCTTTTCCGCATCCCAGATCATACTCGCACCGATCCGGCATTTGACCGAATAGGCAGGGTTTCGGCCTTCGATCTTAGCAAGGATGGTGGCTTTGAGGCTCTGAGCCATTTTGTTAATCTTCACCAGAGGGGTATTGCCAATCGACAACGAGTTGTCATCAAAGAACCGATTCATATCATCCTCCTGGTATAATGGAATAATGGAATGTTGGAATATTGGGAAAGAGCAAAAGATCAATTCAAATTAAGAACTTAGCAATGCAAAATTAACATTGAAAGATCAAGAAATGATAATTGCTAAATTTGCAATTTTTATTTTGCATTGATGTTTCCCATTATTCCAGTCTCTTAGTTCATTGGGGGTTTAAATCTCCTCAGCCTCAACGCATTGCTAACTACCGTGATAGAGGAAAAAGCCATGGCCCCTGCTGCAAAGATCGGATTGAGTAGAATCCCGAAGAAAGGAAAGAGCGCTCCTGCGGCAACAGGGATGAGAATCGTATTATAGGCAAAGGCCCAGAAGAGGTTCTGTTTGATATTCCGGATGGTGGCCTTGCTCAATGCAATGGCCGTCACAATTCCTCTTAAATCTCCTCCGATCAGTGTAATATCCGAAGACTCCATGGCCACATCCGTTCCGGTACCGATGGCAATTCCCACATCTGCCTGAGCCAGTGCCGGGGCATCGTTAATGCCGTCCCCTACCATTCCCACTTTCTTCCCCTCCGATTGCAGCCTTTTAACCTCCTCTGCCTTCATCTCAGGTAGGACTTCTGCCAGGATTCGGTCGATACCGATCTGTCTGGCAATCGCCTCGGCAGTTCGTCGGTTATCCCCTGTGAGCATCACCACTTCCAGCCCCATTCGGTGAAGGGCCTTCACAGCCTCTTTTGAATTCTCCTTCAACGTATCTGCCACAGCCATAATGCCGGCGATCTCGCCATCAACGGCCAAAAAGATCGGCGTCTTTCCTTCAATAGAGAGGTGCTCAGCTTTGGCCGACCATCGATTGAGAACCAACCCCCTTTCTTCCATCAGTCTCAAATTTCCAAGGAGAATCCTTTTCGAATCAATCGATGCCTCGATGCCATAGCCTGGAATGGCATGGAAGTCCTTCGGGTTGAAGAGGTTTAAATCTTCCTCCTTAGCCTTTTTCACTATGGCCTCACCCAGGGGATGCTCTGACCCTCTCTCAGCCGAGGCTGCTAAGGTCAAGATCTCGCTCTCTGTAAACTTCTCAGAGCTGATCACATCCGTCACCGAGGGTTCACCTTTTGTCAACGTGCCGGTCTTGTCCAGAACAATGGTATTCAACTGATGAGCTGTTTCTAAGGCTTCGGCTCCTCGAATTAAGATCCCATTTTCCGCGCCCTTTCCGGTTCCGACCATGATCGAGGTCGGAGTGGCGAGTCCAAGGGCGCATGGGCAGGCGATGATGAGAACAGCGACAAAGTTGAGGAAGGCGTAAGTCAGAGCAGGATGGGGACCGAAGAGATACCAGACAAAGAATGTAACGATGGCAATCAAGATCACTACCGGAACGAAGTAACTCGCAATGACATCGGCCATTCGGGCAATCGGCGGTTTTGAACCCTGAGCCTCCTGGACTAAGCGGATGATCTGGCCGAGGACCGTATCCTTACCAACCCGGGTGGCTTCAAATTTAAAGGTTCCGGTCCTATTGATCGTCGCGCCGATGACGCTATCTCCGACCTTCTTCTCAACGGGCAAGGATTCTCCTGTGACCATGGACTCATCCACTGAGGAATAGCCCTCCCTTACAATCCCATCGACAGGAATCTTCTCCCCAGGCCGAACGACCACGATATCACCCAATGCCACCTCTGCCACAGGAATATCGAGCTCGTTGCCGTCTCGAACAACCCTCGCTGTTTTGGGCTGAAGGCCGATCAACTTCTTGATGGCCTCCGAAGTCTTACCCTTCGCTCTCGCCTCCAGAAGCCTCCCAAGAAGGATGAGGACGATGATTGCCGCGGAAGTATCGAAATAGACATCGACCATCAGACCCTTCACCATAATCAGATGGGGTCCAAAGGTGACGATCAGGCTGTAGAGATACGCAGCCGAAGTCCCCACCGCGATCAAGGTATTCATGTCGCTGGTCTTGTGTTTGGCCGCCTTCCAAAAACCCACATAGAACTGCCATCCCGCCCAGAATTGGACCGGAGTGGCCAAGAGGAATTGAATAAAGAAATTCATACCTCTCGAAAGACCAAGCCATCTCTCTAAAGGAGAGGCGCCATACATGAGGATCAGGATGGGACCGAGGAGGAGGGCGCCGGCGATAAATTTGAGTTTCAATTTGGAGAGCTCCGCCTCCCTGGCGACCCTCTCCTTCTCAACAATGTCTTCTTCTCGCAGGGTCGAGTCTCCGACCTTGACTTCAAGAAGTTGATAACCCGCATCTTGCACAGCCTTTTTAAAGTCGGCAATCCCTACTGCTCCTGGAACATATTCAACAGAGGCCCTTTCTGTGGCCAGGTTGACATTGACCTGGATCACACCTTTTAAAGAACCTAATGCCTTCTCCACTTTCTTCACACAGGACGCGCAGGTCATTCCCTGGATCGGAAGAAACACCTTCTCGACTTTTGCCCCATACCCTAAGTCCTTTACCTTGTCAATTAAATGAGGGACATCGGTCTGGTCGGGATGAAAGAAGACTGTGGCTTTCTCGGCGGCAAAATTGACTGTTGCCTGAGAAACTCCTTCAACGCTCCCCAACCCTTTCTCGATCCTTGCCGCGCAACTGGCACAGGACATACCTGTAATAGGAAGGTCAATGCGTTCTAATTGCTCTGGATGTTCTGATCTCATAGGGTAGCTCGATTCTATTAAAAGTTTAACTGGTTAAATCCCAATAACCAAATTCCAATTTACAAATAATCACCAATTACCAGATCACAATAACCAAATAATTAGCAAGTCTTTAAATTTTGGTTATTGGTCATTGGAATTTATTTGGTGCTTGGTGTTTGGGATTTGGTTATTTGATTTCATAATATATCCCTGCAGGTATCTTTTGATTTCCTCTCTTAACAAGAACGATCACCTGATACTTCCCTTTCTCCGGAAGTTTGAAATACGCATCATAACTCTTCATCGTATCTTCATATCTCAATTCCTTGATCTGATCCTTTCCCTTTGGATCAACCACCTTCATCTGGACCTCGGCATTGGTGATCTCCTTCTGGGTCTTCGCGTCCTTGAGGGTGACCGTTATGTTATGCGTCGTCCCCGGCTCCACATCTTCTTTCATTTTCATATCTTTGAGCATTTTCTTGTGCTCTTCATTGGCCATGATCTGAAAGGTGACCTTCACTCCCTCCACAAGAACCTCCCGGGTTTCCATCTTCATGGTACTGCTTCCCATCGCTCCATGGCCTCCATGCTGAGCTATGGACATTGAAGAAAGAACCAGCAAGCCTGAAACGAAAATCCCTAAAACCAGAACCAACTGTTTCATACTTGTTACCTCCTTTAGATAATTCTTAGATTGTGAACTCCTGATCTGGAAATTTGTCATAGAAACACCTTGTCGTAATCCCGCATTTCTTAGTACCGGAGTTCGAAATATCATTCCAGCCATTCCGGATTGGCCTTTGCTTCTCGAGCCTCCTTTGAAATCTTTTCCAAGGCTTCTTTGGCTTCAGCAATTTGATCTGCATACTTGATCATCTCTTGCTTCAACTTATCCAATTCTATGATGTTCATTTTATACTGGGTCCTACTCCAGCTCCCAAATCGCTTCTTGCTGAACTCCATAGCTTTTCCCATAAACTTCTGGTGTGCCCTCTCATAATTAGTTTCGGCAGTCTTTAAGAATTCTTTCCACGGACGAACCTTCCCCCTCCAATAGGTCTCGCCAAGACCATAAATATCGGTTTTCGTTTCTTCTCTCTTTTGGGGAGTCATTTTTTGAATAGGGGGTGTTGGGCCTTCCTCATGCACCCATTCAATTTCGACCTGATCTCGATAAGCAGGAGGAATACTATTGTAATCATCGGTATAGTTCACAGTGCCTTTTTCATCCACCCATTTATAGAAGGTATGGGCCTGAAGCGTCGAAGTTAGAAGAATCATTAAAGGAATCAACACAAACCATCTCATCTTCCTCACCTCCCTTTTTTAATATTATAAAACTTTAAAGGTAAATCCGAAAATTATTTCCCCGGTGTCATTTCAAACGAATCCAGTATCTTCTTAATTTCCTTTAAATCATCAAACCCCTCTTTTTGAAGAACTATGTAGATGATGAAGATCTGGTAGGGCTCCGTAAAACCATAGACCCAACCGTGGATGGTCTTGGTCTCCCCCACCTTGTAACTCACGGGGCGGTGAGCCGCATACTGGACCCCTTTCAATGAATAAGGAATGGTGGGGGTTGCTTCAATTGGGAAATCCCGGCCGTGGTCCATCTTCAACTCTTCAACGAGACCCCGATAGGCAGTCCCAGTAATAGCTTGAATCACTTTCTGATTGAATCGCGCTGTTCTTCCTGCCGGAGTCAGGTCGATCTGAATGTTTGATTTTGTAGCTGGATTGATGAGGAATAATTCGGATTCTTCCAATCCGGGCTTTTGAAATCCCAGTCCCTCCATAAATTCAGGAATCTCTAAAGAAAACTTCCATTGAGAAGATGGAAGCGAAACCTTGAAAGGATAACGAATCCCTTCAAACGTATTTCCTTCAACCTTTCCAACAGGAAGAGAAAGATCGACTCGCACCTCATCCCTCACAGGTATTCCTGCACATCCAACGATCAATAGAAAAATGTATAGGAAAAGCACATTTTTTCTCATTATAGCCTCCATTGTTTAATGTAATAGAAAGAGAAGCCCAGCCAATGCAAGAAATAGGATGGCCGTTAAAAGCTTGACCATCCCTGTGTGTTTTTTTGTCACAAAAGCCAATTTCTCAGAGGTTACTCCGAAGAAGGTCAGTACAAAAATGCCTACCAAAGGAACAATATACATGATGTTATAGAGGATGAGATTGAAGATGGCATTTTTTCTCAGTTCCGGAATCCCCAT
>JACAEX010000063.1 GCA_013388635.1 Syntrophaceae bacterium | reverse complement strand
GGAGGATGGGTTATTCAGGTGCCGAGGTGGCGCGATTTCTTGGGGTGACGACTTCATCGGTCAATCGGTTGGCCGTTTCCGAGGAAATGCCCAACTTAAAGAAATATCTTAAGTTGTTTCAGAACCAGCGTCCCCCTTCTTTCCTATGGAGTAAGGCCATCCGGAATAAACATGGGGAGATAAAAAGCACCCTATCCTTGCAACTTAGTTGAGGGTATGTTAAAAAATATGAAAAATTGTTTTGAGGTTCAAAAATGGCTAAGGTATGTGATGTATGCGGGAAAGGGCCGGTTTTTGGCCACAATGTGAGCCACGCCAATAATAAGACCCGGAGGGTCTGGTATCCCAACCTCCACAAGGTGACGGCCAACAAAGAGGGAAGGACGGTTCGAATGAAGGTCTGTTCCCGATGCCTCCGCTCAGGATGGGTGACCAAAGCAGCCTGATCCTGTTTCACAGGATAAGCACCAAATACCAAGCACCAAATTCCAGATAAGCTCCAATATTCAAATTCGAAATCTCGACCCCCCTCACCCCCTCCCCACAGGGGTGAGGGCCGGTCATTTGTAATTGGAATTTGGATACTGTTTGGGATTTGTGACTTGGAGTTTGGGATTTTGGCTTTGCATACAGCAAGGCCTAAGGTTAGGCCTGAGCTTCAATCCTCAGTCGTTCCACTCGATTGACGCCCTTGATCTTTTCGAGCCCCTTGATCACCTTTTTCAGGTGGTTTAGGTCCCTGATCTCGAGTTCAAAGGTTCCAATCGCCTTACTGTCCTCTGTCGTATTGACCATGGCATTCTTGATGTTTGCCTCATTGGAGGTGATGGAGTTGCTGATCTCGGCCAGCAGGCCCCTCTTATCGTCCGAATAGACGCGAATACGCACCGGATAGATATACTCTTTGGTAGAGTCCCACTCCACTTCGACCCTTCGGTTGGGATCCCCTGCCATCGCATTCTGGCAATCCGCGGTGTGGATGGTTATCCCTCTGCCTCGAGTGATGAACCCGACCACTTTGTCACCGGGAAGGGGATTGCAACATCCTGCATAGCGGACCATCACATTGTCCACCCCCTTGATCAGGAGCGCGTCTCTCGGGCCACGGGTGATCTTTTTTATCAGGGTCTTGATGCGGCCCTCTTCCAGCCCCTGTTTCTGCTCCTCTAATCTCTCCTGGGGCAGGATCTTTCCAACGATCTGATTGGCGGTCACCTTTCCGTAGCCGACCGCAGCGATCAGGTCCTCCACCGTCTGAAAACTGAAATCGCTGGCCACCTTGGATAGCTCTCCTGATTTGATCAATTTTGCCTGCTGGAGGTTGTATTTGCGAAGCTCCTTTTCCAGGATCTCTTTTCCGAGGGCGATCGACTTCTCCCTCTCCTCGGCTGTGAACCATTGACGAATTTTGGTCTTGGCCCGTGATGTCTTGACAAACTTGAGCCAGTCTTTGCTCGGCCTGGCCCCGGGAGAGGTCATGATCTCGATCGTATCTCCGCTCCGGAGCTCATATTTCAGGGGAACGATCCTCCCGTTGACCTTCGCACCCATGCAGTGATTTCCGATGTCAGAATGGATGCTGTAGGCAAAATCGATGGGTGTGGCGCCGATTGGAAATTGTTTCACGGTGCCCTTTGGCGTGAAGACATAGACCTCGTTGGGAAAGAGATCCACCTTCACGCTCTCCATGAACTCTGCGTTATCTTTGAGATCCCGCTGCCACTCTAAGAGCTGCCTCAGCCAGGTGAACCGTTTACCATCCGCTTCCTCCAGGACCTTTCCTTCCTTGTACTTCCAGTGTGCTGCGATCCCTTCTTCAGCGACCTTGTGCATCTCGTAAGTCCGAATCTGGATCTCGATCCGCTCTCCATAGGGTCCGATGACCGAGGTGTGAAGGGATTGATACATGTTCTCCTTGGGCAGGCCGATGTAATCCTTGAACTTTCCCGGAATGGGTTTCCAGAGGGAATGGATGATCCCCAACACATCGTAACAATCCTTAATGCTGTTGACGATGACCCGAAAGGCGGTGATGTCGTAGACCTGATCGAGATCGATATTCTGTTCCTTCATCTTCCGGTAGATACTGTAGATCTGCTTGAGACGGCCGGTCACCTCGCCTTCGATGTGGTTTTCGTAGAGTTTCTTCATCAGGGTGCGGTTCACCTCATCGATATAGCGGGCCCTCTCCTTCTCTTTTTTTGCAATCTTGGTCTGGATCTGCTGGTAGAGATCGGGATGGAGGTACTGGAAGGCCAGGTCCTCCAACTCTGACTTCACCCAATCGATTCCAAGACGATGGGCAATCGGAGCATAGATATCGAGGGTCTCCTGCGCGATCTCCACCTGCCTCTCGGAAGAGTGGAACTTGAGGGTTCTCATATTATGGAGGCGGTCAGCCAGTTTGATCAGGATGACCCGGATATCCTTGACCATGGCCAGAATGATCTTTCGAAAGTTCTCTGCTTGTCCCTCTTCAGAGGAGCGAAGGGAGATCTGACTGATCTTGGTCACGCCGTCGACCAGCTGGACGATCTCCTCTCCAAAGTTCTCCCGGATTTCTTCGAGGGTGGTCAGCGTATCCTCCACTGCGTCATGGAGGAGCCCTGTCGCCACGCTCGCAATGTCAAGTTTCATCTGGGTCAGGATTCCGGCGACCTCAAGGGGATGGATGAGGTAAGGTTCTCCGGAGAGACGGACCTGGCCTATGTGGACTTTCGCAGAGAAGACATAAGCCTTTCTCAAAAGGTCGGTGTCCGCATTCGGGCTGTAGGTCAAAAGCCTTTCCAGGATGTCATTGAATCTCAGCATCTCAAATTTATCTTACTATAACTATTGGAAAATTCAAGTGGGTTTTCCACAACCCTCACCATGTCCTTTTAAATATTTTGACACGGGGAGAATTAGAATCTATAATTTGCGTGCCGAAAATTTGGAGGGAAAAGCCTAACGTTGAAGCGATTGGTCATTTTAGTTCTTATCCTAACTGTTATGGGTGGGGTCGTGTTCTATCTCTACACCAGGGACAGGCAAGGGGGAGAGCCCTATCTCAAGGTCTCGGGTAATATTGAAACCACAGAAGTGAATGTCGGTTTCAAGATATCGGGAAGGATTGTCAGCCTCTTCGTGCAGGAAGGCGATTGGGTTGAGAAAGGGAAGGTGCTCGCCAAACTGGACGAGGAGGATCTCCTGCAGCGTCTCGAATTGGCGAAGGCCACACTGAGATCAGCCGAGGCCCGGTTAAAAAAGCTCCTGGCAGGCTCTCGGCCGGAGGAGTTGAGGGAGGCGGAGGCTGTGCTCCAGCAGGCGCAATTCGATTTGGAGAATAAACGGACGCAATACGAACGAATGAAGATGCTCTTTGAGAGGCGCGTGATTCCCCAGGAGACCCTGGATAATTCGGAGACAGGATATAAGATCGCACAGGCTGCATTGCAGAAGGCCATGGAAAACTACCATCTGGTCAAGGAGGGGCCGAGAAAGGAGGATATCGAGGACGCCAGGGCCCAGGTGGAACAGGCCCGGGCTTCTTTGAGATTGGCAGAGACCCAGTTAGGCTATACCGTTCTCCACTCCCCGGTTTCCGGGATCGTTCTGGTCAAATCCGGGGAGGTGGGCGAGGTGGTCAATCCCGGGACATCGATCCTCACCCTTGGAGAGATTGAGAATGTCTGGCTGAAGGCCTATATCCCGGAGACGGAGCTGAGCAGGGTGAAGTGGGGCCAGGAGGTGATGGTGACCACCGACCTGCGGCCGCAAAAGGTTTACAAAGGGAGGATCTCATTCATCTCCTCCCAGGCTGAATTTACACCCAAACAGATTCAGACCGAGAAGGAGAGGGTCACTCTGGTCTACCGGATCAAAATAGACATCCCAAATCAGGACCGGGAGTTGAAGCCCGGAATGCCAGCCGATGGGAAAATCATCCTGACGCCACTCCCCACTACGAAACCTTAGCAACAGACGACGCTTAGATGCTATCGATTCAAACCACCAACCTGACAAAGACCTTTGGAGCATTGACCGCAGTAAAGCAACTGAACCTTGAGGTGAAGAGCGGTGAGATCTTCGGTCTGGTGGGACCCGATGCCTCTGGAAAGACGACCACCATCCGGATGCTCTGTGGAATCCTTGCCCCTGACGGAGGAGAGGCAAGGGTGGCCGGATGTGATATTCGAAAAGAGGCCGAGGCCTTGAGGGAGAAGGTGGGCTATCTTCCCCAGCGATTTGGACTCTACGGAGACCTGACCGTCCTTGAGAATATCCATTTTTATGCAGACCTCTATCAGGTTTCAAAGAGGGAAAGGAGAGGTCGGATCGAAAGGCTCCTTCGCTTTGCCAACCTGGAGCCCTTCGGAAAGCGAAAGGCCCAGGATCTTTCCGGTGGGATGAAGCAGAAATTAGGATTGATCTGCGCCCTGATCCATACCCCTCAGGTCCTCTTCTTGGACGAGCCCACCACAGGCGTTGACCCTCTCTCACGAAGGGATTTCTGGGTCATCCTTTACGAGTTGTTAAAAGAAGGGGTGACCATTCTTTTTTCCACTTCCTATCTGGATGAGGCCGAGCGATGCAATCGCATCGGCTTGATCTACGAAGGAGAACTATTGATCGTTGACATCCCTTCTGCTGTGAAAGCGCATACAGGGAGAAAGGTTCTGGAAGTGAGATTGGAGGATCATCGGAGGGGGATGAAGGCCCTGGAGGGGAATGAATCGCTTCATAGCCTCGTTCTGGCCGGAGATAAGATCCATGTTTTGGTCGATGATCCTCAAGAAGGGGAGGGGGTGATTCGAGAGGTTCTCAGGGGAAGGGCGATTGAGATTCTGGATTTGAGGGAGGTCAAGCCGTCGCTTGAAGACGCATTTATCTCCGTTGTCCAAGGGAGGAAGAGTAAATAATTGTCCACCCATGAACCATAGGAATTGTCCATGGTTTATTGGCTAAGAACTTATCCACAAATAACCCCCCTTCGTCCCCCCTAAAGTTGAGGGGGGAATAGAGGATGGTTACAAAGGGGGATATTATAAACAATCATTATTTACGGATAAGCTCCAAGGTTAGGAAGCCAGGATGGTATAAGGCATCTTCACCTTTACCTTTAGACTTAAGGTTTTTGTTTTTCCGGGGATTGTTATGAACTCCTTTGCGGTTGAGGTGGAAGACCTCGTCAAGGCATTCGGGAAGTTTGTCGCTGTAGACCATATCGGTTTTCAGGTGAGGGCGGGAGAGATTTTCGGATTTGTCGGCCCCAATGGCGCTGGGAAATCGACCACCATCCGCATCCTCTGTGGCCTTCTGATGCCGACCTCTGGAAGGGGTAAGGTGGCAGGGTTCGATATCATGAAAGAGTCGGAAAGGATCAAAGAGGTGATCGGCTATATGTCCCAGAGGTTTTCTCTTTACGAAGACCTGACCGTTCTGGAGAACCTCCATTTTTTTGGAGGGATTTATGGTCTATCGGGTTCGCTCCAGAAGGAGAAGGAGGAGGAGGCCCTGAGGATGGCCGGACTCGTGGAGCTTCGGGACCGGATCACGCGGACACTGGCCGTCGGCTGGAAACAGCGTCTGGCACTGGGCTGTGCGATCCTCCATGAGCCGTCAATCCTCTTTCTCGATGAACCCACGTCCGGGGTGGACCCGGTCTCAAGAAGAAACTTCTGGGGTCTTATCCAGCAGATGGGAGAGAGAGGTGTGACGACCTTTGTGACCACCCACTACATGGACGAGGCAGAGTATTGTGATCGCCTGGCCCTGATCTACCAGGGGAAGATCGTCGCTTTAGGGACCCCATCAGAGCTGAAACTGAAGACCCTTTCTCAAGGGGTATTGGAGGTCAAGGCCGATCCGCTCATTCCGGCCCTGGACCTTCTAAGAAAGGAACCCTGGATCTCTGAGGCCGCAGTCTTTGGAGATCGGCTCCACGTGATCGGAAAGGAGAAGGCCGATTTAGAGGGGGAGATCTCTGCCCTGTTTCAGAAACACGGCGTTCTTTTGGAAGGAACAGATTGGATCAGGCCCTCCTTGGAGGATGTTTTTGTCTCTTTGATCGAGAGGGAGGATCAGAGGTGAAGCTCTCCCGCACCTGGGCGATTGCCAAGAAGGAGTTTCTCCATATCTTCCGCGATGCGAGGAGCCTGGGGCTGGTGATCCTGATGCCTGCCATCCTCATGCTCCTCTTTGGGTATGCGGTTACGATCGATGTGAAGAAGGTGAATTTCGCTGTTCTCGATCGCGATCAAAGTCAGGAGAGTCTCTCCTTCATCCATCGATTCAGCGCCTCTCCCTATTTCAGTCTTCGAATTTTTGCAAAGGATGAAAGGGAGATGAAGAGAGTGATCGACGAGGGTCGGGTGAAGATGGGATTGGTGATCCCATGGGACTATTCAAAGACCGTCAAGTCAGGAAGAAAGGCCCCTGTCCAGGTCTTGCTGGACGGGACCGATTCCAACACGGCCAACATCATCCTCAGTTATGTTCAGGCCATTGCAAGGGAATACACGCGTGAGAAGACCATTTTAAAGGTGGAACGAATGGGGCGGGAAAGGCTGGATCTTCCGGTGGAGGGCCGGACAAGGATCTGGTTCAACGAGGAATTGGAATCGAAGAACTATTTCATCCCGGGGCTTGTGGCCGTGATCATTTCGATCATCGGGGTGCTCCTCACAGGCCAGGTGATCGTTCGGGAGTGGGAGAGGGGAACGATGGAGCTTCTCATCTCGACTCCGGTTCGGAAGGGGGAGCTGATCATCGGAAAACTATTCCCTTACTTTTTCCTGGGGCTTCTTGATCTCTGTCTGGCTGTTCTCATGGGCCAACGGGTCTTCCAGGTACCATTTCGAGGGAGCCTGATCCTTCTCCTTCTCCTCTCCTCCATCTATATCCTCGTTGCCCTGGCACTCGGGATGACCATCTCCACGCTTGCGAGGACTCAGATCTTTGCAAATCAGATGGCCATGGTGATCGGTTTTCTCCCCACCTTTCTCCTTTCAGGCTTCACCTTCGCCATATCGAACATGCCTTTATGGCTCCAGATCATCACCTATGGAATTGCGCCCCGATATTATGTGACCATGGTCAAGGAGATCTTTTTGAAGGGAGCTGACATCTCCTTTCTCGTGACTGAAACCTTCATCCTGATCGGGATGGCGAAGTTCGGGCTCTGGGTGGCCATCCGGATATTTAAGAAAGAGTTGAGATAACTATAAAAGGTCAGGTTGAGGTCAAGGTTAAGGTTAAGAATCCGGTTTCGTTAATGCCTGCGGTAGGCAAGGGTTAGGCCAAAGGTTTTTTAAATCTTCTAACTTAACCCTTTGACGCTAAACGATACGGGCCTCGTAGCCCTAACCTCAACCCGTTTCCCAATATTTTTTATGTTTAGCCGAGTGCGTTACCTTTTTGTCAAAGAGTTGATCCAGGTCTTCAGGGATAGACGGCTCAGGGTGACGCTCATCTTTCCACCTATCTTTCAGTTGATCGTATTCGGTTATGCAGCCAACCTGGACGTGAAGAATATCCGGACCGCGGTGCGAGATGTCGACCAGAGCGTGGATTCGAGAGATCTGATTTCACGATTCGGAAGCTCGAAGTATTTCAAAATCGTCTCCTATCCCAAGAGCCCGAAGGAGATCGAGGATCTGATCAGAAGGGGTGATATTGTCCTGAGCATGGAGATTCCAAGCGGATTTTCAAAAAGATTGAAGAAGGGGGAGACAGCAACCGTTCAGATCGTGCTCGACGGGACCGAGTCGAATACCGCGATGATCGCGCTGGGTTATGTGGGTCAAATATTAGGAGACTACTCTGCCAGTATGATGGTCCAGCGGTTGAATCGTGAAGGGATGGTCCGTTTTGAAGAGGCCGGCGTGGACTTACATCACCGGATCTGGTTCAATCCGAACCTTGAGAGCCGTCTCTTCTATGTCCCCGGGGTGATCGCTTCCATCGCCTTTCTCATTCCGATTATCCTAACGGCCCAGGCCATCGTAAGAGAGAGGGAGATCGGGACTCTGGAACAGATCATGGTGACCCCGATTCGATCCTGGGAATTGGTCTTGGGAAAGACCCTTCCCTTTGCCATGATCGGCCTTCTCGATGTGATCATGATCGCTCTGATCGGCGTGTTCTGGTTTGAGGTCCCTCTCAGAGGAAACCCTCTCCTTCTCCTTTCAGGCACGGTTCTCTTCTTGATGAACTCCGTGGGCGTGGGTCTCTTCATCTCCACGATCTCTGCCACTCAGCAGCAGGCGCAGATCTCAACCTTTTTCTTCATGATGCCTGCGTTTATCCTTTCGGGGTTTGCCTTTCCGATAGAAAACATGCCGGTGTGGGTTCAACACCTCACGTACGTCAATCCATTGCGGTACTTCTTGGTCATCATCCGCGGGGTCTTTTTGAAAGGAATCGGCCTGGATATCCTCTGGCCCCAGATGGTGGCCTTGGCCGTGCTGGGAGGGCTGACGATTCTCTTAGCCTCCCTGAGATTCCAGAAGAGACTAAAATAGGATAAGCAATGGAATATTGGAAGAATGGGTCTTCGGGATAGGAATTGTCTTTAACCAATCCATTAGAACAGCACTTTTTCACATTATTCCATCATTCCAAGATTCCATTTTTTCAGAAGATTAGGCTACAGGTAAAGTCTCATGCAGCGACTCCTCATGAACATTTACCAAAGACTTTACCAGGCTTATGGTCCGCGGCACTGGTGGCCTGGAGAGACGCCTTTTGAGGTGATGGTCGGAGCGATCCTCACCCAGAATACCTCCTGGAGAAATGTGGAGAAGGCGATTCAGAATCTTAAGGAAAAGGGAGTTCTTTATCCTGAGGGGGTCCGTCGACTTAAGAGGTCTCAGCTTGCCAGGCTGATCAGATCATCGGGCTACTACCGGATGAAGGCGGATCGGTTGAAGGGATTCATCGAGTTTCTATTCAAAAATTATGGCGGGGATATTGAGCGGATGAGAAAAGAAAACCTTAAGACGTTAAGGACAAAGCTCCTGACGGTTAAAGGCATCGGACCTGAAACCGCGGACAGCATCCTCCTCTATGGCCTGGAAAAGCCGATTTTCGTTGTCGATGCCTACACGAAGAGGATCCTTTCACGGCATGGCATGATCTCTGAGAATGCGGGCTATGAGGAGGTCCAGACGTTATTTATGGACCATCTTCCTCTGAATGCGAAGCTATTCAATGAATACCATGCCCTCCTTGTTCACTTAGGCAAGGCAGTGTGCAAAAAGATACCGAAGTGTGATAGATGTCCTCTTAAAAGCATAGAGCATGGAGCAAAGAGTATAAGGCAGGGGAAAGATGGAATGTTGGAATGATGGAATAATGGTTTTGTAAATAACTCGGTAAACCCAACATTCCACTATTCCATTATTCCAGTTAGCACTATTTTTTGTGGCGCTATGCTCTATGCGCTCTGCGCTATGCGGTTGATTTATGATTTACTGGCAAAAAGAGATTCGAAGTCTGATGGGGAAGGCGATTCACCGGTACGGTCTGATTCAGGATGGGGATCGGATCTTAGTGGGCGTCTCGGGAGGGAAGGATAGTCTGACGCTCCTTCATCTGCTTCACGAACGGAGAAAACGAGTCCAGACGCATTACGAATTGGTTCCGGTTCATATCGATCTGGGATTTGGGTCCGGACGTGCCCATATCCTGAAAGAATTTTTTGAGTCGGAAGGGCTCGCTCATCACATTGAGTTCACCGATATCGGGATCAGGGCCAATGGCCCGGAGAATCGGGAAAACCCCTGTTTCCTCTGTGCATGGGAGAGAAGGAAGCGACTCTTTCATCTTGCCCATCGGTTGAAATGCAATAAGATCGCTCTGGGCCATCACAAGGACGACATCATCGAGACCTTTCTTCTCAATGTTTTCTACAGTGCCGAGATCAGCACGATGCTTCCCATTCAAGCCCTGTTTAAGGGAAAGATCACCCTGATCCGGCCTCTGGCCCTGATTGAGGAGAAGAAGATCGAGCGATTTGCCCGTGAGATGGGTTTGCCTTTTGGACCGAGCGGATGTCCCAGCTCAGGGAAGACCAAGCGAAAAGAGATCAAGGAGTTGATCGAAAATTTGGAGAGGAAGAACCCCAAGGTAAAGGGGAATATCTTCCGCTCCCTCTCAAACATCAAGTTAGATTATATGTTGTGGAAAAAATAAATTTTAGGCTCTTCGGGCCTCCGTGTGGGTAGCATCCTGCTCTGATAACCCCCCTTCATCCCCCCTTAACATAAGGGGGGAATAGAGGGGGGTTACGAGAAGCTGAAGAAAGGGTTGAAATATTTTATGGGGAGAAGCATAAAATGGGATAGGAGGTATTGAGAAATGGGCAACGGACTTACAAGGAGAGATTTCTTAAGAAATTCACTGATCGGTGGGATTACGTTGGGGACCGGTTTTGGCCATTATCACTTAGCCCATGCGCAGGCCAATCTGAGATTTAGCACCTGGCATCCTCCTTTGAGCAGAGAGGTGAGGACCGTCTGGATCCCGATGCTCGAAGAATTGAAGAAGAGGAGCAAAGACCGAATCCATTATACGATGTTTGCAGGTGCTGCCTTGGGAAAGGGTCCTGAACATTACGATATCGTTGCAAAGGGCCTTTCCGACATGGGCTACTTCACTGCGACATGGACGCCCGGCAGGTTTCCTTTGACCGATGTCCTCTCTCTTGCAGCCTGGGTGGATGGAAAAGACATTGCAACCGAGATCGGCAATGCGATGTACAGACGGGTTCTCCATAAGGAATTTCAAGGGGTGAAGATGATCGAGTTAAATGGCTGCATCCAGTCTTTCTTGTGGACGAGGAAACCGGTCCGAAGGCTCGAGGATGCGAAAGGCCTCAAGATCAGGACGCCCGGAGGACATCAAACCCATTATATCAAGGCCATCGGTGCTGAGCCTGTTTTCATGCCCCTTGGCGATGTCTACCTGGCCATGGAGACAGGGACCATTGATGGGGTCGTGACCTGTCCACCTTTAGCCCTTGCCTATAGACTCCACGAGATCGCGAAGTACGGCGTGGTCACGACATTCGGGTGTGTATCTGAAGGGGTCGTGATGAATATGGAGAGCTGGAAGAAGATCTCCGAAGACCTGAGACCGGTGCTCGAGGATGTCTGTCATAACCCATTCAAAACCACAGGCGGCTTGACGAGGGAGGTCTATAAGAGCATGATGAAGGAGATCGAAGATAAAAAGGTGGATCTCTACACCCTTCCGTCAAAGGAGGCCGAGCGCTGGTATGAAGGGTTCAGGGAGGCGACCCGGAGGTGGGTTTCAGATCTCGAGGCAAAGGGGCTTCCGGCCAAAGAGGTGGTGAGGATGTACAACGAGGAGTGCGAAAAGAGGGGTGTCAAAGTCATTGCGTTTCCACCCGAATGGAGATAGGAGAATAAAAGGGGTTTAAGTGGAAAATAAATTCATGGGTAAAGGCAAAGGCAAGGATGCCGGTTTTGTTGTTGGGTTAGGTCATTTGGCTTTAAACCCTTGGCCATAACCCTTACCCTTAGGCCAAACTAGCCTCCTAACCTTAACCCTAACCATCACCAAAGGATCTTTTTCACGGTTCGTGCCTGCCGGTAGACAGGGGGGTCCACGCAGCAACGGGGGATTGCTCAGATGATAGGATGGAGGATCCGTTGAAGAAGGCGATACAATCATTGAATCGGTTGATCGCTGGCACGGGAAGTCTCTTTCTGATACCCCTGATGGTGATTACGACGTGCGAGGTGATCAGCAGGGATTTTTTCGGCCGTCCCATTGCAGGCGTGATCGAGCTATCAGAATATATGTTAGCCGTCTTCATCCTCTTAGGGCTCGCCCATGCCCAACAGGTGAAGGCCCATGTGGGAGTCTCTCTATTCACCTCCCGGCTTAGCTCTCGGTTTCAGCTCATCCTCAAAATGGTGACGACCCTGCTCAGCTTGATCCTCTTCAGCCTTCTTGCCTGGCAGGGCTGGGCAATCGGAATCGAAGAGCGCACCGTTTCGGATATGCTCAGGATCCCCCAATACCCTTTCCGACTCCTCGTCGGACTGGCCGCTTTCCTTGTATGCCTCGAACTGCTGATCGATCTGACAGAGACGATCAGGAAGCTTAAGGGGAGGTCTTCCTGATGGATCCTGTCGCAGCAGGTATGGTCGGTTCCTGCCTCCTCTTTTTTCTCCTCCTCATCGGCATGCCGATTGCCTTCTCTTTGATGTTTGTCGGGTTTTTAGGAGTCAGCTATCTGACTTCTTTCAAGGCTGCCCTTCCCCTAATCGCCAGAACGGTTTACGAAACATCTCACCATTATCCTTACACGATCATCCCTCTCTTTCTCGTCATGGGCAGCTATGCGGAGATCTCAGGGCTTAGCAGCGATCTCTACGGGACGTTTGACAAGTGGTTGCGCAGACTTCCGGGTGGCCTGGGGATGGCGACGATTGCAGCGATCGCCGGCTTCTCCGCGATTTCGGGCTCCTCAGTGGCATCGTCGGCTGCCTTTGGGAAGGTCGCCTATCCTGAGATGAGGCGCTTCCATTATTCGCCGAAGCTGGCCGCGGGAACGATCGCAGCCGGAGCAACGATAGATTTCCTCATCCCGCCCAGCCTCGGCTTTGTGATCTTCGGCATGTTGACGGAACAGTCGATTGGAAAACTTCTCATTTCAGGGATCCTTCCCGGCCTGATCCTGGCCGGAGCCTTTATGGCGATTCTATATTTCTGGGTGAGACTTGAACCCAATCTTGCTCCGAGCAGTCCAGAGGCCGTCTCCTGGAAGGAGAGACTGTCCGCTCTGAGAGGGATAGGGGAGACAGTGGCGATCTTTATCCTTGTCATCGGAGGAATCTATTCCGGCCTCTTCACCCCAAATGAGGCAGCAGGGGTCGGCGCGACTTTGATCTTTCTGATGGCGCTGGTGAAGAGGAGATTGGATCGGAAGACGCTATTTGACTCCCTTTTGGAGTCGCTCCGCATCGCTGTCATGGTTCTTTTTCTGGTTGCGGGCGCAAATGTATTCAGCTATTTCTTGGCCCTGTCCACCATTCCCATGAAGGTATCAGGATGGATTGCCGGGCTTGGTGTTTCAAAATATCTCATCCTTACAATCATCGTTCTCATTTATATATTGCTCGGCTGTTTTTTAGATGCCATCTCCATGATGGTTCTCACCCTGCCTGTCATCTTTCCGGTCGTATTGAACCTTGGATTTGACCCGATCTGGTTTGGGGTCATATGTATCCTGATGATGGGAGCAGGGCTGATCACCCCTCCGATGGGGCTCTGTGTATTTGCGGTGGCGAGCATCGCGAAAGATGCAACCCTTGAGGAGGTTTTCAAAGGGACCTTGCCCTTTCTCATCGCCATCCTGTTTGTCACTTTTCTCATCACCCTATGCCCTCAAATTGCACTTTTTTTGCCGGGAATGATGGGACGCTGAATCAGACCTTACGGATGAGATCATCAATGGCCGCTGCATTTAGTTCTTTCAGGAAGAGATATAGCAGCTTTGCTGTTCTTTCGACATCGGACCATTTGACCAACTCCACTGGCGAATGGCTGTAGCGCCGGGGGATGTAGAGACCCCCGCAGGGAATGCCCTTTCCTGAGGTGTGGATGGTTGAGGCGTCGGTCCAGGTCCTGAAGATGTCCATCTGATGCGGTATCCCGTGTTTGACCGCTGTGGCGATCAGCCTTTGACGGATCTTCTTCGAATAGATCGTTCCCTGGCCCATGGCACTGATGTCCATGGAGCGGATCACAGGTCCTTTTCCACATTCTGCTGTGGTCTGCTGGGCCGGGGTGGCCGGATCCCGGGCAGGCAGGGTGTCGAGGACGATCGCCATATCGGGCTGAAGCGATTGGCCAGCAACCTTTGCTCCCCTTGAACCGATCTCCTCCTGGACCGCAGCGACGAAAAATAGACGGTAATCAATCTTTTCTGATTTCATCCTACCGGCCAGATCGAGGAGGATGGCACAACCCGCGCGGTTATCGATCGCCTTACTGATCATGGTCTCCTTGCCGATCGGCTGGAAATTGGGATGAAATACGATGGGGTCACCGATCTCGATGCCCCAGGCCCTCACCTCTTCAGCATCCTCAGCGCCCACATCGATCCAGAGATCGGAGAGGGCGATGGGCTGCTTCATCTCCTCGGGGGTCATCAGGTGTGCGCTCTTCACGCCGATGACGCCAGTAAGAATCCCTTTTTCTGTACAGATATCGACCTTTGTACTGAGCAGAGCCCGCACGTCGATCATCCCGTTGAGATCGAAGTAGAGGTATCCCTTCTCATCAATATACTTGACGATTAGACATACCTCATCGGTATGGACACAGACCATCACCGATCTTTCGGCCCTCCCCAATGTCCCGATCACATTGCCCATGCGATCGATTGAGACATCGGGGATTCTCTTTTTTAACTCGCCGGAGATGAATTCGATCACCTTCTCCTCAAATCCGCTTCCTCCAGGGATCTCCACCAATCGTTTAAAGAGCTCGAACATTTCATTCCTCCTTTATATGGTTACTTTTTTTAATCCTGACGATTCAGCATTCCTGCCTGCTCTCCCTAAAAATTGTGAGAATCGTTCAATTTAGGTCTTTTAAAATTTGGCTTTTTTTGAAATAGAGGCACACATTCATTCCACAGAGAAGGATGGTAAAGAGAACGATCACCGGACGTGAAATCTCCATATAAACGATCCTCTCCACATAGTGGATGATGAAAGAGCCTGTGTAGGCGATCGCCGGATCATGTTTTGTTCTTAACCAGACCTCGAGGTGCGTGAGAGGACAGTGCCAGTCGAATATCTGAATCAAAAAAGCAAAGAGGAGGCCGGAGATGTGAAGGATTTTTACAGCCCCATTTCTTAACCCCCAGAGTGCGCCGAGGAAGAGAAATAGGATCCAGATAAAATGGATCAGGACAACCAGATCGGCAACGATTTTGAAGCCCATTTCCCTTGCACCTCGCTTTCCCATCGTTGCACAGAAGAGGTTTAAAAATCAACCCAGATGATCCACCATCGGACAACGCCCCACCCGGAGGGACGGAAGAGGATATTGACAAAGATAAGAATTAAAGATAAAAAGCTAAATACCGTCACGGGACGGCTTTTTTGTTTGGCTTCACAGATAGATTTTTTTGACTTTTAATAAGGGTTTTTTGATCTGATCTGAACGATTCTGCATCCCTGCTTCCCCATAAACATTATGCCATTCGCACAATTTAGATATAGAAATTCGAGATCATTCCGGAGGAAGGATCGAAGATTATGGTATTGGACAAGTTCTCTTTAGCAGGGAAGACGGCCATTGTCATCGGAGCAAGCCGGGGACTGGGCCAGGGCATGGCCAGGGCCCTCGGAGAGGCCGGAGCTGATGTGGCGCTTGTCGCCCGAACCTCCTCTTCTCTCGAGGAGCTGGAGAAAGAGTTGAAGGGACGGGGAAGAAGGTCCCTTGCTCTTCCGACCGACATCTCCCAGCCGATGGCCATCCAGAGGATGGTGGATCGGGTGCTCGAGGCCTTTGGGAGGATTGACATCCTGATCAACAGCCAGGGGACTCAGGTTCGAAAGCCTGCGGTGGAGATGACAGAGCAGGACTGGGACGGTCTGATGGCAGTCAATTTGAAATCTGTCTTTTTTTCATGTCTGACGGTGGGCAAGCAGATGATCAAACAGAAGAAGGGAAAGATCATCAATGTCGCTTCGCTGACCAGCGTGATCGGTTTGCCAAACATCTCGATCTATGGGGCAAGCAAAGGTGGGGTGGCTCAATTGACGAAGGCCCTGGCTGTGGAATGGGCACCTTATCGGATCAACGTGAATGCGATCCTTCCCGGTTACTACGAAACTGCCTTGACCGCTGATCTCTTCAAGAATGAGGAGAGGGCAAGATGGGTCCTCAGCCGGATTCCTCTCGGAAGGACCGGGGTCCCTGAGGATCTGGCAGGGACCGTCGTCTTCCTCAGCTCCGAGGCATCGGACTATATCACCGGGCAGATCATTCCAATCGATGGGGGTTGGCTGGCCTCGTAATGATGTCTCGCAGGCGGTCTTAAAAAGGAAGACCTTTCAGAAAGGGAAGGTTATGAGAGATCCTGTTTCTAAGTCGCACTTGTGGAAAAAACCCTGCTGGGAAAAGTATTTTCGGGTCAAGACTCCTGGAGAGGCGGTCCAGATACTGGAAGAGCTTCAAGGAGAATCCAGGGTCATCGCAGGAGGGACCGATCTCCTGGCCCGGATGAGACAGGAAGGATTCGGGGTGAAGGCCCTGGTCGATATCACCTGTATCCCTGGATTGGGTGAGATCAGATCAGAGGATGGCCTGATCCGGTTGGGAGCAGTGGCCACTCCCAAGGATCTTTCCCAGTCCTCCGTCCTCCGAGAAAAAGCCTTCTGTTTGGCCCAGGCAGCCTCACAGATCGGCACTCCTCAGATCAGAAATTTAGGCACCTTGGGTGGGAATCTCTGCAATGCCTCGCCTGCGGCAGATCTCGCCCCCCCTCTTCTCATATTTGAAGCAAAGGCAAAGATTGCCGGAGGAAAAGGGGAGAGGGAGGTTCCTTTAGACTCTTTTTTTACGGGACCAGGCCAGACGGTTCTCAATCCTTCAGAGATCTTAAAAGAGATCATCATCCCTGAACTTCGATTAGATGCGTCCGCCACCTTCCTGAAGCTTGGAAGGAGGAAGGCTGCGGATCTGGCCCTGGTCAGCGTTGCTGTACTCCTCGCGATGGACCGAAAGGAGAGGACGTGTCAGTTGATCCGGATCGGCCTCGGATCTGTGGCGCCGACCCCGATTCGTGCAAAGCAGGCAGAGGCATTTCTGATCGGGAGAAGATTGGATGATCGTTCAATTCAGGAGGCAGCTCAGTCTGCGATGAGGGAGTCGCAACCGATCTCGGATGTCCGTGCCTCTTCGCAGTACCGAAGAGAGATGGTCGGCGTGATGGTGGAGAGGGCCATTCGAAAATGTCTGGAGCAACTGGAGGGGAAAGATGTCTAAATCAGTGATTCAGATGGAGGTCAATGGAAGGTCTGTCTCGCTTGAGGTGGAGCCCGATGAAATGCTCGTCGATGTCCTTCGAGAGAGAATGGGACTGACAGGGACGAAGGTCGGTTGCAGAGAGGGGGAATGCGGTGTCTGTTCCGTCATCCTCAACGGGAAGCTGGTTCCCTCCTGCCTCATCCCTGCCATGAAGGCAGACGGAGGAAAGATCCTGACTGTTGAGGGCCTCGAAAAGGATGGAGAGCTCCATCCCCTGCAGAAGGAGTTCCTCAACAAGGCAGCGATCCAGTGCGGTTTCTGTACTCCGGGCATGCTTCTTTCGGCCAAGGCCCTCTTAGATGAGAATCCAGAACCAACTCTGAACGAGATCAAGATCGGGATATCGGGCGTCCTCTGTCGATGCACGGGTTATCGAAAGATTATTCAGGCCATCGAATCTGCGGCCAAATCGGTCCGATCTTAAAGGGGAAAGAGGAGCATGAAAGGAGAGAAGAGAAAGGTCATCCTGAAGGAGAAGAAGGTCGAGATCCCATTGGCTAAAGAGGAGCTTGAGGTCGTCGGCAAGCAGGTCATCCGCAAGGATGGCTATGAAAAGGTGACCGGAAGGCTGAAGTTTGGTGCCGATTTTGATAAGGCTGGTTTCTTACACGGAAAGGTTTTGAGAAGTCCCCATGCCCATGCCCTGATCAAGAAGGTGGATGTGGAGAAGGCAAAGGCATTGCCAGGCGTGGTGGCGATCTTAACGGCAGAGGATGTTCCAGGAAGGAATGGGTTTGGCGCGATCATCCCGGATCAACCCGTGATCTGTGGGGAGAAGGTGAGGTTTATAGGAGACGGAGTGGCTCTGGTCGCAGCGGAGTCAGAGGAGGCTGCGATCGAGGCCCTCAAGTTGATCGATGTGGAGTATGAGCCCCTTTCCGCGGTCTTTTCACCTGTTGAGGCGATGAAACCCGGGGCTCCAAAGGTTCATGAGAATGGGAACCTTCTCACCACGGTCAGGATAAGAAAGGGAGATACGGAGAAGGGGTTTCAGGAGGCAGAGGTGATCGTTGAACAGACCTATTCCTTGCCCTTTGTCGAGCATGCCTATATGGAGCCGGATGTGGCCATGGCCATCCCCCACGAGGATGGGACGATTACGGTGAAAGGCCCGATGCAGGCACCCTTTACCGTCAGGCGGAATATAGCGCCTGTGCTCCATATTCCAATCAGCAAGGTTCAGTGCGTTCAAACGCACTTGGGAGGAGGTTTCGGAGGAAAGGAGGATTCTTCCATTGATATCGGTGTAAGGGCAGCCCTCTTAGCGTGGAAGACAAAAAGGCCTGTGAGAATGGAGTATGAGAGGGAAGAGGTCACCCTCTCCACGGCAAAGCGCCATCCCATGATCATCCAGTGCAAAGTGGGAGCAAAGAGAGATGGGACGCTCACAGCCCTCGAAGGCACGATCTATAATGAACAGGGCGCTTACGCCTCCCTGGGTCCGATCATCCCACCTGCAGGAGGCACACACGCCCATGCGGTGATCATGCTTCCAGGACCCTATGTCATCCCCCATGTGAAGGTCGATGGGTATCTGGTTTACACCAATCACCCTTATGGTGGCGCCATGAGAGGGTTTGGAGCTCCCCAGGTCAACTTTGTCCACGAGTCGATCATCGACGAGCTGGCAGAGGCCCTTCAGATGAACCCTTACGATCTCAGGATGAAGAATTGCTTTGAACTTGGATCGGTCACGGCGACCGGACAGGTCTTGGATCAATCGATTGCCCTGAAGGAGACGATGAGGAGCGCAGCCGATCAGTTTGAATGGTTTAAGAGATGGAGGCCTCCTCCCTCTAAGGAAGAGGTGGAGAAGGTTGAGAAGCGAAGAGGAGTGGGAATGGCCATCGGCTGGTACCGGACAAGCATTGGGACCTTCTCCGATGGATGCGGCGCCAATGTCTATGTCCATGAGGACGGCTCGGTCATCCTTCACACCGGGATCACGGAGATGGGTCAGGGTTCTCACACGGTCCTGGCTCAAATCGCAGCCGAAGAGCTGGGAGTCAGGATCGAGGATGTGAGGATCGTCGTTCCGGATACGGACATCGTTCCAGAGGCAGGGCCGACCGTTGGCTCTCGCTCCACGACCTTGATGGGAAATGCGATTATCATGGCTTCACAGGCGGTCAAGGCATCGATCCTTGAGGCGGCCTCAGAGATTCTTGGAGTGCCCGCAGAACGACTGGTGGCCAGGAATCGTCTGATCTTTGATCGGGATGATCAGACCAGAGGGGTTGAGTTTAAGGAGGCTGCCCGGAGGGCCCTGGCCACAGGCAAAAGGATGATGGGCCAGGGCTGGTGGGCTCCGCCCAGGCCGTCTTTCGATGTCGAGACCGGACAAGGCTATCCCTATTTCGTCTATACCTACAATACCCAAATGGCTGAGGTCGAAGTCGATACGAAGACCGGACATGTGGAGGTGATCAAGGTGGTCGCCTGTTTCGACATCGGAAGGGCGATCAACCCGATCCTGGTCGAGGGCCAGATCGAAGGCGGAATTATGATGGGGCTGGGTTATGCCATGATGGAGGAGGTGCTTTTAAAAGAGGGCAAGGTTCAGAACCTGAATTTCCAGGATTATATGATTCCGACTGCAATGGATGCACCTGAGATCGTTCCGATGATCCTCGAAGACCCGAATCGATATGGACCGTTCGGAGCGAAAGGGATTGGAGAGATGCCCAACATCCCGACCGCTCCGGCCATTATCAATGCGGTTGCCAATGCCGTGGGGGTGAGGATCCGAGACCTTCCAGCCCATTCTGAAAAGGTCTTTCATGCCATGCGGGGGAGAAGGGGATAATTCCTATTCTGGCTGCATCAGGGCTGCTTATTCACAACTTCTGAGCGATTCAGCATTCCTGTTCTTCTAAAAATTGTGAAATTTGCTCAATTTTAGGTATGAAGATCTCTTCGGGAAGAGGAGAGATCTGGAAAAATCGGATAAGGAGTGATTCTATGATCCGGACACCCAGCGCAAGTTATAGCATTCTCATGCGGGTCGAGCTCATCACCAGACCCGGGATGCTCGGAAAGGTTACCTCTGCCATTGGTAGGGCAGGAGGAGACATCGGAGCGATCGATATTGTGGGGTTCAAGAAGAACACCACGATCAGGGACATCATCGTCAGCGTCGCAGACATCCCGATGGGTCAGAAGGTGGTGGAGCAGGTGAAGAGGATTGAAGGCGCCGATGTGGTCAGTGTGACGGATCGGACTTTCATGATCCACCGGGGCGGAAAGATCGAGATAAAGAATAAGATTCCGCTCAGCTCCCGTGAGGATCTTTCAATGGCCTATACCCCTGGAGTGGCAAGAGTCTGCATGGCCATCCATGAGGACCGAGAGAAGGTCTATGATCTCACGATCAAAAGGAATACCATTGCCATTGTGACGGACGGGACCGCTGTCCTGGGTCTCGGGGATATCGGGCCGGAGGCCGCCATGCCGGTGATGGAGGGAAAGGCGATGCTCTTTAAGGAATTTGGTGGGGTGGATGCCTTTCCCATCTGTCTGAGCACCAAGGATCCGAAGGCGATCGTCTCCGTGGTCAAGTCGATCTCATCCGGATTCGGCGGCATCAACTTAGAGGACATTTCCGCTCCCCGTTGTTTTGAGATCGAGGCCCAGCTGAAAAGAGAGCTGGACATTCCGGTCTTTCATGATGATCAGCACGGAACAGCGGTGGTGATTCTGGCCGGGCTGATCAATGCACTGAGGCTGGTCAATAAGCGTTTTGAAGATATCCGGGTGGTGGTGAGCGGATTGGGAGCAGCGGGGATTGCTTCGATTCGGCTCCTTCTCTCCTCAGGGGTGAAACAGATCATCGGGTGCGACCGAAGCGGAATTCTTTATAAGGGACGGAGGGAGAATATGAATCCGATCAAGGAGGAGATCGCTGAACAGACCAATCCAGAGAGGATTCAGGGCACGATCTCCAAGGCGATGAAAGGGGCGGACGTCTTTATCGGCCTTTCTCAGCCAGGGGTGATCCGTTCAAGAGATATCAAGAAGATGGCCAAGAACCCGATCATTTTTGCAATGGCCAACCCTGATCCTGAGATCATGCCCGAAGAGGCAGCACGGTATGCGAAGGTGGTCGCCACCGGCAGATCTGATTACCCCAATCAGATCAACAACGTGCTCTGTTTCCCGGGCCTTTTCAGGGGTGTTCTGGATTGTCATGCCCGGGAGATCAATCAAGAGATGCTTCTTGCAGCGGCCCACGCTATTGCTTCCATGGTCGGTGAGAAGGAACTGAGCGAGGACTATATCATCCCGAGCGTCATGAACCGAAGGGTTCCGGAGAAGGTGGCCAGTAGCGTGAGGGAGGCCGCGATCCGAACAGGAGTGGCCAGGCCTGAGGGGAGGTAGCCTTGATCAGGTCGGATTGAGCTCTTTTTGGAAAGAAAAATCTTTTATCAGTAGCGGGTGATGAAGATCTTATTGGTCGAAGACGATAAAGACATCGTTCGATTTGTCAAGAAGGGACTGTTGGAAAATTCCTTTTCGGTCGATGTCGCCCTGGATGGAGAAAAGGGATTATTCTTAGCTCTTCACAGGGGTTACGATTTGATTGTCCTTGACATCATGCTTCCGAAGATGGACGGCATCGAGATTTTGAAAAGGATGAGGAAAATGGAGATTCATACCCCGGTCATATTCCTGACCGCGAAGGACTCGGAAAAAGATATTGTCCAGGGGTTAAATCTTGGAGCGGATGATTATATGACCAAACCCTTCTCCTTCAATGAACTTCTGGCCAGGATCCGGGCGATCCTGAGGCGAGACAAGATCGTCACCCCTCCCTCAAGGCTCCAAGTGGCCAATCTCATCCTGGAGGTCGATGGCCATCGCGTTTTCCGCGAAAAGACGAAGATCGAACTCACTCCCAAAGAGTATGCCCTTCTCGAATTCTTTATGAGGCATCCCGGTCAGATCCTCACCCGGACGATGATCTCTGAGAAGATCTTTGACTACCGTTTCGACACGGCAACCAATGTGATCGATGTCCATGTTTCTCATCTCAGGAATAAGATCGATAAGGATTTTGAGCCCAAGCTTCTCCATACGGTGAAGGGGGTCGGATATGTCCTCGAAGATCGGGGGTAAGTTCTACCGGAGGACTGACTTCAAATTGAGCCTCTGGTACATCCTTACCTTTATGGTATCCACCGTGATTATTTGCGGATTTCTCTATTTGCGATTGAGTCATCAACTCATTAAGGAGATCGATCAGTTTCTTCTCGATGAGACGACAGAGATGGAGAAGGTTCTGTCTCAGGGACCGGAGGAGATATATTTCTTGATGAGATTCGAGGATGAAGTGATGGTGAGAAAGTATTATCCCTTCTTTTTTCAAATTTTAGATAAAGAAGGCGAACCGCTCTACATTTCAAAAGGGTTTGGAGAGATGGGATATGTGATTCATGATGAGGTGTTGACCAATGCTAAGAAGGGTAGAGAGACCCGGGAGAGATTTCTTTCTTCGAACAGGAGGACACCCTACCGGATCATCAGCACCCCGGTTTATAGGAACGGGAAACTGACTGAAATCATTCAACTGGGGACCCATCTTCGTTTTGCAAGAAAGAACTTAGTCCATTTCAGAAATAATATATTGTTTGCCCTTCTTATCGTGTTGGTGCTCGGGGCGGTTGGAGGATGGACCCTGGCGAGAAGGTCTCTCTCTCCCATCGGCTACATCGCCTCAAAGGCTCAGAGCATCAGCTCAGAGAATCTGAATGAGCGGTTGAATCCGAGAGGGACAGGGGATGAGATGGATGATCTGATCCTGACCATCAATGACATGATCGCCAGATTGGAGGGCTCTTTCAAACGGATGGCTGAATTTACGGCCGACGCCTCGCATGAGCTAAAGACGCCCATCTGCGCAATGAAAGGGGAGGCAGAGGTTCTTCTTTCAAGAGAAAGGCAACCTGAAGAGTATCAGGAAGGGTTGAGCCATTTCATCGATCGGTTTGATCACCTGAACCGGATGATCAATGATCTGATCCTCCTCTCCAAATCTGACTCTTCGCAGGTGGAATTGAAGATGGAGCCTGTTCGGTTAGATCTTCTCATCGAAGAGGTCTGCAGCCTCTTTCAGATTCTTGCAGAACAGAAGGGATTGGCCTGGAAGGCGAATAGCCTTCAGGAGGTGATGATATCTGGGGATAAGGTGCGACTCCAGCAACTCTTCACCAATCTGATCGATAATGCGATTAAGTACACGGCAAAGGGATCCATCGAAATTGCCGTGGAGAAAAACCGGGACGGGGCCTTAGTTAAAATCAAAGATACCGGCATCGGCATCCCGAAGGTGGAGCACGAAAAGATTTTCAAGCGTTTTTATCGAGTCGATAAGTCTCGATCGAAGGAGACCGGAGGGGTCGGGTTAGGTCTGAGCATTGCCGAATGGATTGCTCACGCCCACGGTGGAAGGATCGAAGTGGAGAGTGAGTTAGATAAAGGATCTACATTCACCGTCTATTTACCCATTCAAAAGACATAGCTTTCCTCAAAGCCATTTCTTCGAACCCCATATGGGTTTGCCTCCGCGAATTGTCTGGATAAGCGTTTTGGATTATTCTACAAGCGGGCTCAAAATCTCCTTTATAGCGAAGATAAAGATTCCGAAAAGGATCACCAAGAGAGATGGAACCTCAGACCGCAGGGCATCGATCCAATTAACCCCGTCTTCTTTGGCCTTATGTAAGTTTTTCAGGTTTGGTATCCACCGGGGAACCTCATTCAGATAGGCCCGATATTCATCTCCCCATCTTTCCAAAAGTTTTTTCTCTTCGTAAAGCACAACCAGATGATCATCTTCCCATTCCTGATAGAATGTCACGGCCATAACGAAAAATGGAGGAAGATATGAAAATCCTCTATACCTGGAAAACATGGAAAGTAGTTTCTCCTTTGTCATAACAGTTGACTTCCAGAATAGTGTGACAGCGTCTCCCATTCATTCTAAGCGACCAATATTAAGAGAAGATTAGAGGAAGATTAAGCCTTGTTAATTTGAAAAGTAAGCTTTCAGAAAATCCACTGAAGCCCCCATTAAGAAATCTTCATCTTCTTTTAATCTCAAATTAATCCCGGCCTTGTAAAATTATAATATGGTTAAATACATTCCCCTTATTCTAACAGGTGTATTGTTAAATGCCTTTGCCCAGGTGCTTCTCAAGAAGGGTATGCTCAGCATCGGGTATTTCGAATTCCAATTTCAAAACTTCTTTCCCATCGTCAAAAAGGTGGCGATCAATCTGTACGTTTTATCAGGTCTGGCCTCCTATGTGGTCAGTGTCATGATCTGGTTGCTGGTGCTCGCTCGTGTGGAGGTCAGTTATGCCTATCCTTTTTTAAGTGTCGGCTATGTGGTAGTAACATTGATGGGTTACCTCATTTTTCAAGAAAGCCTATCTTGGATGCGGGTCATTGGAATTGCAGTCATCATTGCTGGAGTGTTTCTCCTGTCTCGAAGCTGAGGGAGTGTCTTTGATGGAACCTTCCATGATCTCGGTCGTTGTCCCGGTCTTTAATGAGGAGAAAAACCTGCCTGAATTCATCCGGCGCTGTCTTGAGGCATGCCAAAGCCTGGGCATCGCCTTTGAGATCATCCTCGTTGATGATGGAAGCCGTGATGGTTCGGCCCGACTGATCAGTGAAGCGGCAGAGCATCATCGGGACAAAGTGGTCGGTGTTTTCCTTAACCGCAACTATGGCCAGCATGGGGCGATCCTGGCAGGCTTTTCCTGCTCCAGGGGTGATATTGTGATCACCCTCGACGCAGACCTGCAAAATCCCCCAGAGGCGATTCCTCTTTTGGTAGACAAGGCCCGGCAGGGCTACGATGTCGTCGGCACGGTGCGGGTCAACCGGAGAGACACGGGATTCAGAAAGCTGAGCTCCTGGATGATGAACAAACTTGTTCAAAGGATCACAGGGGTCATGATGCATGACTATGGCTGCATGCTACGTGCCTATCATAGAGATATCGTTAAGGCGATGTTGAGCAGCCGGGGGCACAGCACCTTTATTCCAGTTCTGGCGAATAGCTTTGCCCGAAGCACGACGGAAATCGAGGTTCCCCATCAGGAGCGCACAGGCGGAGAATCGAAATACACATTGTGGAAGCTGATCAATCTCCAGTTCGATCTGTTGACGACTATGACGACCTTCCCTTTGCGTGTGCTCAGTGTGATCGGAATAATCCTTTCCGGGTTCGGGTTCGCTCTGGGGATTTTCATCCTGGTCATGCGGTTGATCCACGGGCCCCAATGGGCCGTGGGCGGGGTATTCACCCTGTTTGCTTTGCTCTTCTTTTTTGTCGGTGCCCAGTTCTTAGGAATGGGGCTGCTCGGTGAGTACATCGGACGGATTTACTATGATGTGAGGGAGCGGCCTCGCTATCTCATTTCACATATCACCGGCAGGAGCCAGTTCGTTCATGAGATGCAGAAGGATCGCACGTCGGGTATATAGTGATGAGAAGTGTGGTTTTGGCTTATAGCAACATTGGCTGTGTGGGCATTAAGGCGCTTTTGAAGCATGGCTTTGAGATTGTCAGTGTGTTCACCCATCGAGACGATCCCCAAGAGACCATCTGGTTCGATTCAGTCGCCGAACTTGCAGCAGAAGAGAAGATACCGGTTTTTGCGCCGGGCGACATCAATCATCCTCTCTGGGTGGAGAAGATCAAGGAGCTAAATCCGGATATCCTTTTTTCATTCTACTACCGGCAAATCATTCAGCCCGAAATCCTTGACATCCCGAAGGCCGGATGTCTCAACCTTCATGGCTCACTTCTTCCCAAATACCGCGGCCGCGCTCCGATCAATTGGGTATTGGTGAACGGAGAAAAGGAGACAGGGGTTACGCTCCACTATATGACTCCGCGTCCGGACGATGGGGATATCGTGGCCCAGGAAAGGATCGCGATCAGCGATGACGACACCGCCTTGACATTACACCGAAAGGTAGCCTGGACGGCAGAGAGACTGCTCGATGAGATTCTGCCCCGGATCAAGAACGGTACCGCGCCGCGCATCCCTCAGGATCATAGCCAGGCCACTTACTTCGGGGGCCGGCGTCCAAAAGACGGTGAGATCGACTGGTTTAAGAAAGCCCGGGAGATAAGAAATCTTGTTCGCGCGGTGACGAAGCCGTTTCCCGGGGCGTTTAGCTTCATCGGAGAAAGGAAATGCCTTTTCTGGGAGGTCAGAGAGGTTGGCCTCGAGGCGATGAACCACTTGCCGGGGACGGTTATTTCCATCAGGCCTCTGACGATCGCAACCGCTCAGAACGCCATTGTGGTAAACTATGGTCAGGCTGAGGGCAGTCTCTATATGACAGGGGAGCAGCTTGCGGAGGAGCTATCGCTCGTTCCAGGGATGAGGTTCGGCCCTCCAATCCGGGATCGTTTAGAGCAGAAGAGAAAGAAGAAGGTCTTGATCCTTGGCGTCAATGGTTTTATTGGCAGCGCGGTAAGTGAAAGGTTGTTAGAAAGCGGCAAGTACGAGGTCCATGGCATGGACCTCCAGTCCAACTACTGCAAGCATCTCTTAGGTAGGCCGGACTTCTATTTTTCAGAAGGGGATATCTCCATTCATCGCGAATGGATCGAGTACCATATCCGGAAATGCGACATGGTCATTCCACTGGTGGCCATTGCAACCCCGATTGAATATGTCCGGAATCCTCTCAAAGTGTTCGAGCTCGATTTCGAAGAGAACCTGAGGATCGTGCGCTACTGCGTCAAATACCAGAAACGCGTGATCTTTCCCTCCACCTCTGAAGTCTATGGGATGTGTGATGAGCCGGAGTTTGACGAAGACCGTTCCAAACTGGTGCTCGGTCCTATTCGGATGCAGCGCTGGATCTACTCCTGCAGCAAGCAGCTTCTCGATCGGGTGATCTGGGCCTACGGGCAAAATGAAGGACTGAAATTTACGCTCTTTCGGCCATTCAACTGGATAGGCCCTCGACTGGACAGCCTCACCTCAGCGAGGATCGGCAGCTCCCGGGCGATCACGCAGCTCATCCTAAATCTTGTGGAAGGCCGCCCGATTCTGCTGATCGACGGCGGAAAGCAGAAACGCTGTTTCACGGATATCCGTGACGGGATTGAGGGCCTCTTCCGTATCATTGAAAACGAAGGCGAAAAATGCGATGGCCAGATTATCAATCTCGGCAATCCGAATAATGAGGTGAGTATCCGGGAGCTTGCGGAGATGTTGGTAAAGGTGTTCGACCATCACCCGCTACGCAACAGATTCCCTCCTTTTGCTGGTTTTCGGGAGATTGAGAGCAGTGTTTACTATGGCACGGGTTATCAGGATCTTCGACACCGCCGTCCGAGCATCCGTAATGCGAGACGGCTCCTCGGCTGGGAGCCGAAAGTCGATCTGGAGACCTCCGTTGCAAGCACCCTTGATTTCTTCCTCCGCCAGGCAGTTGAAGAAGGGGGATTTGGGATGACGGAGTAAACCTCCATACGGCTGCTGATCAGGTGTTCTCTCAACCCCTTACCATACGGTCATTCACCTCTGACTGGCGGCAGAGGTATTTTTCTGCAACCGGTGGATAAAGCAAAAAATGGCGGAAGAGTTGTTTCGAGTCGGCTTGCGCATTGATGTCGATACATTTCGGGGAACCGGGGTGGGCGTGCCAAACCTGCTCAGGGTGTTGGCAGAGCATCGCGTGCAGGGAACGTTTTTCTTCTCGGTGGGACCGGATAACATGGGCAGGCATATCTGGCGGTTATTCCGGCCCGAATTCCTCCGCAAAATGTGGCGCACGAAAGCCCCAAACCTCTATGGCTGGAATATCTTGTTGAGAGGAGCCCTTTGGCCTGGCCCGCTGATCGGTAAAGAACTGAGCCACGTCATCAAGGCCACGGCCTGTGAAGGACATGAAATCGGTCTTCACGCCTGGGACCATTACCGCTGGCAGACGCATATCGAGAGCATGACAGGTGAATTGATTCACCGCCAACTCGTTCAGGGATTCGAGGCTATCAGGGAGTGTACAGGGACCTCCCCGATCTGTTCTGCCGCTCCTTCATGGCGCATCACCGAACAGGCCCTCCTTGAAAAAGCCAAATTGCCTTTCCGTTACAATAGCGACTGCCGGGGAAGGTCTGTTTTTTATCCGGTGGTCAAGGGGATTATATTGCCCCAACCTCAGATCCCGAGCACGCTTCCCACTTATGATGAGGTGGTCGGTCGAGATGGGGTTACTCAGGAGAATTACAACCGATACCTTATCTCGCTCATGAGGCCGGATTCGCTTAATGTATTAACCATCCATGCAGAGGTGGAGGGTATATCCTGCCTTGGCCTGTTTCGAGCGTTCTTACAGGAGTTTCAGATCAGGGAGGGGTGTTTGGTGCCCCTCGGAGAACTCCTTCCGCCTTCAGACCAAATTGGCAGGGCGGTTATAGGGAGGCAGAGGGTGGAGGGACGAGAGGGATGGGTTTCAGTTCAACAGGTCAATGCAGAAGTGAGAGGAACCTTGGAGACGGAAGGTTTTAAGTCCGTCGTGGAAAAATCCGGAGGAGGGCGACCATGAGAGATTCTTTTCTTCCATTTACTCGGCCAAGCATCACCGAGGCTGAGATCAAGGAGGTGACCGAAGCGCTCCGTTCAGGCTGGATCACCTCCGGTCCTCGGGTGGCGGCATTCGAAAAAGAGTTTTCAACTTATGTGGGTGCCCCCTTCGGAATCGCTCTCAGTTCTGCCACAGCGGGCTTCCACATCCTGCTTCAAGCCTTGGGCATCGGTCCTGGCCAGGAAGTGATCACCGCATCCCTCACGTGGCCATCCCCGGCAAATATGGTGGAACTTCTCGGAGCGCAGCCTGTTTTTGCAGACATCGATCGCAGGACCTTTCAACTCGATCCAGCCAGTGTCGAACAGGTCATCACTCCACGCACGAGGGCCATTATCCCAGTTCATTTTACCGGTCAGCCATGCGACTTAGACGTCTTCCAGGGCCTCTGTGAGGAGCACGGACTGATCTTGATCGAGGATGCAGCCCATGCGATCGGCACAGAATATCGTGGGAAGAGGATTGGATCTGGGAAAAACCCGGCTGTGTTCAGCTTCCACGCCATCAAAAATCTGACCACAGGGGAGGGAGGACTGATTACGGTTTTTGACGAGAAATTGCGGGATCGCCTTATCTCCCTTCGCTTTCATGGCGTCGATCAGGATGCTTGGAAACGCTATGCAGGCGCAGTCCCCAGCGGCTATGATCTCGTTGAGCCAGGTTGGAAATATAATCTAACAGATCTCCAGGCAGCCCTGGGACTTGTTCAGCTCCGTCGCATCGAAGAGATGAACTCGCGGAGGAGAAAACTTGCCGAACTCTACGATCGACTCCTTGATGATCTGCCTGAGATCATCCGGCCAGCGAGAGTCCCTTATCCCTCCCGGCACTCCTGGCACATCTATACGATTCTCATAGATCCGGAAAGGACGGGTCTTACCCGTGACGAGTTTCGAGAGGAGATGAGAAAGAGGAAGATCGGCACCGGTCTTCACTTCCTGGCTGTACATGAGCTGTCGTACTACCGGAAGCGTTACCACCCATCACGCGACCTTCTCAAAAACTCCGAATATGTGGCCGCGCGAATCGTCTCATTGCCCCTTTTCCCGGACATGCAGGAAGAAGACGTAGTGGCGGTGGTAGAGGAGATCCGCGATGTCCTCTATAGCCGGAGGCGCTAAGTAATGGGAGACAGGACGATCCTTCTGTGGTCCGCAATCCTTTTCTTAACCCTGCTTCCTGGGATACAGCACGGCCTGTGGAGACCGGACGAGCCGCAGGTTGCCGGGGTCTGCGCTGAGATGGCCCATGGAAAAGAGTTCGTTGTTCCCCGTCTGAACGGCAGACCATTTCTGGAGAAACCACCACTCTACTATGCGCTCGGTGCGACATTCGGTATCCTCTTCGGCAAGGATAATGACCTTTCTTACAGGCTTGCCTCGACCCTCTTTGCCTGTCTTACCCTATTTGTCACCTTCCGTATGGTCTCCATAAGAGATGGCTTGACAAGGGGACTTTTGGCATCAGGAATACTGGCGAGTTCAGGGAGTTTCTTTCGGCTTGCTAGGTGGATCCAGGTGGACATGTCCCTCGTCTTTTCTGTGACGCTCGCCATGTATGCCTATATAGAGCTTTTCAGGAAATCCACCCTTCGGTACTCCGTGCTCATGGGCTTAGGCATTGGCCTCTCCTTCATGGCAAAAGGTTTGGTAGGCCCAGCGATCATCGGCAGTGCTGTTGTTACGGACATCATTCTCAAGAGGGATCTCTCAATTATTAAGAAGATAAGGTCATTATGGATACTTGCCATCATGCTTATTTCTATACTCCCGTGGATTCTTGCACTTTATGAGAGAGGCGGATTTCCTTTCCTGCGTGAGGTGATCGTGGTGAACAACCTTATGCGGTTCACCGGAGCTTCTGAAGGTGCAGCATTGGGGCATATGCACGGCCCCTTTTATTACCTCAAGGTTTTTCCTCTCAACTTTCTTCCCTGGACTCTTGCCTTCATCCCAGCCCTTGGTTCATTCATTAAGAGGCCTCAGGAGAATCCTTACCTCCCATGGTTCATCGGCCCCTTCATTCTCCTCTCCATTGCATCTGCTAAGAGGGGACTATACCTCATCCCTTTGTATCCTGCCTGTGCCTGCATGACTGCTTTATGGCTCTCTCGTATGGGGAACCGAAAGTGGGAGGGCCTCATCGTAAAAGTAATATGGGGAGTCGCGGCAATCCTGTGCTTCGCCCCCTTTTTAGGAGTATTATGGGGGAGGCCGGTGCTTGGCATCATCTTTGGACTTTTATCCCTAACAAGCTCTTATGTCATATCGCGGCTTAGGTCAAGAGACGTCCTCAGCCTTGTGATGGTCGTTTGCGCCTCTATGTCTGCCTTCATGACGGTCTATTACGCTGCCATGAAAGAGAAGAGGGACTATCTGGGGTTTACACGGGAGGCGTTACATAGGGCAAAGGGATCAGAGATCATCGTGCTGATGCCAGATGAGATATTTGAGGGGGTGTTGCCCCTGATCACAGGGAAGAGATACAGGGTTGTCGAGAGACTTACAGATATCAAGGAGGAAGGGCTTTACCTATGGGCAGACAAAGATGAGAGTATCGTCGAGGAATTAGAGAAGATCGCGAAACTGGAGATGGTATTCGAGAAAAAGATCGGGGAGAGGAATGCCAGGCTCGCCTTCATAAGTCCCAAAACAGGAATGCGATGAATCTGGAGACAAAGAGGAAAAAGGAGAGACTTTTGTAATGGAAACAGAATATTTGGGGGATTCTTGAAAAATCTGAAAAATAGGGATATTTTTGTAGAACTGGAAAAGATTAAGCTTTCGAGAGATTCTTACGAGCCATGAAGGTATCGATCATTGGTGCTGGCAGAAAGAGGAGCGGGATCGGGGAGTATATTGCAAGATATTTTCATAAAAATGGAGCGGATGTCGTCTCTGTGTTGGGGACGACGGAGCAGACGAGCAGGAATGCGGCATCGGCTTTGGCGAAATATGGGATCCGGGCTCGTGCCTATACAGACTTTGATCAGATGGTTGGAAATGAACAACCCGACTCCATGGTGATTGCCTCACCTTCACGGACCCATTTCGAATATCTGATGAGATGCATTGATTCAGGGCTAAATATCTTTTGCGAAAAGCCCTTTATCTGGTCGGACGAAAGGGATATGGCGAGGATGGTCGAGACCATCTTTGAAAAAGCCGGTCAAAAGAGTCTGACCGTTGCGATGAACTCCCAGTGGCCTTTTTCGATAAGGTATTATGAGGAACTCTGCGGCAAGATCAGCGTCCGGAAGAGAAACAAATTTTTTATAAGTCTTTCGCCCTTCTGCTCCGGAAAGGAGATGATCTTAGAATCGGTCCCTCATGCCTTGAGCCTGCTCTATTTTGTGTTTGGCTCGGGAGGGATAAGCCAGCTGGATTTTGAATCTGCGAAAGAAAACCAGATCCTCCTCCGGTTTGAATATCTCTTTGATAAGGGTGGATGTGACGTCCTCATCAGGCTTATGAGGCAGGAGGCCCAGCCCCGCGATTTCTCGTTTGGATTCAACGACAGGATCGTATCTCGGAGGATCGATCTCCCGAATTATGACATCTATTTTAACTACGAGGACAGGAGGACGAAGATTGCTGACCCCCTCGAGTCATCGGTCCGAGATTTCGTGGAGGCGGTGAGGCAAAAGACACCGCCCCTGATCGGATATGCCCACATCTCGAACAATATGTCTTTGCTAAAGAGGATCTATGACGGTTTCAGTGAGGTTGAGGAGAGGATAAAATGGAAAAGCTGAAGAACAGAGAGCATGATTTCGGCTCCAAGCTGAGGCAGGAGTCCACGATCAACAGGCTCAGGGAGTATGTTTTGTGGCAGAGGAATGCGAAACAGGACACTGCGGCTCAGGATATCCCTCTGTTCAGCCCGATCTCCATCAACCTGGACCTGACCTCGGCCTGTAATTTTTCCTGTCCTTACTGCGTCGATTCAGGGTTGCTCAACGATGGGAAGAGCCTCAAACTGGGAGAGGTGAAGAGGATGATCGACGTCCTCCGTTCTCATGGCCTCCTCTCCGTCATATTGATCGGAGGTGGGGAACCGACCCTCCATAAAGATTTTACTGAGATCGTGCGCGACATCAAAGGAAGAGGACTTCAGCTCGGAATCGCAACCAATGGCACCAGAATGGATAAGATTGCAGAGGTTGCGGGGCTATTTGAGGAGAAGGACTGGATTCGTATTTCAATTGATGCGGCTAAGGAGGAGACGTTTAAAGATTTGCACCGGCCCAAGAGCAGGATCCGTCTGGGCCGGATACTCGAAGGGGCGAGAAAGGTGAAGGAGATGAACCCGAGGGTCTCCCTGGGTTATTCCTTCCTGATCATCTGGGAGGGCCTGGAAGTCAACGGCATGAAGTTGAAGCCAAATCTTGATGAGATCTCCGAGACCGTCAAACTGGCAAGAGAACATGCCTTTGATTACGTCTCATTGAAGCCCTGTCTGATCCGCTTGGAAGATACCCACCGCGAGTCCCTCCTCGAAAAAGTGGATCGGGCTAAGGAGAAGGAGATCTCAGAACAGATCCGGATCCGTCTGGAGAAGGCAAAGGGGGTTGCGAACGGGCAGATCAAGGTTCTTGAAAGCGTCAACCTTCGGGCGATGTTGAGCGGAGAGACCGAGAAGATAAAAACACAACCTCAACGGTGTCATATGTCGTTTTTCAGGACGGTGGTGGCCCCGTCCGGCATCTTCCACTGCCCTGCGTTCAGAGGAGTGAAAGAAGCGAGGATCGGTGAGAACGATGGCTACACGACGGAGAGCAAGCTCAAGGAGAGTCTCCTGAACACAGCGAGATCGATATTGGATTTTGATGCCTCTGTGGAGTGCCGTGTGGTCGGGTGTTTCTATAACGAGACCAACTGGTGGCTGGAAAGATTGATCCATTCAGGAGAGGACGTTAATCGGATTGAAGAAGTCGAGGATGAAAACTTTTTCCTTTAACCCCCATTCATCCCCCTTTAACTTAAGGGGGAATACCTGCCTGCCGGCAGGCGGGGAGCGAGGGGAGTTACATTACTTAAAGAATGAAGATACTCCATCTATTCAGTAACTGGAAGTGGACTGGCCCGGCGGATCCGACCTTGAACCTCTGCAAGGGATTGGAGAAGAGGGGCCATGATGTGACCTTTGCCTACCGAAGGCCCCCTTTTCCGGTCGAGGATAGCATAGAGAAAAGGGTGGTCCAGGCAGGGATAAAAGCCACCGACCGATTTCGACTGGACCATTCGGTGAGGTTCTATCACCCTTCCTTTTTCTGGATCAATTGGCGAGACATTTCAGACCTGACCCAGTATCTTCGGCAGGAGAAGTTCGATATTTTGAACGTCCACCATTCCCATGGCCATATCCTTGGAGGGATCGCAGCCAGGCGGTCGGGTCGTCCCGTGATCGTCATCCGGACCGACCACAAACGGGATTCCTTAAAGCCCGGCCTCGGAAATTCCCTGCTCATCTCTCAATTGACCGATGGCATGATCACCTTTTCAGAAAAGGCGAAAAGAGAAGATGTTAAGAATTTCGGGATCCCTCCGGAGAGGGTAAGAAAGATTACGCCGGCCTTAGACCTGAGTCGTTATGACCCTCAGAGAGAGTTCAAGGATATGCGTCGAGCATTTGGAATCGGACCCTCGGAGATCATCATCGGGATGGTGGCGAGATTTCAGAGATACCGAAGGACGGAGTTCTTCCTGGAAGCGGTCAAAGCGATTTCAGGGGAATTTCCGAACATCAAGGTCCTCCTCGTAGGCCGGTCCAGCCAGATGGAGGAGAGCGTGATCAAACCGATGAAGCGGCTGGGCGTTGAGCCGTGGGTCGTCCTCGGTGGATATCGGACAGAGGACTACCTCGATACCCTGGCTTGTATGGATATCTTTGTATTCCTGATGGCAGGCTCGGATGGGACGGCCAGGGCATTGAGAGAGGCCATGGCCATGGGGAAGCCGGTGATCGTGGCCGATCGAGGGATGTTGCCCGAGCTGGTGGAGGATGGCGTCTCGGGTTTGGTCGTTGAGGATACACCTGAAGGCCTGGCCCGAGCCGCGCTTCGACTTCTCCGGGACCCTGAACTGAGACTGGCGATGGGACGGGCTGCCTATGAGAAGGCCCATCGAGATTTCAGGCTGGATCGACAGGTGGAGGCGGTTGAGAGGTTTTATCAAGAGATGATCGGGCTGGGAAGATGGAAGAGGAGATAGATGGGGGTTGAGTCGATCAATTACCGATATGAAAAGACAATTTTCGGGAGCCTATCCTCAGAAGCGGGTCCAGATCGTCCTGCTCTTAGGATTCTGCCTCGTTCTCTACTTTATCAATCTGGGTCAGTGGGATCTCTGGAATCCTGATGAGCCCCGCTATGCCCAGGTGGCGAAGGAGATGGTGAGCCGGGGGGATTGGATCCTGATGCACTATAATGGGAAGGTCTACCCGGATAAGCCTCCTCTCTTTTTCTGGCTGGTCGCCCTTTCCTCCTACCTGTGGCAGGGGTTTGGGCCCTTCTCGGTCAGGTTTATTCCAGCCCTGTTTGGAACGTTGACCGTGCTCCTCACCTTCTTGCTGGGGAGGAATCTCTACGCCTCGCGGACAGGATTGCTTTCCGGACTGATCCTTGCGACGAGTGCGGAGTTTACGTATCTTTCCACAAGGGGCAATATCGATACAACCCTCACATTCTTTACCACTGCTTCGATTTACTTTTTTTTGAAATGGTACCGCGCCAGCAAGGGAGAAGAGGGGCAGGGGTTAGCCATTTACGGTTTCTATCTCGGCATGGCATTGGCCACCCTGGCCAAGGGACCGGTGGGCTTCATCCTTCCTCTTCTGGTCGGTTTGGTCTATCTCGCGATTCAAAGGGATTGGAAGGGGATCAAAGGGATGAAACTCTTTCCAGGGATGCTCCTCTTTGTAGGCATCGTTTTATCCTGGTATCTTCCTGCGGTCGTCAGAGGAGGGAGCGATTATCTCAATATGACGCTATTGACGCACACGGTCGATCGGTTTTCCGAAGGTTGGGCCAAACCCCGGCCGATTTACTACTATTTTTATAACTTCCCGATAGATTTTCTTCCCTGGATTCTTTTTCTGCCCGGAGCCATTGCTTATGGTTATTCCAGAGAGATGGTTGAGAAAAGGAAGGATTTCCTCCTCCTCGTCATATGGTTTGCCGTCACCTTTCTCTTTTTTTCTTTCTCCAAGGGTAAGAGGGGCGTTTATCTTCTCCCTCTCTATCCGGCTGCTGCCCTGATGGTCGGGAAGGTCTGGGACGATTTTATCTCTGGCTCCATGGATCATTTTAAGCAGGAGTGGATGGCCTTTCCACTCCATGGTTTTATGGGGTTAGCCCTATTGGCCGGTGCGGCCATCCCTTGGGCAGTGTCAATGAGGTTCCGGCCGTTCCTGCCCTACAGCCTTCCTATTGCCTTTCTCTTGGTCGGCGGAAGCCTCGCCACGTTCGTCCTCTACCGTTTTAGAAATTATGGGGCCATTCTCTGCCTGATCGTCGGTATCGTGACAGCCGGGTATTTCTATGCAGGAAGGGTTATCTTTCCACTGGCCAATCCATTCAAGTCGGCTCGCTTCCTCTCTGAAGAGATCACCTCCAGGATATTGCCAGGGGAGAGGTTGGGCGTCTACGGAAGAGTGGGGGCTGCGGCGTATAATTTCTACACTGGAATTGTGCCGATCGCGGAATTAAATACCAACGAAGAGCTTCGTCATTTTTTGGGATCTTCGGAAAGGGTCTTCTGCCTTCTCCCTTTTAGGGATTTTGTTCGGTTTCAGAAGATGGAGGAAAGGCCGCGGGTTGAGCTCATAGCCCGGCGAAAGGTCGGCGACATTGATATCGTGTTGATTTCGAATCGATGAATTAAAGTCATGCAGCCCGTTGAGATCTCAGTCGTGGTTCCCGTTTTTAACGAAGAGGAGAACCTCCCCATCTTGATTCCGAAGTTAACGGAGGTCTTGGCGGGCCTCGGCATCTCTTATGAGATGATCTTTGTGGACGATGGGAGCCGGGATCGGAGCCGGGAGATCCTGAAAGAGATGGCCTCTCAGTATCCCTTCCTGCGGATCATTGGATTGAAAGAGAATCGTGGCCTTAGCACCGCGCTCTATGCAGGGATGAGAGAGGCGCGTGGGGAAAAGATTGCTACCCTGGACTCGGACCTTCAGAACGATCCTGCTGATATTCCCAGGTTGCTGGGATATCTGGATCGCTACGACATGGCCACGGGATGGCGCCAGAAGAGGGAGGACCCGTGGCTGAAAAGGATCTCCTCTAAGATCGCCAACTCGATTCGGAATCGGCTGAGCGGTGAGGAGATCAAAGACAGCGCCTGTACCCTTCGGGTGTTCAAGAGGGAATGCGTTCAGAAGATCCCTGTCTTTAATGGGATGCACCGATTTCTTTCCACGCTGGTGAAGATGGAAGGGTATCGGATTATCGAGGTGCCGGTCTTTCATCATCCGAGGAGGTTTGGAAAGTCAAAATATAACATTCGTAATCGCATGGTGCGATCCTTCATCGATCTCCTGGGTGTGAGATGGATGAAGCGTCGGCGCATCGATTATGAGATTGAAGAAAGGATTTAAGATGGAATGCACGACACTTTTCAGCTTTGCGATGAATTTACTGAGAGACCTTTCCATGAGATATGCAAGGTTTGAACTCGACTTCTGGCTGATCTTCGGTTTGATCGGCCAGGCGATGTTTACCATGAGGTTTATCGTTCAATGGATTGCTTCTGAGAGAAGGAAGGAGAGTGTCATTCCTATCTCTTTCTGGTATTTCAGTCTGGCAGGAGGATTGATTGTCCTACTTTATGCCATTCACCGCATGGACCCGGTCTTCATCTTAGCCTACTTGCCCGGGAATTTTATCTATTTGAGAAATCTCTACTTTATTCATAAGAAGAGGACAGTGCCGCCGGTGATCGGGTAGGCAGCAGGCAGGCCTGCCTGACGGCAGACAGGCCTGCCTGACGGCAGACAGGGAGGATGTCATGAATGTGAGAAAGATGCGAAAGGTTCCGCTATTCATCGCTGCGATTCTACTGGTGATTTTTGCCAGGCCGAACCCGCCTGGAATGCTGATCGGGATCATCTTGATCTCCATTGGAGAAGGGATCCGAATCTGGGCCGCAGGCCATCTCCAGAAGAATGAGAGGCTGACGGTCACCGGGCCTTATGCCTATGTAAAGAATCCCCTTTACATCGGTTCGATTCTGATCACGGCGGGGTTCTGCATTCTCGCAGACAACATTTATATCTTAGCGATCGCCACCTTTATGTTCTGTTTTCATTACATCCCTTATAAGAAGAGGGTGGAAGGAGATCGGCTGAAAAAGATTTTCGGGGAGAGGTTTGAAGATTATGACCAGAAGGTTCCTGACTACATTCCTCGGTTGACCCCCTATTCAAATGAAAAGGCCTCGTGGAGGCTTAAAAATTTTGTAGAGAACAGTGAAGAGGGAATATTATTCCTAAATCTCATGGGGATCTTGTTGATTTTGAGTAGACCTTATTGGGGAAATATCTTTTGAAAAAATTCTAAATTCGAAGCACCTGCCTACCGGCGGGCAGGCGAGATCCGAAACAAATTCAAATCTTCAAAACTCAAAAACCAAAACCGTTGAATTTTTTTGAACATTAGGTGATCTGGGGTTTGGAATTTGTTTCGGGCTTCGATATTTGAATTTCGGATTTGAACCAATGGTGGACCGAAAGGAATACGAGAAGGGCTCTGTCTCTATCACGAGGGGAAGCTTTGGAAAGCCTGACCTCAACCGGGTGGAGGTGGGAGGCCGGACCCTCATGGTTAAGGATGTGCGGAGAAGAAATCCCTTTCTCCGCTGGACGCTGGGGCTCTGGTTAATTGAGAAGGAATGGAAGATATACGGCCGGTTGAAAGGAGTTTCGGGCGTTCCCATGCCTGTTGAGCGGATCGATCGTTTTGCCTTTGCCATGGAATTTATTCCAGGAAGACCTATTCAGAGAGGAGAAGTTCTTTCCCCTTATTTCTTTACCCGTTTAGAAGAAGTGCTTGGAGAAATACATCAGAGGGGAGTGGTCCACCTGGATTTGAGGCATAAAGGGAATATCCTCATCTCTGAGGGAGGTGAGCCCTTTCTCATCGACTTCAACAGCAGCTTCTCCTTTAAGGAGAAAGGAATGCTTCGCCGGATTCTCTTCCCTCTTCTCCGCTGGGTGGATTATGGAGGACTGCTGAAATTGAAAGAGAGGATCTCTCCTTCCTCAATGACCCCTGAGGAATTGGCCCGGCTCAAGCGGTTTAACAGGTTTCGGAGGCTGTGGATTTTCAACTAACCCACACAGGAACAATGGAATATTGGGAAGAGGTTTTAAAGCCACCATCCCATTCTTCCATCATTTCACTATTCCAGTTTGCCTTATCTGTTTGAGGAGTTCTTTCTGTTTGAGGGCCATCTCTCGGGCTCCCTTCTTCGATCCCTCATGCTCATAACCGACGAGATGGAGAATCCCATGGATCATCAGGAGGATGATCATGTTTGTCTCGTCCAGCCTGAATCGTTTCATTTGACGCCGGGCTGTCTCGAGGGAGATGACCAGGTCTCCGAGAAGATTGGGATGAAGAGCAGAGAATTCGCCCTCCCTCATCGGAAACGCAAGGACATTGGTGGGTCTGTCCCGCCGGAGGTATCGCCGGTTTAATGCTTGAATCTGAACATCATTGACAAAGAGAAGGCTCAGCTCAGCTTCAGGAAGCCCCAACTCGCTCAATATCCTTTGGGCCACCCTTCTTATTCTTTTTGAGTCTAAGCGGATATGTTTTTGCCTGTTTCGAATCCAGATCTTCATCGTCCTTCATCTTAAGGGGTCCAGAGGTTGGGGAAGCAGGATAGTCAATCCTCTGATGGAAGAGGGCGGTCAGAATTCGACTAAAGCTCTCTTCGATCTTCTGAAGATCCTTGAGGGTTAACTCACACTCCTCCAGCTGTCCGTCCAGAAAGATGCTGTTTGTGATCCGCTGAACCAGACCTCGGATTCTCGCTGGAGTGGGATCCGAGAGAGTGCGCGAGGCTGCCTCCACCGCATCGGCCAGCATGACGATGCCTGCCTCCTTGGTCTGCGGCTTTGGCCCGGGATAGCGGAAATCGTTCTCATCGACCCTCTCCGTCTCCGGATTTCCTTTGGCCTTTTCATAGAAATACGAGATCAGACTCGTTCCATGATGCTGCTGGATGATATGGGCGATCCGTTGGCCCAGACCTGTTTCACGGGCCATCTCCAGTCCGTCCTTGACATGGGAGATGAGGATGAGGCTTGACATGGTCGGTGTAAGGTGGTCATGCCTGTTTTCCATGCCTCCTGAATTCTCGATGAAGTAAAGGGGCTTTTTCAATTTTCCGATATCGTGATAGTATGCGCTCACCCTGGCTAACAACGGATTGGCTGCAATCGATTTGGCAGCGGCCTCCACCAGGCTTCCCACGATAATGCTGTGATGGTAGGTGCCAGGAGCCTGAAGGATGAGGTCCTTCAGGATAGGATTTTCCATGTTCGCCAGTTCGAGCAGTTTGATATCGGTCGTGTAACCAAAGACGCTCTCGACGATCGGTGTGATTCCAAGGACCAGGACCGATGCTACCATTCCTGCCAAGAACCCCATACTGAGGTCAGCAAGAAGGACCATTTTGAAAGGGATTCCGGAGATAAGGTAATAAGAGAAGATCATTAACGTGTTGACCGCTCCAACCGTGAGGCCTGCTTTGATCAGGATGCTTCTCTGCTCGCACTGCGCCACCTTATGGGCGCCCACCAGGCTTCCCACAAAGGCGAAGATGAAGAAGAAGAGCTGGTTTCCCATCAGGGTGGCCGAGAAGTAGCTCGACAGGATGGTGAAGACGATGGCCACCTCCGAATTGATCACGATCCGGATCAGCATCGAGCCGGCAGCCACCGGAAAGAGATAGAGGAATGAAGAAGAGGGGATGGAGAGAAACTCTCCTCCCAAGGCATCGGTCAAGAGCTGGAAGAGTTTTAGAAGGCTAATGATCCCGATAAGCGTCGCAGAGAATAAGAGAAGGTCTTTCTGGGAAAGGACGATCTTCCGAATGTTCTTTATCGAAAATTCGTAGAGGCTGACCAAAAGGAGAAAGGTTAAGAGGCCAAGGCCGATCAGAAGGGAGATGATGTGGGCTCGCTCCTGCGCCCTCTTGATCGCCTTGATTTTGAAGAGATGTTCCTCCTGCACGCGATCTCCAACCCTCAAGATCACCTCTCCTCTTTTGACCCGAAAATAGACAGGATTTACCCTCTCCCTTTCCCTGGCCTTCCGTTCTTCGGTCTCGTTCTTATTGAAGGTGAGATTGGGTTTCAGGAGGGCTTCGGCAATTTTTAGAATGATCGTAGCCTTCTCCCTTCCGAACCTCGAGGAAAGTGGATCTGCCTGAGCCCGAAGCCTGTTCTTTGCTTCTCTTAAATCGAGGAATGTGAAGGGAGGGAGGACCCTCCTCTCTTCACGCGTCTGGATATTCCGGATCACGAGGCCTTTATCAGAATCCGGGTCGAGAAGGTTTTTATCGCTGGCGACCCCTTTTCTCAGGATGGGGGCGATCAGGGTCAAGACGGCCTCGGCCACGGAAGGGTTGAAACGCTCCCTCAGCAGAATAGACCATTCCCTCTGGTTGAGGGGAATGTGGAGCGAGGATTCCCATTCCTTCTTCCGCATGGCATTCTGGTCGATCCCCCTTTCGACCTTTCCAAACGAGTGGGAAAGCGACTCAAATGTGGATCGGATTCGATGTTCAGCATCGCCGAGCACAGCAGGGTCGTAATCGTATACCAAAAGGGCGGATTTCTCGGCCTCGATCCTTTTCTCTTGAGTTGACCTTTCATCCTCCACCAGAAGGTCCTGATTCGATTTGATCTCCTTGGTGGCGATATCTCCCACGTTATACTCCCGGATAGGAAGTCGAAGGGTAGGGGAGATGAGCAGGGTGAGAATGATTGCCAGGCCGACGCCGATGAACCACTTTTGGTAAGAGGGTGCTTTGATCCTCTCCATCCACGAGCTGTCCCTCAAGCCGTTGGTGGTCTTAAAAAAAGGAAGGTGAGACAAAAATCTCTTTACCAATGGGTTCATAAACAGTGATACTGACTTCCAACCAAAAAGTTATTATAAATTCCAAAAATTCGGATATCGAAATCCGGAACAAATCCAAAATTCAAATTATCAAAATTCGAAACCCTTGTTTGGAACATTTGTATTTTGAAAATTCGTGTTTGTTTCGAATTTCGTGTTTCGGATTTAGAATTTTCCTTCTTTAAGGAGGCTGCTGTTCTTTCTGGCGATGACGTTTCTCCTCCATCTTCTCATAAGCCTTGATGATATCTTGAACAAGGGGATGTCTGACCACATCCCTGTCTGAAAAGTAGACGAAATCGATCCCTTCGATCCCTTTGAGGATCCCCTGGATTTCAATCAGGCCGGAGACCTTATTCTCAGGAAGGTCCACCTGAGTAATATCGCCTGTGATGACTGCCTTTGACCCAAATCCCAGGCGGGTCAGAAACATCTTCATCTGGTCTGCGCCAGTGTTCTGGGCCTCGTCGAGGATGACGAAGGAATCGTTGAGGGTTCGACCCCTCATAAAGGCCAACGGCGCAACCTCGATCACCCCCTTCTCCACCAGTTTCGATGCCCGGTCAAAATCCATCATATCGTGAAGGGCGTCATAGAGAGGGCGAAGATAAGGGTTCACCTTTTCTGCGATGTCCCCGGGAAGGAATCCCAGCTTCTCACCCGCTTCCACAGCTGGACGGGTCAGCACAATCCTCTCCACCTGCTGCTTCATCAGAAATGAGACGGCCATGGCCATGGCCAGATAGGTCTTCCCCGTGCCAGCCGGGCCGATGCCAATGACGAGGTCGTACTTCCGAATCGCGTCGATATAACGTTTCTGGGCCAGGCTCTTTGGCGTGATCACCCTTTTTCTTGACGAGATATAGACGGTGTCGAGGAAGATGTCTTCCAGGTTGACCGTTCGGTCGTCTGAGATCATTCGGATCGCATAGTCGATGTCCGTAGGATAGAGGGGGTAGCCTTTCCTGAGGAGGGCATAAAGGTCGTTCAAGACCCGCTTCGCAAGGTCGACATCAAGCTGGTCACCCTGAATGGTGATGGCATTGGCCTTCGCATTGATCTTTACGCCGATCGTCCTGGCGATACGCCTCAGGTTTTCGCTGTGGGCGCCAAAAAGGACGTTCGCAGTCTGAGGATCCTCAAAAATGACCTTCTCGACAGATTCCTCTTGAAGGATCGACTCTACGGCCTGCTGCTCTTTCAAATATGAATTTTCACCCCGTTAAAGCGGCTGCTTCGAAAAACCCTTCCCCTGACCCTCTTTCCTAAAAGTGAAAGATGAGGCAGGGCGCATGCTCGTAATTCAAAATCCTTTTTTATCATAGCATCTTAAGGCGAGGATTTCAACCTCTTAGCTCTTTTCTGTCATTTAAGAATTAAAAGTGCACCGTTTTTATGGATTTAAAGTTTAAAAGTGCACACCATGGTTTTTGGATCGGTTTAAGCAATTTTAGAAGTTCGTCGTCGGCTTTGTGGGAATGTGGGTTCCGTGAAGCGGAATCCAAGTCATTGTGGGAAGTGTGGTAAAGTCGTAAGACTTTTCCATGCTTT
>JACAEX010000062.1 GCA_013388635.1 Syntrophaceae bacterium | reverse complement strand
GGAGGATGGGTTATTCAGGTGCCGAGGTGGCGCGATTTCTTGGGGTGACGACTTCATCGGTCAATCGGTTGGCCGTTTCCGAGGAAATGCCCAACTTAAAGAAATATCTTAAGTTGTTTTAGAACCAGCGTCCCCCTTTCGGTTCTTTATTTGACAACGAAAACGAATCCTGCAAATACCTTAAGACAACGAGAGGTATGGTTGGTTTCGGGGATTATAAAAAATTGGACAGAAATGCCAATGGTGAGGATTATGGAAAAAGCAGAACATTTTTTAGAACATTTCTTCAACCCCAAGTCAATCGCCATCGTTGGGGCCACCAATAATCCCTTAAAGATGAATTTCCGCATAATGCAAAACCTGATCAACCTCGACTTTCAAGGACCGGTCTATCCCGTTAATCCCAGAGAAGAAAAAATACTGGGAATAAGGGCCTTTGCCAGTCTCCGAGATATCCTGGAACCTGTCGATTTGGTCGTCTCTGCAGTCCCGGCATCAAAGACCATGGAGATCGTAAGGGACTGCGATGAAATTGGAGTAAAACATCTGGTTATTATCACGGGAGGTTTTTCAGAGGGAGGTGAAGAAGGCCAAAAGCTTCACGAAGAGATAGCTGCTTTTATAAAAGAAAAGGGAATTCGGGTACTGGGACCCAATACCCTCAGCCCGATCAACACCAGGAATCGCCTGGCCATCAGTTTTAATCCCATCAAAAAAATGAGAAACGGGGGCATCTCCTTTGCCTTTCAATCGGGTTTTTACGAACCGAAAATAAACTGGATACTATCCCATATGGGGATCAATAAGATACTCGACATGGGAAACAAGATGGATATCCATGAAGTGGATACGCTCAGGTACCTTTACAACGATCCGGATACGAAGGTCATTGCCATGCACATTGAGAGCCTGAAGGGAAATGGCCGTGATTTCTTCAGCCTCCTCAAATCCGCTTCTAAGGAGAAGCCCACCATTATCCTAAAGGCCGGAAAAACTCCTGCGGGCTCAAGAGCAGCAGTCTCTCACACCGGCTCCCTTTCCCGTGAAAACGATGTGATTTTTGACAGCATGATCAAGCAGGCCTCGGCCATTCGTGCCCAGAACCTGGATGATTTTTTTGACCTGGCGAAGGCATTTGAGTTTCTCCCCTTGCCCCACGGAAATCGTTTGGCCATTATCACCCTTTCCGGGGGAGAAGGCGTCATGGCCACGGATGCATGTGAGCTAAATGGTCTTAAGTTGGCTTCTCTAAGCAACGACACCTATCAAAAGATAAACAAAATCTTCCCTCCGTGGGAAATCCCTCTGAATCCTTTTGATGCCGGTGTCTGCATGGAGTTCCATCTTTCTGATCTTTTCCTGTTTTTTCAGACCCTGACCGCCATACCTCAAGATGAAAACGTGGACGCCACAATCATGCAGATGCCCCCCCAAAACCTTTTTGATATGTTCTTGAGATCCCCGAATGGGCCCCAAGACATGATGGCTTCCTTAAAAGAACACTTCGTTCAATGGCTGATCAGTGTGAAGGGTTATGGGAAACCCTTTGCCCTATGGTGTACCGCAATGGACTCTCGAGAAATGGAACTGGTCGAGAGGCTCGAGGCAGGTTCTGTTCCGGTATTCCATTCGTCCGAAAGGGCAATAAAAGCCCTTTCTGCCATGTGGCAATATGCATATAGGACAAGACAGGGCCGAAGCCAAATCCGTTGACTTCAAAAATTCCTTCTGCATCTGTTTGGGTTGCGAGAGCGATGATTCTTATGGTAAGTGTATTCATAACTGTAAAAAGAAATTCCCCCGGGCAAAAGGAGGACATTTATGAAAAGAGGTTTCCAGATGCTTTTTCTAACGCTGATCTTCGGATTGGCAGTTTCCATATTGCTTCCATTTAACGGCGAGAACTCGTCGGTCTTCGGCCAGGAGAAAAGCAAAGGAGAGGTCATTCAACTGCCCTCACCCCGATACGATAGTGAGGTATCGGTTGAAAAAGCCTTGCTGGAGAGGAGGTCTATCAGAAGCTATAAAGACGAGCCGTTAACCCTCAGCGAAATTTCTCAAATCCTCTGGGCCGCCCAGGGAATTACAGAACCCGGAAGAGGTTTGAGGACAGCCCCTTCGGCAAGGGCACTCTTTCTTTTGGAAATCTACGTCCTCCCGGGAAATGTGACAGGCCTTTCAATGGGAATGTATAAATACCAGCCCCAAGGCCATGGACTGATTAAAATAGCAGAGGGCGATAAAAAGGCAGAACTGTTCAGGGCTGTGGGTCAGGCACCGATTAAAAATGCCCCTGTTGCCCTGGTCTTTACGGGTCGGTCTGAGAAGGCCCAGAGGCCGACCTGGATGTATCTGGAGGCGGGTCATGCAGCTCAGAATGTTTATCTCCAGGCTGTCTCCCTGAAACTGGGAACGGTGGTGATGGCAGGATTTAGAGACGAAGAGGTGAGGAGGGCCTTAACCCTTTCAGAAAAGGAACAGCCTCTCTATATCATGCCTATCGGAAAAAGATAGTGGCAGTCTATCCCTATTCAACGAGTGGGTAACCTGATTTACGCCAGTCCACCATTTTATTCGTAGACCTTCTCTTCCTCTCCGTCGAGGTCTCCTGCATCCTTCTCCACATCCCTCTCTTCCTTTCTCTCCTCCAGGGTCTCCTTGTAAAACTCATGCTGGATGAGAAGGTCCATGATCTCATTCGTTCCCGTCCAGATCATCTGAAGCCTGGCATCCCGGAAAAAACGCTCGATCGGGTAGACATTGGTATATCCGATCCCGCCCATCACCTGCATCGAATGATTGACAACCTCCCAGAGCATCTCCGTCGAGATCTTCTTTGCCTCGGAGACAAGACGTCTCGAATCCAGGCCTTCATCCACATGCCTTGCCGTGACATAGACCAGGCTCCGGGCAGCATCCAGTTTTGAAATGGAGTCGGCCACCTTAAAACTGACGGCTTCGAATCTCCGAATCCTTTCTCCAAAGGCCTTCCTCCGATCGCTATACCTCGTGGCAATCTCCAGACAGCATCGGGCCATGCCCAGGGCCCCTGCTGCAGTGGTCAAGCGCTCAGGGATCATCATCCGGTTAAAGACCAGAGCCCCTCCGTTTTCAGGACCCACAAGATTCTTCGAGGGCACTCTGGTATCTTGGAAGTAGAGACGGCCTGTCCCTCCTCCCCTTGAACCGAGGAGCCCATAGACATGCTTGACCTCCACGCTCCTGTCTCTTTCAACGAGAAAGCAGGAGATGGACCGATGAGGCTCAGCCTCTGGCGCGGTCTTCGCGTAGACCAGAAAATAGTCCGCCCCTTCTGCACCGACCACAAAACGCTTCTGCCCGTTCAGGTAGTAATACTCGCCATCTTTCTTCGCCATGGTCGTGGCTCCGAAGAAGTCAGATCCTCCCCGGGGTTCCGTGAGCGCCTCCGCACAGCAGAGTTTTCCCTCAAGGGTCGGCTTCAAATATTTCTCTTTCTGCTCCGGAGTTCCAAAACAATGGATCGCCTCCCCAACAATGCTCACCAGAGAATAGAGGCACGTCATCCCAGATCCGAGAAGGCCGACCTCCTCAATCGCCGCCACCTCTCCGCTCCACTTTATGCCCCTTCCTCCATATTCTTTCGGGAAGCGGAGACCGAGGAGGTTCTGGCTTGCCAAACCCTCCATGAAGTCTCTGGGGTATCTGACCTCATCCCTATCCATCGCCCGGATCAGTGAGCTTGGAACTCCTTTCACGAACGCCCTGACCTCCTCTTTCAATCTCCTCTCCTCCTCCGTCAAGAGAATCTCAAACATAACCCCCTCCTTTTTCTAAACACCCCACTCCACTGGCCTCTTACAAAGCCTCTTTACGGAATTATTGCTAAATATGAAGATACGTGAACTTATCCCCTCTGTTCAAGATCACTTCTAACCTGGCGTGACGAAAAAAAATTGTAGAAAAGCTGTTCTCGGAGCAAAAATCAGGCAAATGCAGTGTTCTACAAGTATGCGGAGGTTATCTACTCCTAATTTTTGGGTTAAGATAAAGTATCTCCAGTGTGTTAAAGTCTAATATCGCAGAATCTTCGCCACAATCACTGCAATGATAATAATAAATCGTATTTCTCCCACCAAAGTACTCGTCACCTTGAATAACAATCTTCTCCCAAACATCTACAGAACAGAAACAACTCTTATATTTCGGCGTAATTCTCATTTATTTTTTCACAGTTGCAAATAAATTCTGCTGACTTCCTTCATGTAAAAATTCCCTGATCCGCCTTTCAGCCAATTTCACGTAATCGACGTTTATATCATATCCTATGTAATGGCGACCTGTTTTCAAAGCTGCAATTGCCGACTGCCCACTTCCCATAAAAGGATCAAGAACAACCTCGCCTTCAAAAGTGTATAGCTGAATCAACCTGTAAGGCAATTCAACTGGGAAAGGAGCAGGATGTCCTACCTTGTTTGCTGGTTCTGCAGCAAATGTCCATACGCTCTTAGTAAACTCAAGAAACTCCTCCTTAGAAATGGTGCTCTTTCTTCTTAGACTTGCTCTACCGAACATACCCTTTGAGAAGACTAAAATATACTCATGAATATCCCTTAGTGTCGGATTTTTAGCCGAGAGCCAACTACCCCACGCAGTTGAAGGACTACCACTTGAGGCTTTATTCCAGATAATTTCACCTCGCATTAAAAATTCCAATTCCTGCATATCCTCGACGATAAAGGCGTGCAATGGGATGTATGGCTTTCTTCCAAGATTGGCAATATTGATGCAGGCCCTTCCACCGGGGACGAGCACCCTTTTGACTTCGCTCCACACCCTTTTCAAAAATGCCCTGTATTCTTCCAGGGTAAGGTCCTCATCATATTCTTTCCCTACATTATAAGGGGGTGAAGTAACCATTAAATGAATGCTATTATCGGGTAGTTCTTGCATGGCTTCGCTTGTTTTGCAAAATATTCTGTCCAGAAACCGGAAAGGGACTGGATTTTCAACATACTTAAATACCTCTTCTTTGGGTAATCCTTCATATAATCTACTTGTATAAAAAGGTGTAGAGTCATGTCCAATCCTGCCTGGAGAACCAAAGGTGCTGGTTTTGGTGCCAGTTCTTCTCCGATTTAATCGCATCTCAGTCCTCCCTCCAAAGGTCAACCCATCTTTTGTAAGGATTGAAATCTATGGGGACCCTTTGCCAATTTATAACAATGCACTTGGACTCCGGATCGCCTACCAAATTCGACAAGGCCGTCTTTGTAAATTCTGGCCCCCTTGGATTTGTTCCCAATTTCGGAGGTTTGATATAAGCCTCCCTCCCTATGCTCCTAAAAACCTTTCTCTGCGCCTCTAACGGAATATAGTAAAGTCCTCCGAAGTCATTCCATTTAATCCGAGCGAGTAAAATATCACACATAGGGTAATAAGTTTGAAGAAATTCTCTTGCTTTTTCAGCATCAACAGTCCATTTCATTTTTACTCCGCTAAAACCTTTGCCTGTGATGGTTTTGATAGATACTGGTTGCCCAGATATTTTTGCATCCACTTCCGGCTCAGTAATAGGAATTTCAGTCTCCACATTTGCCTCGCCAAATTTATAAATGAGCAAAGCAACTATTATCCTTTCCCGAACCGAACCTACCTCCATTCCCGTTTTGCCTGCTCTTGAGCTTTCCAGTTCGGCAAGTTGAAACAGGTACGGCAATCGTCTTTTAATTTTTTCTACCAATTTTCCATCCTCAAATATTTCAATCAAGCGGCTGAACATTTTTATCCCTCTTCCATCGTTATTTCTTTATCGATTCTTTACTAAAACCTCGAAAGAATCAAGAAAATTTTTTGCGCTGTCATTTAAGAATTAAAAGTGCACCGTTTTTATGGATTTAAAGTTTAAAAGTGCACACCTTGGTTTTTCGATCGGTTTAAGCAATTTTAGAAGTTCGTCGTCGGCTTTGTGGGAAT
>JACAEX010000013.1 GCA_013388635.1 Syntrophaceae bacterium | reverse complement strand
GTGGCCCTCTGCATGGGAGAGAGAGGCAGGATGAGCCGGGTCTTCGCTCCACGAATGGGCGCAGCCTGGACCTATGCTCCGCTTCGCAGGGATCGGTCTTCTGCCCCAGGGCAGCTGACCGCTCAGGAGATGAGGGAGATCTGGGAGAGGCTGGGATGATCGATGCTCGGACAGAACTCTACGGCATCATCGGAAACCCGGTGCGGCACAGCTTAAGCCCTCTTTTTCATAACAGGGCATTCAGGAGGATGGGGTTGAATGCCCTCTATCTGGCCTTTGAGGTGAGGGATCTCCAGGAAGCTCTCACCGGGATCCGGGCGTTGGGGATTCGAGGGGTGAGTGTGACCATCCCTTTTAAGACACAGGCAGTTCAGTTCCTGGATGAAGTCGAAGAGGTAGCGGCGAAGATCAGGGCTGTGAATACGATTCTCAACAGAGGAGGAATGATGATCGGCTATAATACCGATTGGCATGGAGCCATAGAGGCGCTTGAGGAGAGGGTGGATTTGAGGGGGAAGAGGGTCCTCCTTCTTGGAGCTGGAGGGGCTGGCCGTGCGATCGGCTTCGGACTGAGAGAAAAAGGGGCTCAGGTTATTATTGCCAACCGGTCAGCCGAAAAGGCAGACGAGCTGGCAGAGGAGTTGGGATTTGTTTCTCAGCCATGGTCATCGATAAGCAAGCTTGAGCCGGATGTGATTATCAATGCCACCTCCATCGGCATGTATCCTTATGATACGGAGAGTCCTCTCCCAAAAGAAATCCTGAGGGAAGGAATGACGGTGATGGATATTGTCTACCGGCCTCTCCGGACAAGGCTCCTCCGGGATGCTGAGGAGAGGGGTTGCCTGACGATCGATGGTCTGGAGATGCTTGCACGGCAGGGAGCAGGGCAACTTGAAATCTGGACAGGGAAGAGACCCGATCTGGGAAAGATCAAAGAGGACCTCTATCAGGGATTGGTGGGAAAGACGGTCAATAAAGAATAGGGTTATGATCGAGATCAAACCGCTTCATCATTGTTGCGATGCTTTGATCAGGCTTCCAGGTTCGAAGAGCTACACCCATCGGGCCTTGATCCTCTCTGCTCTCGCCGATGGCGAGTCTCTCTTAATCAACGCCCTGCGAAGCGAGGATACAGAGTATACGATTCGAGGCCTGCAACAGATGGGGATACCGGTTTCCTGGGAAGGGACCTCTCTTCGTGTCCTGGGCCAGGGAGGAGAGCTGAGAGGCACGGAGGAGACAATTTTTGTTGGCAACTCCGGCACCTCCATGAGATTTCTCACTGCCCTGGCCGCGCTGAAAAGGGGCCGGACCCTGCTCGACGGAAGTGAGCGGATGAGGAGAAGACCGATCGAAGAGCTTCTCAATGGTTTGAAGTCGTTGGGGATTCGTGCCTGCTCAAAAGGGGGGAATGGCTTTCCTCCAGTGGTGGTGGAATCCAAAGGTCTCAAGGGAGGGAGGGTGAGGATCAACTGTGAGCAGAGCAGTCAGTTTCTTTCAGCCATTCTGATGGTGGCGCCCTATGCTCAAGAGGACCTGGAGATGGAGGTAACAGGCCTTTCTTCCAGGCCTTACGTCGACATCACCCGGGACGCGATGTCCGCATTTGGTGTTGAGATCGAGAGTGATCAGTATCGTTCCTTCTCCGTTCGCTCGGGCCAGCACTACCTTGGCCGGGAGTACCGGATTGAAGGCGATGCCTCCCATGCCTCTTACTTCTTTTCAGCCGCAGCCATCACCCGGGGAAGGGTGAGGGTTGAGAATTTTAATCCGGGTTCTGTTCAGGGAGATACAGGGTTCCTGAGGATTCTGGAGAGAATGGGATGTGAAGTGACCCGGGGAGATGGCTGGGCAGAGGTGAAAGGCAGGGAGCTTCGAGGGATAGAGGTCGATATGAATGGAATGCCTGACCTCGTTCCGACCATGGCTGTAACTGCGGCCTTCGCCCAAGGGAGGACCGTGATCAAAGAGATTGGCCATCTCCGTTTTAAGGAGTCAGACCGGATTCGAACCTTGAAGACTGAGCTAACCAAGATGGGGGTTCGGGTGGAAGAGGGAAGGGACTGGTTGAGGATTGAAGGAGGGGAAATTCACGGAGCGGAGATTGAGACCCATGACGATCACCGGTTGGCCATGAGCTTCGGCCTCGCAGGGCTTGTCGTCCCGGGAGTAAAGATCAAAGGGGAGCAGTGTGTGGATAAGTCTTTCCCGGAGTTCTGGGAAAAATTCAGGACTATTGGAGAAATCAGGAGATAGGGGAAAGGAGCAATAGCCCGCCCAGGTTTTTTATGAAGATCGTACTGATTGGATGCCGGGGCGCTGGAAAGAGCACGGTGGGAAAGAGACTGGCCGATCGACTGGGGATGAGCTTCGTGGACACCGATGATCTCTTAACAGAACGGCATGGCCGTTCGATCACCGAGATCGTTGGATCTCAAGGATGGGATCGTTTCCGCGCTGAAGAGAAGGCGATCATCAAGGAGATCTCAGCTCTGGATAATCTGGTCATCGCCTCAGGAGGAGGTTCTGTGCTCGACGAGGAGAATGTCAGGTCTTTTGGAAAGAATGGGCTGATCGTATGGCTCAAGGCGGATCCCGAAGTCCTGGTCAGCCGATTGAGCCGTGATCCGAAAAATTTTTTTCAAAGACCCTCTCTGACGGGAAAGGGATTGGCAGAAGAGATCAGGGAGGTCCTGACTCACCGGAATCCTCTCTATGAGAGGGCCTCTTCGATCCGACTCGATACTTCAAGCTTAACTGAGGAGGCAGTCGTGGAAGAGATATGTTCCATATTGGAGAAGAGGACAGAGGGGAAATGAGATGGGAGGGAATTCATTCGGAACGCTATTCAGGATCACCACCTGGGGAGAATCTCACGGTGAGGCCCTTGGGGTGGTGATCGATGGCTGTCCCCCGATGATAGACGTTTCAGTCGAGGAGATTCAGAAGGAACTGGATCGAAGAAGACCTGGCCAGGGAACAGGATCGAGTCCCCGGAAAGAGAGGGACAGGGTGGAGATCCTTTCAGGCATCTTCGAGGGTAAGACGACCGGAACACCGATCTCACTTCTGATCAGGAATGAAGACGTGGATTCCAGTTCCTATGAGGAGTGGAGGGATATCTTCAGACCCGGTCATGCAGATTTCACCTATCAGGCAAAGTATGGGATCAGGGACCACCGGGGAGGCGGAAGGGCCTCAGCCCGTGAGACTGTGGCCAGAGTGGCTGCAGGGGCCGTGGCCAAGAAGATAATCGGACAGGAGCGGATGGAGGTCATGGCCTACACCGTGGAGCTTGGAGGGATCCGGGCGAAAAGGGTCGATTGGAAAGAGATCGATCGGAATGATTTTCGGTGTCCGGATCCGGATGCAGCCAAAGAGATGGAGAAGAGGGTTGAGGAGGTCAGGTCTCAAGGCGATTCGCTCGGAGGAATTGTGGAGATTCTGGTTCGGGGCTGTCCTCCTGGATTGGGAGAGCCGGTCTTCGACAAATTAGAGGCCGATCTGGCCAAGGCCCTGATGAGCATCGGCGCAGTGAGGGGAGTGGAGATAGGAGCAGGCTTTGTCGCGGCACGGATGTGCGGCTCTCAATGCAACGATCCTCTTGGGCCAGCCGGTTTTGAAAAGAATGATGCCGGAGGAATCTTAGGAGGGATATCGAACGGGATGGATATCGTGCTCAGGGTGGCTGTGAAGCCCATTCCTTCGATCCACCTGGAGCAGAGGACAGTCGATCGGACGATGCGACCTGTCTCGATCCGAATCAGAGGCCGTCACGACCTCTCAGCCATTCCAAGAATCAATCCGGTCTGTGAGGCAATGGTGGCCATGGTCCTTGCTGACCATTGGCTGAGGCAGAGGGCATTAAGGGGGTAGCCGCACACCGTTGCGGTTGAGGTTTAGGTTGAGAAAGAGAACGGGTTGGGTGTGGTGATGAAAGAAGAGGAAAGGATTCAATCCCTTCGACAGAAGATCGAGGCCGTGGATGATGAGATCCTCCAGCTCCTCAACCGTCGGGCTCAGATCGTCCAGGAGGTGGGGAAGGTCAAATCTGAGATCAAGGTGGATCACTACAGCCCGAGACGGGAGGAGGAGATCGTTGGCCGGCTGGAGGCTCAGAGTTCAGGTCCTTTTCCCAGGTCGGCGATCCCGGTTGTTTTTCGTGAGATCATCTCAGCCTGTCGCAGCCTGGAGAGAGAGCTCAGCGTGGCCTTTCTCGGTCCTCCTGCCACGTTTTCACACCTGGCATGCATTCAGCACTTTGGAAGCTCCGTCCGAGTAGTGCCGGAGGATACGATCCAGGATGTCTTTGAGGCCGTGGAGAGGGAGGAGACAGAGTATGGGGTCGTGCCCGCAGAGAATTCGACCGAAGGTCCGGTGGCTCAGACCTTGGACATGTTCATCAGATCAGAGGTGAAGATCTGCGGAGAGCTCATGACCAAGATCTCCCATGCCCTTCTTTCTAAGAGCGGAAGGGCTGGAGATGTCGAGAAGATCTACTCCCATGCTCAGGCCCTGGCGCAGTGCCGGGAGTGGCTGAGAAAGCACTTTCCTCGTGTCCAGTTCGAGGAAACCGGGAGCACGGCCAAGGCTTCCCAGTTGGCCGTGGAGGAGCCAACCAGCGCAGCCGTTGCCAGCTCTCTCGCAGGAGATCTTTACGGGTTGAAGGCGATCGCATCTCAGATCGAAGATAACCTGAACAACTATACGCGCTTTTTGGTCCTTGGAAGGCGAGAGGCCGAAAGAACAGGAAGGGATAAGACATCGATCCTCTTTTCGATCCCCCATGCGCCCGGGACGCTGTTTCGGGTCCTTCAGATCTTTTATGAAGAGGGGATCAATCTGACCAGGATCGAATCCAGACCCGCCAAGGGAAAACCCTGGGAATATATCTTCTTCATCGATTTTGAAGGCCATGCCACCGACTCCTGCATTGCTGAGGCCCTGGATAAGGTGAAGGAGCGGGTCCTTTTTGTGAAGGTTTTAGGTTCTTATCCCAGGTGTTCTTAAGCAGTGAGAAGAGGTTTGAGTTGAGGAGGTAGAATGAAAGTGGAGCAGGGGGTTTGGACGATGACGAGCGGTTCAGGGATATTGGCTGAAAGGCAGTGGTGGTGGTCTGTTCACATAGGCGAAGAGTGCCCATTGCCGAGCGCCGGCATATCGATTTGAACAGACGATTTTATACCAGGCCGTGGGCACTCTTCTTGACCCCACGGCCTTTTTTATTTCCCCAGTGATGCAATAAAGGAGGTTAAAAGAAAGATGGCGTTTCCCTCTCTTTCTGATTTCGAACGACTGGCAGCCAAAGGCAATCTCATTCCGGTCTTTGAGGAGGTGCATTTTGACTGGGAGACCCCGATCTCAGCATTCCGTAAGATCGACGATGGAAAATTCTCCTTCCTTCTCGAAAGTGTGGAGGGAGGAGAGAAATGGGGCCGCTACAGCTTCCTCGGCTCTTCGCCCGTGTATCTCTTCAGGAGCAAGGGGGAGGAGTTCGAGATCGTCAAGGATGGAGAGGTCTTTCAAAAGGGAAGGGAGAGAGACCCCCTCCGGGCGCTGGAAGATTTTTTACGTGGCTTTCAGCCGGTTGAGCATGACCATCTCCCCCGATTCTCTGGAGGCGCGGTCGGATATATCAACTATGATGTGGTCAAATCGTTCGAGAGGATCCCGGATCTTCTCCCCCGGGATCTAAACCTTTACAGTTCTTTCTTCATCATTACTGACACCCTCCTTGTCTTTGACAACCTGAAGCAGAAGGTCAATGTGATCTGCAATCCATTTTTAGATGATTATTCATCTCCGAGAGAGGCCTATCAATGGGCCCTGGAGAGGATCGCAGAGGTCATCTCTAAGCTCAGGAAGCCGCTTCCTCCTCAAGGTGAGGAGATCTGCTCCTCCATCTCTCTTCCTCGCTCGAATCTCAGCCCGGAGGCGTTCATGGAGAGGGTGGAGAGGGCAAAGGAATATATTCGAGCTGGAGATGTCATCCAGGTGGTGCTTTCGCAAAGGTTTTCGACTGAGATCCGATGTCCGGCCTTTAGTGTCTATCGCGCGCTCCGCTCGATCAACCCCTCTCCGTATCTTTTCTATTTGAGGATGGGCGACGTGGTGCTGCTCGGGGCTTCGCCCGAGGTGATGGTTCGTCTCGAAGGAGGACGGATCGAACTCCGACCTCTTGCTGGAACCCGGCGCCGCGGAAGGACCGAGGAAGAAGACCTGGCCATCGAAAAGAATCTCTTGTCAGACGAGAAAGAGAGGGCTGAGCATATCATGCTCGTCGACCTGGGCCGGAATGATGTCGGCCGGGTAGCGGAGATCGGTTCGGTCAAGGTGACCCAGTTGATGGCTGTAGAGCGGTATTCGCACGTCATGCATATCGTCTCCAACATCCAAGGTTCTCTCTGCCCCGGGAAGAACGCCTTCGACGTCTTCCGAGCCTCCTTTCCTGCTGGGACGGTTTCCGGCGCTCCCAAGGTTCGAGCCATGGAGATCATCGAAGAGCTGGAGCCGGTTCAGCGTGGGCCCTATGCCGGGGCGGTGGGCTATTTCGGCTTTTCAGGCAATATGGATACCTGTATCACTATTCGTTCGATTCTCATTAAAGAAGGAAAGGCCTACGTCCAGTCAGGCGCAGGGATCGTCGCCGACTCTATACCGGAGAGAGAGTATGAGGAGACCCTGAACAAGGCCCAGGCCGTGTTTAAGGCCATAGAGCTTGCGGAGAAGGGGTTACGATGATCCTTCTGATCGATAATTACGATTCGTTCACCTATAACCTGGTTCAATACTTCGGTGAATTGGGTGAGGATTGTGAGGTCTATCGAAACGACCAGATCGATCTTCGAACCATTGAAGAGAGGGATCCGAAATTTCTCGTCATCTCTCCAGGTCCCTGTACTCCGAAAGAGGCAGGCATCTCCGGAAAGGCGATTCTGAAGATGGCCGGGAAGGTTCCCATCCTTGGAGTCTGTCTCGGGCATCAATGCATTGGAGAGGCCTTCGGCGCAAGGGTCATCCGGGCCGAGCGGCTGATGCACGGCAAGTCTTCCCTCATCTATCACGATGGAAAGACGATCTACAGAGGCCTGTCCAATCCTTTTCAGGCGATCCGTTACCACTCTCTCCTGATCGACCGAGAAGGTCTTCCGGATTGTCTGGAGGTATCTGCGGAGACGAAGGATGGAGAGGTCATGGGCGTCAGGCATAGAAGGTTTGCGATCGAGGGTGTCCAATTTCACCCTGAATCGATCATGACCCAGGGAGGAAAAATTCTGCTTAAGAATTTCTTAGAAATGGAGGAGAACGCTGATGCTTAAGAGATTCATTGGCAAAGTGGTAGAGGGAAGGGACCTGAGCGAGGAAGAATCCGGAGAGGTCATGGCCTTGATCATGGGAGGAGAGGTGCCTCCCACCCAGATCGCTGCCTTTATCGTCGCCTTGAGGATGAAGGGAGAGACGATCGAGGAGATCACCGGCTTTGCACGGGCGATGCGAGCGAAAGCTCTCCGAATCCAAGCAAAGGATGGAGAGCCTGTTGTGGACACCTGCGGGACCGGTGGAGATGGGAAGGGAACTTTCAACATCTCCACGGCCGTGGCTTTCGTTGCTGCTGGCGGTGGATGTACGGTGGCCAAGCACCACAATCGCTCCGTATCGAGCCAGTGCGGAAGTGCGGATGTCCTGGAGGCCCTGGGAATAGACTCTGCCCTTTCTCCGGAGAGGGCGGAGGCCTCCTTGCAGGAGTTAGGGCTGGCCTTCCTCTTTGCACCCACGTTCCATCCTGCCACAAGGCATGCGATGATCCCTCGGCGAGAGATCGGGATTCGAACGATCTTCAATCTTCTCGGCCCACTGACCAATCCTGCCGGAGCTACCATCCATCTTACAGGCCTCTACCGGGAAGATCTGTTGCAGCCGGTGGCTGAGGTGCTGAGAAATCTCGGGAGCAGGGCTGCCTTTATCGTTCACAGCGAAGACCATTGCGACGAGATCAGTATCTCCGGAAAGACGACGATCTGTCAGCTCAAGGACGGAGCAATGGCCACCTATCAGATTGAACCTGAGATGGTGGGTCTCAAGAGGGCCGGACTGGAAGAGATCCAGGGAGGGACACCTGAAAAAAATGCGGCGATCCTGCTTCAGGTGTTGCGAGGGGAATCCGGGCCTCCACGGGACGTCGTGCTTTTAAATGCAGCCGCGGTCTTTGTCGCATCAGAAAAGGTTTCGAATCTGCGGGACGGGGTTGAGATGGCGAGGGAGTCGATTGATTCGGGCAGGGCGATGAAGAAGCTCGAAGAGATGATCCGTTTTTCGAATCGTAAGGAATATTAATTTAGCTTTTTGAAAAAAAACAAATATGGTTTTCATTGGCTTTGTCATTCCTGCGAAAGCAGGAATCCAGTGTTTAATGGGTTCTTGCTTTCGCAGAAACAGAGCCTTGATTCCCGCCTGCGCGGGAATGACAGACAACAAGACTTTTCCAAGGACTAAAGTGTTACCTAAGGATGCACCATGTTTTTAGAAAAGATTGCCGAGATAAAAAAGGAAGAGATTCAGAGACGGAGAACGCGATCCCGGCAGAAGGAGATGGAAGAAGCCATTTCTCTCCTTCCCAGGCCCAGGGATCTGGAGGGAGCGATCGCTCGTCATGCTCCGATGGCACTCATCGCGGAGGTGAAGCCTGCTTCACCCTCTGCTGGGGTGATCAGAGAGGAGATCGATCTTCGCCGGATCGCCTCTGCCTATGAAGCAGGAGGAGCCTGTGCCATCTCGGTCCTGACAGAGTCCCATTTTTTTAGAGGCGATCTCTCCTATCTCCGCTCGATAAAGGAGAGGGCTTCTCTGCCGGTCCTTCAGAAGGACTTCATCCTCGATCCCTTTCAAATTTATGAAGGCCGGGCCTCAGGCGCTGATGCGATCCTTCTGATCGCTGCCCTTCTGGATCGAGAACAGCTTGGCGATTTTGTGAATCTGGCTCGAAACGTGGGCCTGACGCCTCTGGTGGAGATTCATAGCGAAGACGACCTTGAGAAGATTTCAACCCTCAATCTCTCGCTCATCGGGATCAATAATCGGGATCTGAGGAGTCTAAAGGTTGATCTGAAGACGACCCTTCGGCTTAAGAGAGAGATCCGTCCTGGGATCAAGGTGATCAGCGAGAGCGGAATCAGGAGCTCCGAGGATGTGAGGCTCCTCAAAGAGGCTGGCATTGACGGAATTCTGGTGGGGGAGATTTTGATGCGAAGTTCTGATCCAGCTTCAAAGATAAAGGAGTTAGTCCAGATATGACCTGGATCAAGATTTGTGGGATTACCAATATTGAGGACGGGCTAAAAGCCGCCTCTCTGGGTGTGGATGCATTGGGCTTTATCTTTGCTCCCAGTCCGAGAAGGGTGGAGCCTGAGATGGCGCGGATGATCATCAGGGCCCTTCCTAAGACCCTTCTGAGAGTGGGGGTATTCGTGAATGAAGAGGGGAAGGAGGTTTGGCGAATAGCTCAGTATTGTGGCATCAACGCCCTTCAGTTTCACGGCGAAGAGTCTCCGGAGTACTGTCGAGAATTTATCCAGCCAGTATTCAAGGCGATCCGCATAAGAGATTCTGAAAGCCTGAGGGAGATGGAGAGGTATGGGGATGTTTCCATCCTTCTGGATGCCTACAGCCCTGTGCAGGCAGGTGGCGCAGGGGTTCCTTTCCCATGGGAGATCGCATTGAAAGCGAAGGAGAAAAGAGAATTCATTCTCTCAGGAGGCTTAAACCCGGGCAACGTCAGAGAAGCGATTCAAAAGGTGAGACCCTGGGGAGTGGATGTCTGCTCGGGCGTGGAAGAGGTTCCGGGGAAAAAGGATCTATTAAGAATGACCGAATTCGTGAAGGAGGTTAAGAGAGCAGATGGTGCAACCCGATAAGAAAGGCCATTTCGGCATCTTCGGCGGAAGGTATGTTCCTGAGACGCTGATGGCTCCGCTCAAGGAGCTGAAGCGGGCCTACCTTTCATCAAAGAGGGATCCCATCTTCCAGAGGGAGCTGAGATCCCATCTGAAAGATTATGCGGGAAGGCCCACCCCGCTCTATTTCGCAAAGAGACTGACCGAGGAATTGAAGGGGCCGAAGATCTATCTCAAACGGGAGGATCTGACGCATACCGGTGCTCATAAGATCAATAATACCCTGGGCCAGGCCCTTTTGGCCAGAAGCATGGGGAAGAGAAGGATCATTGCTGAAACCGGCGCTGGTCAACATGGGGTGGCCACAGCAACTGCGGCTGCTCTTTTAAAGTTGGAGTGCACGGTCTATATGGGAGAGGAGGACATCCAGCGGCAATCCCTGAATGTCTTCAGGATGAGACTCCTCGGAGCTCGGGTCATCCCCGTATCCTCCGGAAGCAGGACCTTGAAGGATGCGATCAACGAGGCGATCCGGGATTGGGTGACCCATGTGCAGGATACCTACTACCTGATCGGTTCGGTCGTCGGTCCTCACCCTTATCCCGTGATGGTCAGGGATTTTCAGTCGGTGATCGGAAGGGAGACGAAGAGACAGATCATGGAGAAGGAAGGCCGCCTTCCCGATTGTCTGATCGCCTGTGTGGGAGGAGGGAGCAATGCCATTGGCCTCTTCCATCCATTTTTCAAAGACGATGTCAGGCTGATCGGGGTAGAGGCCGGCGGTTTGGGAGTGAGTACCGGGAGGCATGCTGCCTCGCTCTGTGCCGGCGCTATTGGAATCCTTCATGGAAACAAGAGCTATGTCCTGCAGGATGATTCTGGAAACATCTTGGAGACCCATTCCTTTGCCCCTGGTTTAGATTATCCTGCGGTTGGGCCGGAGCATGCCTATTACAAAGAGCGTGGAAGGGCTGAATATGTGACCGTTACAGATGATGAAGCGCTTGAGGCCTTCCATCTCCTCTCCCGAACCGAGGGGATTCTGCCAGCCCTGGAGAGCGCCCACGCCATTGCCTATGCAAAGAAGATAGCCCGTTCTCTAAGAGAGGATCAGATCGTCGTCGTCAATCTCTCCGGACGCGGGGATAAAGATGTTCAATCAATCGCTACAAAGGTGGGGGTAAAGCTATGAGCAGGATCGATCATACCTTTGCGAGACTAAAGGAGAGAGGTCAATCTGCTCTGATCCCTTTCATCATGGCGGGTGACCCTGATCTCAAGACAACAGAGGTTCTGGTCTCAAGAATAGCTGAGGCCGGAGCAGATATGATTGAGCTCGGCGTCCCTTTCTCAGATCCGATTGCCGATGGCCCGACCATTCAATCAGCCTCTGAGAGGGCTTTGCAAAATGGCGTCAATCTGAAAGAGGTCCTCTCTCTTACGGAGAGGTTGAAGGGGATCGATACACCCCTGATCCTCATGACCTATTTCAATCCTGTCTTCAGATATGGTCTGAAGGATTTCGCCGAGGCTTGCCAGAGGAGCGGAGTGGACGGAGTGATCATCCCTGACCTTGTTCCTGAAGAAGCAGGACCCTGGGTTCAGGCGGCTCGAAGAAGAGACCTGGACACCATCTTTCTGATCGCGCCGACCAGCCCTCCGGACCGAATCGGGGTGATCAGCCGGTGCAGCCGGGGCTTCATCTACTATGTCTCCGTCACAGGGGTTACCGGGGCCAGGGAGAGGTTGCCGGAAGGCCTGGAGATCGCTCTTGGACGGATAAGAGATCAGAGCAGAAAGCCGGTGGCCGTTGGTTTCGGCATCTCCACTCCAGAACAGGCAAGGTCAGTGGGCCGTCTTGCGGATGGCGTCATTGTCGGAAGCGCGATTGTGAAGATGATTGAGGAGAACCTGAGGAGTCCTGAATTAACCGACAAAGTAAGGGATTTTGTCTCTTCTATTGCCAGGACATTGAAGTCATGAGCATTTGCTACGTCACTGATCCGTGGACGATCACCCTCATCGGGTAAAAATGTCTCCGAAAATCTTTGCTGTCTATCAATACTTAATTATTTATGCCTGACCCCAAGCTGCTCTACTTGGTTTTTATTCTGGGGATTAAAGTCTATACCGAGTTTCCGTTGCCTGACCCTCATTTGTCACTTTAACCTTCAAAAATTCTTATTGCATTTTCTTTCTGATCTGATAAGATCACTCCTGCCTACAGAGTTGGATGGGTTCAATCATTAGGCCGCACCATATTAGGTTTTGAAATTGAGATAATATTGATGTACAATTAGAGGCAATATTGTTGAGAATATCGGGTCTTATCTGGCTTGAAGAGATCGTCGAAAAAATAAAACAAAAGCACAACGTAACTCAGGATGAGGTGCGAGAGGTTCTCCAAAATTCCCGACATTTTCGATTTGTTGAAAAAGGCCATTATCCAGGAGAGAACGTGTACTCAGCCTTGGGGCAAACCGATGTGGGTCGCTATTTAATCGTCTTCTTTGTGTATAAAAAGGACAGACAAGCTCTTATAGTATCTGCACGGGATATGACAGACGCAGAAAGGAATCGTTATGAAAAAAAATAAAAGCTCAATCTCGAAAGCAAGTTCATACGAAGATATCGGAGCATATTGGGATACTCATGACCTATCCAAGGTATGGCGCAAAACCAGGAAGGTCAAGTTCGATGTCCAAATTGAATCCGAGGCAATTTATTATCCTATTGAGAAGAACCTTTCTGAAAAGGTTCAATCTATTGCAAAGAAGCAAGGGGTTTCATCAGATACCCTTATCAATCTATGGGTACAACAGAAGGTCCAAGAGCAGATTTTTCAATAGAAGGTGTTACTAACCGTTACAAGGCCTCCACTTGTAAAGAGAAAAAGAGATCCTGAACGGAAATAAAAAACAATCTTCTTATTTTTTACGGGTATTATCTGATTGTCTAAGGGCTCTGACTTGGTCTCCTGATACGGTTTCATATACCATGTTTCCGTTGCCTGCCTGACCCTCATACATCTCATACATGCTCTTTTTAGCTGGTCCGTTGTTTCTATTTGATCTAAATAATCAATGGTTGGTGGTTTGGCTTCGATGTACCCGACAATGTGTTGTTTCCCATCCCATACCCTAAAATCGGGGTTCCCTGCTTCTGTTTTCTTTGGAAGGGTTGTAGTGTGAAATTTCTTTTTTTCTAAGGACTCTCCGTAAGTTCTTAGAAGGTCTTCGAGGGCCGAATAATAACTCACCTCTGTAGCATCGCCTGTCTTGCCGACCTCAAATATCTTTTTGAAATAAGATTTCAACATTTCTTCAGACATTTTTGAGCTATCTCTCTTTTTTGCTCGTTATTGATAGGGTAAGGTTCACCAGGTAATCTCGGAGTAATAATAATAATAAAAAAAAGAATGAAAGTATATAGATTTTTTACGCGGTGCTGGACTTATAATATTTACTTGACTCATCCCATGGATAGGATAATATATAAATGAAGGAGGGATGTTTATGGCTCAGGCTGTAAAGGAAAAATTTATCGTTGATGAAAAAGGTAAACCGACTGCCGTCATTTTAAATATCGAAACATATCAGAAGATGCTGTCCTTGATTCAGGAAAGGCTGGATCGAAAAGAATCCAAACTTTTGTCCCAATCCAAACATTTTAAAAAGCTTGTCCAGAAGGGTTTAAGAGAGATTCGAGAAGGGAAAACGAGCCCGTGGAAGGAAGTCTGGGATGAGTTATGAAATCTATCTGCCTCAGACCTTTCAAAAGTGTATCAACCGACTGAAGAAGAAATTTCCCCATATTAAAGACGATCTGTTTCTGCTTTTTCAAAATTTGCAAAATAATCCTCAAACTGGAGACCCTATCCCGGGTTGGCATCGGAAAATATGGAAAGTCCGAGTATCCAGTACGGACCTTAAAAGAGGGAAAAGTGGTGGTTTTAGGGTCATCTACGCATGGACTGCTGGAGAGCCCATTCTTTATCCCTTATTCATTTATTTTAAAGGGGAGAAACAAGATATTACAAAAGAGGAGATTGAAACCCTACTTAGGAAGTTGTTTTTAGAACTCGATCAATCGGATTGAAATATTAAGGGAACCTCTAATAATTCCCAGTCCGTCACTCCCGCCCCGTATTAAGTACGGGGTAAACTCCGGCGGGAGTCCAGTTATTTCAAGACCTTCTGGATTCCTGCTTTCGCAGGAATGACATTTTTAG
>JACAEX010000008.1 GCA_013388635.1 Syntrophaceae bacterium | reverse complement strand
TTTAGGACAAAGAGGCTTTAGCCATTTAAAACTGACCTCCCTATTGGCCCTACAATCCACTTTCTCCGCCCTGTCCACATCTGAGTATCCCCCCTGACACACAAATTGTACACTACCTGTGATCTATCTTGTTTGACAGGACCCCAGAAATCAATTAACATTTTGAAAACCGCAGGAGGACGTGCACCAATGAGAAGGTGGTGGGGGTGAAATGAATACATCCAGAATCGATCCCGGGGACAAGCAGAAATATTCGGGGTGGAGTTCGCTATGAAAGATCAGGTTTCTCAAGTTTTTCTGAGAACCAATCTCGTTTCAGGCCATTTACGGCTGGTGACCTCTTTTGCGGAAGAGTCGGCTAAGGTTTTTAACTTGGGCGTGGCAGAGGCGCTCAAGATGGCGCTTGCGTGTGAGGAGATCTTCACCTATCTCTGCCAGGCGGGTCGAACTGATGAGATGATCACCATCGAAGCGATTAACGGCGGCTACTATGCTGAGCTCAGATTACTGTTCAAGGCCACCAACTTCAATCCAAGGGCCTTCAACCTTACTGCCAGTGTTTCAGCAGAAACACTGGACAATAAGCTCGATCTGCGCGAGATGGGCCTTCTGATTGCCTCCAGGATAGTCGATCGGTTTTTTATCACCGGCAGTCTCCAACAGGATTTGGAGTTGATACTCGTCAAAGAAAAGTCTTACCCGGATCTGACCGAACTCGAAGTTCCGAAGATCAGCCAGATTAAGAAATTTAGCTTCAGGACGCCGGATCCGGAAAGCCTTAAACTCTTTGTCCGTCTGGTGAGAGCTCACTGTCCAAGCCATCTCTATCTGCCCGCCTTTAATTTTCCGGGTAAGATCGTGGACATGGTCGCCAGCAATGAGTATGGCGCCGGGGTGGCAGTGGGTGACCATGGGGAAATAGGCGGTGGCATCGTCTGGCACTGGATCGGAAACAGGTTGGTCGAATTCTTCGGGCCCTACCAGTTCGGTCAACCAGGCAATCCAGAGCTGGCAATGGGATTGGTGGACTTCTGTTTAGGAAGAATTGCCAAGACCGATGCCATTAGTTTGATCAGTCGTTACCCTGTATCTGAGTTACCCCAGGGATACTTTGAATCCCTGGGATCGATCGATTTCATCCAGCCGGATGGTAGTTCAAAGCCACGGCCGATTTACTACCGCCAACTCCAAGAAGATTTGGGTTGTCCGGTGTGGGCCCATCCTCTCCTTGAGGAATTCTTACGGAGGGAGTATCGCCGTCTCTTTTTCGCCAGGGAAATTCGCCTAACCAGACATGAAGGGGAGAAGCGGCCACCTGGCTCGGTCTTTGCCCCCCAATTCGACAGAACCAAGGGAGAGATTACTCTGAAGCCCATTTGGGATGGCGAGGATGTCTCCGCAAACCTGGCCCAGCATATCAAGGTGTTAAAGGCCGAGAACCTGCCCAATATCTTCTTTGAGATCGACCTCGCCCATCCCTGGCAGGCCAATCTGACTCCAAGCTTGTTCGAGAATAACTTCCGACCTCAATTGATCCTGCCCTATGGTGGGGAGGCCGATGTGGTCGTCTTTCAACACCAGGAAGGCCGATGATCATCATGCCCGACTTCTCCCTGGAGAGACTTGTTCCCGAATATATCAAGACGTTCGAGCCCTACATTCCGAGCAAGCCTGACCCGGAATTGATGAAGCTCTATGGCTGCAATCACCTCTATCGCCTTAATAATAATGAGAATCCTTTAGGTCCGCCCCCTGCCGCTCAAGAAATCCTGCGCCGATTCAAACCCTACAAGGCGGCCATCTACCCCAGTGGCGACTCTTACTATTTGCGCAAAAAACTTTCTGCCAAGCACGGTCTCAATCCCGATCAGTTCCTAGTTGGAAATGGGGCCAACGAAGTGATCACGTTTGTCATAAAAACCTTCTGTCAGGAGGGTGACAACATCATCACTGCCGACAAGACCTTTGCGGTCTATGAGTGGGTAGCCCAGTTCTCCGGCTTTGAGGCCCGTCTGGTTCCCCTCAAGAATTTCTATTTCGATGATCAAGGCATGCTCGATCGGATTGATGAGAGAACTAAGATCCTGTTCATCTGCAATCCAAATAACCCAACGGGCACCTACTGGAATGAAGGCAAGCTCCGCCGTTTTCTGAACACCATTGAAGGCCGTCAAATCGTGGTGGTTGATGAGGCCTACTTCGAGTTCGTCGAAAAAGAGGACTACCCGGATGGGATCAAGCTCCTGAGGGATTATCCTAACCTGATCGTCTTCCGCACCTTCTCCAAGATGTATGGCCTGGCAGGACTTCGGATCGGTTACCTGGTGGGGAGCGAGAATGTGGTCGATATGATCCGCCGCACCTGTGTCGTCTACTCGGTCAATGGCGTGGGTCAGGAGGCGGCCCTCATGGCTCTGGACGACGATGACCACATCCGGCGGACTCGAAACCTCGTCAGGGCTGAGAAGGCTTTTCTCAAACAGGAGATTGACCGGTTGAGCCTTGAGACCCAGATGGCCGAGGGATGCTATATGATGATCAGGCTTCCGATGAGCGACACACTGGCCTACCGCAAACTGATGGCCCAGGGAGTAATGATCCGCAGCATGACGGGCTTCCGATTTCCTAACTGGATACGGGTGAGCATGGGTACACACGAAGCGATGGAGGCCTTTATTAACGCCCTCAAGAGGATTCTTCCCTGAAGATCATGACCGGTAGAGAAATCCCGAAGATCGGCAAGACCGTGCCAAGGCAGGATGCCTTGAGTAAGGTGACAGGTCAGGAGAAGTATGCCGTCGATTATTATGCTCGAGATTTCCTTTGGGCAGGAGTGAAAAGGGCCGGTGTTCCACACGGATTGGTAAAGAAGATAGAAACAGAAAAAGCTCAGGCGCTTCCCGGCGTCATAAAGGTGCTCACCTACAAGGATGTACCTGGGACAAACAGGCAGGGAGTAGTTCGTAAAGACCAGCCTGTCTTGGTAAAGGAGAAGGTGAGGCATTGCGGTGATCCCATTGCCCTTGTTCTTGCACAGGACATTGAGACTCTAAGAAGAGCATTGGATCTCGTTACTCTTTGCTACGAACCCTTGCCAGCCGTTTTAGACCCTGAAGAGGCTCTTAAAGAAAGCGCTCCGATCGTCCAGGAGGAAAACCCTCAGGGCAACATCCTGTTAAAAGGGAATTTGGAAACCGGCAACGTCGATCTGGCTTTTAAAGAGTGCGATGCGATCGTTGAAGCCTCTTTCAAATTTCCCCATCAAGAGCATGCCTATCTTGAGACCGAGGGTGGATATGCCATTCTCAAAGAGGATGGGATATTGGAAATGACTGTCTCAACACAGACCCCATTCAGGGATCGCTCAGAGGTGGCTGAAGCATTGGGTTGGGATCAGGAGAAGATTCGCATTATCGTGCCCTACTGTGGCGGCGCCTTCGGAGGAAAGGACGGTGTGAGCGTCCAGACCCTTTTAGGGCTTGCGGCCATCCAATGTCCAAACAGGCCTGTCAAGATGTGGTGGGATCGTGAAGAAAGTTTTCTGGCGAGTTCAAAGCGACATCCCTGCCGTCTCCATTACCGGCTCGGTGCAAAGTTCGATGGAACCTTTCATGCCCTCGCTGCTTCGATCTATTACGACACAGGACCTTATGACCATTTGGGTGGAGTCGTCATGGCATTGGGTCTGGAGCATGCAGGAGGTCCTTATCAAATTCCCAACGTGAGACTCCAGGCCTGGTCTGTTTATACGAATAACCCTATTGGCGGTGCCTTCCGGGGGTTTGGTGTCCCTCAGGTGACGGCTGCCATGGAACAGATGGTGGATATGGTGGCTGAGAAGATCAACCTGTCTCCTCTCGAAATTCGCCTCAGAAACAGGGTCAAAAAAGGAGGAAAAAACTCCTTGGGGATGAATCTAACAGGATCTGTCGGACTGGAGGAATGCCTGATCAAGGTGAGAGAACATCCCTTCTGGACGGAGAAGGAAAAATGGAAATCTCTTGCGGGTCCTTTTAGAAAAAGAGGGGTCGGAGTAGCCTCTGTCATGCAGGGTATGGGTTATGGCCCGATTGTGCCTGACTATGGCAATGCAAAAATTGAGCTAACAGAAGAAGGAAGGTTTCGAATCTACTCCGGAGTGGTGGACATGGGCCAAGGAAATGCAACCACCTGCCTTCAGATCGCCGGCCATATCCTGAACCAGGACTCTTCTCATCTGGAGCTGGTATTACCCGATACAGCACGAACGCTGCCCTCAGGCTCTGCCTCGGCCAGCCGTACCACCTACACGTTTGGAAATGCATTGATCGAAGCGTCCCAAAAGCTTAAGCATCGCCTCCTTGAGCGGGCTGCAGGACTCTTTATGGCTGAGGAAATGGAGGAGATCGAGTTGAGGCCCGGGAGGATCAAACACGTTCCCACAGGTAAGGAGATCTTTCTCCCTGATCTGGCTAAAATCCTCGATGAATCAGAGACAGTTGCAACCCATACTTTCCAGGCTCCGGTGGCCAAGGAATTTCCCACAGAAGACCAAGCATTGAAACTCCATGGAATTCCCCATACGATCTTCTCTTACGGGGCTCACCTGGCGTGTGTTGAGGTGGATGAGTTGACTGGAGAGGTTGAAGTCAAAAGATACCTGGCAGTCAGCGACTGCGGTAAAGTGATTAACCCTCAAATCCTTGAGCAACAGATTCAGGGAGGGATTGCCCAAGGGCTTGGATATGCGTTGTATGAAGATTTTATCGTCCAAGGGGGAAAGGCGCAGACAAGGAACCTCAGCACTTATATTGTACCCACTTCTCTTGATGTGCCGGATCTGGAGTCGATTCCTGTTGAGATCGGGGAGCCGAGCGGCCCCTTCGGCTTGAAGGGGGCTGGAGAGATTGCGATGGATGGCCCTCTGCCTGCGATTGCCAACGCCATTGCCGATGCCTGCGGCATCCGAATCTTTCGTTCTCCCATGACACCTCAAAGGGTTTTTAAGGCCTTGAAAGAGAAAGAAGAAGGTAACTCGTGAAAATCTCTTTTATTCTGAACGGAAAGAAAATCGAGATCGATGCGCCACCTGACCGGAGGGTCGTTGACCTGTTGCGGGAGGATCTAAACCTCACAGGAACCAAGGAGGGCTGTGGTGAAGGAGAATGCGGCGCCTGCACGATTCTGGTCAATGGAGAAAGCCGGCTCTCCTGTCTGATGCTGGCTCCTCAACTTGAGGGCCAAAAGGTCACAACCATAGAGGGCCTGGCATCTGCAGAGAAACTCCATCCGATTCAGCAGGCCTTTGTGGAGTTCGGCGCTGTCCAGTGCGGCTTCTGTTCACCCGGAATGGTTCTGGCAAGCACGAATCTCCTGCAGAAAAACCCGAACCCTTCACGCGCTGAGATCCGGGAAGGCATCAGCGGCAACTTTTGCCGCTGCACGGGCTACCAGAAGATTGTCGATGCAGTGGAGGCCGCGGCCCGCAAAATGAAAATCTAACTTGCCCTCCCCTCTTGATGGGGGAGGGCAAGGGTGGGGGTGGGCATCCGGATTTTCCTCCTCACCTCAATCTTCTCCCTTGCCTTCGCCGAAGCGGCTTCGCGCAGGCACCATGGGGAGAGGAAGTATTTGTTATATGAGAAACGGTTCTCTCCCACATACATTAAATGAGCTCTGGCAGATTCTAAGAGATGAGCCTCGCTCTTTACTCTATGCGGGTGGAACCGATCTTCTCGTTAGAATGAGGAACGGTCTTATTCGTCCCCATCAGATGATCTGTTTGGAGCGCATTGAAGAGCTGAAGGGAGTCGAAGATCGTGGCGAAGAGATCTTCATTGGCCCATGCACGACATTTACAAGGCTCCTTGAAAGCCCTGTTATCATGAATCACTTTCCCATCCTGATGGAGGCATTGAAAGTTCTTGGCTCCCCGCCCATCCGGAATATGGGGACGATTGGAGGAAACATCGTTACTGCCTCACCCGCCGGCGATACCCTCCCGCCCCTCTATCTCTTGAGAGCAGAAATCGAATTGAGGATAAAAGAATCCTCTCGTCGTATGTCAATAATGGATTTTATCAAAGGACCGGGAGAGACCCTACTTGCACCGGGTGAAGTGCTAACCGCTATCTTCATTCGGAAATCGCCGCGGTTCAATTTCCATCACTATGAGAAAGTCGGGGCGCGTAAGGCCCTGGCCATTGCCATTGTCAGCTTCGGAGCCCTGCTTAAAACCTCCGATGATGGCGTGGTAGAAGAGGCAAGGCTGGCCTGGGGCAGTGTGGCTCCTACGGTCGTCGCATCGCCCGAGATTGAAGCAATGCTCAAAGGGTGTCGCCTCTCGAATCAAGTCCTGGAGAAAGCTGGCCAAATTGCTCGGGCGGTGGTCAAACCGATTGACGATATCCGGGCCAGCGCAGACTACCGGCGCGAGGTGGCTGGAAATCTACTCTTACGGTTAGCGCTGAAAAATGGAAAACCCAGTTAGACTGATTACGAAGGAATTTCTTTCCCTGAATGGAATTATCTTTCTTAATTTCTGCAACATCGCGGTCTTCTTTCAGTTTCACCATTATCTTCTCAATGACCTGCACCGGTCGCCCCAGGAGAGTGGGTTGCTGATCGGCCTTTTTGCATTGACAGGGCTTTTTATCCGGCCTTTGATCAGCCCATTGCTCCATCCCGGCAATGCAAAAAAATGGATCTTTCTTAGCTCGATAGGCATCATACTCTCCCTTCTCCTTTACCAGCCTGCTCACGGGTTTTGGTCAATGACTCTTGTCAGGATCATTCATGGAGGCGTATACGTTGTCATGGGAACAGCCATGATGGCCAAGATCGTTGGATCCATTCCATCAGGCAAGAGCAGCCAGGCCTTCGGAATAATCTCTGTGATCACCCTTCTTCCTTATGCGGTGATCCCCCCTATTCTGGAACCTCTGATCAAAATTTTTGGAGGTTTTATTGCCGTCCTCAAACTCACCGCCCTGCTGATGGTCTTGGTCTTCCCCTTGCTTCTGCTTGTGAAGGGAGCCAGGCCGGAAAAAGATCCTCCTTCCTCAGCGAAGATTACGAAAAGGGATTTGATCGACAATATGAAAGACCCAAAGATTTGCTCCCTTCTGGCGATTTCACTACTGCTTTATGTGGCCTTTACTCCGGTCTTTTACTTTCTTAAGGGCTATGGATATGAGATTGGAATTTCCAACCCGGGCTGGTTTTTTACGCTCTCGACCTTTACAGAGATAGCGGTCCGTCTCTTCGGAGGTCCTTTCCTTGACAAGATAAGCAAGCCCAGATTTTTGGCCTTCTCCTTGTCCGGACTCGTCATCGCTTATTTGATTCTGGCGAATACATCAGGAACGGTTCTCTTTTATGCGTTGGGATTATTCTTTGGGCTCTGCTGGGGCGTGGCCATGCCTCTGCTGAGTGGCCTTCTCTTCGACTCTTCAATCGTTAGGCTCCGGGCCCTCAACACAAACCTGGGGGTGGAGATGTTTCAGGGAGGCCTCTTTTTGGGGCCGATGATCGGAGGCTGGATATTAGCTGCCTGGGACTATAGAGCGCTCTATTACTTCTGCGGCGCCCTCATCCTTCTCTCACTCAGTTTGATACCCCTTCTTTCAAGAAAAGGAGCTTGAGATGAACGAGATTGAACCTGGACAGACTTACGAGTTCGATTTCTTCCGGCCTGAAGATGCGGAAGGAGTGACACGCCTTTTCAAGACGGTTTATGGTGAGAGTTATCCTATCAAAACATTTATCGATCCCAAACTCCTGATCGAGGAGAATGCTGCTGGCCGTACGATCTCCAGTGTAGCACGGACTCCGAAAGGAGAGATCGTAGGCCATGGAGCTCTTTTCCGCAGCGCCCCCTATGAGCGGGTCTATGAGTCAGGAGCGGGCTTGGTCCACCCTTCTTACCGGGGCGGAAAGGGAATCTATACAAAATTGGGCCTCCAGGTGGTGGATGTAGCAGCGAAGAAGTATGAAATCGAGCAGGTCTTTGGAGAATCCGTCTGCAATCATATCTTCGCCCAGAGGGGAACAGCGAAGGCAGGTTGGATCACACGGGCCATCGAAATAGACCTCATGCCCGCTGAAGCCTATGATCAGGAGAAAAGCGCTTCAGGCCGTGTCACGGCTCTATTGGATTTCAAGACCCTCAAACCCAACCCACACACTGTCTATTTGCCAGCGGTCCACGAGGAGAACATGCGATTCCTTTATAGCGGTCTGGATGACGATCGCGATTTCGTTTTCTCCCAAGACGAGTTGCCTTCTTCGGTCAAAACAGAGATCAAAACTCAGGTCTTTGATTTTGCGCAGGTGGCTCGCATGGCGGTTCATGACGCCGGGACAGATTTTGAAAGCACCTTTGCTCAGCAGGAGAAAGCGGTTCAGGAAAAGGGAATGATCGTCCTCCAGATTTGGCTGAAGTTGAGCTGGCCCTGGATTGGCCGGGTCGTGGATCTTCTTCGGAGACGTGGCTATTTCCTGGGTGGAATCCTGCCCCGATGGTTTGACGTGGACGGGATGCTCATGCAAAAGATCATGGGGCAGCCCAACTGGGAAGGGATTCAACTCTATACCGACCGGGCCAAAACGATTCTCGAGATCATCAAGGCGGATTGGCAGCAGGTTGGTCAAGGCCTATAAATTCAAAAAGAGGAGGCATCATGGAGATACAGACCCGAAAGGAAAAAAATGCAGTGGTCGTTTCAGTGAAGGGACGGATGGACGCCGTGACCGCTCCTGAGTTCGAAAAAAATCTTTTCGACTTGATCGCGAAGGGTGAAAACAGGTTTCTTTTAAACTTCGGCGAGTTGGAGTATATTAGCAGTGCAGGCCTTCGAGCCATTCTGACTGCTGCAAAGAAGTTGAAAGAAAAACAGGGGAAAATCTCTTTGACAGGATTGAAGGGGTCTGTAGAGGAGGTTTTCAGAATTGCGGGTTTCCACGCCATCTTTAAGATCTTCGAATCAGAAGAGGCCGGACTTGGAGAGACGTGACCGATGAGAACTTTGTTCAGTATGAAAAGGCCTGCTCGGATGGAAAATCTCCGGGAGTTCATGGAGTCTCTTTCCGAATATGCCAGGAGCTATGGGGTCACCCCGGGGAGAGTAAAAGAGGCGGAGCTTGCTTTGGAGGAGGCCCTGGTTAATATCTTTCACTATGCCTACCCAGCAGAGCCAGGGGACGTTGAGGTGAACTGCCGGGAAGACGACGATCATCTCATCATCGAACTCATCGATACAGGGATCCCCTTTGATATGACGTCCCAGCCCGACCCCGACCTTTCATCAGACATCGAGAGCCGAAAGGTCGGTGGCCTGGGGCTCTTTCTGATCAAGAAAATGGTCGATCAGGTGAGATATAACCGCCAGGGAAATCGGAATATCCTCAATCTCATCATCAAGAAGGGATAAACCGGGTGATAACCATTCTCCTTTTCATCCTCCTCATGATCGGGCCTTCGCTCGCCTTCGGACAGGGAGGCCCTCTAAAGAAGGCAACCTTCCTTCCTCAGTGGAAACCCCAGGCCCAGTTCGCAGGTTACTATATGGCGAAAGAGAAAGGATTTTATAAGCGAAACGGCATCGACCTGACCATCCTGCAGGGAGGTCCTGACCGTCATGCCTCCGTGTATCTAACAAAGGACAGGACCGATTTCGCAACCCTCTGGCTTTCGACTGCTCTCCGGATGCAGGAAAGCGGACAACCGATCGTCAATGTGGCTCAGATCATTCAGCGTTCTGCCCTGATGCTGGTCGCCAAGAAATCGAGCCAGATCAGAAGGCCCGAAGATTTGAACGGGAAAAAGGTAAGTCTCTGGGGTGACGATTTCCAGATCCAGCCCAAGGCCTTTTTTAAGAAATATCAAATCCATGTAAGGGTCATCCCGCAATCCTTTTCCATCAATCTCTTTCTAAGGGGTGGCGTGGATGTGGCATCGGCCATGTGGTACAACGAATATCACACCCTCCTCAATTCAGGCCTCGACCCGGAGGATCTGATTACCTTCCTCTTCCATGAACATGGCCTGAACTTCCCTGAGGACGGAATCTATACCCTGAAAGAGAACTTCAAGAAAGATCCCGCCCTCTCCTGCAGTTTCGCTCGGGCTTCTCTGGAGGGCTGGCTCTATGCTTTCTCCCACACAGAAGAGACCCTCGACATCGTTGTGAGGCAAATGCTCCAGGCCAAGATACCTGTTGATCGAATCCACCAGAAGTGGATGCTCACAAGGATGAAGGAACTGATCCTTCCTGGCGGAACGCCAACAGCCATGGGAGTTTTGCAGCCAACCGATTACGATCGGGTGGCCCAGGAACTGAAGAGGGCCGGTCTGATCCGAAGGTCTTCGGATCTCAACCATTTCTTTGTCAGGTGCGTCGAAGATGTTTCGAAATAGAGGCATCGCCTTCAAACTGATCCTCTTCTTCCTGCTGAGCAGCGGTGTTATCTTCTCAGCAGTCTCGGGCTACAACTACTGGTTCTCCCGAAAAACGATCGAAAGGAATGTTGAAGATAACGCCCGAAGTATCGTTCTTTCCACGATCAACCGGATCGAAGCCGTCATTCGCTCCGTTCAGAAAGTACCGGAAAATCTTGCCTGCTTTATGGAACACGGTTCATGCGACAAAGAGGAGCTGCTCCTTCTGCTCCGGAAGGTCGTAGAGAACAACTCCGAAATCTACGGAGGAGCCATTGCCTTCGAGCCGCGCGGATTCGATGGGGAGCCGGTCGCCTTCGCTCCCTATTTCTATAAATCAAAAGGAGAGATCCTTTTCTCCGACTTGGCCAGCGAATCGTATCAGTACTTCTACTGGGACTGGTATCAGATCCCGAAAGAACTTGATCGACCTGATTGGAGCGAACCCTACTATGACGAGGGCGGCGGTAACATCCTCATGGCCACCTACTCCGTCCCTTTTTATAAGAAGGGAGAAAAAAGGCTCTTCAGAGGGGTTGTGACAGCCGATCTCTCGCTTGAATGGCTCCAGGAGGTTGTTGCATCGATCAGGGTGCTCCAAACCGGGTATGGTTTTTTGGTCTCCAAAAACGGAATGTTCGTCACCCACCCTCTCAAAGAACTGATCATGAATGCGACCCTCTTCGGTCTGGCGGAGAGGGAAGGAGATGACAATCTCCGAAAGATTGGAAGAAGGATGATTCGAGGAGAATCAGGATTCGTCTCCCTGAAGGGCGCTGCTTTCGGAAAGCCATGCCGCATGTATTATGCGCCCATCCCATCGTGTGGATGGTCTCTGGCGGTCGTCTTTCCCGAGGATGAACTGATGGCGGACGTGTCGCAACTCAACCGGACAGTGATCATTCTGGGAATAGCGGGCATCGCACTCCTTGTCATCGCAGTGGTCTATATTGCCCGCTCCATTACGAGGCCTCTGAGGGAGATGGCCAGGGCCACCGGAGCGATCGCCACAGGGAATTTAGATGTCGAACTGCCCCGTTCCAGATCTGGCGATGAGACAGGGGAACTTCTGGATGCCTTCCGATATATGAAAGAGTCCCTCAAGGACTACATTCGGAAACTGACTGAGACGATCGCCTCAAAAGAAAGGATCGAGAGCGAACTCAAGATCGCCCACGACATCCAGATGTCCATCCTTCCGAAGATATTCCCTCCCTTCCCGGATCGGAAGGAATTCGACATCTATGCCATCATCGAGCCGGCAAGGGAGGTGGGAGGAGATTTCTATGACTTCTTCTTCATCGACGAAGAGAATCTCTTCTTTATCATCGGGGACGTTTCGGGCAAGGGCATTCCTGCTTCTCTATTTATGGCGGTGGCCAAGACCTTGATCAAGGCAACAGCCATGAAAGGGATTGCCCCGGGGGAGATTTTGACAGAGGTGAACCGCGAGCTCAGTCAGGGAAATGACTCCTGCATGTTTGCGACGATCTTCTGTGGCATCCTGAACACAAGAACGGGTCTCGTCCTCTATTCAAACGGCGGGCACAACCCACCTTTCCTCCTTGGGAGGAATAACGAGGTGACACCTCTTAAAATGGGAAAAGGCGTGGTGGTAGGCGCATGGGAAGGTTTGGCTTATCAAACAGAACAGATTCGACTGAAACCTGGTGACGGGCTCTACCTCTATACGGACGGAGTCCCGGAAGCGATCAATGAGCAAGGGGAGTTTTTTTCGGCTGAACAGCTCAGAAGAAAGATCGGCGAGTTTCATGGGGCCTCAATTCAGGAGATGACCGTAGGAATCATGAAAGAAATCCTCTCTTTCTCCCACGGAGCACCCCAGTCCGATGACATAACCATGATGATGATAAGGTTTATTGAAAAGAGTAAGAGCTTAAGTTAATTATTAAACATCATGAAAGGAGGTAAAGAATGTCGGATAGGGTAGTGGGCATAATCGGTGGATCAGGTCTCTATGCGATGGAAGGTCTCGAAGAGGTTGAAACCATATCTCTGACAACCCCTTTTGGCGAGCCTTCGGATTCCTTTGCCATTGGCCATACGGAAGGGGTGAAGGTGGTCTTCCTACCACGCCATGGATGGGGGCACCGGATCCAACCCTCCTCTGTCAATTCTCGAGCAAATATTTACGGGATGAAAACGTTGGGAGCGGAATGGATCATCGGCGTCAGCGCTGTGGGATCGATGAAGGAAACAATCCATCCAGGTGATATGGTCATTCTGGACCAGTTCATCGATCGAACCGCAGGACGGCCCAATACCTTTTTCAGTGAAGGAATCGTTGGCCACGTCAGTTTTGCGGATCCGGTTTGCCCTGTGCTTGGTCGAATCCTATTCGAATCGGCAAAGGAGGTAGGAGCTACTGTCCATAAAGGCGGGACCTACCTCTGTATCGAGGGTCCTCAATTTTCCACCCGGGCCGAATCCAGGCTTTACCGGACATGGGGCGTCGATATCATCGGAATGACAAACCTTCCGGAGGCAAGATTGGCTCGGGAGGCCGAGATCTGTTACGCCACCATTGCATTGGTGACAGACTATGACTGCTGGCATCAGGAGGCAGGGGATGTCTCCATCGGCGAGGTCCTAAGGATTTTAGCCCAGAGCACTAAAACAGCGAGAAGCGTCATACGGCATGCGGTGAAGCACCTTCCGGAGAAGAGAGAGTGCGTTTGTGCCACCGCCTTGAAATATGCCATCACCACGGGGAAAAAGTATATCCCGGAGAAGACGAAGAAGGACCTGGGGCCGATCATCGGAAAGTACCTGTAACTATCTCTTCGCATAGGGCATAGAGCCTATCGGATGGCAATGAAATCTTGATGATGAAGTTTATTGCGGATCGCATGCTGGGGAAATTGGCCAAGGGCTTGAGAATGCTGGGTTACGATACGCTTTATTACCGGGGAGAAGACCCCCATCAAATCATTCACTTGGCCCGTCAGGAGGGCCGGGTCATCCTCACCCGCAATACCAAGCTCGTGCCGAAAAGGGCATCCGATCGCATCATCCGTGTGAGTCAGGACAACCCTTTTCTTCAGCTAAAGGAACTTTTTCAAAAGGGCCACCTCTCACTGAACGATGAAAACCTCTTTTCGAGATGCCTCCTCTGCAATGCCCTGATCGAGGAGATCCCGAGGGAGGAAGCAGAAGGAAAGGTTCCGGATTTCATCTTTTACCAGCAGAAGAGATTCTTCCGATGTCCGCAATGCAGAAGAATCTACTGGCAAGGCTCCCACCCGGGAAATATGCAACGTAGGCTGGAGGAACTGCTTCACTCATCTTAGCCACAATGGGATCAGCTCGTTAAAGTGAATATGGTATGAGCCTTAAATCCGAAGCACGAAATCCCCGTCTGCCAAAGAACTTGATCGGCAGGCAGGCAAAATCCGAAACAGTCTCAAAATGAGGAATTCAAATGTTCAAAACTTGTTTTGAATTTTGGTTATTCGGTATTTGAATCTATTTCGGATTTTCCGCCAGAGGCGGATCTGCCTTGGGCATGACGATATTCGAGTTTCGAATTTATCAGGTTACGGCATGCGAATCATCAGCGGCACATCAAGGGGGAGAAGGTTAGCCACACCAAAAAGCCAGGGCCTTCGGCCTACGTCTGACCGCGTGAAGGAATCGATCTTCAATATCCTCGGCGAGAAGGTGGAAGGAAGGGTCGTTCTGGACCTCTATGCTGGCACAGGCAATCTCGGGATCGAGGCCCTGAGCCGGGGTGCCAAAAAAGCCGTCTTCGTTGAGAGAGGGAGGCAGGCGGTCAGGCTGATTCAAAGAAACCTCTCGCAGTTCGGGATGGAAACACGCTCCGAGATTCTACCCAAGGACGTGAATCGAGCGATCGGAATTCTCAGCCAGAGAGGCGAGATTTTTGATCTGATCCTGATGGACCCTCCTTATGAAAAAGGTTTGATTCTGAGAACTCTGATAAAGCTCCGCTCGAACAGGATTTATCACCCGGATTCCATTCTGGTCATCGAGCATGATCGGCGAGAACCCCTCCCCGATTCTGTCGAGGGATGGAATCTCTTCCGGCAGCGTGCGATCGGGGATACCTTGATTTCATTCCTGGCCTCTTCGGAACGGGAGCTGCCCGATCAGAAAGGAGATCGGTAAACCAATGCCTCAGAGGACGAAAGGAGTGGTAAAGGATATGGGAAAAGTGGCGGTCTACCCGGGGTCTTTCGATCCCATCACCTATGGCCATATCGATATCATTGAAAGGGCTCTCGAAATCTTTGACACGGTGATCGTGGCCATCGCCAATAATGCGGAGAAGCGATCCCTCTTCACCATTGATGAGCGCGTCGAGATGGTCAAAGCGATCTTCAAGGATACGCCCAATGTGGTCGTGGATAGTTTTAAGGGCCTCCTGGTCGACTATGTCGCAAAGACCAATGCCAAGGTTCTTCTGAGGGGCCTCCGCGCCACCTCTGACTTCGAATATGAATTTCACATGGCGTCCATGAACCGGAGCCTCAACCCCCATCTGGATACGCTTTTCATGATGACCAGTAAGGACTACTTCTTCGTCTCCTCAAGGACCATCAAAGAGGTGGCCAGTTTAGGTGGAGCGGTGGAGGGATTGGTCCCAGATCTCATTGCCAGACGCCTGAAGGAGAAGTTTAAGCTTCCGGTGACAAAAAAGAGAGAGATCGGCTGGGACGATTGAATTGCAGAGAAAATATAAGGGAACTCTAATAATTCCCAGTCCGTCACTCCCGCCCCGTATTAAGTACGGGGTAAACTCCGGCGGGAGTCCAGTTATTTCAAGACCTTCTGGATTCCTGCTTTCGCAGGAATGACATTTTTAG
>JACAEX010000019.1 GCA_013388635.1 Syntrophaceae bacterium | reverse complement strand
TTCTTAAGGGTGACAATGCTCTTTTGGGCTACTAAATAAGTATTCGGGGCAGGTCTAAATATTTTATGTCACTTTAAAATCCTTAAATTTTTTACCTGTAATTGTTTCAACTTTCTTACGAAATACTTGATAGCTTTTTTCGGGAAGTCCTTCATTTATGAGCACCCTTTTTATGTCCATTCCCTTTTCAATTATTTCTTTCACCTTTTCTTCCACAATAGAAGCCCTAACTTTGTTTGCGTGCTCAATTACGTCCTTTAGTTTAATTTCATTAACGGAATCCATGAAAACTTTTCTCTTCAGGTCTTCCACATCCTTCCAATCTCCTGTGGTAACCTCCATATTCTTACTCCTAATAGTAATTTCATTGTTTAATTTTAAATCTTCTGGAAGAACTTCATACCTGTTATGAGATTTTGCCGAAAGGATTGCCCGCATTAAGATGTTTTCCAATTCTCGGTAATTACCCTCGTATCTATGGTTTTTTAAAACCTCAATCGTTTTAAAATGTATTGATCCGTCATAGTTTAGATTAAACTTCTTTGAAACCACCTTTAAGGAGTTCATAATAATTTTTCTTGGATTTGAACCCAATCTTTCGTTCAAGGTTGGCATTCTAAGTAGACTGGGATACCCCAGTCTATAAAGCAAATCTGGAAGTATACGATCCTCTTTAACATCAATATCAATTGGCTGGATGGCCGTAATAAATCTAATATCAATCTTAATCGGCTTGTTACTCCCCAGTCTGGTAATCTCTTTCTCATCGATGGTTTTTAAAAGTTTAGCTTGTAAATACTTTGGCATTTTCCCTAATTCATCGAGAAAAATTGTCCCTCCATTGGCTATTTCGAACCGACCTTTTCTAAGCTCGTTTGCACCAGTAAAAGCTCCTTTTTTATGTCCAAAAAGTTCACTTTCAAGAAGATTCTCGGGAATTGCAGCACAATTAATCTCTACAAATCCTTTCGTCCGTCTATCACTCATTTCGTGTAACGATTTCGCCAATAATTCTTTGCTTGTGCCTGTCTCGCCTAAGATTAGAATGGGGGCGGTGGACTTTGAAATGTAGTATATTTCTTTAAAATATGAAGATGATAAGGGATTCACTTTCTTACTTTTAGAAGCCAAGATATCAATATCAAATATATCCTTGAGACCCTCAAGAGCCATAACAATTCTTGCAATCCAATCTTCATGATGTTCTTTTTCAAATTCCTCACGAAAGATTTCTTCAAAAATCTTTCTTATCTCATTAATATCATCTCTTGCGATCGCCAGATCAAGAAAATCAATAGCCACATCTCCCATGAGGTTTCCTCTTGCCTTAATTTGTTTTTTCACTTCTTGTTTGAACTCCGTCCAGTCAATAGGTGAACGGAAATTACACAATACTTCCTTGATTAGTTTATACCCTTCACCTGACTTAACCAATTTCATCTTCATCTCCTCTTCATAATAGAATTTGTTATTTAGGATATCATGAATTTATTAATTTGTAAATTAGTATTTTATAAATTTATCTTCTAAATTTAAATTAACCAATCAATTCAAGAGGTTACAAATCTCTCAGTTTTTGGCACAGAATTAGCATTTTCATGACTGAGAATGAAAGGGACAACAATGAAAGAAATTTCTGACTTGGCGCTTGCAAGCTACCTCTCGACAATCGGCCACAAATTGAGCTCCACAAAATCCAATGGAAAAAAATTTACCTTCATCTTCAAGGATTCGGAAACATTTGAAGGCGATGTCCTGGCTTTTTATAACCGGACTGCTCGTGTTGATCCCCTGACGTTTGCAGAGGTTTTCAGAAACCTAAAGGCACTGACTCTTCGGGGTTGAGATGGGGGAAAGGATGACGATGAAAGTGGGTGAAACAAACCTCCAACCAGAACACCTGAAAGACCTTACAAAAATTGGATTATCAGACGAAAAGATTGCTGTTACTTTCCTCAAATCCGTTTATCAGTATTGTAGGAGAGGTTTTATTAACCTTCGATTCCTCCCTTCGGGAGAGAATATGTTTATCCCGTTGTCGGAGATAGATTCCATCCTTTCCATACTTGAAGCCCACAGGAGTCAAAACGTCTTTTTCGGGGTAGCAACGAGAAAAAATGGGGTTGGAACCAAAAAGGGGGTCATTGAGATACCCTGCCTGTGGGTCGATCTCGATTTGAAGGAATTCACCGAGGAGGGAATGAAGATGATCCGAAAGAGGTTCAAGGAATTTCCTCTGAAACCGTCCCTCGTCGTGAACTCCGGGGGCGGTGTTCACTTGTATTGGAAACTCAAAGAACCTTTGTCAGATGCAGAAATCGCCATTGCGGAGGATTATCTGAAACGGCTTGCCTCCTTTTTTGAGGCTGATACTGCCTCCACGGATGCAAGCCGGATATTGCGAATGCCGGGAACCCTCAACTACAAATATAGCCCTCCCCGAAAAGTGAGGATAAAAATTCTTCGGTCTGATCTTGCCTACAATCTTCTCGATTTTGATTTTCTTCCCTCTATTGAAACAACCGAAGAAGGGAAACTTCAAGGCCCACCAATGGGATGGGAAAATGAACTATTGAGCGGGGTTCCCGAAGGGGAGAGAAACATAGCGATTACACGTCTGACAGGAAGGTATTTGGGGAAGGGCCTTTCAAGAAACGAAATCCTTCCCATCCTCCTTGATGCGAATTCCCGCTTTGTTCCTCCCCTCCCTTTGAAAGAAATCGAGAGGGTTCTGGACTCGATGATAAAGACTCATTCACGGAATAACCCGCCATCTGAACAGGAAGAAGGGTTTGAACTTGATAAGGCCACCAATGAATATCATTTCTCACTTATTCAAGCAAAGGACATTCTTTCCGTCAGGGAAAAGGAGACAGATTGGATATGGGAAGAGATTCTCCCCATTGGGGGGTTGAGCCTTGTTATCGCTAAGCCAAAAGTCGGGAAAACTACATTCGCTTTTAACTTGGCAGTTGCCATCAGCCGTGGAGATACTTTTTTGGGTAAGAAAACCCTTCAGGCCACCGTTATCTATCTGGCGTTGGAAGAAAAGAGGTCTGAACTTCAAAAGAAACTTTCCTCTTTGGGTATAGCAGACGAACCTCTTTTCTTTCATTTCGGCCCCGCACCCATTGATGCCATGAAGGAAGTTGAAGCATTGATCAGAGAGAAGGAAGCCAATTTTTTGATTATTGATATTTTACAGAAATTCTGCCGAGTGAAAGACCTTAACGACTATGCTCAAGTCACAAGGGCATTAGAACCTCTTATGGTGATAGCAAGGCAATTGAATTGCCATATCCAATTAATTCACCACGCAGGAAAAAAAGACCGCCAAGATGGTGATGACACCCTGGGGTCAACAGGCCTGCTTGGTGGGGTGGACACATCAATCCATATCAAGAAGCGAGAGCGACGTCGCTCTTTCTTTACCATCCAACGGTATGGGGAGGATGTTCCTGAGACAGTTATAGACCTCCTACCGGACGGGAGCCTTGAGGTGGCAGGCAGGAGGGAGGAAGTTGAGATCGGGGAGACCCTGCCTCTGATTCTTGAAGCATTGGACGAGGGGCCTTTAACTATCAATGAAATTTGGGAGCGAGTGGAGAAACGTCATGATCTTGTTTCAAAAGGAGTGAAGATGTTGGTTGAGAACGGACAGGTAAGTAGGAGTGGGGACGGTAAGAAAGGGAACCCTTTCGTCTATGAAAAGAATCCCTTCTTTCCTTCCCCAATATATATGAGGGAAGGCGGGAAGGAATGTAAAGACGAGGATAAAGGATTAAATTTATTGGATAAATTCCTTCACGATAATTCTAAGGAGATTGAGAAACTTGGGGAAGGAATAGATAAGGAATATTTTACTTTTAAAAAGAAAGAGCAGGTTTCTTCCCTAAATATTTTTGAAGGTGAGATATGACAGCTTGGGAGAAAGCGCTCGGCAGATTAAGGGCTATTGGTTATAGAGTTGTTCTCGATGGAGAAAACCTCAGATACACTTATCAGGGCAAACATCTTCCTCCACCGGATCAGATAATCCCACTCATTGAAGTCCTGAAAATTCACAAGGCAGAAATCATAAACAACCCTTACTCCTTAATAGACCAAACTCTTTGTGAGATCAATGAAGGGTGGACACAGGGAGCCTTGGAATGGATGAAGCGAACGCGACCAGGCGAGTTTAAGAAGATGATGGCTCTGGAGGAGGAAATTAATCGGTTTGCATTAAACAGGGACATGAACGGACTGAACGAGGTGTTGAAGGGCTACAATGAGTTGATGGTCAGAGGGAGAAACCGGAAACTTATTTCAACAGGGATGAACCAATGCCGGATTTGAATGAGGAGATTCTGGAACTTAAAGCCAAAGGTAAAAGCCTTCGGCAGATTGCCGTCGCTCTGAACATGAGCCACGAGGCGGTAAGGAAAAGATTGAAGGCCGTTAAGGATGAGGATCAAGGTAAATCAAGGGCCTCCAATGCTTCATCGGTTAGTGTCAACCCCCTGTCAACCCAAAATACCCCTTCCCTTCGATCAAGTGAAAGTGTCAACCCTCGTCAAAGGCCCCGCAGAAGCCCGCAGAGGGGCGAGAAAAAGGTTCCCCAAGGAGTCTTTTCAGAGAATGGCGACCTGCTTTCAACAATTCGGGAGGTTCTTGAGGCAAGAGGGATCGAGATATATCACATGGAAAGCGATGCATACGAAGGCTATCAGATGAAGCACAACGGCCAAATCATCAGGTTCTATGTTCAACGAAAAATTGGAGTAGGTAAAGGGCAAGAGGAGACAGAATAGGTGGAGGAGTTGGATATTCCGAAAGAACGTGAACCCCTATTGACAGCTCAACAGGTGGCCGCTTGGTTGAATATGAGCCTTGTTTGGGTGTATAAAGCCGCCGAAAAAGGGTTGCTCCCCTTCCATCGAGTAGGTGAGGCGATACGGTTTGATCCAAATGAAATCCGGTCTTATCTCAACGAGAGAAGAAATTTAAATAAAACTTACGAGGAATCCCGTAATCCTAAAACGAGAAAGAAGGGTGTCCACCTGCAACGTGAGCAGGAGGTCACAAAAACTGGTTAAAATTTCAAGTGTTTGTATCCCTAATTTTTCAATGTTTCCAAAATGTTTCCATCACGGAATTTTGCAAATGATGATAAATTGACTTTGTGAAAAGAAAGACCTTGACAAATAAATCAATGTTTGATATATAAACCAAGTATGGAGTCCATTGGGAAAGAGATCAGGGAGATTGTCAAAAGAAAAAAGATTTCATTCTACCGGATCGCCAAGGATTTGGGGATTGCACAAGAGAGTCTTTACCGATCTTTGCTTGATGATGCTAATCCAAGATGGGAAACGATAAAGAAGGTTTTGGATTATCTGGGATATGAGATTAAATTAGTAAGAAAAATCAAAAAAGACACTTAAAAGAGGCCAAAATGAGAGAACAACTGAATGACCTCATCGAGAAATCTATGACTATGGAGGCAGAAATTAGGGAACTTTTGGCCATAAAAGTTGCCATGATTCCTCGATGGTTCCTAAAACAATATATTAAAGGCGAAATGCTTATGACAGAAGAAGAGCAAAAAGAGTTGAGAGAAAAGTGTCAAAAGTTTGGTGGGATGAAAACGGTGAATGAAAGGTATGACTCTCTTAAGAAAGATTTTGATGAGAAAGCTTCACTTTTGGCCGAAATCTTGGAAGAAGAAGATTTTATAATCGAGCAATTCAGGACCGACTTAAAAGAAGAAAATTTTTCTTGGTTGAACAACCATATCGGACAAATTAAGCAACGCCTAAAAGGGATAGAGGTTTTTTAAATTCACAGAAGAAAGGAGGTGAAACCCGAAAAATCCAAGCCGCCCCAGTCAAGGCGGAAAAGAGAGGGATAGCCATGGGAGTATTCAAAAGAAAAAATAAGGAGGGAATAGAAGGGGAGACATGGTATGTGGATTACCGTGACCCGAATGGTAAAAGGATCATCAAAGCCATTGGCCCTAAGAAAGACGCCGAAGCCTATCTTGGCAAAGTCAAGGCCGCCATCCGAGAAGGCAGATTCTTCGATGTCAAGAAGGAGAACAAGACGTCTTTCAAGGAACTTCTTGACGCCTATGTTGAGAAGGTAAAGGATCAGAGATTCTACCAGACCTCCGTGAGTTACTTCATTCCTGTCTTGAAGAAACACTTCGAGGGAAAATTGCTTTCCGAGATAGATTACAAGGGCCTTGAAGATTTCAGAGACGAGAGGAAAAAGACACCTACTCAACATGGAACAGAGAGAAGTGAAAGAACGGTCAACATCGAAATGTCAATCCTTCGCCGGATGTTCCGAAAAGGCGTCAAGTGGGGGATGGTGGAGAAAAATCCTTTTGAGAATGCGGATGATCTCTTTTACAAGGAGACCAATCGCCGTGAACGTGCCCTAACAGAAGACGAAGTCAGACGACTCATTGATGCTTGTCCCAAATACCTAAAGTCAATCGTGATAGCCGCCGTCTATACAGGGCTCCGCAAGTCTGACATTCTCAATCTGAAATGGAGAGACATCGACCTTAAAAAAGGGCTTATTCGATTGGAAGAAGCCAAGACAGGAAAGACAAGAAACATTGTTTTGAACAGCGACATGATAACCCTGCTTCAAAGCCTTCCAGTAAAGTGCCAGTATGTTTTTCCTAACAAGCATGGGAAACCTTTTAAGGACATCAAGAGGTCATTTGAAGCGTCTTTGAAAAAAGCCGGAATTGAACAGAGCGATGATCGGAGACGCAAGATCGTGTTCCACACCTTACGGCATACCTGTGTCAGTCTGTTGACAGAAAGGGGAGCCGATACGACGGCCGTAAAGAACTATGTGGCCCATGCTTCGGAGGAAATGACGAAACAGTACACACACCTTTCAGAGGAGTACGCACGAAGGACAGCAGAGATTCTCAATGGATTATGCGGGGTTATCCCGGTTCATGGAAACAATTTGGAAACATTGGCTAAAAATGAAGAAATGGCTAAAAATCCCTCTCTTGCAAGTGCCTGAAACTTTGGGAGAAACATGGTCGGGGCGAGCCGATTTGAACGGCCGACCTCCTGCTCCCAAGGCAGGCGCGCTAACCAGGCTGCGCTACGCCCCGATTTTTCTTAAATCCGAAATCCGAATATCGGGCGAAGCTCCGTTAAGGACCAATCCGAAACAAATCCTAATTTTCAAATGACCAAATTTCCAAAACGTCATCTAAACATTGAGTTTTGAATTTGGGACTTCGGTTATTTGAGATTGTTTCGAAATTCGGATTTCGTGCTTCGAAATTAGAGTTTTAATTGCGTTTTTTAGCTTCCTTAACGCCTTTCCCCTATGGCTGACCCTATTTTTTTCTTCGAGGGAGAGCTGCGCCATCGTCTTTCCAAATCGAGGAAGAAAAAAGAGGGGGTCGTATCCAAAGCCCTTTCTCCCCGCTTCCTTGAACCCGATCCTTCCCCTGCATGAGCCCTCTACCACCGCTTCCCTCCCGTCCGGCGAGACAATGGCCAAGACACATCTGAACCGAGCTCCCCTCTTCGAAACCGGTAGCCCCTCCATCTCTCTCAGGAGCTTCTGGTTGTTTTCCCGATCTGACGCCCCCTCTCCAGCATACCGGGCAGAGTAAACTCCGGGCAACCCTTTCAGAGCATCCACTTCCAACCCCGAATCATCTGCAATGGTAAGTTTCCCAAGAAGCTTGGAGTAAAACCGTGCCTTCTTCAGCCCATTTTCAGCAAAGCTATTTCCATCCTCATCCACTTCGGGAACATCAAGAAAATCGTTAAGGGTCTTAATGATCAATCCCATGCCTTTTAAAGCATTCCGTATCTCCCTCACCTTCCCCTGATTTCTCGTCGCTACAATCAGTTCTAATCCTCTCCGCCTGATGATCTTTCTCCTTCAAGTGATTTCTTCTGGATGGCCGTAAGTTTTTTGATTCCCTTTTCTGCCACCCGGATTAATGAGTCCATCTCCTTTTTCGAGAAGACAGCATTTTCTGCGGTCCCCTGAACTTCTATAAATTCGCCGGACCCGGTCATCACTACATTCATATCGACCTCGGCCTTGGAGTCCTCCTCATAATTCAAATCTAAAAGTATTCTTCCATCCACCTTCCCCACGCTGATGGCGGCGACAGAGCCTTTGATCGGAACCTCCCCGATCACTCCGTCGTTCACCATCTTTCGAAAGGCATCGACCAGGGCCACATAGGCACCTGTGATCGAGGCTGTCCTCGTCCCACCATCGGCCTGAATCACATCGCAGTCGATCCAGATCGTCCTCTCCCCGAACCCGGTGAGATCGGTCACAGACCTCAGTGAGCGTCCGATCAATCTCTGAATCTCAAAGGCACGGCCATTTCCTCCGCCTCTTTCTCTCGGGGTACGCGTATGAGTCGAGCGGGGAAGCATGGAATATTCTGCCGTCACCCACCCCTTGCCCGTATTTCTCAAAAACTGAGGAACCCTCTCCTCCACGCTGGCCGAACAGATCACCTTGGTATCGCCCATTTCGATGAGGACCGATCCCTCGGCATGCTTTAGATAGTTCCTTGTGATCTTTACAGGCCTCAGAACCTCGGGCCCTCTTCCATCTGAGCGCTTCACCCGGGACTCCTTTTGCGCCACGCCTTTTTCGGCGCAGCCTCCAACGATAGAATTATATTCTCAGAAAAAGTCCAAGAAGTCAACCCTTGAAAAGCTGGCGCCTGTGTTGAAACGAGATGCGAAAGTGGTTATGATATTTCTGTTTTTCATGCCCACATCATCCTTAGAGGAGCGCAAAGATGACCGAAGAGATTCGAAGCAGGAGGTTTACCGGCGCCTCAAGATATGTGCTCGACGATGAGCTGGCCAAGATTGTTAACGTTTCGATAGCCCTGGAGATGCCCCTCCTTCTCAAGGGGGAACCCGGGACCGGTAAGACAATGCTGGCCCATGCAATTGCCGAGGCCTTCGGGATGAGACTCATCGTGTTGAACGTCAAATCGAATATGAAGCTGGTCGATGCCCTCTATCAGTACGATACCTTGACCCGTCTCAATGACAGCCGCTTCGGCGACTCGAAAAGGGACGTCAGCAATATCGAAGAGTATATTCGCATGGGAAAGATCGGCCAGGCCTTCGTATCCGACGAAAGGGTGGTCCTCTTGATCGATGAGATCGATAAGGCTGACACCGATTTTCAGGACGACATGCTCGATGTGCTGGACCAGATGGAATTTGATATCATTGAGATCGATAAGACCATCCGGGCAAAACATCGGCCTGTGATTGTGATCACCTCGAACGCCAAAAAGGACCTCTCCGACCCGTTTCTGGGCCGCTGCAACTTTCACCACATCGCATTCCCGGGTCCTGATATGATGAGAAAGATCGTCGAGGTTCACTTCCCGGATATCAGTAAGGACCTGCTCGAAAGTGCTGTCCAGACCTTCTACCGCCTCAGGGAGATCAGGGGAGTTGAAAAAAAGCCTGCGACCAGGGAGCTGATCAACTGGATCAGGGCCTTACGACTGGACCCGGACTTCAAAGTCAAAGATCTGATTAAGGGTGAAGTCCCTTATTTAGGCGTCCTATTCAAGAAGAGCCCTGACTATGTAGTGGCTCAGAATGCAGCAACTCGGTTCAGGATGTGAAATGTTTGTCGATTTTTTTTACCTGCTAAAAAAAGCGGGCATTCCGGTCTCTCCCACCTCCTTCCTGAGGCTCCAGAAGGCCCTGAGCATGGGACTGATCAACTCCGTGGACGATTTTTATACCGCTGCCCGTTCGATTCTGATTAAGAGCGAAAGGTATTTCGATCTCTACGACCAGGTTTTTGCCCATCACTTTCATGGCGTTGAGTTCAAGGAGCCTGACCTCTTTGAATGGTCAGAAGTGGCTAAGGCCCTGCTCGACGAGTGGTTAAGAGATCCAGAGGGCCTGGCCGATCTTCTCGGGATCGATGAAGCCGATCTCCACAGATTAAGCCCGGAGGAGTTACTCCAATACTTTCTCGATCGGTTAAAGGAGCAGAAAGAGGCCCACCATGGTGGAAACAGATGGATCGGCACGAGAGGAACCTCTCCGGTGGGCCATTCCGGGTATCATCCAGGAGGGATGAGAGTTGGAGGCGTATCGAGAAATAAGTCCGCGGTCAAGGTCGCAATGGAACGGAGGTACCGCGACTACTCACAGGAAGGACCCCTGACCCAATCCCAGATCGCAGAGGCGCTCAAGAGATTGAGAAACATGGTTCCCTTCGGTCCCCGGGATAAGGTGAATATTGAGAAGACCATCTACCAGACCACGAAGAATTGCGGTGAGATAGAGATTGTCTTTGATCGAAGCCTGAGGGATCGTTTGAAGGTGATCCTGGCCATCGACAATGGAGGATGGTCCATGGACCCTTATGTCGATCTGGTGCAGACCCTCTTCAATTATGCACGAGCCCAGTTCAAGGATTTAAAGACCTTTTACTATCACAATACGATCTACGATTATCTCTGGGAAGACCCTCCCCGGCGCTCCAGACCTTTTCCGGTCGATGAGCTTGTCCGTCTCGACCCGGAAACCAGATTTATCATCGTGGGCGATGCGAGCATGGCTCCCTATGAGCTGATGGCCACCGATGGGTCCATCTACATCGAAGAGAGGTCAGGAAAGCCCAGTTACGAAAGGCTTCAGTTCATTGCGAAGACGTTTCCCCATTCTGTCTGGATCAACCCCAAACTTGCTGAAGAATGGCCTTACACCCAGACCATCGGCCATATCCGGCAGATCTTCCCCATGTTCGAGCTCACCCTCGATGGCCTTGAAAAGGCGGTCACCTACCTGATGCGCAGGCATTAGAGGCCAAATTCAGTTCGGGGTTGTCCGTTCCCTCCAGTTGACCAGAAAGATTCCGATCGAAACCATGGGAAGGCCTATCATCAGAGAGGTTGTAAATTCTTCGCTCAGAAGAAGCACGCCGAAGAGGACTCCAAAGATGGGGGTGAAGAAGGTGAAAGCTGAGAGCCGGCTCACTGAATATCCGTGGATCAGCTTGAACCAGAGGAAATAGCTTATGAATGCGACGATCACCGATTGATAGAAGATCGAGGCCACGACATAACGATCGACCCGGTAAAACCAAACCGGCTCGAGGATGAGGCTCACCACCAGTAAGATGGGGATGGAGAACAAGAGCTGATAGAGAAAGGTATGGATCGGATGGACCGTTTCCGCCATGAACCTCTTGATGTAAAGGGTTGTGGCGCCCCAAAAGAAGGCCGCCCCGATCTCAAGGAGATCGCCAATCCACATGGTCGGTTTGGCTGTCTTCGGCTTTCCATAAAAGACAAAGGCAATTCCTGAAAAGGCGATGGTCAGGCCTACGATTTTTAGAAGGGTTAATCGGTCTCCCCTAAGAAGGAAGTGCGCACCAATGGCTACGACAAAGGGGGCCAGATATATAAAGAGGGCAGAGCGAGCAGAATCGGTGTAGACCATCCCAAAGTAGATACAGGCAAACTCCAGTCCGAACAAGAGACCGACGACAAATCCATGGAAGAGCCTGACGTCCTTATGGAAGAGCCTCTCTCCCTTCCTGAGACAGTAGAGCACACCACATAGGGAGGCGATGAGAGAACGCAGGGTGGAGGCGAAGACCGGCGAGACCCCCTGATTGGAATATCGGATCGCGGTATAGTTAAAACCCCATAGTAACGTCAGGACAAGGAGGGTGAGGACGGCCTTCAGGTCTAAATAGTCTTTGCTCTCTGGAGAAGTCATATTCTTAGACTCATATAATGGATTCTCATCCATCGTGAGTCTATTAAATTGTGATGGCAGGGTCAATCAGATTTTCCTCGACATCCTGTCGGATCGTGACAAGCTCGAATCAAGAGTGAGAGATTACCCGGGAGAGAACCTATTCAAGAGAGGCATGGGATTGATGAAATGCTTATCCAAGCCCAAGTCTCCGGCATGCAGGCCAAAGGCCACTCCCATGAGCTGGGTGAAGTATAGGATTGGAAGCCTGTATCTCTCTTTATACTTTTCTTCGATCTGCTTCTGCCGGGCATCGAGATTGACATGACATAGAGGGCAGGCGACCACGATTGCCTCTGCTCCCACAGCCTTTGCGTTTTTAAGAATCTTTCTGCTTAATTCCAGTGCAACTGGAAGCTGAGAGATCCCCAGGGAGACCCCGCAGCATCGTGTTTTATAGGACCAATCGAGTGAGGTGATTCCGAGAATCTTCATCAGCTTATCCATGCTGGTGGGATATTCATAATCCTTTGCCTCTGTGATCTTCGGCGGTCGGGTGATGATACAGCCGTAGTAACAAACCACCTTCAATTGATCAAGAGGTCGGCTAACCCTCGAGGCTACCTTTTCATAACCAATTTTCTCTGTGACGGTATTGAGCAGATGGTCGATCTTAACTCCGGAGGGAAGGTCCGGTATCTCTTGAACCAACCTCTCCTTTAAAATCTGATCCTCCTCAGCGTCCTTTACCGCCACCCGCATCCTGAGGAAGCAGGATGGGCAGGGCGTGGTGATATGCTTAAACCCTTCCTCCCTCATCAAGGCGATATTCCTCATGGGAAGCAGGGTCGAAAGGTAATGGTCTGTCGAATGGGCTGGGGTCGTACCACAACATCCCCATCCCTCTGGTTCGCGAAGGGAAACTCCGAGCGCATGGAACACTGCCTTCGTGGAGAGATCATACTCCTTTGACGTCCCGTGGAGACTGCACCCTGGGAAATAGGCAATCCCATCCTTCTCGCTGGAGGCCCTGCCCTTAACCTTTGCTTTTCCAAAGCTCGGAAAGAGTTTTAACTTTCCGGCCTTAAACATCTTCAAGGCCAATGGCATATCGTTCTTCCAGACCTGCTCGTAGTCGAGCTCTCCGGCCAACATCTGACGGAGGTACATCTCTCCCATCAAGCCCAATTCATACATTCTTCCAAACCATCTGATCTCTCTCAGGGCTGCTTGATAAAAGAGGGGAACAGAAGGCACCTTGGGTTCGATCCCCTCATCCTTTGCCATGATCTTTAGAACGTCCATGATCTTTGTGATATTGATATCATGGGGACAACGGGTGGCACAGGTCTCGCACATCGCACAGAGCCAGATCGTCTTCGAATGGAGGACCATCTCTTTCTGGCCCAGCTGGATGGCTCGCATCACCTGATTCGGAGCGAGATCGAAATGCTCTGCCACCGGACAACCCGAGGAGCATTTCTGGCACTGATAACAGAGAAAGACGTTCTCGCCGCATTCCCTTCTGATCTCTTCGGCGAAATCAACATTTAAGATCGTTGCCATCGATTTGGCCCTCAATAAAATGATGGAATGTTGGAATAATGGAATATTGATCAACCCAAAATAATTTGATTCGATATTTTTTCCAAACCCATCATTCCATCCTTCCAGTATTCCAGATGTTTTTAGGGTTGTGGCCTGGGCAGGAGGCCTGCGGCCTTGACGATCTCAGAGACCTTCTCCTCCCACTCGATCGCCATGATATGAATCCCCCTCACCCCAGGAATCTCCCTCAACCTCTGAATCGTCTCCACACAGATCCTGATCCCCTCCTCCGCCTGCCTCTCCTTCGGCACCGACTTCATCCTCTCTATCAGCTCATCCGG
>JACAEX010000041.1 GCA_013388635.1 Syntrophaceae bacterium | reverse complement strand
GTTCTTTCAAAAGAAAAAATATCAAATCAAATTGGATATTATTTGTAACAAAGAATACTGCCGTGTCTAACAAAACACTCCAGCGGATGGCTTAGAGCCACCGCTGACTTTTGTCGTTCAATTAATAATCATCAACCCTTGACGTAGAACGGCCCTCACTCTTTGTAGGTGAAACTCGTTAGGCAGGGATAATTTGACAGCGTCTGTTAGATCAAATGTCGTTCATGGAATCTTAATCTTTCTTCTCCTGTAGCCCAGCGTAATAAAATCAGCCTTTTCTTTTTCTTCTGTCTTCTTCAAACCAAGTTCTAAGAGAATTTTTCTTTTCTCTTCATCTCTCTTAGCGGTTTTCCTGTATCTCTTCAGGCCGAGTTTCTCTCTTACTCGCAATCGATCTCCGACCCCCAGCGTTTACAGGCATTCATCCGGTCAAGGATGAGGTCTTCAATCCCAATGATGGTGCAGTGAAGTCCTTCCTCAAGTTCAACGATCTCAACAGGGGCCTCTTCTTTCCCCTTCTCCTCGAGGAGTTTTGTGATGAGCCCGACCAGGAGGAGTTGTCTCTTGAGAGGGGACTCCATATTTTTAATTTTTTCAAGTATCCTTGAGGCGAAGCGAAAATAGGCGAAATGTGAACGAGGTGAATATGAGCCAAATAGGAGAACGAACCCGACCGTCCCGTCATACCCGCGAAAGCGGGTATCCAGGAGGTTCTTTTCCCAGATCCTATTCTGGATTCCCGTTTTCACGGGAATGACAGAAAAAGTGAACCCATAGAGGCTTTGTTTCAAAGAGCTAACGTGTTATCTTTTATCAAGCTTCCGTTTTGATCCGGAGATTGGGCGGGTCTTTTTCAAAGAGGTGCATCTTGTCGAGGTTGAATGTCAGCTCGATCTCCTGGTGAACCCGGACCTGGGTCTGCACATCGACCACCGCAACGAGATTGTGCCTTCCAGCTGTTACATTGAGATGGATCTCTGAGCCCAGGGGTTCGATCACGTCGACCACTGCCCGGACCGAATTTCCCTTGAGATGCTCCGGCGCATAAAGCCGATCGTAGATGTCGTTGGGCCGTATTCCGAAGATCGCCTCCGAGCCCACCAGGGACTGGTAATGCGGGGCCTTCTTTTCGGGAATCGGGAGCTGGAATGCCTCGGCATCGATGAAGAGGCGACCGTCCTTTGAGATCACCCGACAGGGGATGAAGTTCATCACAGGGCTCCCTATAAATCCTGCCACAAACTGATTCACAGGATAATTGTAGACCTCCAGGGGAGAGCCGATCTGCTGGATCCAGCCATCCTTCATCACCACGATCTTCGTCCCCATGGTCATGGCCTCCACCTGGTCATGGGTGACATAGATGATGGTCGTCTGGAGACGATCGTGAAGCTTGGAAAGCTCGGCCCGCATCTGAACCCGAAGTTTGGCATCGAGGTTCGAAAGAGGTTCATCAAAGAGGAAGACAGCGGGCTTCCGGACGATCGCCCTTCCCACGGCCACGCGCTGCCGCTGCCCTCCGGATAGCTGTTTCGGCTTTCGGTCGAGGAGCCCCTGGATCCCGAGGATCTCGGAGGCCTCTCTCACCCTTCGATCGATCTCGTCTTTCGGGAACTTCCTCAGTTTGAGACCAAAGGCCATGTTCTTATAGACAGACATGTGCGGATAGAGGGCGTACTCCTGAAAGACCATGGCGATATCCCTGTCCTTTGGAGGAAGATCATTGACCGCGCGATCTCCGATGTAGATCGTCCCCGTGCTCGGCTCCTCCAGACCGGCGATCATCCGGAGGGCGGTCGATTTGCCACATCCAGAAGGCCCGACCAGAATGGCAAACTCCTTGTCCTCAACCGTGAGATTGAAATCCCTTACGGCTTGCACCGTACCGAAATTCTTTGAAATGTTCTCTAAGATCACCCTCGCCATAATCCCGTTAACCTCCGCCAACTTCTTAATCTTATAGTTGATCTGAGCGATTTAGCGTTTCTGAGATCGTTTAAGCCTTTTTAGTAGGCCTGCTCGTAGATCGAAAAGACATCCTCTTCTTTCAGATCCCTCGGGTTTGGAATGAAGAGCCTCGAAAATTTCATCGCTCCCTCTACAAGCCTGGGAAGACCCTCTTTTGGGATTCCGTACTCGTGCAGGTGGAATGGGATCTGAAGGGTTGTCAGAAGTTCTTCCACCGCCTCAACGGCCAGCAGAGCAGCCTCTGGATCGGAGAGCCCTTCGATCTCCTTTCCCATGAGCGAAGCAATGGCCGCATACTTCTCAGGATTGCCTGGAAGATTGTACCTCATCACATGGGGAAGCATCACGGAGTTCGCACGTCCGTGGGAGAGATGATAGCCGGTTCCGATGGGATAGGCCAGGGCATGGACAGCCCCTAAGCCACCGCTCGCAAAGGCCAGACCTGCGGTCGTGGCAGCGAGGGACATGAAGTATCGGGCTTCGAGATTGGAGCCCTTTGCCCATGCGATGGGAAGGTATTGAGCGATCCATTGGATCGGTCTTTCCGCTAAAATGTCTGAGAAAGGGGTCGCGCCTATAGAAACATAGGTCTCAATGGCATGGACAAGCGCATCCATTCCGGTATCCGCGGTGATCTTCGGCGGCATGGTCAGCGTGAGAAGGGGATCGACGATCGCGATGTCAGCCAGGGCATAGAGACTGTTGACCACCTTCTTGGTATGGTCGGTCTCGTCCGTGACGACGAAGACCCGGGTCACCTCACTACCCGTTCCAGACGTGGTGGGAATCAATATTTTTTTGGCCCCCTGTTTCCTGACCAGATCGATACCGCAATAGTCCAACACACCTCCAGTATTGGTCGCCATGACCGAGACGCCTTTTGCCACATCGAGGCAGCTTCCTCCTCCTATGCCGATCACCAGATCGCATCCTTCTGATTTGAACTGGGCAGTGGCCGCATCAACACACCGGATGGGTGGTTCGGGCTCCACTTGATCGTGAATCACATAGGCAATCCCTGCAGATTCCAGGGACTCCTTCACCGGACCGAGGAGGTCGGCCTTGAGCACACCTAAGTCGGTGACGATGAGGGCCTTTTTCACACCGAGTGTTCTCGCTTCGCCCCCCAATGCCTTAATCGCATTTGGGCCGAAGAGGATCTTGAGCGGAGAATAGAATGGATGGGCCCTCTCAAAGATGATCTGTGTCATGAAGAGATTCTCCCTTCCCAGTAGGCTTTTTGTGATGTCAGCATTTTACAAGAAATTAGAAAAGATTTCATCCTTTTTCATTTGAGGCTGAAGCCGCCATCGACCAGAAGGAGCTGTCCGGTGATAAAATTGGCATCGTCTGAAGCGAGGAAGAGGATGGCCTTGGCAATATCTTCAGGTTGGGCCATTCGCTTCAGGTAAGCCCCCTCGATCATCGCCCGTTTGATCTCATCCGGTAAGGGTTGGGTCATCTCGGTCAGGGTATGTCCCGGAGCAACGGCGTTGACGTTGATGTGAGGCGCCAGCTCCTTGGCCATGGTCTTGGTCAAATTGATGACCGCTCCCTTGGAGGCACTGTAGTCCATGATCCCCTCTCTGCCGCAGTGATCGATGCCACGGATCGAGGAGATGTTGATAATCTTTCCCGATTTCTGTTTGAGCATATACCTGGCGGCTGCCTGGCAACAGAGAAAGACGCCGATGAGATTGACCTCCAGGGTCTTGATCCAATCCTCGACCGTCTTTTCGAGGAAGGGTCGGGAGATCACAATCCCTGCGTTATTGACCAGGATATCGATCCGGCCAAACTCCTTCACAAATGCGTCCGTGAAGCGCTCGACCGAATCCTTCTTGGAGACGTCGCCTGCGAAGGCCTTGAGATCGAATCCTTTGGATCGGGCGGCTTCAAGGGCGTGGCGGGTATGGGTTTCGTTCACCTCGACGATCCCCACCTTGGCTCCCTCTGCTAACATCAGCAGAGCTGTGGTCAGCCCGATCCCTCGTCCCCCTCCTGTGATCAAAGCCGCTTTGTCTTTGAATCGCATCGTTCTACTTCTCCTTTCTTAAAGATCAACCTTTCACGGCGCCAGCGCCCCAACCCCTGATCAGGTACCGCTGGACGGTCACGAAGAAGAGGAGCGCTGGGATGGTGATCATCATGCCAGCGGCCATGATCAATCCCCAGTCGATCAGGGCCGAGTGAAAGAGGTCCTGCACTCCAACGGGAAGCGTCTTCAGTTCATCCGAGGTGATCAGGATCCGTGTGAAGATGTAGTCGTTCCACGCCAAAATGAAGGTAAAGATGGACGTGGCGATGATCCCGGGCAGGGCCAAGGGAAGGACCACGTAGATCACCGCACGGACCCGGTCCGCGCCATCGACGAGCGCTGCCTCTTCGAGCTGGACAGGGATCGTCTTGAAGAAGGCCCGCATCAGCCAGAGCGTGAAGGGAAGGCAGAAAGAGGTGAAGGCCAGGACCAGGGCAAAGTGGGTGTTCTCAATCCCTATCTTCTTCACGAGGATGAAGAAGGGGATCACCACCATGATAGGCGCGAACATGTAGGTGCAGAGGATGAGCCCGGCGATCTTCTCCCTGCCCATGTATTCGTATCTGGTCAGGCTATAGGCCCCAGCAGCGCTGACGATCATCGTCAGCAGGACCGCCAGGCCTGAGACGATCACACTGTTCCGGAAGTAGGTAAGAAAGCCCGTGCTGGTGAAGAGCCTCCAGAAGTTCTCCCAAGTCGGATGGTGCGGAATGAATGACGGAGGCTGGGCGAACACCTCCACGGGTGGTTTGAGCGAGGTCGAGACCATCCAGAAGAAGGGAAACGCAGCCTGGAGGGCCAGGAGAATGGCGGCGCCATAGAGGAGGCCACGGGTTGAGAGCCTTTTGAATCTCCAGCGATTCATCCGATATCCGCCTCCTCACGGAATAGACCGAAGTAGATGACCGTGCAGACCACCAGGATGGCGAACATGATCACGGCCAGAGCCGCGCCCAGGCCTGCCTGGTAGTAGGTCAGGGTCCGCATATAGGCGTAGACCGGAAGGGTGCGGATGAAACGACCGGCGCCTGCGCCCTCGCCCATCAGCCAGACGGTATCGAACTTCGTAAACATCCAGATGCTGCGGAGCAGGATGACCACAAAGAGAATCCCACGGATCTGGGGAAGGGTGACATGGATGAAGCGGTGAAAGGCAGAGGCCCCGTCCACCTTAGCAGCCTCGTATAGCTCCGGAGGAATGGTCTGAAGCCTGGCCAGGATGCTCAACAGGACAAAAGGAAAGAACTGCCAGATGCTCGTCACAATCAGCGAGAGCATGATATGATCCGCACCCAGCCAGCAGATCGGCTCCCTGACAATTCCCAGGGCGAACAGCCAGTAGTTGACCACACCATAGGTATCGTTGAGAAGCCACTTCCACAGGATCACGGCCACGATCGTGGGGATCATATAGGGAAAGAGGACGATCCCCCGAACCAGACCGCGTCCCACAAAGGTCTCGTTCAGAATCAGGGCAGCAGCTACCCCCAGGATCACCTGGAAGAAGATGGTCCATACAGAATAGACCACACCCAGCCAGAGGCTCGACCAGAATTCCGGATCCTTCCAGAGGTAGAAGTAATTTTCGAGGCCGATGAAGCGTTCCTGAGGAAAGAATGAATGTTTTTCCAGAAGGCTCAGCCAGATCGAGTAAGCAACCGGGTAGAGTGTAAGACCGAGGATCAGGACCAGGGCCGGAGCAATGGTCAGGTATCCTGCCAATTGCTGGCGACGTTTCAGCTTGCTTTTGGAGATCTGGTGTTGAACTTCAGAAGACACCAGCGGTTTGGCGAGAGATTTGGGTATGGAGTGATATGGACGGTTCATGTTCATGTGTTCATGGTAAACCCTTAAGGGAAGGGTCGGGAAGCCGGTTTTGTAACGATGGACGATGGACAATGAACAAAAAGATGATCCACGCTTGGTCGCTTATTATTTGGACTCATCGTCACAGCAAAACCGGCACCCTCACCTTTTCCCTTAACCTTCTGTTTCTTTCTTCGTTTACCATCGTTTATAACCGAGCTTTGTGATCAGCTCCTCTGCCCGGGCCTGGGCCTTGGCTGCAGCCTGAGCAGACGGCATCCCACGGACCGCATCGGTCACCATGTCTGGCACAATACCTGATCCAAGGATCTCGAGGCCGAAGGGCAGTCTCAGATCCTCCCAGTCGATGATCAGGGTTGGCTTGGCCTGACCGGTTTCGAAGTAGCGATACTGCATGTCCTGCCATTCCTTCCATTTTCGAACCATCTCATTGGCCTGGTAGGCCGGGTTGTTTCGTACAGATTTCAGCGTTGGCAAGAGGTGGATCGGGACGGTATGGAGGTACTTGATGTAATTCTCCTCCTTGAAGAAGAACTTCAGGAACATGGCCGCTTCTTCCGGGTACTTCGCATTCTTAAAGATCATCCAGGGCTCGGCATCGATCTGGGCTGCAGTCTCCTTGCCCGATGGCCCCCGTGGTTTCACCAGTACTCCGAAGTGGTCTGGATTGGCCATCTCTTTGGGAGCGTACCTCTCGATGTAGCCCGCGCCCCGACCATAACCCTGGTAGAGGATGGCCGCCTTGCCAGTAGCTAAGTTGGCAAAGGTGTCCAAGTATCCATGGCCCAGCCACCCTGGGGGCAGAACCGTGTCGTTCAGTTTCTTGTAGAAGTCGAGGACCTCGATCACCTCCTTCGAGGTAAAGGTGGGCCTACCCGTCTTCCGATCGAAGAGCCTGCCGCCATTGGCTTTGGTCAGTTCTCCCACTGCGATATTGATGAAGAGTCCCACTCCGGGCAGGGAGAGGCCGTAACGGGTCACCCGACCATCTTTGTCCCGCTCCATCATCGCCTGGGCCACCTTGATAAAGTCGTCCCAGGTCTCCGGCGGCTTCAATCCCTTTGCCTTGAAGATGTCTTTCCGGTAGATCAGGAGCGATGTGGCTGCCGAATGGGGGATTCCGTAATATTTCCCATCGTGAAAGCACTGCCTTCGCACTGCCTCCCAGATATTGTTCTTGCCGATGGATTCCGCAATATCCTCCTGGTCCCTCAAAAGTCCCTTCGCATAGAAAGAGGCACAGGTCACGGCCTGTCCATGACTGGCATCCGGCGGTGAACCTGCGGCCAGGGCAGCTGTCAGCTTTGCCTCCAGATCACCCCAGGCCAGGGCTTCCTGTTTTATGGTGATGTCCGGGTGCAATTTCTCGAAGTCATCGATGATCTGCTGGAATGCCTTCACGGACTGGGGTTCGGTCTCTGTGTGCCAGATCCGGACGACCTTCTTCTCGGCAGAAGAGGCCATCATCGGAATAAAGAAAAGAAAGATAAGAATGATCACGCCAATCCCTAAAAATCTTCTTTTTCCTAACATCGCTAAACCCCCTTTCGTCTTATTATTCGAAGCCATCTCGAATTGAAAAGACCCCTGGATCAGATTTGCCCGGCCTCACCTCCTTTTGCTAAATTTTGAAGGCGACCTCTTCTCCCTCGAGGAGGGCCTCCATCACCTCCCTCGGTTTTGAGGCATCGCCCACCACATAGACCTCGGGAACCTTATCTTTTAATGACTGCACCAGTTCGTCATTTGGGGTCGACCCCAGAGCGATCACCATTGAGTCAAAGCCTGAAAGCCTCTTCTTCCCCTGAGGATCTTCGACCCATAACCCTTCCTTTTCAAACCGGATCGCTCTGGTCGAGGTCAGGATCTGAACTCCCTTTTCCCTCAACCTCTTGTTCAAAAAATGCTGGAGATGGCTGACCAGATCGAGGGCGATCCCTTCTCTCATCTCAACCACTGTGACCTCCTTCCCATTTTCGGAGAGATGGTCTGCCACCTCAGCGCCAATTCCTCCTCCGCCCACCACGAGGACCTTCTTTCCGATAAGGCCGGGCTTTGAGAGTGCCTCTTCTACGGAGATCGCCCCCACCTCTCCAATTCCATCAATGGCCGGGAAATAAGGTTTGGCCCCGGTTGCAACGATCAGCACGTCAGGTCTGCCTTTCTTCAAAGAGGTAAGGTCAAACGTTTTTCTCAAGGCAATCTTTAGAGGAAGTTTTTTGAGCTGGGCTGTGAGTTGATCGATAAAATCCCTGAGGACCTGTTTCTTTGGGGGAATGGCAGCAAGGAGAAATCGGCCGCCGAGTTGCTCATCCTTTTCATATAAGGTGACCCGATGGCCACGCCGCGAAGCGATCTCTGCTGCCTTCATCCCCGCAGGTCCGCCTCCGATCACCCAGACCTTCTTCGGACGATCCGTCTTTTTGAGTTTGAAGAGAGACTCCCGTCCGGCTTCAGGATTGACCGCGCACTGGAGAGGACCCTTTCGAATGCTCAGGACACAGCGATTACAGGAGATGCAGGGTGTGATCTCTTCAATCTTGCCCTGGAACGCTTTTGCGGGCAGATTCGGATCGGCGATCAGAGCCCTTCCCATCGATACAAAGTCAGCTTTATTCTCCTCCAGTATCCGGTTCGCCAACTCAGGGGTCCGGATTCTGCCCACGGTGATGACGGGGATGCCGACCACGGATTTGATCCCCTGGGCGAGGTGGACGAAGACACCCTCCGGCGCATAATAGGGAGGATGATTGAGATATCCTGATGCGGCTACACAGGCAGAGACATGGAGACCATCTGCCCCATTTCTCTCCAGGGCCTTTGCGATCTCCTTCGAATCCTCCAGTTTCAACCCGTCCTCGACATACTCGTCTGCGCTCATCCGGCAGAGGACGGTGAAATCCGGCCCGACTCTATTTCTGACCGCCCTCAACACCTCGAGAGCCATTCTCATCCGGCGTTCCGCATCGCCTCCATATTCATCCGTTCTCCTGTTTGAGAAGGGGGAGAGGAATTGATTGATCAGATAGCCATGGGCCATATGGATCTCCACGCCGTCCGCCCCTGATTCCTGGACACGGCCAGCCGCGAGAGCAAAGGCCTCGATGATCTTCTGGATCTCATCGGGAGAAAGTTCCTGAGGCATCTCGTTTCGGACGGGACAGGGGATGGGCGAAGGCGCTACGATCGGAGATCCGGTGAAGGAGGAAGAGGTCTGACGTCCTGCATGATTGATCTGGATCACGATCTTCCCATTCTCGCGGTGAACCGCGTCCACCAATCTTTTAAAGGAGGGGATGTTCTGATCCGAATCGATGAGCGCCATATTGGGAAAGGCCCTTCCCTGTTTCATCACGCCTGTATGCTCAAACGTGACATACCCCACGCCACCCCTCACCCGCTCGAGATAGTAGGCGATATGACGCTCGTTCGGAGTTCCGTCCGGACCTGCAAAATGGGTGGCCATGGGCGGCATCACGATCCGATTCTTGATCTCCAGATTTCCGATGCGGAAGGGGCTGAAAAGGGCCTTGAATTGAGTCATCAGAAGATACCTCCCAGGCCAAAAGGGCGTCGGGTCGAAATGGTATACAATATTGTATCGTTCTCAAACGAACGGGATTTTAGAAGAATCGCGACCGGATGTCAAGTATTAATTTCTTTTGTGTGCCGAAATTAAGGCTTGACAAGATTTTTGAAAGATTGTATACACGATTGTATTAAAATTCAGCCCGGCCACCGGGGGACCAAATCTATGTCGACGGTTAATTCATTGAGGGTGCTCAAGGAGATGGAGGAAGCCATTCTCTCGGGTCGATTCAAACCCAGGGAGCGGCTGATCGAGATGGATCTGATTTCGCGCTATGGGGTCAGCCGAACGGTCATCCGGGAGGCGCTGAAACAGTTGGAGGCCAAGGGGCTCGTCCGGACCACTCCGTACCGGGGGGCGATGGTGGCTGACCTGACCGTGGAGGAGGTTGAGGAGATCTATTCGGTCCGGGCGGAGCTCGAGAGAATCGCGGCTCGCCTGGTGCTAAAGCATATCACGGCGGAAGAGATCCGGGAGTTAAAGAGGCTGGCCAGGGAGGTGGAGGGGCATCTTCGTGAGAAGACCTACCAGATGATCGAGAGGGATTCGGAATTCCACCGGGCGATCTTCAGGGCGTGCCGAAACCGGTATCTTTATGACATGATCGATTACCTCCGCACAAAGGCCCATATCGTTCGATTCAATGCATGGTCCCTGCCTCATCGCATCGAACAGTCGATTATGGAGCACCGAGAGATGATCAAGGCCATCGAGGATCGAAACCTCAGCCGGCTGGAGAAGCTTATCGTCAAACACCTTATGTTTTCAAAAAATAGCTATATGTCTCAGCTGAAAGGAGGTGACTTAGGAGGGCGGACAGAAGAGATGTCGGTCCAACAGAGCTTAAGAAAGGGGGCTGGAAGACCCCGCTCCGCAGGAAGATCATAAAAGAAGGAGGTAGACGGTATGAAGATCAGGCATTGGAATTCATTTCACATCATCTTTTGTTTGGCCATCCTATTCCTCTTCCTCTCCTCGTTTAGTCTTTATGGGGCAGAGCGCAGGATTCGAGTGGCAAATCCCGTGGCAGCCGATCACTCGTGGGGTAGGGCCGCGGTCGTTTTTAAAGAAGAGCTCGAGAAGCTATCGGGTGGGAGGATCGCAGTCGATGTCCACCATGCCGGGGCACTTGGGAAAGTGCGTGAGACGATGGAAATGGTGAGGATGGGGACCCTGGAGTCTGCCCTGGGCGGGGTCGCCCATATTCAGCGGAATGTCCCTGAGCTCGGTATTACGGTTCTCCCTTTTCTCTGGAAGGACCTGACGAGACTCTTTCAGGTTCTGGATGGTCCGCTCGGGAAGGAGCTCGATAAGCGATTGCTATCGGCCGGTTTCTACAACCTTGGTTTTTTTGACAATGGATTCCGCCACGTGAGCAATAACCGGAAGCCCATCCTAACGGTGGAGGATATGAAGGGTCTCAAAATCAGAACCCTTCCCACCCCTGTCCATATCGCCTATTTCAAAGCCATCGGGGCCGCTCCTACGCCTCTGGACTGGACCGAGCTCTTCGAGGCTCTCAGGACAGGCGTGGTCGATGCCCAGGAGAACCCACCCTCTATGACTTACACCGCTAAGTTTTATGAAGTTCAGAAGTACTATTCCCTGACTGCTCACGTGAATGAAGTGGGTGCCTTTGTGATGAGCAGAACTTTTTACGAGAAGCTGCCCAAGGATCTCCAGACCGCGGTGAACACAGCCGCACGGAAGGCAACCCTCTGGCAGAGGGTGGAAAATGATAAGGACAATCAAAAGTATCTCAAGGAACTTGAGAAGGCAGGAATGAAGGTCAATACGATCTCCGCCCCGGAGCTCGAGAGATTCCGTAAGATTGCGCTTCAGGTCTACCCCGATGCGGTTAAGGAATTCGGCAAGGACGGTAAAGAGCTGACGGATAAATTTGTGGCCGCCAATCAATAATCGCTTCGTTCCACTCGGGTAGGTTCTTTGGTCAAGGGGACCTACCCTTTACCTTTTGAGGGGGAGAGATGTTCTTCCGTATACTCAACCAGACGATCAGAGTCGTGACCATCCTTTTCCTTTCCACTCTTACGGTGATGGTGCCGATCGAGGTTTTTCTTCGTTATCTCTTTGGCAAGTCGCTCTATGTTACCGAAGAATTTACCAGATACCTGATGGTCTGGGTCGTTTTCTTAGCTTCGAGTTTGGCCCTCCGGGAAGACTCGCATATCAGTATTGGGATATTGGTCAATCGGTTCAAAGGCCGAACGCGTTCCTATTTGAACCTCATCGCACAAGTTCTTCTGATCATCTTTCTCATATTTCTGACCGTCGAGGGCATCATCGCCCTCCGTTTCCAGACGGATCAGATCATCCCTTCGTTAGGTTTGCCGATCTTCTGGTTTTACCTGGCTATTCCTGTGGGAAGTGTTCTCATGATTTTGAATCTTTTACCCAGGATATGGGAAGGTCTAAAGGGGGCTTCAGGTAAGCAGTCCTTCTCAGCCACTGGAGAGGAGAAGGGTTTCCTATGATCTATCTCTTCGTCGCCTTCTTTGCAACGATACTCCTCGGGGTTCCAGTGGCCTTCTGCCTGGGTCTTGCGGGATTGGCCTTTCTTCTGATCACAGGGCAGGAATCCCTGCTGATCATTCCGACGCTCATGTTCTCCGGGATCGATTCCTTCCCTTTGATGGCCATCCCTTTTTTTATCATGGCGGGAGACCTTGCCGAGCGAAGTGGCGTCCTCCCCAATCTGGTGAACTTCGCCAAATCGCTGGTGGGCCATTTTCGAGCTGGGCTGGCCCATGTGAGCATTGTGACGGAGATGCTTCTCTCCGGCGTGACGGGGACGGCCGTAGGAGATGCAGCCGCAATCGGCTCCATCTTCATCCCCAGCATGGTCCGGGAGGGATATGATAAAAGGTTCGCGGCCACACTGACCGCAGCGGCATCGACGATGGGCCCGATCATTCCGCCGAGCGTTGGAATGCTGATCTACGCATATGTTCAGGGAGGAACGATTTCCGTGGCAGCCCTCTTCTTAGCAGGATTTGTGCCGGGTGCCATGGTGGGTTTGGGTTTGATGATCCTCTCCCATATCTTAGCGAAGAGACGAAATTACCCGATGAGCGATGAGAAATTCAGAGTCATAAACGTCTTCAAGACCTTTAAAGGAGCCATTTTAGGCCTGATGGTCATGATCATCATCCTGGGAGGGATCCTTTCAGGGGTGTTTACCCCGACCGAGGCCGGGGCAGTGGCTGTGGCCTACGTCTTGATCATAGGGGTCTTTATCACCCGGAAGCTCACCCTTTCAAGCATCATCCCCTCGATTCTGAATACGGCCATCACCAGCTCTGTCATCTTCATCCTGATGGCCACGGCCAAGGTCTGTGCCTGGTTACTGACCAGTGCTCAGATCCCTCAGAAATGCGGGACATTTCTGATGTCCTTGTCAGCAAGCCCAGCCTTTTTCCTGACGGTCGTTATTCTCTTCCTGATTTTCTTGGGCTTCTTCATCGAGGCGATTGCGACGATGATCATGTTTGTTCCGGTATTGGCACCGATCGCCGCTTCTTATGGGATTGAACCCCATCATTTCGGACTTGTGTTCATCATGTCGGTCCAAATTGCTCTGATCACGCCTCCGGTGGCTCTCAGCCTTTTTGTCACCTGCAAATTGGCAGGGATCGGGATCGATGATACCTGGAGCGAGATCTGGCCATTTATTCTATTGCTCATGGGAATATTTCTTTTGATCGCCTATTGTCCAGACGTGACGATGTGGCTTCCGAGATGGTTTGGACTCTTGAAATAAAGTGAGAGAAAGGAGGATGTCAGGAATGATTTACAGAGATCCAGAAGCATATGGGGTGCCATACGGATATCGGGCAAGAGTGGGCCTGATTGTGGTGGGACCCAACCTCAATCCAACCCCGGAGATCTGCAGAATGTTGCCTCCCTATGTTCAGGTACGGGAGACCCGTATCCATATGGAGCCGGTGGTGAATGTGAGCGAGTGTTCCAAACTGAGCGCAAGGCTGCCAGAGCCTGCCGGTCTCCTCGCAGAAGGCATGTCCTCGCCTCTTCTTGGGAATAACAGTGCGATTGCCTTTGCCTGTACGGCAGGGAGCCTCGTCGGAGGACCGGGTTGGGATAAGAAAGAGATTGAGGCCATGCAGTCCAACAGCAAGGGGATTCCCTGCACCACGACCGCGACGGCTGCGGAGGAGGCGATGAGATTTATGGGGTTTAAGAAGATCGTCATCGCGGGTCCGTACATCGATGAGATCAGTCAGAAATTTAAGGAGTTTTATGAAGCTTCGGGATTTAAAGTCCTGAAGGTGGCAGGCCTGCAGATCGAGGATCTCCATGAGATAGGCGCGACCAAACCTTCCCAGGCCTACCAGATCGCGATGAAGGCGGTCGTGCCCGAGGCCGATGGCATCTTCATCACCTGTACCAATTTCCGGTGTAGTGACGTGATCGAGGAGATCGAGAAGGATGCCCGAAAACCAGTCGTCGCATCCAACCAGGCTACGGCCTGGCATCTGATGAAGCTCCTCAAGATCAACGATCCGATCGAGGGATATGGACAGCTGCTCCGGAAGGTCCCGAGGGTTTGATGCCGCATGAATCGTAGGAGAGGTGATTCTTGAAGACGCTCGGTTTCATCCATACCGCCTGGATGATGGTGGAAGTGATCAAGAGGGAATTGAACACTTTCGGTCTCCCGGTCAGGGCCTTCCACATCTGGGATGAATCCGTCCTCATCGATTTTATGAAGGCAGGGGAGATAACCCCCCAGGTGATCCGGAGGTTATGCCATCATGCCGTCTCTGTGGAAGAGGCTGGGGCTGATATCATTATTTTTACTTGCTCAAGCACCTCGCCCGCTGTTGACGTGGTAAAGAGATTCGTGAACCGGCCGGTATTGAAGATCGATGAGCCGATGGCAGAGGATGCGGTGAAGAAAGGGAGAAGAATCGGGATCGTGGCCACGGTCGCAACGACATTGGAGCCGACATCGCGGCTGCTGAAAGAGAAGGCATCGGAAGCGGGGAAAGAGATCTCCATTTCGACGGCTCTATGTGAAGAGGCCTTCCAGGCCATCCTTCAAGGAGATACAGAGAGACATGATCGAATGGTGTTGGAGAAGGCGAAGGCACTGTCACGGGAGGTGGACGTCCTCGTTTTGGCCCAGGGCTCCATGGCAAGACTCGCATGGCCCCTGGGTCAACAGGTGACCGTCCCCGTGATTTCAAGCCCATCCCTTCTGATGGAGAAATTAAGGGCAATGATTAAGGCCTCCGAGGGATAAGGATGAAACGTTTCAGGATTCTGCTCTATGAAGACATGCATGAAGTTGGAAAGGCCCTCCTAAGGGAGAAGGCAGATATCTCATTCGCAAGCTCTTTTGACGAGGCTGTGTTGATCAGGGAAGTCGAGGAAATGGACGGGATCATCATCCGGGCCAATGGAAGGGCGAGCCGGAAGGTGATCGATTCCGCTCCCAGGCTGAAGGTCATCGGAAGGCATGGGGTGGGTGTGGAGAATATCGACCTCGAAGCTGCTACGGAGAAGGGGATATGGGTGGTCAATACGCCGGATGCGAACGATATCTCTGTGGCAGAGCACTTCTTCGGTCTGGCACTGATGCTTTCGAAGATGCTGAAGAAGGGGGATATAGCTCTCAGGGAGGGTCGGTTTGAGGCACGTTACGAATATATCGGGAGAGAGCTCCATGGAAAGACCCTCGGCATTCTCGGTTTTGGCCGGATCGGAAGGGCGATCGCTCGCATCGGTCATAAAGGCTTTGACATGAAGATCCTCTATTACGATGCGCTTCGCTATGAGGAGGTGGAGAAGGAGATCAAGGCGACGAAGGTAAGTCTCGACGAGCTCCTATCCCAATCCGATTACGTATCGATCAATCTCCCGATGCTCCCTGAAACCAGAGGCATTCTGAAAGCGAGAGAATTCGGTCTGATGAAACCGTCTGCCTTCATCATCAATCTCGCCCGGGGGTCGATATGGGAAGAGAAGGCCCTCTATACGGTTTTGAAAGAGGGAAGGATCGCAGGAGCTGCTTCGGACGTCTACGAAGTCGAGCCGGCCCCGAAGGACCATCCTCTGTTCGAGCTCGAAAATTTTATCGGCACGCCTCACATGGCCGCCCATACGGACGAGGCCCTGAGGAGGATGAGCCTGGTGGCAGAGGATGTGCTCAGGGTTCTGGAAGGAAAGGCTCCGATCCATCCCGTGAACCAACCTAAGCTGAAGAGATGAAAGGAGAGTCGAGTTGACGATGTTACGAATTTATCATGAATTGTGCAAAGGTACAGAGGAATGCGGGATCTGCATCTATGTCTGCCCGAAGGAGGTCTTCAAACCCTCCGAAGCCCTGAACCAGAAAGGGTACCGGCCTCCAGTGGTGGCGAACGAGGATCGGTGCACCGGTTGCGGGAACTGCATGATCTACTGCCCTGATCTGGCCATCGTTGTATCGGGCGAAAAATCACGGAGGAGAGCGAAGAGATGAACGAGAAACGGGTCCTCACAGGGAGATATTTTATGATGGGCAATGTGGCCTGCGCAGAGGGAGCGATTGCAGCCGGATGCGAGTTCACAGCAGGTTATCCGATCACGCCAGCCACGGAGATAGCCAACCGGTTGGCAGAGAGATTGCCGCAGGTAGGGGGCGGTTTCTTTCAGATGGAGGATGAGATCAGCGCAATTGCAGCGGTGATCGGCGCCTCCTGGGCAGGCAGAAAGGCGATGACCGTCACCTCTGGTCCGGGGATCAGCCTGATGCTTGAGAATATCGGTTTCGCGGTGGGCGTGGAGACACCGTGTGTGATCGTCAATGTCCAGAGAGGGGCTCCGACGACAGGCATGCCCACGGTTGGCGTGCAGGGCGATATGGTTCAGGCAAGAAGGGGTTCCCATGGTGATTATGAGATCATCGCCCTCTGCCCCTCTTCACCCCAGGAGATGTTCGATCACACGGTCATCGCCTTCAATTATGCAGAGACCTATCGGACTCCGGTCTTTATCCTCTCGGACGCCTTTGTGGGACATATGCGAGAGGAGGTGATCATCCCGGAGCCTGAAAAGATCCGGACGGTCTATCGAAAGATCCCTGAATCGGGGACAGATCCCCAAAAGATCAGAGGGTTTCTCGACGAGGATGTGGCTCCCATGCCGATCTTCGGAAAGGGATTTAAGGCCCACGTCACCAGTTCCTGTCATGACGAATATGGAAAGCGCAATCTGATCGATATCTCTGCACTGGACAAGTTCATCCGGAAGTTGAGCAATAAGATTCTTAAGCATAAAGAGGAGATCACCATCGTGGAACGGGACTATGAGGGTGCGGAGATCGTCCTCGTCTCTTACGGCGCTGTGGCCAGGGCAGCAGCCACGGCTGCCTCTCAGGCGAGAAAGGAAGGGATCCCGGTTGGAACCCTGCGGTTGATTACGGTCTGGCCCTTTCCGGGTGAGGAGATCGAGAAGATGGCGAGAAAGGCCAAACAGGTGATCGTTTTAGAAAACAATCTGGGTCAAATCTATCCCTACATTAAGGCGGAGGCAGCCCATTTTGCAGAGGTCTCCTTTCTACCCCCGAGGCTGGTTGGGGAGATTCAGGATCCAGAAGATATTCTGAGAAAGATTCGGGAGGTTTCAAAATGAGTGAGCTGGTTCATCCCTTTCACCGGTTTATCAGACCTTCGGTTACCCACACGACCTTCTGCCCGGGCTGCGGAGACGGGATCGTGGCCCAGTCCATCCTCCGGGCCATCGACGGGCTCGGCATGGACCTGGACGATTTCGTCTTCGTCTCAGGAATCGGCTGTGCAGCCTGGATCCCCAGCCCCTTCTTCAATGCGGACGTGCTTCACACGACTCATGGCAGGCCCATTGCCTTTGCCTTCGGGATCAAGATGGGCCTCCCGGAGAAGAAGGTGATGGTGGTGAGCGGAGACGGCGACTTAGTGGCGATCGGCGGAAATCACCTGATCCAGAATGCCCGGAGGAATGTGGAGATGGTCGTCATCTGTATCAACAATGGGATCTATGGAATGACCGGAGGTCAGGCCGCTCCCACAACGCCCATGGGTATTCGAACGACGACCACCCCCTACGGCACGGTCGAGAATACCTTCAATATCTCCAGGCTGGTCATCGCTGCAGGGGCCTCCTTTGTCGCCTGCTGGACGACCTTCCATCCCAGGCAGTTGACCAGCTCCATCGAGAAGGCGATCCAGAAGAAGGGTTTTGCCTTCATCGAGGTCTTCTCTCAGTGTCCGATTCAGTTCGGGAGAAAGACGGGCGTGGGAAGTGCGGTCCAGATGATGGAGGATTATAAGAAGCGTTCCATCTCACCCAAGGAGGCTGCAAAACTTTCAGAGGAGGAATTGAGAGGAAAGATCGTGGTCGGGGAATTGGTCGACATCGAAAAACCTGAGATGTTGGAAGAGGTGAAAAGGATGAAGAATAAGGCAAAAGGAGGATCTGAATGAGCCGTGTGGAGATACTGATCGGAGGGGTGGGCGGACAGGGAGTGGTCCTCTCTGGAATCCTCCTTGGTACCGGCGCCACTCTGTTTGGAGGGAAGAAGGCTGTTCAAACCCAGTCCTACAGTTCGGAGCTGAGGGGTGGTTCAGCCAGGGCAGAGGTGATCATCTCGGAAGAGCCTGTCTCCGACCCACAGGTGAGAAGGCCGGATATCCTGATCCTGCTGGCTGAGGATGCCCTTCCAAAGTATATCGGCCGGGTCAGGCCGAGAGGGTTGGTGGTGATCGACTCCGATCTGGTGAAGGGGATACAGCCTGGGGAGTATGAGATTCTTTCGGTGCCGGCTACGAGCATTGCCGATAAGGAGATGGGGAACACCGTCGTGGCCAACCTGATCATCCTGGGTGCCCTGATCAAGAGGACCGGTCTTCTCCCTGTGGAAGCGATGGAGAAGGCGATTGAGATGAGCGTTCCGAAGAAGGCGATTGCGCTGAACCTGAACGCCTTTCGGAGAGGCCTACAACTGAGTTAATTGCAGATTTCAGATCGCAGATTTCAGATCGCAGATTTCAGATTGAAAAAAATTCAATCTGCAATTTGAAATCTGAAATTAGATTCAAGGCCTGGCTTGAATCTACAAGGAGGAGAAAGATGGCGATCAAGACGTTTGAGGAGTACGTGAGAAGTTTGAGAAGGCTGAAGCCGACGGCCTATATGTTTGGTGAGAAGATTGAGAACGTGGTCGATAATCCGCGCATTCGCGCCGGCATCAATGCCACAGGGGCGACGTATGAGCTGGCCAGCAACGATAAGTATAAGGATCTGATCACGACCCTCTCGCCTTTCATAAAAGAGCCGATCAACCGGTTCACCCTACCGCCCCAATCGATTGAGGATCTGGTGGCGCGGGTGAAGATCAACCGCATTCTGGGAGGGTATGTGGGCACCTGCCATCAGCGGTGCACGGGCCTGGACTGCCTGGCCACGCTTTCGATCGTCACCTATGACATCGATAAGAAATACGGGACCCATTACTACGATCGTTTCATGGACTTCCTGAGATATGTGCAGAAGAACGACCTGACCGGAAATGCGAGCGTCACCGACGTCAAAGGAGACCGGAGCCTGGGTCCTCACGAGCAGCCTGACAAGGATATGTACCTCCGCGTCGTGGACCAGTCCAAAGAGGGGATCATTGTCAAAGGGGCAAAGGTCCATCAGACCGGATCGCTCAGCGCTCATGAGATTATCGTTCTCCCCACCCGGGCAATGGGAAAAGGGGATGAGGATTATGCCCTGGCCTTTGCCATTCCATCGGATACGAAGAACCTCATCCATGTCGTGGGCAGAAACTCGATGGATACCCGTGAGATCGAAGGGGTGGACTGCGGAAATATCCGCTACAGCAAATACTGTCCGACCCTGATCTTCGACGAGGTCCTGGTTCCATGGGAAAGGGTCTTCATGTTCAGGGAGGTCGAATTCGCGGCGGAGATGGTGAGCCGGTTCTCCGCGTTTCACCGTCAGTCCCACGGCGGATGCAAGGCAGGGAAGATCGATGCCATGACCGGCGCTGCCCTGATGATGATGGATTATAACGGTACGACAAAGGTGAGCCACCATAAGGAGAAGGTGATCGACATGATCCATAAGGCCGAAACCCTTTATGGCTGCAGCCTGGCAGCCTCCTATGAGGGGAAGAAGGAGCCTTCCGGGACCTACTTCATCGATCCGGTTCTGGCCAATGCCTCGAAGATTCATGAGGGAAGGGAGATGGCAGAGGTCACCCGGCTGATGATCGATATCGCAGGAGGGTTTGTCGCGGATCTCCCATCGGATAAGGACTTTGAGAACCCTGACATCGGCGAGCTTCTGAAGAAGTATCTGAAGGGCGCCTCGGGCGTTCCGGTGGAGAAGAGGATCAAGATGCTGCGGCTCGTTGAGAAGATGGCCATGGAGAGCGCGGACACGATCTCAGATATCCATGGCGGAGGATCACCTGCGGCCCACCGGCTCACGATCTTCAGGGAGTCGGATATCAACTACAAGAAGAACTGTGCGAAGCGTCTGGCCGGCATCGAGGATTAGGAGAGGGGGCCAAATCAATGGCCGAATAATAAAAAGGAGGAAATGAGGAGATGAAGACCAAGAGAACGTCAAAGGATTTATGGGTAACGGGTTTATGTTTCTTCTTTCTCATCACTTTTTCGATTTCAGGGCCAGTGGTCGCCAAAGAGATCCGGGTGGCCACCGTAGCCCTTCCGGAGACGACGATCCATCAAGGTCTGGACAAGTGGAAAGCGATTGTCGAAGAGAAATCCGGAGGGAAGTTGACCGTCAAGGTCCTCGGCCGTGCCGTGATGGGCGGTGACCGTGAGATGATCGAAGGTTGCCGGCTGGGCACTCTCGATGCGGGCATTGTCAGTGGATCGGTCTTGGCCAATCTCATCCCGCAGTACTTCATGGTGGCCATGCCCTATCTTTTTAACAACCATGAAGAGGTCAATGCATTTCTCGACGGGCCGATGGGGCAGAAACTCTTCAAGATGCTGGAGGACAAAGGATTGGTCGGTCTGGGTTGGTCCAGCTGGTCTTTCCGGGGGATTTGGAACAATGTTCGTCCCATAACAAAGTCGAAGGATCTGAAAGGTCTGAAGATCCGGACTGTGGAAACCCCTCTGGATGTCTCCACGATGACCTATATGGGAGCCATTGGTACGCCGATCGCCTGGAGTGAGTGCCTCATCGGTTTGAAGCAGGGAACGGTGGACGGAATTTCAACGACGTATGGTCTGGGCTACCATCTCAAGCTCTATGATCTCGCCAAGTTCGCTTCCCAGACGAATCATTACTATGAGACCGCTCCACTGATCATGAGCAAGAAGCTCTTCGATTCTTTCAGCCCTGACGAACAGAAGATGATCAAAGACACGGCTGCAGAGGCGTTGCTCTGGTCAAGAAAGGAGCAGGCGAAGTTTGAGGGGAAGGCGCAGGGCCTCCTTGAGGAGAAGGGGGTAAAAGTGAATTCCCTGAGCCAGAAGGCCTTTGAGGAGTTCCGGGATAAGACGAAGCCCGTTTATGAACAGTTCCGGCCCAAGATCGGAGGCGAGTTTATGGATGAAGTCTTTGCCTTTATTAAGACTGTGAGGAAGAAGTAGTTTGATCCATTGATCGCCTGGGACGGGATCTCCATTCCCGTCCCAGGAATTTGAGGGTGACGATGAAAAAACTTTTAGACACCATCGAGATGGTCATCGAGATGATCTCCCGAATACTGATCGGTGGTATCGTCGCCATCATTTTTTATGCGGTCGTCATGCGTTACGTATTTCATCGTCCGCCTGCCTGGTCTGAGGAGCTGAGTCGGTTCATCTTTATCTGGATGATCATGCTCAGTGCCGTCCTGGTCACCCGTGAGCAGAGCCACATCCAGATGACGTTTCTCGTCGACCTTCTACCAGAGAGATTGAGATTCTTTTTATCCAACTTCATCCGTCTGCTGATGATCGCTTTCTGTTGGGTGATGATCCAGCAGGGGTTGAAGATCTATCCCATTGTGGCAGAGGCTTCTTCCCCAAGTTTTGGCATTTCTATGGGCTGGCTTTACCTGGCGATTCCGGTGAGTGGTATGCTGATGGGGCTCTACGTTCTGGAGTGGATGGTCAAATCCATCATCGCTCGAGGGAGGGGGACCTCCTCAAGGGAGTAGCATCGATGTTGATCCTGTCCGCGATCATCGTTTTCTTCTTCTGTATCTTCATCGGTTTGCCCATCTTTTTTTCCTTTGGTCTGACCGCTGCCTTTGCATGCATGGCGGGGAACCTCCCTTTGCATATCGTTGCCCAACGACTGATGATCGGGATGGACTCCTTCGTCCTCTTGGCTGTTCCGGGGTTTGTCCTGGCCGGAGAGATCATGTGTCAGGGAGGGATATCGAAGCGGATTGTCGATTTTTGTAATGCCCTGGTGGGCCACTTTAAAGGCGGTCTTTCCATGGTGGCTGTTTTAACCGGTATGATCATGGGAGGGATTTCAGGTTCTGCAGTGGCCGATACCGCAGCCGTGGCTTCTGTCCTTGTCCCGTCCATGGAGAAGGAGAACTATCCAAAAGAGTTTTCCGCGGCAGTGGTGGGGACTGCGGGCCCTCTCGGAAATATCATTCCTCCTTCCATTCCCATGGTCATCTATTCCATGACATCGGGTCTTTCCCTGCTCGATCTTTTTTTAGCCGGTTACATTCCCGGGATGATGATCGGATTCAGCTTGATGGGTTTCTGTCACATCATATCGAAGAATAAGGGTTATGGCAGATCCCAATCGCATTTCTCTCATACCAACCTCATGACCGCTTTCAGGCGATCCGTCCTGGCGATCCTGATACCCGTGGTGGTCGTCGGAGGGATCGTCACCGGGGTCTTCACCCCCACGGAATCCTCGATCATTGCCGTGGTCTACTCCTTCATCGTTGCCATTTTCGTCTACAGAGAAATGACGGTCGTGCAAATCCCCAGAGTATTGCTGACAGCGGCAAAGGCATCGGCGAAGTTAGTGATCATCATGGGTGCAGGTTCGGTCTTCTCTTACATCTCTATAAATGAAGGTGTCCCTGAATTATTCAGGGATTTTATGCTTGGGATCTCGAATAATAAGTTTGTCATTTTGATGGTATTAAATCTCATCCTTCTTTTCACCGGTCTGCTGATCGATATCCTCGTGGCCACGATTATCTTTGTGCCGATTTTGATGCCGCTGGGTCAGGCTCTGGGACTGGATCCGCTCCACGTTGCCATGCTTTTTGTGGTCAATATGTCCATTGGGCTGTTGACCCCTCCTGTCGGTTATTCCCTCTATGTCTCATCGATCATCTCCGGAGTTCCAACGGAAAAGGTTGCGTTGAATTCTGTTCCCATTGTCCTGATCATGATCGGAATCTTAAGTATCATGACCCTGTTTCCACAGGTCACGCTTTTTGTGCCGAATCTGATTCACTGATCTCAGGGGACGATGCGGCATAGGAGATGATTTCCCGGGTTTTGGGGCTCAGGTTGAAAGGAGGTACAAATTGTACTACGTGCGAGAAAAGGATGAGGCTGGGATTTCGCTGCCGGGAAGGGTCTGGAAGAAGTTGATCGGACCGGAAAATGGGGGGTGTCAGAACATGATCTTCGGCGTGGTCAGCTTCCCTCCGGGAAGCAATCCAGGAACCCATGCCCACCCAGCCGAGGAGGAGATCATCTATGTTCTTTCAGGCCGGGGCGAGACTGAGGTCGGCGGAAAGATCTATCCCTTAGAACCAGGGGTCGCTGTCTTCACCGAGCCTGGCGTCGAGCACGGTGTCAAGACATTGGGCAGTGAGCCCTTGGTCCTGGTCAGCGTCTTCAGCCCACCGGTCAAACCAGGATCTTACGATCGAAAGTAGTCCCCCCCTCACCCTGACGCTCTCCCACAAGAGACTGTGTCGTAATCGTGATAGGGGGCTGATCCGGGTGGGAGAGGCAGTCAGGCTCCTCAGCCTTAGGATGCGGTCATTTAAAGTTATGGGTTATCGGGCTTGTTGAAAATGCGATTCCTTTCATCGGTTTGGAACTCAGAAGCTGAGCGAATAAGAGGTTTCCGCCCTAAGGCTTCGTCACCTGACCGCCTTTCCTGTGCGGCAACAGAGATAGTTTCCGGCAAGTTATGAGACAGTCTCTTAGGGGAGAGGGGTGTCATTTTGACGGAGAGGGTGGGTGGGGGTGATCAAATTGCACTGAGGAGGAGAAAAAATGGATCGCAGGAAGTTGATCGAAGAGGTGAAGTACTACTTTGCAGAGTCTGACCACTGGAGGCGTCTCTGCGCGGCCCTCCAAGACCCTGATCCCGAAGGAACTCATATGCATGCCTATGTCGAGACATCGGTGCATCCCGATTCTCTCGAAGCGATCATGAAGGGTTACTTCAAGAAGAAAGGCTGGCCATCGAGACGGAAGATCGATCATATGGCCCCGAAGGCAGGCATGGGAAGCCTTCACGGAGTGGAGCCCAAGGGGAAACCCCACTTTGATTATCAGTGGTTCTTCAACCAGGAGGTCGGGCTGAGGGCATGCGAAGGAGGCGAATCAGGCTGCAACCTTCTCATCTGGAATCGCTGGTACATCAACCAGTTCAATAGCCAATTTCCATTCCGGAGGGTGAAGTCGAAAGAAGAAAAGGCCCTGAGGGACTATTTCAAATCGGATCATTTCCTCAAAGGTCTTGAATTTCCGGTGATGCCGACGACGAACCATCTGCACATCAACGTCCACACGAGCGTCCACCCCAACGCCATTACGAAGTTTGCAAAAGAGGCATTGGATCGAGAAGGCTTTAAGATCTACTATGTCTGCCCGAATGTCTACCTCGTGGGCGGAAAATATAGAGGAAAGCTGGTCTTCATGGGTAAGAAGCCCGAGGTGGTCTTTGACATCGGGTGGCTCTTCACGCCTGATGTGGTGATCGAACCGGCTTGGGAGACGTGGATCTTCGAAGCCCATCCCGGTTATGATGTGTGGTCTTCGGACATGTTGGCAGATGTGATGAAAGCGGACTATGTGCGGCTTGACCAGGAAGAGATTTCTGAGATTCTCAAGGCCTGCAAATAATGCGGATAAGAGGAGGGAAGACGTTGTACCAAACGTTGGTTGAGATTTTTGGGAATGAGAGGGTTTCGAAAGAAGAGTTTGAACTCCTCTGCTATTCGAGGGATGCAGGATCTTTGCCAGCTAAATTGCCGGATTATGTTGTCATACCGAACTCAAAGGAGCAGATCCAGCGACTCTTCAGTTTGGTCAGAAGGGAGAAGAGGCCTGTTACGGTGCGAGGGGCTGGTTCGAGCATGTGCGGTGCTCCCATCCCTTTGGTTGACTCTTCGATCATGGTCGATCTCACGCGGATGAGGAGAATTCTGAGTCTGAATGAGGATACGATGTCGATCTTGGTCGAAGCGGGGATTACGTGGACCGAGGTGATCGAATACCTCCAGGGGAAGGGCTGGGAATTGGGTCTGGAAGGTCCCTGGTCAGCGCCCTCGGCTACGGTCGGAGGCGCCATTGCAGTGGCTGCCATATGCATGGGCGCAGCTCGGTATGGAGGCCTCGGTTCTCAGATCCTCGGTCTGGAGGTTATCCTGCCGGATGGCGAGATGATCAGAACAGGGACAGGAGCCAACCCGGGCAATCTCATGGTCGACAGAGATTGCAATGGGATCGATATGGCCGGCCTCTTCATCGGTTCGCATGGGACACTGGGGGTCATCACCGAAGTTTCATTAAAGATCTATCCGCTTCACGAGGCAGAGGACTATTTTGCCTTCTCATTTTCAAGCCTGGACGATGCCATTGAGGCGCTCCATGGCCTTGCAACATATAGGATTCCTTATGACACCCGGATCTTCGTCCATCCGGTTCCCGAAGAGATAGCCGGGAGGGCGGGACTCGTCTTCATGCTTAAAGGAACGAAGGCAGAGGTTCAGGAACAGGGCCGGTTGGGCCTCGATCTGATGAGACGTGCAAAGGGCAAGGAGATCCCTGAGTTTGGAAAGAGCTACTATCAGGGACGGTTCACCACTCGTGCAGAGGCCTTTGGAAAGGCAGGGCCTGGTTGGCTCGAAGTGGCGGGATTTATTCCGATCAAAAGGTACCCTGAAATGGCTACTCCCATCCTTGACTACTTTGCTTCAAGAAAGGCAGAGGTCGAGCGACTCGGGATCAGGTGGAGCCTGGGAGGTCTTTTGAAGACGAATGCCATGAACATCCCGGTTGCCCTCTTCTGTAATGAATCGAATTCAGAAGCGTGGCAGAAGATCATTGACTACGTTTGGGAGCTCAGCGAGCTGATGTTTGGCCTTGGGGTCAGCCCCTATTGGATCGGCCATTTAAGTCCATACTGGAAAGGAAAGATCGGGAATTACTATCAGGCCTACGAAAAGATCAAGAAGGCACTCGATCCTGATGGGATTCTCAATCCGGGGTTATTATGAAGAGAGGACATTTCGAACTGGAACGTTATAAAGAGGAGATCTACCACTGCTTTCGTTGCGGGTTTTGCAGGGAGTTGGTGTTAGGAGGTGCCTACCGAATCTGTCCCATCCGGGAGGAGTTGGGATTTGAAACGACCTATGCGAGGGGCCGAATCGGTGTGGCCAGGGCACTGCTTGAAGGAAGGATCGAATATTCAGATTCTCTGGTGGAGAGGATCTACACCTGCCTTGGTTGTTATAACTGTAAGGCCCATTGCCCAACCCAGGTGGATACGCCCTCAGTCGTTCGTGGTCAAAGGAGGGAGATCGACCAAGAGGGTCTTCGAAAAATGAAGGCCCTCGACGAGATCGATTCCAATATCGAGGCCTACGGGAATCCCTACGGATTTGGCAAGAAGATGAGAAATCAGTGGACAGAGGGCCTCAGCTTGCCAAGGCGAGGGGAGCTTCTCTACTTTCCAGGATGTGCCACTTCGTACGACCGGCCAGAGATTGCTCGATCCCTGGTCAAGATTTTGAAGAAGGCAGGGATCGAGGTGGCCTATCTGGGTGAGGAAGAGGTCTGCTGCGGCATCCCACAAATCTGGAATGGAAGGTCTTGCTCTGCCAAGGCACTGATGGAGGAGAACGGAAGGATGTTTGAAGAGGCAGGGGTGAAGACGATCCTGACCTCCTGCCCGGATTGTTACAATGCCTTCCACCACCACTATCCAGAGATCTTAGGAAAGCAACCTTTTAAGGTGATTCATATCACGGAGCTCCTTCTCCGCCTTTTGAACGAAGGAAAGCTCTCTTTTCAAGAGCAGATCAAGAAGAGAGTGACCTACCACGACCCCTGCCGATTGGGAAGGGAGGCAGGGATCTTCGAACCTCCGAGGGAGATCCTCAGAAGGATACCAGGAATTGAGCTGGTGGAGATGAGAAGAAATCGAGAACACGCCTGGTGTTGCGGCGGAGGAGGGGTGGTCAATTTAGTCTATCCGAAGTTGAGCATAAAGATTGCAAAGGACCGTGTTCAAGAGGCCGTCGAAACAGGTGCGGAGACGCTCATCACCTGTTGCCCCCTCTGTTACAGACAGTTCTACAATCGCGCCTGGGAGAGGGGGCTGGGCTTGACGGAGCTGATCGTCCTCGCTGCTGCTGGAATGGGAATCAAGAGCTGAGAGAGGAGAAGAAGGATGCGGGAAGACCTGGAACTGATGCAGGGTGCCATTGATATGCATGTCCACTCCAGCCCGAGCCTCTTTCCGAGACTGGTCGACCATGTGGAGGCAGCAGAGGCTGCGAGGGCTATGGGCATGAGGGCCCTGATTTTGAAGGAACACCATGGATTCACCTCGGATAGGGTCTATTTTGTAAGAAAGCTGGTAAGCGGCATCGATCTCTTTGGAGGAGTGGCGTTGAACAATGCAGTGGGAGGGATCAATCCCTTTGCCGTTGATGCCGCCGCTCGGTTGGGTGCAAAGATCGTCTGGTTTCCCACTCTCTCAGCAAAGAACCACCTCGATCAGATGGGCGGTCCGGAATTCGGCCCCATGAAACAAGAGGGAAAGGGCAGGTTGGCGGAAAGACCGGTTCGAATTGTGGATGAGAAAGGTCACCTCCTCTCCGAAGTCTACGAAGTGATCGATCTCATTGCAGAGAACGATCTCATATTGGCGACCGGGCACCTCTCCATCTCAGAGGTGAAGTTGCTGGTGAAGACAGCCAGGGAGAGGGGGGTGAAGCGCCTTTATGTGAACCACCCTGAGTTTATCGTCAACGGTACGATTGAGGATCAGAAAGAACTCAGCAGAACGGGGGCCTTCATCGAACATCCAGCCATCTTTATGTTTCCGATGTGGCCCACAAAGGCAGGGATCGATGGGATCGTTGAGATGATCAAAGCCGTTGGTCCTGAGAGGACGGTCTTATCAACCGACTTAGGTCAGCTCCATAACCCTCCTCCCTGGGAGGGTTTGAGGATGTTTCTGAGGGTCCTTCTTGAGAAAGGGATTCCAAAAGAAGACCTGAAGAGAATGGTTCAGGACAATCCCGCTTACCTTCTGAATATTCAATGATCAGGGTCGTTTCAGCTCTTCGAGGCTCGACTTGGAGGCATTGTACATAAACCCGAGATCCGACGAATAGGCCAAAACGGTCATCCCCTTTGCCCGCCACCTCTTGATGGCCTCGATATTTGCGATGTGAATCCCCGAGGCCTTGCCTTTTGCCTTTGCAGATTGAACCACCTTTTCAATGGCTTTGAGCAATATCTCTGAGCTCATCTGGTCAGGGATTCCCAGGGAGATGGAGAGATCGTTCGGGCCGATCAGGCCCACATCAATGCCTTCGACATCGAGAATGGCATCGATGTTTTCGATCGCCTCTCTGGTCTCGATCTGGGCGATGATGAGCGTATGCTCATTGGCCTCTTTCATGAACTGAGCCGCCTTCGGTGGTTTGTAATCTGTCTGTCCTGACTGAGCGCCATACCCACGCTGTCCCAAAGGCGTATATTTGCTGTAACGGACGATCGTCTCCGCGTCCTGTCTCGTGGAGGTCATCGGGACCATGATCCCTTCCGCACCCGCATCGAGCACCCTTGAGATGAAGAATGTCTCCAGCCGAGGGACTCGGATGAGGGGTGCAATGCCAACAGATTTAGCCCCTCTGATCAGATCTGCCACGGTCTCCATGTTATAGGGTCCATGCTCCATGTCGATCAGGACGAAGTCATATCCCGCAGCGGCAAAGACAGCCGGAGCTCCTGGATCCCTGGCCTGCCGGATCATCGTTCCATAGACGGACTCTCCTGCCAGCACCCTCCTTCTCAAACCTGCCCAAACCATATTGACCTCCGAAACTGAAAATACGAAATTCGAATATCGAAATCCGAAACGGACTCAAAATCCAGGGGAATGACTTTTTACGAATTCATCAATGTCCAAATTCCAAACAATCAATGCCGTTAAGTTTTATATTTCGGTCATTGGAATTTGTTTAGAAATTCGAATTTCGTGCTTCGGATTTAATTATTTCAACAGTCCCATATTTTTCAAAATTTCTTTCAGTTCCTCTTTGGCCTTGGGACTGATTCCTCCGACCGGCGGTATTCCCACTCCGGCCTCGATCCCGATCAGATTAAGGGCCTCTTTAATCACAACCGGAAAGGTCCCGAGGTCAAAGGCCAGACGAAGCGGAGCCAGACGAAACTGGGCATCGAGCGCTCGCTTCAGGTCTCCGGCCTGAAAGGCCTCGTAAATCTCAACGATCAGCTTAGGGGCCACATTGCCTGTTGCAGCGATGGCGCCTTTTCCTCCGTAGCAGAGGGTCCCGTAGATGAGCGTATCCCTGCCAGCAAGGACGGAGAACTTCTCGTCCGTCCTCCGAATGTATTCTGCTGTGAGCGTCAGGTCTCCGGAGGAGTCTTTGATGCCGACGATGTTCTCCACCTTTGACGCACGGGCAACGAATTCCGGAGAGAGATTGATCCCTGTCCGTCCAGGATTGTTATAGAGGAGGACCGGTAGCCTTGTGGACTTCGCGATCGAGGTATAATGTTCGAGGAGCTCTCCCTCGCTCGGCTTGATGAAGTAGGGTGTGATGACAGAGACTGCGTTGACTCCGATGGCCTCGGCCATCTTTGTCAGGGAGATGGCTTCCCGGGTGGTCACCGCGCCTGTGCCTGCATAGACCGGGACCCGGCCTCCTGTCTCTTCAATGACAACCTCCATCACCTTCTTCTTCTCTTCAAAGGTCAGGGCATAGAATTCTCCCTGAGTGCTCACAGGGAAGAGTCCGTGAACCCCTCCATCGATCAGGTAATTGGTGAGCTTTCGTAAGGCTCCGACATGGATCTTTCCATCCGGCGTGACCGGTGTCACCATCGCAGGAATGATCCCTCTTGGTTGAAAATCCATTTTTTTCCCTCCTTCTGAGAATGCTAAGCGGATCGCGTTCAATTTCTTTACGTTTTCGACTATGCTCCGTGCAATTTGAGAACAGGCAGGGTTAAGAGTCCATCCGGGATGAGGACGACTCTTGCCTTTGGGTTCTTCTTTAACTCCCGATCGAATGCCTCCTGCAAGGTTGGAGCTGATTCAAGATGAAGCCCCTTCAGTGTCTCCTCTGGAAGGGAACAGTCGGTCATCACAATCCTCGCCTGTCTCAGAATCCATGCCAAGATCAGCGCCTTCTGTTCACCGGGCGCAAATCCTTCCTCTCGAGAGATGGCGATCACCTGATCGATGTCTTCGGCTCTTCTCATGATGTCACAATACCCTGGATGGCCACATCCATCCTCGCAAGGGGCTGGGATGAGAATCGCTCCTCCCTTTGCTACCACAGGCCTGGGGCCAAAAGCAACCACGTTGGCTGCACGGGTTGCCTGGTAGAGGTCCCGGCTCTTTGGATAGCTCACGCCGCTCACCACAATCTCTCCGGGCCGATCGATCCCCACCTCGTAGAGATCCCTCGCCACCTTCACCCCTTCGTGAAATGCCTTCACGGGATCTCCGGCAACCACCTTCACCACTTCCTTCTTACCGGTCTGAACCACATTGACGATAAAGTGGAGCCCTAAGGCCTGGGTCGCTTCAGTTAGAAATCTCCGAAACTCATTCCCCTCGATCACGCCAAGCCTTGTCTGCTGTAGCATCTCATAGTTGTGGGTTGCTCCAATGGTCTCTTCACCCGCCACCCCGACCGCAATGCTTTTGACACCACCGCTATAACCGGCAAAGAGATGGGTTTCGATCACGCCTGTCGAGATTCGAATATCGGCCTGGACCACCGCCCGATTGAAAACGAGCGGGATCCCTCCCTGCGTCTTCCCCAGGTCGATCAGGCCTTCTCGATTGCGTGGATCGTGGTTGATGAAGGCGATCTCATCGACCACAGGACCAAATTTCTCTCTCAGCTCTTCCGGGGTGTTGGGTCGGTGCGTCCCTGTGGCTACGACGGCTGTCACGTCCTTCTTCTTAATGCCGCTTGAAATCAGTTCCTCGAGGAGAAGGGGAAGGATGATCTCCTCCGGGAGCTTTCGGGTGATGTCTGTGACGACGATCGCCACGGTCTGCCCGGGTTTCACCAGATCCCGGAGACGAGGCCTTCCGATAGGACGGGCGATGGCTTCCTTAACCGCGGCTCTCACGTCAGGAATCGGAGCCATCTTTCGAGACTCCACCCATTCGACAGGGACACCCCGGGGGATCTTCAGGTTTATCGTCTTCTTCCCGCAAGGGATTGGATAGCTCTTCATAGGGTTCGAATATTTCACCTAATTAAAAAATGATCGCTCTAAAAGCCTTTTCAGCATCCCTGCCTGCGGCAAGGCAGGCCTGCTCTCCATGGAGCCTATGTTAATCGCCCAATTTAGGTTCCGGATTCTTATCGAAATTGAATGAGATCGTCGAGAGATTTTCGGCTGCTCTGTGGAGACTCATCCGCGTGGCCAACGGGGAGGAGGGAGACCACTCGGGTGGTGTCAGGGAGCTGAAGGAGCTTTTGGATTGCGATTTCAGCCGCGGTTCCCCAGACGCCGATCCAACCCACCCCCAGACCGAGACTGTGCCCGGCTAAGGCCATATTCTGTGCGGCCGCAGCTCCGGCCTCGATCCCGTGAAGGGGGTCGATCCTTCGATCCACACAGACCAGGATGACCACGGGTGCCTCATTGATCCCGAGGTGAAGAACACATTCCCTGGAGGCTTTGTCCAATTCATTCTTTAAGTTTTGATCCCTGACGATGATGAATTTCCAGGGTTGAAGGTTGCTGAACGACGGGGCCCATCTTCCCGCCTCGAGAATCATCCTGATTCTATCGTCATCGACCGGATCTGGTTTGAATCTTCGGATCGTCCTCCGATTTTTGATCGCATTGAGCACTTCATTCATGGGTAACTCCTTTCTTGGATGTTCTCATCCATGGAGCTCGGGGCCTATTCTCCCATTCAGAATCACGCCTCTCCATTTTTAACGGCGTTTATCAAACAGCGGATTTTGGTTTATACCATTTTATGGAGAAATTTCTCAAGCTCTTTTTTTGATGGCAGCGAAGGCTGGGCGCCCAGTTTGGTTGTTGCAAGGGCGCCCGCTCCATTGGCAAATTTTAGAGCCTCCGGAATGGGCCTGCCCTCTGAAAGAGTACAGGCGAGGCCTCCCATAAAGGCATCGCCTGCGGCTGTGGTATCCACCGCATTCACGCGGAAGGCCCTCATCCTGATCTCTTCTTCTCGACTTCTGAAATAGAGGCCTTTGGGGCCTAAGGTGATCACCACATTTTTTGTACCCCGGCTGAGCAACCTTCGAGCAATCTTAGGAAGGTCTTTCTCCCCCTCAAATTTTAGACCGGTCAGGGTCTGGGCCTCCAATTCATTGGGCACGAGATAGTCAATCAGAGAGAGGATTTCGGACGAAAGGGGAACGGGCGGAGATGGGTTGAGCAAGGTCAAGGCCCCATGTTTTTTTGCCATCTTCAACCCCATCCTCACCACCGAAATTGGAACCTCCAGTTGAGATATAAAGACGCCAGCAGTTTCCCAGAGACCGGAGGCCTCTTGCACATCTTTTACAGAAAGCGAGCCGTTTGCTCCAGGGGAGACGATGATTCGATTCTCGCCATCGGGATTCAATTCGATCAATGCGATGCCTGTTGGAAGTTTTCGATCTCTCAGCAGACCCCTTGCAGGGAGTCCATTTTCGATCAGATAGCGGCGATAGGATTCTCCGTAATGGTCATTTCCCAGTTTTGTAAGAAAGATCACCCTTCCTCCCAGCCGCTTCGATGCAATCGCCTGATTGGCCCCTTTGCCGCCAAATACAGCCACCAGGTCTTCAGCCATGATCGTTTCCCCGGGGTGATGGAAACGGGGAATTCTCAGAATGAGATCGATATTTGAGCTGCCGAGGACTAATATTTTTTTGTTCATATTTTGGATTCACACTTTCATGTGTCATTCTTAGGTGAAGGCATCCTACTGACGATGAACGATGAACAATGAAAAGTGTCTGTAGAATTATTTTAATCTTGCAAAAAAGAGGTCCAAGAACCTACTTGCCTCTACGCCGAAACAGACTTCTATCTTTGGTCCTTCTTCCACTTCCCGGATCTGGCCGTAGCACTCACCTTCTTGAACGATCACGTCGAGGGATGTTCTCTCTTTTCTCACCAGATCGGGTTGGATCGCCACACCCACGGCGAGGGGGTCGTGGAGGTAGATCCTTTCTTTTTCTCGGAATCGATGAGTGGTAAAATCGTATCCGATCGCCTCGATAAGAAACCTCGAAAAACGATTTTGAATCGGTTTCACTTGCTCTTCTATCAACGGAGATGTGAGAGATACCTGATGGGTGACGTCGAGAGGGACAACGGTTATGGGGAGCCCTGATTCGAAGACCAATTTGGCAGCAATGGGATCGGAGTAGAGATTGAATTCGGCCAGGTGAGTGATGTTTCCTTTGGTCCGGACCGCACCTCCCATGAGGATTACTTCATTCAGCTTCCTCATCCCTTCTGGATCTCTCTGGAGTGCCAGCGCCAAATTGGTAAGCGGGCCTGTGGCAATTAAAGTCAACTCATCCGGATATTGACGCGCCATCTCTTGAATGAGTTGATCGGCAAGACCAGAATAGATCTGCCAAAATCGTTCTCCATCGTTTCGTTCTATGTTTGCTCCTCCCAGGCCATCCCTTCCGTGAACAGAATGGGCATAGATGGTCTTTCCTTTCAATGGCCGGTCAGCCCCCTTGGCTATGAGCGGCTTATCCTGGGGTTGGATCAGGGAGAGGACCTTCTGGATGTTCTCAAATACTTGCTGCAGAGGAACATTGCCATTGACTCCTGTAACCGCCTTCACCTCTAACTCGGGCGAATGAAAGGCGAGGATCAGGGCAAGGGCATCATCCACGCCCACGTCACAATCGATCACGACCTTCTTCGACACAGGTCGGCCTCCTCCAGTAAACTTTTATCGAAATCTTTACTTCCCGTCAACCCCCTGTTAAACTTTTTCGTCACCTCGAAAAAATAAGGTATTTTCTCTTTTTCGGTTTTATAATATTCGAGGCTGCCTCTAAAAGTGTCATTCCTGCCTGTGGTGGGCAGGGATGTTGAATGCTAACATTAGGGAATAATCAAAATGGATGCTGATCATCGTTCCAACAGAACCTCCGCGTTAATCGTGACCACGTTAGGTTCCTTCCTGATCCCCTTCATGGGCTCCTCCATCAACATCGCCCTTCCGGCCATTGGGAAAGAATTCGGGATGAATGCCATTCTATTGAGCTGGGTGACGACCTCCTATCTTCTGACGGTTGCCATCTTTCTTGTCCCATCCGGCAGGATAGGTGACATTTATGGAAGAAAGAGGGTCTTCCTTTACGGGTTCATCATCTATACCTTTTCTTCCTTCTTGTCAGCTACCTCGCCATCGGCCTTCTCCTTGATTCTTTTCAGGACCCTTCAGGGGATCGGAGCTTCGATGACCTTCAGCACGGGGGTGGCCATTCTGACATCTGTGTTTCCGGGCGGGGAGAGGGGGAAGGTCCTTGGAATAAACGTGGCAGCGGTCTACTCAGGGCTTTCCTGTGGGCCTATCTTAGGAGGATTCTTGATCCATCATTTCGGGTGGAGAACGATCTTTCTCTTCAACCTTCCCTTCGGGCTCCTCGTCGTCTTTTTTACATTTTGGAAATTGAGAGGAGAGTGGGCTGAGGCAAGAGGAGAGAGGTTCGATCTTGCGGGATCGATCCTTTACGGTTTCGTCCTCGGGACGATGATCTACGGGTTTTCCCTGCTTCCTGGAATCTGGGGAGCCTTCCTTATTTTACTAAGTGTCGCAGGGACCTGGGCCTTCATCAAGTTGGAGATCCGGTTAAGAAACCCTGTCTTCGATATGAACCTCCTCAGAAAGAACAGGGTTTTTGCCTTATCTAACCTGGCCGCACTGATCAATTATAGTGCTACGTTTGCTGTCAGTTTTCTTTTAAGCCTTTACCTACAATTGATCAAGGGCCTCAGCCCTCAGGATGCAGGCATGATCATGGTCTCCCAGCCGATCGTGCAGGCGGCTTTTTCTCCGCTCGCGGGCAGGCTCTCAGACCGAATCGAACCAAGAATCGTGGCCTCCACTGGAATGGCATTAACCGCCATAGGGCTTTCTCTCTTTATTTTCCTCGATGGGGAGACGGCCACTTCCTTCATCGTGGCCAGTCTGGTTCTTATCGGATTTGGGTTCGCCCTCTTTTCCTCTCCCAATACGAATGCGGTGATGGGTTCGGTTGAAAGGAGGTTCTACGGAGTCGCTTCAGGGATACTGGGAACGATGCGCGCAACTGGAATGATGTTCAGCATGGGCATGGTGATGTTGCTCTTTTCCCTGTACATCGGTCGAGTCCAGATCACCCCTTCGCATTACGTCCTCTTTGTAAAAAGCGTGAGGGTGGGATTTACGATCTTCGCGGGTCTCCGTCTGGTGGGCATCTTCGCCTCTCTTTCGAGAGGGCGGGTGCGCTGAATCAACCCCTAATTCGGTTTTCCCGAGGCCTTACGGAGGTCGTCCAGAAACTTCGAAGGGATTTTGTAGCCTAAATCCTGTGCTTTCTGAATATCCTGCCAGGCCCTGTCATATTCTCTTTTTAAGGAATAAGCCTTTGCCCGATTGCCAAGCGCTTCAGCGTACTTTGGGTTTATCTCAAGGGCCTTGCTGTAGTCGGAGATCGCCTGATCGTACTGGCCTTTTTCCAGGTAGGCATTTCCCCGGTTGTTGAAGGCCTCGGCAAACCCTGGGCTTATTTCAATCGCCTTGCTGTAGTCGGAGATCGCCTGATCAGGTTGGCCTTTACGCCGATAGGCCATTCCTCGATTATTGTAAGCCTCCGCAAACCTTGGATTTAACTCCATCACCTTATTGAAATCAAAGATCGCCTGATCGGGTTCGCCTTTTTCCAGGCAAGCGATTCCCCGATTGTAATAGGCCACAGCGAACTTTGGGTTTATCTCAAGGGCCTTATTGAAATCGGAGATCGCCTGATCGTACTGGCCTTTTTCCAGGTAGGCATTTCCCCGGTTGTGGTAGGCCTCGGCAAACCTGGGCTTCATCTCAAGGACCTTGCTAAAATCGGAGATGGCCTGATCGTATTGACCTTTACGTCCATAGGCCATTCCCCGGTTGTGGTAGGCCTCAAAGTACCTCGGGTTTATCTCGAGGGCCTTATTGAGATCGGAGATGGCAAGATCATATAAGCCTTTTTCTAAGTGAGCTCTTCCTCGATTGTTATAGGGATAGGAGAATCTCGGGCTGATCTCGATCGCCTTGCTGAAGTCCTGAATTGCGCGATCATACCGGCCTTTTTCTAAGTAGATGATCCCCCGGTTATTGTAAGCAAAGGCATACCTGGGGTTTAGCTCGAGGGCCTTGTTGAAATCGGAGATCGCCTGATCATATTGACCTTTGTCCTTGTAGACAATCCCTCGATTGTGGTAGGCAAAGACATAGGTTGGGTCTATTTTAATCGCGGTGTTGTAATCGGAAATGGCTAAATCGTACTGCCCCTTATCTCTGTAGGCCATTCCCCGATTAACGTAGGCATAGGCATACTCAGGGTCGATCTCAATTGCCTTATTGAAATCGGAGATCGCCAGATCGTATCGGCCCTTATCCCGGTAGGCCATTCCCCGATCGTTGTAGAACTTAGCGTCCTGCGATTGACCCTGTTCCTGCTGGGCAAAGGCATAGGAGAATAAGAGAAGAAGAATGATGGTTAGGGCGATTTGGGTCAACCCGTTCGGCTGCGACAGCCCCCGTCTTTGGAAGCGTGGTAGAAGAGCGCTTCCCAGGGTCAACCTCGTCAGGCTGTTTTTCATCCTTCCGCTCAACAAAGCCATCTCACTTTTTGGAATACCAATTATCACCCGTATTGAGCGATTCTCACAATTTTTGGGGAGAGCTGGGATGTTGCTCTCCTTCTGCGGGCTGAACCGCTCAGATGAGGTATCTGTAAAAACCTTTATCAGCAAATCTTTGATTTGTCAATCAGACAATAAATAATCTCAAGGAACACTTCTCACACTCTTCTGACTCCGGGGAAGATATCCCGATTCTCTCAGCCACTGCTCGGTCAGCTTCATACCCTGTTCCAACGAGAATCGCGGTTGGTAACCCAGCTCACGCCTGGCCTTTTCAATGCTGAAATAGGATTGACGAGTCAGATAGCTGACCGCTTCCCGCGTGATTTTCGGTGGCCTGCCAGTGAATTTTGAGCTTATTTCCATTCCTAAGGCAATCATTTTTGCCAGCCACTGTGGGACAGATCTAATTTCTGACCTTCCGGCCATCTGGGCATAGTATCCGAAGAATTCCTTCCACATCATGGCGACCCCATCACTGATCAAATAGACCTGCCCCACGGACTGGTCGTGTTTCGCTGCCGCGAGCGTTGCATCGAGAAGGTTATCGATATAAACGCAGTTGCAGAGACCAGTTCCTCCGTTGATCAACATCATCTGGCCTGAACGGATCAGTTTGATGGGGCGAATGGTCCATGGATTGGAGCGCGGGCCGTAGACATTGGCAGGTCGAATCACCACCACCGGAAGCCCTGCCTCCTGATAAGCCGCCCACACGGCCTTCTCCGCACCAATCTTTGTGTCACAATAGAGATTTCCGCAAGGTTGAAAGGGAGTGGTTTCATCCGCTCTGTCCGGCGGGTTCATTCCATACACGGCAACGCTGCTGAAGTGGACAAATCTTTTGACTCCGGCATCGACCGAAGCCTTCAGGATGTTCTCCGTGCCTTTTACATTGGTCCGAAAGAATTCATCCTTGTCTCCGGTCTCCCGGACCAGGGCAGCACAGTGAAATACGAGCTCACATCCAGCGACAGCCTCACGCAATGAGGATAAGTCCAGGAGATCTGCCCTGACGATTTCAAGTTGGAGCTTGCGCAGTGGCTCTGCTTTCCTTTCGTTCCGGACCATGGCGCGCACGCGCACTCCCTCTTCTGTCGCAAGCCGTTCTGCGAGCCTACCCCCGATAAAACCAGATGCGCCTGTCACCAGTGCCGAAAGTCCACGGATCTCCACGATTTCCCCACTCCGATTTTCAGAAGAGTTCCTTTGAGGATGGGCTGAAGATATGAAAAAAGCACTCGGATGTCAAGCTGAAAGGCATGAGAAACCGTAACCCTTGAGCTATGGGGGCTTGAATTACTGGTCTGCCCGGAATGTCATCGAAAGTCTTATCAAAAAGTCAATAATCAAATCAGCCCCCAACCTCCAATTCCAAGCTTAAGCCCCTCTACTCTTCCCCAACGTGTCGTCCTTGCTGCATTAATTCCTTCGGGGTAAGTAAGACCAAGTTTATTGACTGATATTCTGGGTTATTTAAGAGCAAGTGTTTTCTTTGATTGTAGCCACGTATAAGTCGACCGTCAGTGGTCACAAAAAAAGGTATGCCATATCTAATCGCATGAAAAATATGACGGGCATCCCTCTCCGCGTGGTGATAATCGTACCTTTTCGCCACTTCCTGCATTAACCCACTCACGTCTTGTTGTTTGAGCGGCAGCTCTCGGTAAAACCTTCTTGCGAGTGCAACGGCCCTGTTGAGTATCCCGAAAAGGCGTCGGTTTTTTGCACCTTCCTTTCCTGCAAACGACGTATTGATCCCGTGTTTCTCCAAAGCTGATACTAAGATTTTTCCGTTTAATTTATAATCAATACGTCTGAAGTCTACATCCCAATTGTCTGGACCATACCACCCATTTAAATTCAGCAGACAGTGGGAAATTATGTCCTGACCATCCTCTGAAAGGCATTCAAAGTAGCTATCCGTTTTTTTAAAACTCAAAATTTTATAGCGGATAAGGGATAACAGTCTACGATCCCCTGGAGAAATTCCTGCAGGGCCATTACCTGCCCCGTAGTCACCGGCATACTCTTCAAAAAGCAAGTCCAATGACTCTATCGCTTCATGATATTCAAGAACGTTCCTACACTTCTGTATTTGCCCCGTGTCTGCTTGATCCCATTTCTCAAAATCGTCAAGACACTCTTTAATCATCCCTGTATTTGTCACATAACATCCTAGTGTTTCAAGCCAGTTAATAATCTCCATTCTCGTGTCCGCCCCGCACGTTACGAGTCTTATCTGGTGTGAATTGTAAAGCTCCCATATCTTATTCATAGCCAGATAATCGGTTTTTATTTTTGAGTCTGGAGGTTCTGTGGCTAAAAGATTTAGGACGGAAAAATCGACGTATGCGCTCTTCATGGATGTTTTCTGCGATTTTATCATTATATGGAATATAGACTCCTCATACATTTAAAAGGTACAAAACGCTAAGTGTCACCGGCCGCGTGGGACTCGACGTCCACCGGATGCCTTTATTCGATATTTCTCTTGTTTCTCAAAGACAAGGAGACCTTGACGTCCCTCAAAAAAGGCAGCGTCAGGGAAATACTTGCGCGCTTCACTTTCCAAACCGAGTCTGTCCGCAACTCGTTTCAGGTCGATTCGATTAAGAACATCAATAGTAACCGGCCTCTTTGCATCAAAGAACACGAGCGCATGGAGAAACCGTTTGGCAAGGTCGGAATTCAATAGGAGGCATGCAAAGGATGCCTCGTGTTCAGAACTACAGGGGATGAAGTAGCATGTGTCATCTAAAACGATGGGCTTGTTTTGATACTTACCAATTACCTCAAAACGACAGTTCTTATAAAGTCCAGAGATCGCGACCTTCCACGGGGAAAAGGTGTAATCGCCGACACCGAATACTGAGAACCTTGGTCGCTTCTGATAGATGATGCTCTGGCGCCGATCAAGAACATCTGCGTGGCGCAGCAGATAGGACCATGTCTTCGGAGCGGTTATTGAGATGGCCTTTGTGTCATCGCCAGGTGTTCGCTGAGTAACAAGAAGATAGCGTTGCGGCGTGAGCCTGCCATTGGCAAGGTCGGATGACTTCAGCAAAGGATACATATAGGTCTGTTCAAGTTCGACACGTTCACCGACTTTATTCACAAAAAAGGAGCCCTCCTTTTTGAACTCCATCACGGATGCCGCATCATGCTTCACACCGGATCGCCAGGTATAATAGGCAAGTCCGTCGAGGTCTCTCAGACTTTTGTATTCGTCAATGTCCGCTACGAGTTCCCTGCCCATAAGACCAAAGGTCGTTATTTTATGTTTGAAACTCAGATCTGAGTAAACTCCCGCTGTGGGCGATAGGTCGGGGCTGCCCGTATGAAGAATGAGCAGACATGCGTCAACTGAAACGCCGAAATGCACGGCTGCATCAATCAGATGGATGGTTGCCTGACCGATCTTGAAGCGGTTGATCCATCCATGCCGCAGCACCTTCCGTGCTGTGGCTGTCTTGCAGAGCATGGCAATACAAGCGCGTTGACCATCAAGGGATTCGAGGAGTTTGATCAACATCCATTCTGAAATGTCGAAGTTGGCCTTGCCCGTCTTGGCCGAAAACCCGGAGCAGTTTTGAAAGTTTATTTTTTTAGGAAGATTGTCGCTTCCAAGCGCCCCAAGGGCGGCGTTTGTCACCCACGGCGGATTTCCGATGACAAGGATTTCCCCCCGAAAGGCTGAGAAGAATTCCCTCCAGTTGAAGGTGAAAAAGTCCTGTTGAGCCACTTGGTAATAAACGCCTTTCACATTTCCAATCGTCTTCTGCAAAGCGGAGATGTAATCTGCGTTGATGTCGTATGCGAACACTTGTTGGACACTGGGAAAACCCTCGATCGCCGCCGAGACAAAGTTGCCTTGGCCACATGTCGGTTCAACAATAATGGATGGGGAGATGCCCGCGTCCCGGAGGAAGGCCACAATGGAATCCGCCAGATCACGTGGTGTCTGGAAATCACCGTACTCGATTTTGTTCTTTACCTTTGCCATCCTCACACTATGCGCTGCACTCCCTCGACTTTGCCTGCCTCTGCGATCACTCGGGAGTACTGAAGTCGCCACTGAAGTGCATTTGAAATTGTCAGATAACCCACTTGTGGTCGAGTCCTTAGGATTTCTTCCGCCAATCTACGGGCCTGAATATCGTCCACAGGAAGAAATCGTTCCGTCATAAATGCGATCAAGTCATCCAGATTAGCCTTATTATCCAGGATCTTCAGGATACCTGTTGTAGTCTGAAAGTCCCCAGTCTGACTGCTCTCAACAAAGATGACGTGTTTGATGTCCAAGGTGGCGGTACGTGTATTTCGGTCGTCTTTCTTGTCATAGACGAATATCAGCAGAGAATAACCGAGTCCGTATATCTTCTGGCGTGCTGATTTGAAGGGGCAAGACGACTGTGGCTGCCGGATGCTTGTCACTTTTACGTCGACGCCGAGTTGTGGGAAATCTATGCCTTTTGCTGAAGAACCCCGTATATACTCATACTTCCTCTGTAGCACTTTTTGAAATTTATGTTCCAAATAAGTGCCAACCGCTTTGCCATCCGTAACACCGTAAAGCAACTCTTCTTTGTGTCGCGATTCCTTTTCGGCGAAAGCCTTAGCCTCAGCCTTTAGAAGGTCAACCGTGAGTTTACGCATTATAAATTGTAATATACTCCTTTTTTAAATTTTTTGGAAGCAGAAAGCTTCCGGAAGAAGAGTGAAAAGAGCACTCTTCATCATATCTGAAAGAAGAAACTCCTTTTAGCTGATCATCTTTTTGAATTCTTCTTCGCTCAAAATCTTGATGCCTAACTCTTTGGCCTTATCAAGTTTGGAGCCAGGATCCTGGCCGACGACCACATAGTCCACCTTCTTCGAGACGCTGGAGGCGGTTAAGCCTCCGAGGGATTCGACCAGGTTCCGTGCCTCATCCCTTCCAAAGGATTGGAGGGCTCCGGTGAAGACAAAGGTCTTTCCTGCCAGCTTACCTTTCTCTCTCGGCTTGGGTTCAATCACCTTCACCCCGGCCTTTTTCAATCGCTCGATCGACTCCTTGTTCTTCTTATCCCTGAAAAATTGATGGACGCTGGCTGCGACCTCAGGACCTATGCCTTCGACCTGCATCAGGTCTTCTTCTGAGAGGCGGAAGAAATCGTCCAGGCGCGGGAAATGGCGAGCCAGGTCCTCCGCCGTGGTCTCGCCGACGTGGCGGATGCCCAGGGCGAAGAGAAATTTTGACAGGGGTTTCGTTTTGCTCGCCTCAATAGCATCGATGATGTTCTGCGCCGATTTGTCCGCCATCCGCTCCAAGGCGATGAGGTGGTCCTTTTTGAGGTAGTAGATGTCAGCCACATCTTTGACCAACCCTTTATCAACCAGTTGATCGATCAATTTCACCCCAAGGCCTTCGATATCCATTGCCCGTTTGGATGCGAAGTGTTTGATCCGGCCTTTCAACTGGGCAGGGCAGTCGAGGCCGATGCATCGATGGATGGCCTCTTCTTTAATCACGTCCGCATTGCAGACAGGACATTTGGACGGCATCTCGAACCTTTTTTCTTTCCCGGTTCGTTTGGAAGTGATCACCTGGACGACCTCTGGGATCACATCTCCTGCTCTCTGGATAATGACGGTATCACCGATCCTCACGTCGAGTCTGTCGATCTCATCCTGATTATGGAGCGTGGCCCGACTGACCTCCACACCTCCCACTTTGACGGGCTCCATCACCGCCACGGGTGTAATCGCCCCTGTCCTTCCCACCTGTGGAATGATCTTTAGGATCCTTGTGGTCTCCTGCTTGGGTTTAAATTTGAAGGCCAGTGCCCAGCGGGGGCTCCTGGCAATTTCTCCCAGTCGCATCTGGAGATCGATACGGTCGACCTTGATCACGATCCCATCGATCTCATAAGGAAGTCTTTCCCTCTTCTCGTTCATCTCGCGATAATATTCGAGCACCTCGTCGATGTTTTGGCATCTCCGGATATGAGGATTGGTCCTCAGTCCCCACTTGGGAAAGGTCTGGAGGATTTCCCAATGGGTCTTAAATGTCCGGCCTCTGACCTCGCCAACTCCATAGCAGTAGATTTCGAGTGGACGGCTGGCCGTGACCTTCGAATCGAGTTGCCGGACCGAACCTGCGGCTGCATTTCTTGGGTTGGCAAAAAGGGGTTCGCCCGTCTCCTCTCTCTTCCGGTTGAGAGCTCGAAACTTGTCCAGCTGCATGATCACCTCACCCCGGACCTCCAGGCGCTCCGGGACGGGAACCTCCTTCCGGATCAGTTGAAGAGGGATCGTCTTGATGGTGCGGAGATTCTGAGTGATATTCTCGCCATTGACGCCGTCCCCTCGGGTGGAACCAACGATGAACTGACCTCTCTCGTACACCAGTTCCACAGCCAGGCCATCGAGCTTGGGCTCTGCCACGTAGGTAATCTCAGAGGAGGTCTCCAGGAATTTTTTAACCCGCTTGTCGAAATCCCTGGCCTCTGTTTCATCAAAGGCATTGGCCAGACTGAGCATGGGGATGGTATGTCTGACAATCTCGAATTCCTCTAAGGGAGGGGCTCCCACCCTCTGAGTGGGTGAATTTGGGGTGATAAGCTCGGGATGCTCCTCTTCGAGCTTCTGCAGCTCCCTCATCAACCGATCGTACTGGGCGTCGGAGATCTCCGGTTGGTCAAGGACGTAGTAGCGATAGTTGTGATATTCGATCTCCTCCCTTAGTTTTTCCACCCTCTTCCTGATAGCTTCGGCAACCATTCTAACCTCCTCAGAAGGGCGACTACTTCGACCCATTTTAGACAGAAGAGGATTTATTGTCAAATTGAGTCTCTATTAAGAGATCGGGGGCCAGATGTGGTATCCGAAGTACGATCTCTCAGCAGATTTTGGGCCTTGGGGCTGGCCACGAAAAAAAGTGAAATAAGTACAAAATTTTACTTGACAAAGTCGAATTTTCATTATATTTCTTCTGCCAAGTGGTAAAAAGTGGGAAATGGTGGTAGGATTCGATGAAATTAGGGGGATGAAACGATGTTTCGGGGTCGATATGAGTATACCATAGATTCCAAGGGTCGTGTCAGCATTCCTTCGAAATTTAGAGAGATTCTCAAGGAAAAGTATGACAATCGCTTAGTCGTTACCAACTTCGATCACTGCCTTGTCGCCCTCCCTTACGAAGAGTGGTCTCTGCTGGAACAGAAGGTCAATTCCCTCTCCTTGGTTAAGAAGGAGGCGAGGACATTTCTCAGGTTTTTCTACTCCAGTGGTATCGATTGCGTCATCGACAAGCAGGGAAGGCTTCTCATCCCTCAGGCGTTAAGGGATTATGCGAGTCTTCGGAAGGACGTCGTATTTGTAGGCGAGGGCAAGAAGATTGAGATATGGAGCAAGGAGCGCTGGGAGGAGGAATTCCGGAGATCTCAGGAGAGCTTTGACCAGATCAGCGACACCCTGGCGAGCCTGGGACTCTAACTAGACGATGAACAATGAACAATGAACGATGAATGATGGACGACGCACAGGACATGTTCCTGTTTTGGTTGAAGAGGTGATGGGGCTTTTAGGATGTCAACCCGGTCGGATCTATGTCGATGCCACCCTTGGAGGGGGTGGGCATGCTCTCGAGATCTTGAAGAGAACCGCACCGGATGGAGTGGTGATCGGCATCGATTGGGATGAAGAGGCGATCTCTGAGGCAAAGCAGGTGCTCCGGCCTTATGGCGAACGGGTGAGAATTTTTCGAGAGAATTTCATCCATCTTGCCGACCTATTAAATCAGATCAAGGTCGACCAGGTCGATGGGATCCTGCTCGATCTGGGTCTCTCTTCCCTCCAGTTGGAGAAGGAGGAGAGGGGGTTCAGTTTTCGAGGAGAAGGCCCCCTGGATATGAGAATGGACCAGCGGATTGAACACACGGCAGCCGACTGGATCGACCATCTCTCTCGTGAGGAGCTGGAAGATGTCCTTTCCGGGTATGGTCAGGAGAGATGGGCGAAGCGGATTGCAACGGCCATCGTTCGAGTTAGAGAACAGAGTCCCATCCAGACAACCCAGGCCCTGCGAAAGCTCGTTCATCGCGCGGTGGGAGGCCGTTGCCGTTCCTGGAGGATCGACCCTGCGACCAGGGTGTTTCAGGCCTTTCGTATCAAGGTGAACGACGAACTTGAAAATTTACGAAAGATTTTGGAAACGGGATGGAGGCTCTTAAGAAAGGGAGGTCGAATCTGCGTCATCTCGTTTCATTCTCTGGAGGATCGGATCGTTAAGGAGAGCTTCCGGAGATTGGAGAAAGGGGAGATGGATGCCTCCATTCCGGGGCGGGTCATCCGGATCCTGACCCCTAAGCCTGTCAGGCCTTCAGCCGATGAACGAAGGAGGAACCCGCGATCCCGTAGCGCCAGATTGAGGTGCGCGGAGAGGATCTGAGGATTTGAGATGGTCAAGACCGCAAAGGGAAACCCAGGCCGAATACTCTGGACGGAGGAGGGTTCTAAAAGACCACGGGCTCCGATGAAGTTCAATCTTCTCCTCCTTTACAGCATGATATTGGCCTTCCTCGTGGGGGTCTCCTTGTTCTATGTATGGTCGAGAATTCAGGTGATCCAGTTGGGATATGAAATCTCAAACGCCCTGAAAGAGGAGCGAGCGTTGGCCGAGGCCAATAAGAGATTGCGGCTGGAGATCGCCACGCTCAAATCCTACCCCCGGATTGAAAAAGTGGCCGTGGAAGAGCTGAAAATGGTCAAACCCAAACCCGATCAGGTGATCTTGATCCGATGAAACGGAAGTCCATCAACTGGTTTAGAATCCGGATCATCCTCCTCTCAATCCTCCTCTTCTTCTGCTTTGTGGCGATTGTGGGGAGGATGTTCCAGCTTCAGGTGCTGAAGAAGGAAGAGCTCTATAAACTGGCTGCTCAGCAGCACCATGTTCAGATCCCGTTAGTTCCGAAACGGGGGACCATCTACGATCAGAAGGAGAACGAGTTAGCAGTCAGCATTGAGGTCGATTCCGTTTATGCAGATCCCCGGAGGGTGACCGATGTCGAAGGGACGGCAAGCGCTCTTGCCCGTGTCCTCCGGATGGATCGGGCAGAGCTGCGAAAGAGGCTGAAGAGCCACCGCTCCTTTGAGTGGATCCGAAGAAAGATATCTTCCAGAGAGGCCGAGGAGATCAAAGCCCTTCAACTCCCCGGGATCCATTTTTTGAAAGAGAATCAGAGGTGCTATCCCAATGCCCAGCTGGCCAGCCATGTGATTGGATTCGTCGGCCTCGATTCGAAAGGTCTGGAGGGGGTGGAGTACCAGTACGATTCCCTGCTTAACGGAGGGAATCGGATGTGGACAAGGGGGAGGGACGCCCTGGGTCGGGAGATTGTGACAGGGGACCGCCTGCTTGAGAAGGAGGATCAGCATCGGAATATCTTTCTCACCTTGGACAAACATATCCAGCATATGGTTGAGACAGAGCTCAGCTCGGCAGTCCAGAAATGGCGGGCGAGAGGGGGCATGGCCGTTGCGATGGATCCTCAGACCGGAAAGGTCCTGGCCATGGCCTGCTATCCCTTCTTCAACCCAAATCAGTTCCTCCAGTATCAGTCTAAATTCTGGAGAAATCGAACGATCACTGATAGCTTTGAACCAGGTTCCCTTTTTAAGGCCTTTCTCGCAGCAACTGCCCTGGAGGAGCATGTGGTACGGCCATCCGACTCTTTCTTTTGCGAAAACGGAGCCTATGCGATCTATGACCGAACGATCCATGACCATACCAAGTACGGGTGGCTCACCTTTCAACAGATCATCAAATTTTCAAGCAATATCGGGGCATCCAAGGTGGGCGTAAAGATGGGAAAGGACCGTTTCTACCGATATATCCGTGCATTTGGTTTTGGAGAGAAGACAGGGATCGACCTTCCGGGCGAAGGAAGGGGGATCGTCCATCACCCGAGATACTGGCCGCCTGTGGCTCTGGGTACGATCTCGTTTGGCCAGGGGATCTCCGTCACCGCGATCCAGCTGGCCACAGCCCTTTCGGCTATTGCCAATGGCGGGTTTCTGATGAGGCCGTACGTGGTAGAGAAGATCACGAGTGAAAAGGGTGAGACCATCCAATCCTTCCAGCCGGAAGTGATCAGGAGGGTGATTTCCGAGGAGACCGCCAGGAAGGTGGCCGCACTGCTTAAGGCGACGACAGAGAAGGGCGGGACAGGGGAGGCCGCGGTGCCTGCAGGATATGAGGTGGCGGGAAAGACAGGGACCGCACAGAAGGTCGACCCTGTCCTGGGCGGTTACTCTGAAGAACATTTCATCAGCGGATTTATGGGGTTTGCACCCGCGCAGGATCCCAAGATCGTCCTTGTTGTCGTGATCGATGAACCTCAGGGTACGGCCTACGGAAGCGTGGTCGCTGCCCCCTTGTTCAGAGCCATGATGGAGAAGATCCTTCCTTATCTCCATATCCACCCGAAGGGAACTCTCGTGGTGAAGAAGGGACCGGATGCTGCCTTAGGTGATCAGACATCGGAACCTCAAAGCCTGGGCGAGGATGGTAAGGTGGGAAAGACCCTGGAGAAGGCGGTCATGCCCGACCTCACCGGCCTGTCGATGCGGAAGGCCTTGAGCCGCATTGAAGGGAAGGGGCTGATCATCAAGGTCTCAGGGAATGGTAAGGTCGTTGAACAGACGCCCAAGGCAGGAATCGTGATCGAAAAAGGCGACATCTGCTATCTGAAACTTCAGTCCTCGTCGTAATGGGAGAAGCGCAGGGAGGATGCAGAGCATAGCGTTTCGAAGATGGAATTAAAAAAATTATTGGAAGGGGTTGAAATCAGAAAGATCACCGGAGAGGTCCTGAGAGAGATCGAAGGAATTGCTTACCATTCCGATCGGGTGGAGAAGGGTTTTCTATTTGCGGCCATTCGAGGGATGGAAGTCGATGGGCATCAGTTTATTGAGAAAGCGGTTGAGAAGGGTGCGGTGGCCGTTCTTTTGGAGGATGGACAGGAGGTCCCCGGTGTCACCACGATCCTGGTTCCCAACAGCCGGAAGGCCCTGGCAAAGGTCTCTTCAAATTTTTATGGAGACCCCTCGTCCCGTTTGAGACTGATCGGCATTACAGGAACAAACGGCAAGACGACGACCACCTATCTCCTCGAATCGATCCTTAGGAAGGCGGGGTACGGGGCAGGTGTGATCGGGACGATCAACTATCGATTCGGTCAAAAGGCGATCCCTGCTTCCAATACCACCCCGGAATCCTTGGATCTTCAGAAGATCCTATGGGAGATGGCGCGGGAGGGAATCTCTCATGTGATCATGGAAGTCTCTTCTCATGGGCTCGACCTGGATAGGGTCTGGGCCTGCCAATTTGATGGCGCAATCTTTACGAATCTGACAGCTGAACACCTCGATTATCATAAAACGTTGAACCATTACTTTGAGAGCAAAAAGAAGCTCTTTTCAGAATCTCTGATCAGTAGCTCGAAGAGCCGACGATTTGCAGTGACAAACGGTGACGACCCGAAGGGAGAGGAGATGGTTCAGGGGTTAAAGAATCTCCCTGTGATTCGTTACGGACTTGCTCCATCCTGTGATGTCTCTGCGGATCAGGTGGTTTCCACCTTTGAAGGCCTTTCCTGCCGTATCAAAACGCCCAGGGGCGATTTTCACCTCCGTTCGAAACTGATCGGTGAGTTCAATCTTTATAATATCCTTGCAGCCGTGGCTACGGGGATGGCCATGGATATTCCTCTCGAGACCGTAAAAGAGGGGGTGGAAGATCTAAAAGGCGTTTCTGGAAGATTTGAAAGGATTGGGAATCGAAAAGGAATCCATGTCATTGTGGATTATGCCCATACCCACGATGCCCTGGAGCGGGTTCTTAAGGGGTTGAGGGAGATCCTGAGGGTCTCGCACCAGGGCAATGGCAAGGTGATCACGGTCTTCGGGTGCGGGGGCGATCGAGATCGGACCAAGAGGCCGCTGATGGGAAGGGTGGCAGGGACCTATAGCGATCTCAGCATCCTCACCTCTGACAACCCGAGGACAGAGAATCCTTTGGCCATCCTCGAAGAGGTGGAACCAGGATTCCGATCCCTTTCCCTCAAGGAGTGGCAGCAAAGCGAGATCGGGTCATGGAGATCGGGGAAAGGGTATCTGAAAATCCCGGACCGGAGGGAGGCTATCCGTATGGCCATTCGTCTAGCCCAGCCCTCGGACACCGTTCTCATCGCGGGCAAAGGCCATGAGGACTATCAGATCATCGGAAGGCAGAGATTTCCCTTCGATGATCGGATCGAAGCGAGGAAGGCCCTGGAGGAGGAATGATCGTTCAGATCGGAGAGGTTTTGAGAGCCACCGGAGGAAAGCTTCTCCAGGGAGAGGAGGATGGCCTGCTTCAGGGGGTCTCTACAGACTCGAGAAGGGTGGCTCCTGGAGAGCTCTTTATTGCTCTGAAGGGAGCGCGCTTCGACGGACATCATTTTGCTTTGGAGGCCCTGGAGAGGAAGGCAGGAGGCATCCTGATCGAAGAAGAGAGGGCCGGAGATTTCCGGTGGAACGGCTATCGCTCGAAGGCCGTGATCGTGGTGAAAGATACGTTGAAGGCCTTAGGGGATCTGGCCCGTGATCGGCGACGCAAGTATCGGACCCCTGTGGTCGCCCTCACCGGAAGCAATGGGAAGACGACCACCAAGGAGATGATCTCCGCCTGTCTCGAAACGACCCTTCCCGTCCTCAAAACCGAGGCCAATCTGAACAACCTCATCGGGCTTCCCCTGACGCTTCTTAAGCTGACGGAGAAGGAGAGGGCTGTGGTTCTTGAGATGGGGATGAATGTGCCGGGTGAGGTTCGAAGGCTGACCGAGATCGCAGAGCCCGACGTGGGGCTGATCACCAATATCGAGAAGGTTCACCTCGAGGGGATGGGGAGTCTGGAGACGATCAAAGCGGAGAAGGGAGAGCTCTTCCGGAGGATGAGAGGGGATGGCACGATCCTGGTCAACCAGAACGATCCCCATGTGATCGATCTCGGCAGAGGGTTTTCCGGGCGGAAGATCACCTTTGGAGTGGAGGAATCTGCGGATGTGATGGCCCAGAAGATCGAGGTGAAGGGAATGAAGGGGACCTCTTTTGAACTGATCTTCAAAGGCAGGAAGGTCGGGGTCACCCTCTCTTTATTGGGAAGGCATTTCGTGCCCAATGCCCTTGCCGCGATTGCCGTGTCCGATCTCTTCGGGATCGAGTTGGAGAAGGTAAAGGAGGTGCTTGAACATTTCCGACCTTTTCCCATGAGGATGGAGGTGGTCCGTCTCGAAGGCGGAAGAAGCCTGATCAACGATGCCTACAATGCCAATCCCAGATCGATGGAGGTGGCTCTGGAGACGCTTGCCGAGGTGAGGGGCGGAGGCAGGGCCATTGCTGTGCTGGGTGATATGCTGGAATTAGGAGATTTTGCGGAGGAGGCCCATCGGCGATTGGGAGAGAAGGTCAGAGAGCTTTCGATCGATCTGCTCCTCACCCTGGGAGAGCATGCGGCCCTTGTCGTAGAATCGGCCATTCGTCATGGATTCGAAGCAGAAAGGGCAAGGGTGGTGGAGAGCCATTCCGAGGCGGTCAGGATTTTGAAAGGGATGGCTCGAGAGGGTGACTGGATATTGGTGAAGGGTTCGAGAGGGATGGCGATGGAGAAGGTCGTCGAGGGTCTGATCGAGAGGAGGGCCTGAGGAGATGTTTTATCACCTACTTTATCCTCTTCATACGGTTTACTCGTTTTTCAACGTCTTTCGTTATATCACCTTCAGGACCATCTATGCGCTCTTGACCGCGCTTCTGATCGGGTTCCTCGTCGGTCCCTGGCTCATCAAAAAATTGAGGGCTTATCAAATTCAACAGGTGGTGAGGGAGGATGTCCCGTCCCGTCACATGGCCAAGAATGGAACTCCGACCATGGGCGGGAGCATGATCCTGGCAGGGCTGCTCATCCCGGTCCTGCTCTGGGCGGATCTGAGCAACCATTATATCTGGATCGTCCTTCTGACCACATTGGGTTTTGGAGTCCTCGGATTTCTGGACGATTATAAGAAGGTTCGCGATAAGAACGGACTGGGCATCAAGGCCCGATACAAATTCCCCATCCAGTTGGCAATGGGTTTGGTCATCAGCCTGATCCTGTTCTACACCTTTGATCACGATTCGAGATTGATCTTTCCGTTCTTTAAGAGGGTGATGCCGGACCTGGGGAATTGGTACATTCTCTTCGCTGTGCTTGTCATCGTCGGCTCTGCCAATGCGGTCAACCTGACGGATGGATTGGATGGATTGGCGATCGGGCCGGTTGTCATCGCCAGCGGGACCTTCATGCTCTTCTGTTACCTTGCAGGAAACTACCGATTTGCCACTTATCTTCAGATCCCTTTCGTCAAAGGGAGCGGAGAGCTGACGGTTTTATGCGGGGCCCTGGTCGGATCTGGTCTCGGCTTCCTCTGGTTCAATACCTACCCGGCTCAGGTCTTCATGGGCGATGTGGGATCTCTGGCCCTGGGCGCAGCCCTGGGAACGGTCGCGGTCGTCACCAAACAGGAGTTCCTCCTTGTGATCGTGGGCGGGATCTTTGTGCTGGAGGTCCTTTCGGTCATCATCCAGGTGATCTCCTATCAGTTGCGGAGGAAGCGGGTCTTTCGGATGGCGCCCATCCATCACCATTTCGAGTTGAAGGGCTGGGCCGAGCCGAAGATCATTGTTCGATTCTGGATCGTCGGCATCATTCTGGGATTGGTCGCGATCAGCACACTGAAACTGAGGTAAATTCGAAATTCAAAGCACGAAATTCGAAACAAATTCAGAGGCTCAAGGCACTAAATTCAAAACAATAGATTATTTTTATTTTTTGGAAATTTGGTAATTTGATTTTGGGATTTGTTTCGGATTTAGATATTCGGATTTCGGATTTTACAGACTTCCGATACATACAGGGCGTTTAATGGAATCCGAGGACGGAAGAATTATCTGGTGGTATGGCGAAGGAGATGGATCTCAACGGAAGAAGGGTTCTGGTGGTCGGCCTGGCCCGGACCGGAGTCGCCACTGTCAAATTTCTCAAAGTTAGAGGTTCGATCGTCAGCACAACCGAGATGAAGCCGAAGGGGGAGATGGGTGAGGCGGTCCGGGAGCTCAACGGGATGGATATCTCGATGGAATGGGGCGGTCACCGGACAGAGACCTTTCTCAAGGCGGATCTCATCGTGGTCAGTCCAGGGGTCGAACTGGGCATCGAGCCGATCCAGAAGGCACTGAAGAAAGGGATCCAGGTGATCAGCGAGATTGAACTGGCCTACCGTTTTATCGATGTCCCCATCATCGCGGTGACGGGAACGAACGGAAAGACGACGACCACCCTGCTGATCGGTGAGATGCTGAAGGAGGAGGGGAAGAGGGTCGGAGTGGGAGGGAATGTGGGAGAGCCGTTGATCCTCTTTGCGGATAGTAAAGACCAATGGGACATCGTGGTCGCTGAGATCTCCAGTTTTCAGTTAGAGGCGATCGAAGAGTTCCGGCCCCGATGCTCGGTCCTGCTCAACATTACCGAGGATCATCTGGATCGTTATCCTCGGTACGAGGACTATATCGAAGCAAAGGTCAGGATCTTCGCCAATCAGAATTCGGAAGATGTGGCCGTCCTGAACAGGGATGACCCTATGGTGATGGGGTATGTGGAGAAGGTGAAGGCGAAGAGAATCTTCTTCAGCCTGAGAGAGAGATTGGACGAGGGGGCCTTTTTCAGGGATCAGGCGATCTGGCTGAGGCTCGGGGAGGGGGAGGAGGATTATCCCTTGGCCGGAGTCCCTTTGAAGGGAGTTCACAACGTCGAGAATATGATGGCAGCCCTCACGGCTTCGAGACTCTTCGGCTGTTCAAAAAGAGCGGCTCAGGCTGTCCTGGGTCGGTTTCAGGGCCTTGAACACCGACTTGAATTTGTCGCTGAGATCGAAGGGATCCGTTTCTACAATGACTCAAAGGGGACGAACGTGGGATCGGTCGTCAAATCGCTCCAGAGTTTTTCAGACCCCATCATCTTGATCGCAGGCGGGAAGGACAAGAAAGGGGACCTCTCCCCTCTGAGCGAGTTGATCCGGAGCCGGGTCAAACGACTGATCCTCATCGGAGAGGCCAGGGAGCGAATGGGCCGGGAGTTGGGAGGGTTGACCGATTCAGTTCTGGCGGAGAGCCTGGAAGAAGCGGTCATCCTCGCCTATCGATCGGCCGAGAGGGGTGACGTCGTCCTCCTTTCACCGGCCTGTTCAAGTTTCGACATGTTCAGAGATTACAAGGAGAGAGGGAAGGTTTTTAAAGAGGTGGTCTGCCGCCTAAATTCAGATCGCAGATTGCAAATCCCAGATTGAAAAATCTGAAATTTGAAATCTGAAATTACATCACGATGAAGCATAAAAGGAGATTCGATTATATCTTATTGATTGTAGTGCTGGCCTTGGTGGGCATCGGGGTGGTGATGGTTTACAGCACCAGTGCGATCCTGGCCGGGGATCGGTTCCAGGATCCCTACTACTTTTTGAAGAGGCAGGCCCTCTATGCCGGAATCGGCTTCGTTCTGATGATCCTGACGATGTTCGTCCCTTACGGAGTTTTGAGACGACTGGCCTATCCGATTCTGATCGTCTCTGTGCTTCTCCTCATCGGTGTATTGATCCCTGGCATCGGGCACCGGGCAGGCGGATCGATGCGGTGGTTGAAGATCCAATTCTTCTCCTTCCAGCCCTCGGAATTTGCAAAATTGGGCTTGACCATCTTTTTGGCCTATCTTCTGACAAAGAAGGAGGAGAAGATCCGGAGCTTCTCCTTCGGATTTCTGCCCCCGGTTCTCCTCTCCGGTGTGATCATTGCGCTGGTGGCCCTGGAGCCGGATTTCGGGGCTGCTCTCTTCCTGACTGTCATGGTCTTTCTCCTTCTCTTTGTCAGCGGGGCAAGGTTGATCTATGTGATCGGAGCCTTCTTGCTGCTGGCTCCAGTTGCCTGGTACTTCCTGATGAATGCCGGGTACCGGTATAAAAGACTGATGAGCTTTATCAGGCCGTGGGAGGATCCCACCGGGACCAGCTTCCAGATTATCCAATCCTTTCTTTCCTTCGGCTCAGGAGGTCTTTTCGGATCGGGATTGGGAGAGGGAAGGCAGAAACTCTTCTTTCTCCCCGCTCCTCATACCGATTTTATCTTCTCCATCATCGGAGAGGAGCTGGGCTTGGTCGGCGCCATGATCGTCGTACTCCTCTTCCTCATTTTGACGCTGAGGGGAATCCAGATCGGGCTCTCCCTTGAGGATCGGTTTGGCGCGTATCTGGCGCTGGGGATCACGCTGATGATCTCCTTGCAGGCGGTGATCAATATGGCCGTCGTTCTGGGGCTCCTTCCCACGAAAGGGTTGACCCTTCCCTTGATCAGTTATGGAGGGACATCCTTGGTGGTGAACCTGATCGGGGTGGGGATTCTTCTTCACCTTTCGACAAAGATGGAACGGAGATGAGGTTTGTGATTGCCGGAGGTGGAACAGGAGGTCATCTCTTCCCGGGGATGGCCGTGGCAGAGGCATGGGTGGAAAGGGAGGCGGGGAACGAAGTGCTCTTTATTGGAACGCAAAGAGGGATTGAGGCCAAGGTGCTGGCCAATGGGAGATTCCCGCTGAGGATGATCCAGGCCAGGCCCCTTCAAGGGAAGTCCCTTATAGGGAAAGCAAGAGCCCTCTGGTCTGTTCCGATGGCGATCTGCGAGGCTTATTCGATCTTAAGGGATTTCAAACCTCAGCTCGTCTTAGGAGTAGGAGGATATGCCTCCGGTCCCACGCTCATCGCCGCTTTCCTTCTCAGGACGAAACGGGCGATCCATGAACAGAACGTCATTCCGGGGATGACCAATCGGATCTTGAAGTGGTTCAGCCAACGGATCTTTGTCTCCTTTGAGGAGACGAGAGAATACTTTCCCGATCGCAGGACGATTGTTACAGGAAACCCGGTCAGGAAAGAGATCCTTCAACCGGCGAGAGATGACAGGGAGATCGAAGAGAAGAGAGGAGATCGATTTACCCTCCTCATTTTTGGAGGGAGTGGAGGGGCTCATCGGATCAATGAGGCGATGATCGAGGCGCTCGACCTGCTCCAGGGATTGAGGTCTTCCGTGCGATTCGTCCATCAGACGGGAAGGGAGGATATGGAGAGGGTCTCGAGAGGCTACCGGGAAAGGGGTTTTGATGCGCTGGTCAGGCCCTTCTTTGAAGATATGGGGACCTGTTACCGGATATCTGATCTGGTGATCTGCCGATCAGGAGCAACCACGGTGGCCGAATTGGCAGTCTGCGGAAAGGCTGCCATCCTCATCCCTTATCCCTATGCAGCCCATCAGCACCAGTTGATCAACGCACAGAAATTGGTGGAGAGGGGTGCGGCAAAAATGATTCGGGATGAGGAGCTGAGCGGACCCTCGCTCGCCCGGTCCATTCTTGAGCTTTATGAGCAGCCGGAGAAACGTGTTCAAATGGAGGAGAGGATCCGGAAGGTGGGCCGGCCGGCTGCAGCTAAGGAGATCGTAGACCACTGCTACAGGCTACTTGGAAGGATGGAATGATGGAATATTGGGTTGAGAAAAAATATAGAGCGACGCTGGCAACAGCGAAGCGCGTTATTCCTGAGAAAGCATTCACTCAAAAGTCTTGGCAGAGAAAGGCTGGCTTTCGCCCGTATCCAGTACGGGGCAAGCGTAGTCAAGCTCGAAGTGACACACCCAGGAGGTCAGATTGTTGATCCGTATTTTGACTTTTGTCGCATCATTCCAATATTTGAATATTCCATTATTCCGGTATTGATTATGTACCGCAAGGGGAAGATCAAACATATCCATTTTGTAGGGATCGGCGGGATCGGCATGAGCGGGATTGCAGAGGTCCTGCTCAATCTGGGCTACCATATCAGCGGTTCGGATATCAAGGAGACGGAGGTGACCCGGAGGCTTCAGGCCTTGGGGTGCGAGGTCTTCTATGGCCATCGGAAAGAGAACGTCGGAGAGGTCGATGTGGTAGTCGTCTCCTCTGCAATTCGTCGAGGCAACCCCGAGGTGAGCGCAGCTGAGGAGAGGTTGATCCCTGTGATCCCTCGGGCAGAGATGCTGGCCGAATTGATGCGGATGAAGGTCGGGATCGCCATCGCTGGGACCCATGGGAAGACGACGACCACATCCCTGATCGCAACCGTTCTGGCCGCAGCCGGACTCGACCCCACCGTGGTGATCGGAGGAAGGCTGAACAGCATTGGAAGCAATGCCAGGCTTGGCCAGGGCGACTTCCTGGTGGCTGAGGCTGATGAGAGCGATGGTTCTTTTGTGAAACTCATGCCCACCATCGCGGTAGTGACCAATATCGATCCGGAACATCTCGATTACTATTCTGGGATCGACGAGATTAAAGAGACCTTTCTCAGTTTCTTGGACCGGATCCCCTTCTTCGGGTTGGCCGTCCTCTGCCTCGACCACCCCAACGTCCAGAGTCTCATCCCGAGATTGAAGAAACGATTTGCCACTTATGGATTGACCTCCCAGGCAGATTTTCAGGCCAAGGAGATCGAATTCGATGGCCTTTCCACAAGCTTCGATGTGCTCTACCGCAATCAGGAGATAGGCAGGCTAAAGCTTCGCATGGCAGGCCTCCATAATGTCTACAACGCCCTGGCCACTCTTGCAACGGCCTTTGAACTCGATATTCCCTTCGGGACGGTTCAGGAGGCGCTTCGGGACTTCAGCGGAATTCAAAGGCGTTTCCAGATCAAGGGGGAGAAGAAAGGGGTCCTGGTCGTGGATGACTATGGCCACCATCCCGTTGAGATTGTAGCCACGCTCAGGGCAGCACGGACGGGCTGGAAGAAGAGGATCGTCGTGGTCTTCCAGCCTCACCGCTATACCCGGACCAAAGCCCTCTTTCAGGATTTTTTGACCGCATTTTACGACGCAGACGTCCTCATCCTCACCGAGATCTATCCTGCGGGAGAGGAACGGATCGAGGGGGTTGAGGCCAGAGCCCTATTTGAAGGGATCCGAGAATACGGTCATAAGGACGTCTCCTACCTTCCGACGAAGAAGGAGATCGTCGATCATCTTCTCCGGATCGTCTCGCCTGGAGACATGGTGATCACCCTGGGGGCAGGGGATATCTGGCAGGTGGCTGATGAGTTGGTGAAACGGCTGAACGGATAGTTGGGAGTAATGAGTTTGGAGTTGGTAGAAAAGGATGACCACTCCGAACTCTGAGCTCCGAACCCGGACTGAATGTGATGACAAGGGATTATAGAAAAGCGGCGTTAGGTCTGATCAAAGGGAGGGTCCTTTTCGATGCGCCCATGAAGCAGTTCACCTCGATCAAGGTGGGAGGGCCTGTCGATAGCCTCCTCTTCCCAAAGGATCTGGTCGAATTGAAGAAGGTGATAAGCTATGCCACAGCGAAGAATATCCCGTTTCTGATTTTAGGGAAAGGCACGAATCTGGTGGTGAGGGATAGAGGGGTGCGTGGATGGGCGATCTGTCTCACGCAGTGGATGAAGAAGGTTCGGGCAGACGGAGAGGTCGTCGAAGCCGAGGCTGGCCTTTCCATTCAACGGCTGGTTCAGTTTTCAATTCAGAAGGGGTTGACAGGGCTTGAACCCTTCTTCGGCATTCCGGGCACGGTAGGGGGAGGTCTGATGATGAATGCCGGCGCATGGGGCGCGGAGTTGAAGGATATCGTCCTTTCCGTCACCCTGATGAGAGAGGACGGAGAGGTGGTGGAGAGGCCCCGGCAGAAATTGAAATTTTCTTATCGGCAGTTAGCGATTCCGGCCTCCTGGGTTATCGTCAAAGGACGGTTTCAACTGAGCAAGGGGAGGAAGGAGGAGATCCTCGAGAGGGTCAAGTCTTATTCTGAGATGAGAAGGAGAACGCAACCTCTCGACTATCCCAGCGCAGGCTCCATTTTTAAGAATCCTCCAGAAGGTCCTGCTGGAAAGTGGATCGAGGAGGTCGGACTCAAAGGGTTCAGGATAGGTCAGGCGATGATCTCAGATCGCCATGCCAATTTTATCATCAATCTCGGAAAGGCCACGGCCCAGGAGGTGATCGATCTGATGGAGTTCGTGGAAAGGAAGGTCTATGAAGAGAAAGGCATCTCCCTGGAAAGGGAGGTGAGGGTGGTGGGGGAAGCCTAATGCAGGCAGGGAGATAGATTGCGGAATAAGAACGTGGGAGTTCTGGTGGTCACGGTATGAAGGATCAATCGGTTAAGCAAAAGAAGATCGGTGTTCTGATGGGCGGTCTCTCCCGGGAGAGGGAGATTTCGTTGAGGACCGGGAGAGCGATCCTGAAGGCACTTGCTGAGAAAGGATACAACGTCTGTTCGATCGATGTCGGCCAGGACATTGCGGAGAGGCTGGTAAAGGAGAGGATCGAATGTGCCTTTATCGCCCTCCATGGAAGATTCGGCGAGGACGGCACCATCCAAGGGATGCTGGAATTGATGAGGATTCCTTATACGGGATCCGGCGTCCTGGCAAGCGCGCTCGCCCTTGACAAAATTATGGCAAAAAAGGTCTTTCTCTGCGAAAAGATCCCCACTCCTTGCTTTGAGGTCTTCCGGCGGAAAGAGGTCGAAAAGGGGCCGCCACGGAAAATCCCTCTCTCCTTTCCGCTCGTGGTGAAACCGGCGAGAGAGGGATCGACCATTGGGGTTTCGATCGCCCGGTCAGAGGAGGAGTTCCTCCCCGCATTGAAAGAGGCAGCAAAATACGATGAGGCAATCCTGGTGGAGGAGTTTATGAAGGGCAAGGAGATCACCGTGGGCATCCTGGAGGAGATCCCTCTGCCTGTGATTGAGATCGTTCCCAAGACCGGCTTTTACGATTACCGTTCGAAATATACCAAAGGAGAGACCGAATATATCATCCCGGCCCGAATTCCAAGGGAGAAGTACCTCTATGCCCAGGAGATCGGTCTCAAGGCATTTCGAGCACTGGATTGTTCTGGCTGTGTGAGGGTGGATTTGATGACCGATGAGAATGGCGATCCCTCTGTGATCGACGTGAACACCATGCCAGGGATGACGGAGACGAGTCTCCTTCCAAAGGCTGCCAGTTATGCGGGGATCCCATTTCCAGATTTGGTCGAGAGGATTCTCTTGGGAGCATCATTAAAGATAGAGAATGGAAAGTAGAGTGTGGAGAGTCGTGTAAGGAAACCCACTTTCTACGTTTCACCATTAACATTCGAATATGGAAGAGAGAGACGCAATCGAAGAGAGCAAATTTTTCCGGGTGAAAAGGCCGAGGGAGGAAGGCGGAGGGGAAAGGTTCCAGAGGATTTTGAAGAAGACCGTTCGGGTGACGTTTGGGCTCTTGCTCCTCTTTTTCCTCCTGTTTACCGGTCATAGGGTTTATCTCCATCTCCTCGAGGATCCATTTTTTCGGGTGAGAGAGGTAGAGGTGGAGGGGAACCAGAAAATTCCGAGGGAGGCGCTTCTCTCCCTCGCCGGGTTGGAGGAGGTCTCAAACCTCTTCAGCCTCAGGCTGAAAGAGGTGGCCAGGCGGTTAGCTTCCCATCCCTGGGTTGAAGAGGTTGAGGTGAGAAAGGTCTTTCCCAGTAAGGTGCGGATAAAGATAGAGGAGCGGAGACCGGTTGCCATCCTCCAGTTAGAAGAGCTTTACTACATCGATGCCGCGGGGTTGATCTTTTCCCCAGTGGGAGAGAGAGATGAATATAACTATCCCGTCCTCACCGGACTCACCCGTGAAGCCCTGGAAAAGGAGCCGGTGGAAACGAAGCGCCTCATCGCGAAGGCCCTGGAGCTTCTGAGGATCCTGGAGAAAGAGAGGGTTTTTCCTCCGGAGGAAATCTCTGAGATCCATATGGAGAGGATCTATGGGATCCGGTGTTTCACGAAGACCCAGGGGATAGAGGTGAGGATGGGGTGGGAGGAGTTTGGCGAGAAGTTGCGAAGGCTCTCCGTGATCTGGTCGGATTTAAAGAGAAGGGGGGTGTCCGCCGTCTCGATCGACTGCAGCGATGTGAAGAGGATGGTGGTCAAGAAGGCTTCGTCTTAGAGGAATCTGAAAGGAGGTGATCATAGGGTGGGCAAGAAAGATCCAGTAGTGGTCGGTTTGGATATCGGAACTACAAAGATCTGTGCGGTCGTCGGGGAGGTCGTCGATGGGGAGTGTAACATCATCGGTCTCGGGACCTCTCCATCAAAAGGATTGCGAAAAGGCGTGGTCGTCAATATTGAGAGCACGGTCCAATCGATCAAGAAGGCGATCGAGGAGGCAGAGTTAATGGCAGGATGCCACATCACCTCTGTCTTTGCGGGGATTGCCGGCGGCCATATCAAAGGGATTAACAGTCATGGCGTGATCGCAGTGAAGAACAGAGAGATCGGCCCAAGCGATGTCAAGCGAGTGATCGATGCGGCGAGTGCCGTGGCCATTCCAATGGATCGAGAGGTGATCCACATCATTCCCCAGGAGTTCATTGTGGACGACCAGGACGGGATCAAGGATCCTGTGGGGATGTCAGGCGTAAGATTGGAGGGAAGGGTCCACATCGTCACAGGGGCGATCACCTCTGCTCAGAACATTATCAAATGTGCGAACCGTGCAGGGCTCGATGTGGATGATATCGTCCTGGAACAATTGGGATCGAGCGAGGCAGTGCTGACCCCCGAGGAGAAGGAGCTGGGGGCGGCCATCATTGACATCGGGGGCGGGACAACGGATCTGGTGATCTTTTCGAACGGATCGATCAAACACACGGCCGTCTTTTCCTTAGCCGGAAACCACATCACGAGCGATCTTTCCATGGGGCTCCGGACGCCCATGGAGGAGGCGGAGAAGATCAAGATACGCTACGGGTGCAGCCTCACGTCCCTGATCCGGAAGGATGAGATGATCGAGGTTCCCAGTGTCGGAGGGAGGAAACCTCGCGTCCTTTCGAGGCAGACGCTGGGAGAGATCATCGAGCCCAGGGTCGAGGAGATCCTCACCCTGGTTCACAATGAGGTGGTGAGGACAGGCTACGGAAACCTGATCACCTCAGGGGTGATCCTCACCGGTGGTAGCGTCATCATGGAAGGGGTTCCTGAGCTGGCCGAACAGATTTTTAACGTTCCGGTTCGAAGAGGGGTCCCGATCGGCATCGGAGGTCTGGTTGATCTGGTGAGCAGTCCGATGTACGCCACAGGAGTGGGTCTGGTCCTCTATGGAAGTCGAAACAAGGCGAAGAGCCGATTCAAGGTGGGTGAGGGGAACATCTTCAGAAAGGTGACCCACCGGATGAAGGAGTGGATCGGAGAATTCTTTTAAAAATTCGAAATTCGAATGCCGAAATTCGAGGCAAATTCGAATTTCAAATTTTCAAATGTTCCAAACACCTCTTATCTGTTTTGTACTTTGAGCATTTGAATTTGTTTCGTGCTTCGGATTTCGATATTCGGATTTAATCCTTAAAAAAGGAGGAGAATATGATCGAATTCGACGAGAATAAGAATTTGGCCGCCAAGGTCAAGATCATCGGAATTGGAGGAGGGGGGAACAATGCCTTGAATACGATGATCACCTATCGCCTCTCCGGTGTTGAGTTCATTGCGGCCAATACCGATGCCCAGGCACTGGCGGCAAACCTGGCTCCGATCAAATTGCAATTGGGGGCCTCGCTGACCAAGGGGCTGGGAGCTGGAGCCAATCCCGAAATTGGCCGGAAGGCTGCCCTGGAGGATGTGGACAAGATCCGGGATGTCCTGAAGGGTGCGGACATGGTCTTCATCACAGCCGGACTGGGCGGCGGCACGGGCACGGGAGGAGCTCCGGTGATTGCGGAGGTGGCCCGGGAGGTGGGTGCCCTTACCGTGGCTATCGTGACCAAACCCTTCCACTTCGAGGGGAGGAAGAGGACGAAGCAGGCGGAGGAAGGCTTGGCCAATCTGAGGATGACCGCGGACGCATTGATCACCATTCCGAATCAGCGACTTCTCGGCATCAGTGGAAAGAGCATGACCGTTCTGGAGGCATTCAAAAGGGCGGACGAGATTCTTTATCATGCGGCCAAGGGGATATCGGACATCATCGTCGGCCATGGGATCGTCAACGTGGACTTTGCCGATGTCCGAACCGTGATGTCTGAAACAGGAATGGCGTTGATGGGGACGGGGATCGGCGCAGGTGAGAATCGATCGGTGGAGGCAGCTCAAAAGGCGATCTCAAGTCCTCTCTTAGAAGACATCACCATCGAAGGGGCGCGCGGGCTTTTGATCAATATTACCGGTGGCTCTGATATCACGCTCAGCGAGGTGAACGAAGCCACGACCCTCATCCAGAAGGAGGCCCATGAGGATGCCAATATCATATGGGGAATGGTGATCGACGAGGCGATGAAGGAAGAGATGAGGGTCACGGTGATCGCCACAGGGTTTGGAAGGGTTGAGGAGAAGAGTGTGTCAAAATTCAAGAAGGTTGCTCCGATCTCTTTTAGCATCAGAGAGAACAGGGAGATTTCGACCTTCGTCAGGAGGGTGAAGGTCAATGAACGATTCGATGAGTTGAAATTGGCAGAGCCGCCAGAGTTTTCGGTGGAGGATGAGGATCGTTTTGACATTCCCACCTTCTTAAGGAAACAGGCCGACTGAATATGGTGAATGGTGGATGGTGAATCGTGACTCGTAAGCAGGAGAAGCTTAGGATTGGTTAACTTTTTTTCTTTGTGGTAATATATTGCAAACGAGTCACCAACACCCATCACGAATCACCAAGAGATGATTTCCTGGAAGCTTGTTCAGAAGGCCAGACGGACCCTCGAAAAGGAGAGGGGAACTGTCCGAAAACCATGGGGCGGAAAAAGAACGATATGTCTGATCTATCCCAATACCTACCACGTCGGAATGTCCAACCTCGGATTTCAGACCGTCTATCAATGCCTGAACTCGGAAGACGATATAGTCTGCGAGAGGGCCTTCCTTCCCGACCCCGACGATCTCCGAGAGTATGATGATACCCAAACCCCCCTCCTCTCCTTAGAGTCTCAGAAGCCCCTTCCCGAGTTTGATATCTTGGCCTTCTCCATATCGTTTGAAAATGATTTTCTCAATGTGCTCACGCTCCTCCAGTTGGCCCATGTTCCAGTGGAAAGCCAGCTTCGTGGAGAAGAACATCCGCTGGTGATCGGAGGGGGCGTATCGGTCTTTCTCAACCCCGAACCCCTAACTGAATTTTTTGACCTCTTCATCCTTGGAGAAGGGGAGGAGGTCATCAGGGAATTCCTCGATCTCTATCGGCAGGCCTTTCCGAAGAAGGGCAGGGGTGAGAAAGAGGATCTCTTGAAAAGGGCTGGGCGTGTGGAGGGGATATATGTTCCCAAGTTCTACCAGGTGGCTTATGCCGATGATGGAAAGATAAGGGCGATGAATCCTGAGCCGGGATTTCCTCCACAGGTTAAGAGGAGGTGGGTCAAAGAGATCGATCGATTTCAAACCCGATCGATCCTCTTCACTCCGGAGACAGAGTTTAAAGAGATGGCCTTGGTCGAGGTGAACCGGGGCTGCCCGAGAGGCTGCCGGTTCTGCGCAGCCTGTTTTGTCTACCATCCTTTTCGAAACAGGAGGCTTTCCTCTCTTGAGACCCTATCCAAAGTGGGCCTCACGGACGAGCGAAGGATAGGCCTCACAGGAACCGCTGTCTCTGACTATCCCCATCTCCTTTCTTTGTGCCAGAGCATTCTCTCTCAACAGGGAGGCATTTCGTTCTCCTCCTTAAGGGTCGATGCGGTCACGTCCTCCCTCATCCAGTGTCTGAGAGCGGGAGGGAGTCAAAGCGTGGCCATTGCGCCGGAGTCAGGATCGGAGAGGCTTCGAAAGGTCCTGAGAAAGGGTTATACGGACGAAGAGATTTTGAACGCTGTCAATACCCTGGTAGAGAACGGGATCCGCCAGATCAAGTGTTATTTTTTGATCGGCCTCCCCTCTGAAACCGATGACGATGTGAAAGCCATGATTCTCCTTGCCAAGAAGATCCGGCATCAGATCCTTTCAAACCCCAGGGGGCAAAGGGAGAGATGGAGGGTGGTGCTGAGCATCAATCCCTTCGTTCCCAAACCTGCCACCCCCTTCCAGTGGGCTCCTCTGGAGGAAGTGGCCGAATTGAAGAGGAAGCTGAAGATGATCCGGAAAGGTCTCGAAGGGGAGAAGGGAGTGGAGGTGATCCATGACCTTCCCAAATGGGCCTATATTCAGGCCCTGCTTTCGAAGGGGGATCGGAGAATCGGGAAGATATTGATGGCGGCTCACCGTCACCATGGGGAATGGGGTCTGGCCCTTCGCGAGACGAATATCAACCCTGATTTCTATGTCTATCGGAAGAGAGACCTGGACGAGATCTTTCCTTGGGATTTCATCGACCATGGAATTCCAAAGGAGAGGTTGAAGGAGGAGTATTTAAAGGCAATGGAGGAAGCAGGCATAAAAATATGATCACCAAATTCCCTGCCTACGGCAGGTAAACACCAATATCCAGACTTTACTGATTTTTGGTCATTGGTGATTATTTGGAATTTGGATTTTGGAATCTTAATTGTTAAATTAAAGAGAGGCTGAGATGAAAGTGGAGAACGTTGCTTTTATGAGTGAGGGGCAAAGGATTTCAGGGATCCTTCATCTTCCTTGGGCGAAGAGTTTCCCTTGTGTGATTGCCTCTCACGGTCTTCTCTCGAGCAAGAATAGCGAGAAGTATATCGCCCTTGGAGAGCGACTATCGTCTCACGGGATAGCCATGCTGCGTTTCGATTTCAGAGGGGTTGGGGAGAGCGAAGGGAGGATCGAAGATGATACGATCACCCGCAGGATTGCGGACCTCGGCTCAGCGATCGATTTCATACGGTCTTATTTGGGCCGAGAGACCCCATTGGGACTGGTGGGTTCAAGCCTCGGAGGCTATGTCACTTTGATCAGGGGTTCGGCGGACCAGGAGATCAAAGCGATCGTCATCTGGGCCACGCCCTTTCACCTCGATGACCTTGGTTCAAAGAAGCAGAAAGAGGACTATCCCCTTCCGGCAGAGGCCTTCTTTAAGGATCTTCCGAGACATCGCCTCCTCCCTCTCTTGCCGAAGGTCTCAAACTGCCTGGTGATCCACGGGGATCAAGACGAAGCGGTTCCCGTGGATCAGGCCTGGGAGATCTTTCATGTCCTGGGCGCTCCGAAAGAGATCCATATCATTGAAGGCGCTGACCATCGTATCACAGAACCTGCTCATCGTCAGCGAGCGATCGACCTCACCGTGGAGTGGTTTAAGAAGCATCTGTGAAGGAGAAACTCCTGGCACAAAACTGGCTGATTGCCCCGTGGATACCGACGTTCTGATTGCGTATCTACCGGGTTATACTGAAGCGCCCGCCATTATCCAATGGACAGGCATCCAAATGCCCTCCGAATCGTCATAATCGTCTTGTCCTTCCCTATCTGATATTCGCAGAAAGGGGACGTTGGTTCTGAAACAACTTATTAATGGACGGGGCAAAGGGGTGTAATGTGCCAACATGCCAAGACAGACAAGACTCGATGCGCCCGTGATCTTCCAAACCAACTGTCAGGGTTTTACAAAACAGCAATCAGATTGTGCAACATACGTATAACGGCGCTGGTCAGAGGATAAAGAAGGTGACCCAGACCGAGACCAAAATCTTCCATTATGACCTCTGGGGTCATCTGATTGCAGAGACAAATCTGGGCGGCCAGACTCTTGCAGAGTATGTTTATCTTGGGGATCAGCTCTTAGCGGTGATTAAACCAGGGGGGAGACGGGACGGCTCTATTTTTCCACAATAGGGAGATGAGGTAGCGGCACACTTTTGAATGGTTTGGAGCGGAAAGATTTGAAGGGAAAAAGGAGTGGTTTACATTTTCCATGATTCCAAAACATCCCGACATTAGACTGGAGGCCAAAAAGATATGCAGGATTAATGGGGTCTGTCCCCATTTTAACAATTTGCCTTAGAAACCATCTGCGGGTTATTATAGAAAATGTGGACAGCATCACACATACACTTACGGGCGCGGTCATTGCAAAGGCCATTGACGATGAGAAAGTTGGAAACTGGGGGACCGTGGCAGGCCTCTCCATGGGATTCTTTCCGGATACCGATTTTGTTCTTGGCCTCTTCAATCGTCAATTCTATCTTGAATACCACCGGGATTTCACCCATTCCCTTCTATTGATCCCGCTCTATGCCCTTTTCTTCAGCTGGCTCTTCACAAAAATATCGAGACGACCCCACCTCTGGAGTTTTTATAAGGTCTGTTTCCCGGTTTTAGTGAGTCACGTCTTGCTCGATCTTTTGACGTCCTATGGAACGATGATCTTTTCACCTTTTTTTGAACACCGTTTCTCCTGGGACCTGGTCTTCATCGTCGATCTGATCTTCTCCGGGATCATCGTCCTCCCATTGGCGGTCAGCCTTTTCATAAGAAGGAAGGCCCAGTGGATCTGCCGCGGGTCCCTGATCGGACTCACGCTGTATCTCCTTTTTTGCTGGGCCCAACACGATCAGGCGATCGATTTAACGAAGTCATTTGCCAGGCATTTGGGAGAGAAGATTGTTCGGGTGGCTTCCTTGCCTCAACCCCTGTCTCCCTTCCGCTGGGCCAATTATATTGAAACTGAAGAGAAGGTCTACCAGGGATTTGTCGATCTTATCAGGAAGGAAGACGTTTCCGCTACCGTAGGAGAAGCAACACCCTTCTCTTCCACCTCTTTGTCGGGGAGATTGAAGAAATTGGACAGTCTCTATCGTCCTCCTGAGAAGATGGAGTATCGTTCCTGGCATAAGTTGAACGGTTCTCCTTGGGTGGAGAGGGCGTTGGATACGGAGGGTGTGAAATTCTACTACTGGTTTGCTCGTTTTCCGGTGGTGAGGTCTGTGAATTCCAGGGATGGAAGGCACCGGGTCGAATTTATGGATGTGAGGTTCTTCATTCCCGGCATCCGACTGCCTTTCCTATACTTTGTCGAGCTGGACGATTCTGGAAGGGTTTTATCAGAAGGGTTTTTTAGGGAGGAAGAAAAGCAGAAGGAGTGAAGGTCTACTCAATATTCCACTGGATGCCGTCTTTTGGGTCCGACTTCCCCATCGCCTTCGTCGCATGGGTTGCCATGTGGAAGATCGCCACCATCGTTTCCAGAAGGACCCGGCTGAAGATCACCATTGAGAGAAAGATCAACGGGGCGCCGAGGAAGGCAAGGATGCCTATTCCGGTTGGGGAGTGGAGCCCTACCATTACGAAGACAGAGGCGGTGAGAGCAGCGAGAAGAATCGAGAGAGCGTAAAGGAATTTAATGATCTTGGGGGTGACGGACCCGTGAAATGAAAAGATAAAGAGGGCCTTGAGGAAACGGACCTGTTTGGGGATGGCTGAAACCGTTCGGAGAAATTTCTCTTTTCTTCGGGGTTCGTTGCACGCTTCGCCGCAGTTGATGCAGAACTTAGCCTCCTTCTTATTGTAGGTGCCGCAATTCGTGCAAAACATGAACAGTCCTCCTCTGCCTTTTTAAAAAATTAACTCACCGGCTGGGTCTCCTTTATCTTCCAGTGGCCGCCTTCTTTCTTCAATTGAACATCCAGGGCTGCCTTGCTCTCTTGGGTCTTTCCGCCCGATTTTTGAGAAATCCTGACCCGCCACTCCACCCTCACGCTGGCAATATGGGTGGAGATCTTCTGGTTCTTCAATTCATAGGAGAGGTCGAGGTAATCAAAATCTTTCCAGGTTTCGAGCGTCGCTGCTCTCTTTGCCTTTCTCTCAGGATAATCGAGGGAGTAACAGGACATGAAGAGGTCGATGTCCTTTTTGAGATTCGCCTGCCGGATATTTTCAAAGAGCGCCCTGATCCTCTCCCTTTCCTGGCTTTCTGTAACGGCGGGCTGGCTGGCCGGGGAGGAGGGAGGAGGGGTATCGATTTTTTGGGAGATCGCACTGCTCGGCTGAGGGCCCTTCTGCCAGACAAGGTATCCACCCATTGCAACGATGAGGATTCCTGCCGCGATCATCAAAGGGAGAGGCCGAAGGAGATCCCTTGCGCTCCAGGGCGAACTCATCTTTCCTCCCATCTGGCTGGGTAAGAGGGAGAGGATCTGTCGATACTTCTTTAAGCCCCTCTGCTTTGATCCCATCTCCTTCTTCATCTCGTTCTTCATTTTGGAGAAGTCGGCCTTGGTCATGGCTCCCGATTGATAAAGGGATTGGACCTCCTCAAGCCTTTTTTGCATGGGCGTCAATTCTCTCTCCAGCTGATCGATCTCCTCCGATGCCCTTCTTCGAGCTGCCTCGAGATGCGTTCCGATTTTTTGACGGAGGGATGAGATGGACTTGATCTGATCCTGGTAACGAACCTGAGTCAGCTGGAAGATATCGCTGGAGACCTTCTCCCGTTGCGCTTCCAGTCTGCTCAGGCAGTTCTCCAAATTTGCTTTTTCCTCGGAGAGTCTCAACCATTCTTTGGACCATCTCTTCACCAATCCTTTTTCCACTGGTCGATGGTCTATTTCTCGGAACTCAGTCCGCTTCACCAGCAAGGATCCGCATTGGTCGCAATATTTCCCCGTTTCATAAACGACCTGGCATTTGGGACAGATCAGTTTTTTTCTCTTTCTCTCTTTCTCTGGCGATTCCATTCCTTCAACGCTCAAGATATTTATCCTTTCGGTTAAGAGAAAACTACCACAATTTCTGCAATAATTTTTTCCCCCATCGTGCTCGGTGTTACATTTTGGGCAGAGAGCCATCTCGACCTCCGTTACATCGGGCTCTTTGGCTTCGGAGAATCGGATCCACTCGGGGGCTTAGGAGGGGTGGAGGAAGGAGATGACGGAGCCTTGTCAGATAGGGAGGTTGAGGCCTTGCTTACCCACGCCTCCGTCCCATCTTTGAGTTGGACGAGCAGCCATCCGTTCTTCTCTTCGAGAATGGTTAATGCCGTTCCTTTCTTCACTTTCCGAATCACTTTGTGGTTTGTCCCCGGTCCATCCCGGAGGTTCACATAATTCCATACGACCTCAGCCTGGGCCAGGTAAGGCTTAGAAGGTGAAGCGGGAGAAGGAGTGGAAGGGGGAACGGGTTTTGAAGTTTCCGCAGGAGGCGGCGAAGGGGAGGCGGGCTCCTTATCTATCTCTGGTTTCTTCGGAGCAACAGCCGCCTGTTTGGTGGAAGATGAGGCCTGTTTTATCCTTTTCTCAAACTCCTCATAAAAGCTACAGAAGGTTTCCTGTGCCGACGACCCAGCCGCAGATTTGGTACTGAGATGGATGGTCAGGGAGGTCTTCTCTTTGATAATCTTGATCTCGGCAGGATACATCTTAGGGCGCTGGGGGCTGAAAACCATCTCGCTATGGATCGTTCCAGAATCCCTGTCTGTGTAGATCACCCGATGTCCCCGGGTCTTGAGGGCCATAACCGCAGTGTCGAATCCTCTCTTGTATTCGAGGTTCTCATATTTAACCCATGTCTTATAGACCCGGCCGGAAATCAAATTTCCTTCCTTTGTATAGTTCTGCTCGCAGTCCGGGATCGAGGCCGGTTCCCGGGTCTCCTTTTTAGATTGGAGACCCAATCCAGAGCACGCGGAGAGGAGTAATCCAGAAAGGAAGATGAAGAAGTATATCCGATGGCTTTTAGACATTGCTTTCTCCTTATTTGTTGATAAATACGTGGACCACAAAAAGATTTAAAGGAAATAATTTAAGTAAATTAAGCAGTTATTCGCAAAAAGACGCACCGTAGACCCAATCCTTTGCCGGGATCGTCAAATCGCTGAAAATTTAGGCTTTGCATTTTGTGTGCCGTAAATTGGATGAATTTTTGTCTTTAAATTTCGAGAGGTTTTTGTCGATCAGAGACAAAAATTGGCCGATGAGTTGCAAAAAAGTTCAGAAGGGGAATAAAAATTGTTCATTTGAAGGTTGGGATATGAAACTGCCCGTCCTGGGATGGCCTCTTAATTTGATCCCTCGAGAAGTTTTCCTGATTCAAGAAAGCCCAAATATAACCTCGCTGTTTCTTCAGGCCTCTCAATCATTGGCAGATGGCCAGCCAAATCCATAACCTCTGCCTTTGCCTTCGGCATAACCGATTCGAGAATCTTTGCACCGGATACATGAAGTACCCTGTCCTGTCTACCCCAGACGATCAGGGCCGGAACTGGCAGGCCTTTCAGCAGCAACTCCAACGGCGGAACGTCCACAGAGCTCCGGAGCTGATTGAAAATCTCGCGGTTGATCTGATGATGCCCGATAGCCTCCTTCATAAGGGCCTTTTTAATCGGTCCTGGAATGAATGGCCTTTTTACAAAAACAAAATCGAGCAAGCGCTCATAATCTTCAGTGCTTTCCACAACCAGAGGATTTGGTTTTCCTTCCTTTAGCCGCTGGTTCATCTCACTCGGTTCAGAGGAGGCCACGCCGCTTGGGGCGATCAGCAGGAGACTTTTGAGATCCTTTGGGTATCTTGCTGCATAAGCTCCGGCGATATTGCCTCCCATAGAGCTTCCACCGAGATGAAATGATTTGATCCCCAGGGCTTCGGCCAATGCCTTCACCCGCTCGGCCTGGGTGGTGATGGTATAGTTGCCATCAGGAGCGGGACTGCTTTTCCCGAAGCCCGGCAGATCCGGTGCGATCACCCTGAGATGTGGCGTGAGATGCTTTCCAATTCGAGTCCAGTTGTCCTTGTTAGCACCGAAACCGTGGAGCAGCAGAAGCGCGTCGCCTCTTCCTCCTTCGAGGTATTCAATCCGCACCCCTTTGACATCGATGCTGCGGGGCTTAAGGCCGCTGGCGCTTCTCTCCGCTTTTCTCAGGAGATCGGCTGTCGTTCCCGGAAGTAGAAAATAGACCGCGATCAAACACAGAATGATGAGGAACGGGACTATTAGGAATATCTTCTTCATACTCTTTGCCATGGTTTATACCAGTCCTCTTTCAACGCCTCAATGCCCGATTTAAGGAACGTTCAATCTTCCGCTAATCCAGGCCTCCTAATGCCTTTTTGACTTCCTCCAGGATGCTGGCCATGATCGGACCGGCCTGACCGTGGAGGACGAGGTCTGCCATATGATCATAAGGGGTTGGATCACGGTTGATGATCACCAATCTGGCTCCGTTTCTCTTTGCCACCAATGGCATCGAAGCCGCGGGCTGTACCACCAGGGAGGAACCGATGACCATGAACAGGTCGCTTGAGGAAGATCGATGATAAGCCTCTTCGGTCTCCCTCTCCGGCATCGACTGACCGAAGGAGATGGTCGCGGGTTTAAGGGGGCCACCGCAATCATCACAGTAAGGGACTTTCACCCCTTTGCGGATCCGATCCTGGATCTCCTCGCGGTCGTATCTCTTTCTGCAGTTCAGACACGAAACGGACATGGCTGTCCCGTGAAGCTGGATCACCTTCTCCTCTGAATTTCCGGCCTTGAGGTGAAGGCCATCGATGTTCTGAGTGATGACGCAATCCAGCTTTCCGAGCCTCTCCATCTCAGCGATGGCCAGATGGGCTGGATTGGGCTGAGCTTTCTTCATCGGTTCATACATCTCCGTTGCCATCTGCCAATATTTCTCACGGGAGGCTTCGCTGGCCAGGAAATTCTGGAAGTAGAAGTCTTCGGGATTGTATCGATCCCATACCCCCCCTGGACTCCGAAAGTCTGGAATTCCTGATTCAGTGCTCAGGCCAGCGCCAGAGAAGACAACCGTCCGTTTTGCTTGGACGATCCATTGTGCCACCTGTTTAATCTTTTCCTCCATATTCCACCCCGTCCTGTATCGAAATCCCTATTAAGCAGAAACCACCCCTGTTGCCAACCAGGAGGAGCCTGCCCGCCGAACAAGTCCTATGGCAGGCGGGGGTTTGGTGCTTCGGATTTAAAACTTCTATATCACAGCCCTGCCTTCCCTTGCAAGGCGGAGATAAGCTGTGGTAGAATTTGTTAATGAAATGCAATTTGATCAAGCAGGGGTATCCCCAGGGGAGTTGTTTTGTGGGGGTCGAGGGAGGAAAGGCTCTCGCCTGCGAAGCCACGCTTAAGCAGGCAGACAACGGTCCCCTCCGGCTGATTTCAGCCGTTCATCTCTCCCGGCCGGAAAATTATCTTTCCATCTACCAGTCGGGATGTAATTTCTCCTGTCGGAAGTGCCATTCCTGGGCCTTCACAAAGATTGCCAAGGGAGACTGGTGGTCACCCGGCGACATCCTGAAGGCTTGTAAAGAGTATGAAAGAGAGGTCACGCTTCACGAGCCTCGAGAGAGAGCCACGGCTTTCCATGCCCACGATGCCTGCCGGTGTTGCGGTTCTTGCGTGATGCATGGGAAACGCTCCCCTCTCTGTCCGAAGGTGATTCAGAAGAAAGACATCCTTTTAAGTCCTCAGGGATGGGGGCCCGCTCGAAATATTGTGGCCTTCACCGGAGGAGATCTGACCTGCTGCCCGGAGTACTATGTTCAGTGCACCCGGCTGATCAAGGCAGAGACCAATCTCTGGGTATTGATCGAGACCAATGGCTATGGTCTCACCCCTCAAAATCTCGACGTCTTGAAGGAGGCCGGCGTCGATTCCTTCTGGCTCGACATCAAGGCCTTTGATGCGACAGACCATAAGTGGCTGACCGGCTGTTTCAACCGAAATATCCTTAAACTCCCGGAGGAGATCGTTAAGAGAGGTTTTGTCTTAGAGATCCTTTCCCTCTATATTCCCAATCTGGTGGAGACTCCGCAGATCAAGAAGATCGGCCAGCTGATTTATGATGTCGATCCGGAAATCCCCTTTACGATTCTGGCCTTTTTCCCGGAATACCAGATGAAGCGATACAAAGCCCCGAAGATCTCCGAGATGGTGGAGGCTTACCTCGAGGTCAAGGCCCTCGGTTTGAGGAATGTGAGGCTTGGCAACACAGGGATATTTGCCTCCTCGGATAAGGATTATTTGCTTTTAAAAGAGAGGGTGGGAGTGGGGAATTATTAAAATTTCAGATTTCAGATTTAAAATTTCAAATTGCAGGTTGCAGATTTCAAATTGCAGATTGCAGATTTAAGATTTCGAGTCATGATCGGGCTTCGCTGAAGCGGAGGGATGAGGTGAGTACTCCATTCTTCCTTCCAATAAAAGTGGTGTTAGCTAAAATTTAAAAGTGCACACTTTAAGTTTTAAAAGTGCACACCTTTGAGGTCGGTATTTTTAATGCGTTGCACATCGATCAGTTTTCCCTCGCACCAGAATCTGATTTCG
>JACAEX010000007.1 GCA_013388635.1 Syntrophaceae bacterium | reverse complement strand
GACATCAGGGTGTTGGCCTGTTCGGCGTTGTTGGCGTTCTGTTTGGTCATGGAGGCGATCTCTTCGAGGGAGGAGGAGGCCTCCTCAATGCCTGAGGCCTGCTGGCTTGCGCCCTGGGCCACCTGTTGGCTGGCCTGAGAGATCTGACCCGATGCAGAAGAGACCTGACCCGCACCCTGGGTCAGACCCTGGATCACTGTACGGAGGGGTTTCGTCACTCCCCGGCCGATCGTCCACATCAGAAAGAGTCCGACCAAGAGACCAATCCCTGCGATGGTGAGGAGCGTGGAGACCGTCGCCCTGTAAGTGGCCGATGCTGCGAGGTGGGCCTGTCGAGCATTATTCAAGTTGATCCCTTGCAACTCATTGAGATAGGACCGCATCTCCTCAAAGGCCTTCTTGGCAGCTCCCAGGCTCAGGTCGATCGCCAGCCGTCTTCCCTCTCTTGTATCTTCTTTTCGGCCTTCCACCAGTTTTCTCGATATGGCCTTCCACTCTTCTCTGGCCTTTTCGTACTTGGGGATGACCGCCCTCTCTTCAGAAGTGCTGGCAAGGGCCCTGTATTTTTCCCAACACTCTTCGGATCGCTTCAATTTGGTTTCATACTCCTGGACCAATTCCTTGAATACATCCGACTGGGCGTCCGAAAAGATCATCGACCGTTCTGCCACGAGCAACTGCTGCAGGTCTCGATCTGCTTCGATCAGATAGTCGATGCTGGGCAATCGGAGCCTGAAGATTTCATCGAGGTTTCGCTGGATATTTCTCGTGCTCCTCAGCCCTGATAGGCTGATGACCACCATCAGCAGGATCATGATGGAGAAGCCGAGAAGAAGCCTTGCCCCAATCTTAAGATTTGTGATCCATTTCATTTCGATTCGTACTCCTTTCTTAAGAGATTAGAGGGGCAAGCCCTGAAGAAGGCCAACCCCTTCTCACTACTTCCCAAACTTATCGACGTTGATTCCAAAGGTGATGGCTCCGATAACCTTGTTGCCATCCTTCACCGGAACCGAGACCTGAACCAGGTAGGCCTGGGTGCTATCGTCAAACTTGACATCGTCGACGAAAACCGCCCCTTTCCCATCGTTATAAGATTTGATGAACTTGGCCTCATCGCCCTGCCAGTAGTCCGAAGTCTTATCGCTCATGGCCACGTTGGCACCCAGGTTGTCCATGACAAAGATCTCTGCGTAGAATGGGGCCGATGCCTGAATCTGGCGCAGGTACCTGCCACATTCGTTCTCCATCAGCGCTTTCATATAGTCTGTGATGCCAGGGGTGGCCATCCATTTCTTGTCCAGTTCTTTGATCTGAGGGAGGGTCTTTCCTTTTGCATTTTCTGCCTTCACCGCTTTCACGATGATCGGATCGGTCCCGTATTTTGCCAGGGTTGAGTGAGCAAAATCGATTATCTTCTGGGGGGCTTTCTCACCACCATAGGTGATTGAGACACCCCAGACCAAAAAAAGCCCAATGGTTAGGAATATCGATATCTTTTTCATTCTTCGCTCCTCCTTTCTTTATCCTTGGAACTTTTGCAACTCGGTTTATTGGATCGTAATCATAAATTGAGGCGCGAGCCCCGACCTCAACTTGAAGCTGCGGCTTAGCCGTTGATCGGCTTATCCGGTTCAGATCCTGCCTTCTCCGCTGAGCTTTCGACAAGCGAAATCTCCTGCTCGGTGAGGACCCGATCGATATCGAGCATCGTGATCACCTTCTGCTCAACCTTGCCCATCCCGAGGATGAAGTCGGTCCTGATGTTTGCCCCGAAGGAAGGCGGAGGCTCAATCTGGTCCTGGCTGATGTCGAGCACATCGGAAACCTCATCCACAATGATCCCCATGGTCATCTCCTGGTCGAGGTGGGCAAGGTGTACCACGATGATGCAGGTCCTCTCCGTATTCTCTTTGGCCTCCATTCCAAACTTGAGACGGAGGTCGATGACCGGAATGACCTTTCCTCGCAGGTTGATCACGCCCCGGACAAAGGCCGGGGTTGTGGGAACAGAGGTCACGTCCATCATCCCGATGATCTCTCGCACCTTTAAGATTTCGAGGCCGTACTTCTCATTGGCCATGAGAAAGGTTAAGAACTTTCCTCCCTTCAGAGTCCTGACCCGATTCGTCGCTCTCTCTTCCTGTCCGGTCTTTGATACGGTTGCCGCCATTTGATTATTCATCGCCACTCTCCTTGGATAGATGTTTTCAAGACGAATTCACCTGTTCGGTTAAGTTTCCTGCCGGCACACCACCTCCTTTGCAGCCCGAGGCTCCGGGGTCTGCCTGGCCAAAGCGATGATTCCCTGGGGATCGAGGATCAGCCCCACCCGGCCATCGCCGAGAATGGCTCCGCCAGCGATCCCCTGGACATTGCCGATCCCATTTCCCAAGGACTTCGCCACCACCTGTTGCTGGCCCACCAATTCATCGACCAGGAGTGCACAGCGCTCGGTCCCCTCACCGATAATGATCAGCAATCCTCGGGTGGGGTCCTCGACCGCATCCTTGATGTTGAAGAGACGGTGAAGCCTGAAGATCGGCATCACCTTTCCTTTAAAGAGCACGGTTTCTCCCTGGCCGATGATCGTGGACAAGGCCTCTGGAGAAGGCCGAAAACTCATATCGATGTTGATCGTTGGCAGGATATACCGCTGCTTGCCCACCCTGACCAGCATGCCATCGGTGACAGCCATGGTCAGAGGAAGACGGACACAGAAGGTGGATCCCTTGCCGAGCTCTGATGAAACCTCAACCCGACCTCTGAGGGTCTCGACCGCTTTTCTTACGACATCCAACCCCACTCCCCTGCCTGAGATGTCGGTTACCTTATCCGCTGTGGAGAAGCCAGGCTGGAATATCAGGCTGGTGATCTCGCTGTCAGACATCCCTTTTTCAGACTGGATCAAGCCTTTTGCGATCGCCTTCTGAATGATCTTCTCTCGGTCCAGGCCCCTGCCATCATCGGATATCTCGACCACCACGTTTCCGCCAGAATGGTAGGCTTTGAGCTGAAGTGTTCCTGCCCTTGGTTTTCCATTTCTTTCCCTTTCGTCGGGTGGCTCGATCCCGTGGTCCAGGGCATTTCGGACCAGATGAACCAGGGGATCGTTGATCAGATCGACCATGTTGCGGTCGATCTCAGTATCCTCGCCGATCGAAATGAAGTTGACCATGAGCTCCTTCCTGCGGGCCAAATCGCGGACCAGCCTGGCGATCTTATGAATGGTGGATCTGAGCGGGACCATCCGTATGGACATGCAGAGGTCCTGGATCTGGCGAACGATTTTGTCCGTGTGGTTGACCTTGCGCTGAAGCTCAGGGTGGTTGCCCGATGTGACCGTCTCATCCTGTGCGACCATGGAGTGGCCGATCACCAGCTCTCCGACCATCTCGACCAGGCGGTCCAGACGGTCCGTCCGAACCCTGACAGATGAATCCGCGGCAAATTCACCGGACGCCATGCGACGTTGCTCTCTCAGGGCTCTACCAACCTCTGTGAGGGATGCAGCCTCTGACCTGACAAGGGCTAGGCCAATCGTTTCATTCCCCTGGTCAATAGCAGCAGCCTCGACCTCTTCGCGATTCGCCTTGCCCTGGGACACGAGGATGTCACCCAACCGGAGTGATACAGTTGGGGCCTCGCCGGGTTCTTCAAGAGTGGCTGCTGCTTCCGGCTCAGCAAGCAGAGCCATCAGATCATCAAACCCGTCAGGAGTCACCATAGGCTCTCCACCTAAGGCATCCTGGACGATCTTCAGGAAGTCCTTGAGCATATCGACAGAGCGAAATGCGAGGTCGGCATAGCCTCCGGTACAGCGGATCTCTTTATCCCGGATGCGGGTGAGGAGAGACTCGGCCCTGTGACAAAGCTCTGAGATCGATTCGAGCCCAAGGAAGGCAGAGGTCCCCTTGATGGTGTGAAAGGCACGAAAGATGGTGTTGACCGTTTCGGTGTTTTCCGGGTCACCTTCGAGTCTTAGAAGCGCGGCCTCTGCATTTGCAATCAGGTCTCGGCTCTCGGTGATGAACTCGGCCAGGAGAGCCGGGTCGGCCTCGGCTGGAAGATTGCTGGATGGCCGAGTTTCATCTCTGGAGGCGGCGAGCGCTCCTCCTCCGGACTTGGAACTCGATGAGGAGATTTCCTCGTGATCAGGTTTCTCCATTTCGTCCATCGCTTTTTCTATGAGAGCACCTATTTCGGCAAGAAGGCCGGATGGGTCAGAGGCCTTTCCTCCCATCATCTCATCGATCCTTTTTATCGCCTCCATCGCCAGCCTCTGGACAGGGGCAGAGGAGGATTCCGCAATGGCATGGAGCGCCTTTCTCACCTGCGCCAGATCGGTCAGGTCGGTCGGTTCGATTTGAACAATAAGCGCCGCAATATCGTTGAGAGTAAGTTCGTCTTGGCTCATGTCACCTTCCATGGTATTGGGTATGGTTGTTCATCGCTCATTTCCGTCATCTCCACCCTCTTTACCGAAGATCTCCTCCACTCTTATAAGGGCAATCAGCCGATCACCCACCTTGCACTGCCCCTCTATATATCTCGCTCCATCGGCCAGCAGCGTCAGGAGTGAAGGCTCGATCTTTCTGACCGGCACTTCAATCGACTCAACCACTTCGTCTACGAGGAGCCCTGTCTCCAGAGTCCCGGACTCAACGGCGATGATTCTTGTCTTCTCGGTCTGCTCCTCTTGAGGCAGACCAAAAATCGTTTTGAGATCCGTAACGGATAGGATATTCCCTCTCAGGTTTACAATTCCAGCAATGTATTCCGGGCTCGAAGGTAGATAGGTGATCCTGCCCGCCTTGATGATCTCCTTCACCTTTGTGATTTCCACTCCATACCATTCTTGAGCCAGCCGAAAGACTATGAACTGGAGAGTCTCCTCCCTCGCACTCTCTCTCTCGTAGAGATCCTCTTCATGGTGGACCATTTCCTCTGTGGGGCCCGCCACTTCCTCCATTCTCAAAGACGCCAAGTCGTTTCTCATATTCTCACGTATTCCTCAGACCGTTTTGCTACGAGCCATTACCTACGATCCCCCTGTCTTCAAGAAGCCCGTTATCTTCTCGATAAACTTCTTTCCCTCAAAGGGTAACCCGATGTAACCGTTGGCACCGGCTTCCTTTGTGAGCTGAGATAGTTTCTCCTCATCTTTGGCGGACATGAAAACGATAGGGATATTTTTGGTCTTCTCTTTTTCCCTGAGCATACGGCATACCTGGCTTCCATTCATTCCAGGCAGGTTGTAATCGAGCAGAATAAGGTGGTACTGACGACTTTTTGTCTTTTCAATGCCCTCTTCGCCCGTCTCAGCTGTCTCCACGGAGAATCCTGCTGACTCAAGTCTGAACTTGAGCATTGCGTTCACCGAAGGACTATCCTGAATAATCAGTATGTTTTCCACAGGTTAACCCCTCCTTTCCTCTACTGGATTCATCCCTTGTGGTCGTACTTAGATACGAAGGCTTAGCTGCAATTTTCATTCCAGAGGCGTACTTCTTAATCGCCCTTTACTCCATATGTCCCGATCAAACAGGCACTTATCTCCAAGTTCTCCACTCAAAGCTCGTGATTTACCTATGTTTCATTAATTCCGATGATCCATCCAACCTCATTGGGAAATCCAGGGACACAAGGGATCCAAAGAGGGGGTAGTGGGGCAAAGGGAGCGAAAATTGTCACTGAAGGATCGATCACTTAGGAGGTTTTTTTCAATCTTCTCTTAAGGAGGGTTTAATTGAAATAGTGGTGGAATATCCATTAACAAGATAAGCAATGCTCTGTGATAAGTAAGAAAGGGGGGCATTCCTGAGAGGTACCCTGGTTGCAGGAGACCCTGGTTAAAAAAGAGCCCTTTTCTAATCATCTTGAGGTCTTAACTGGTAAGTTTCTGACCGCTCGATTGAGCGCTCCTCAGCCATTTCATGCCCATTTTTGAGCGATGGCTTCAGCTAACGTCAACCGGGGTCACTCCCTCAAAAGAGATAAGGATGTGGGCATCCTACAACAGCCTTTTTGGCACGAAATATGCTCCTCATTCCCGCAAAACAAGCCGAAATGGACAAACGGGCGACCATCCCTTCTTTAGGAAGGTGAGCGAGCTGGTGGGTGAGATCTCCGCGGCCTCCAGCGAACAGGCTCAAGGGATCGAACAGATCAGCAAGGTTTCGGCAGAGATGAACAACGTCACCCAGCAGAATGCAGCGGCAGCCGAGGAGTTAGCGTCGATTATGGCCATGTTCAGGACAAACCACGATTCTTCTGAAATTCTCCGTGATCGAAAAACGACGGCCCAAAGCAGAGGAAGGCCTCAGGAAAAATACGGCCGTCGCTTTTTAGAAAGGGGGGACGGGAGAAGATCAGAGGATACCGGAATTTCCAGAAAGGTTCCGGGTCCAGAGGAGGCGATTGTGGAAGGCCAAACAGGAATTTGAAGACGTATTTGAAGAGGATGATATGAAAAGATGCTGAGGCCCGAGGGGTTCAGCAATCCATCACATTCGGAAGGGAGGGCTTTTATGGATCAGAAATATTATAAGGTACGACGATTGTTGATGGTTCTCATGTTCATCTTCATATTAAGCACGGGCAGCACAGTCCTCTGGGCTGCAGAAAAATTCCCCGAACGCCCCATCGAGTTCATTTGCACATGGGGAGCGGGAGGTGGGGCTGATCAGATGGCGAGAACGCTCAGCCGCGTGTCTGAAAAATTCCTGGGTGTCCCCATCCGGGTTTCAAATGTTTCGGGGTATTCGGGAAACAGAGGGTTGGCGGATCTGGTTTCCGGTAAAGCCGATGGCCACACGGTGGCCACCTACATTGCAGATACCCTGGCCACCATTTCGGCGGACACTTCGCCTTACCGCGTCAGCCACTTCGAGTGGATCATCCGGACGCAGGTTGCCCCTTCCTTTCTCTTTGTCAAAGAGGGCGGTCCATTTAAGACAGTCCAGGACCTTCTCAAATATGCGAAGGATAACCCGGGAAAGTTGAGAGTGGGGGCCACAGGTCTTGGAACGGTTGATGACATCACCGTTCGTTACTTGGCCTCAAAAGGGTATAAGATGCTACTCATCCCTCTGCCGAAACCGGAGGAGAGGTACGCCTCCACTCTGTCTGGCCAATCGGATGTGCTCTATGAACAGGCCGGAGATATCAAACAATATCTGGTTTCCAAACAGCTTCGTCCCGTGGTCATCTTCGCCCGCAAGCGCCATCGCGATTTCCCCGAAGTTCCTTCTTCAACCGAAATGGGATTTGATCTGACACTGCCCCAGTTTCGATCCATCGTGGCCAAGGCAGGCACTCCGGCCGACCGGGTTAAAATACTGGCCGAGGCCTTTCGTAAGGGAATGGAGACCCCGGAGTGGAAGAGATTTGCCGATGATCAATATCTTGATCCGGAGAGTTACATGGGGCCGGATAAGCTTTCGGAATGGGTTGCTTCGGAGATGGAGACCATGCGAAACTTTATGAAGACTTTTGGCATGGTGAAGTGATCCTTTTGTGACGAACCAAAGGAGGGTTTGAGTCAAACCGACTCGAAGTCAAACCCTTTTTCTTTCACCAGGAGAAGACAGGCATCTACCACCCTGGGATCGTACTGGACTCCCCGGTTCTGGCTGATTTCGTTCAAAGCCCTCTCCATGCCGATCGCCGGTCTGTAGGGGCGGTGTGTGGACATGGCCTCCACCACATCCGCTACAGCTAAGATCCTCGCTTCGAGAATGATCTCCGAACCCGACAGTCCTTTGGGATAACCGGAACCGTCCATGCGCTCATGATGCTGCAGAACGGCCTGGGCCACCGGCCAGGGAAACTCGATCTTTTTTAGAATATCAAAACCCTCCTGTGGATGGATCTTGATCATATTGAATTCGAAGTCCCGGATCTGGCCAGGCCTGCTCAATATTTCAATCGGTACGGAGATCTTTCCGATGTCGTGCAAGAGGCCGGCGACCCGGATTCCCTCAACCTGATCCTTCGACAGCCTGAGCTCATGGGCAATGGCGCAAGCCAATTGGGAGACCCTGCGCTCATGGCCGGCTGTATAAGGGTCCCGAATTTCACTCATCAGAGAGATGGTATGGATCGTTCCCTCCATGGTTTTGTGCAGTTTGTTCAGGCTCTCCTGCAGTTCTGTCTGGGCCTTTTTCCGCTCGTCGACCTCGGCGGTAAGAGCTGCCGTCCTCTGGGCAACCATGCCTTCTAATTGTAGGTTCAGCCGTTTCAACTCCTCTTTTGTCTTGACCAGCTCTCTATTCTGGTGGAGGGCCGTTTCATAAGTGGAGAAGAGAAAGTCGAGGATCTGTTGGGGTTCTGAAGGAATCAGATATTGCTTCCCTCCAAAAATGATCTGCAACCCCTGAGACTCTTTCCTCGCCTGGCGTAATTTCAAATTGTTCAGGATGGTTTCAATCCGGGAGAGAAGATACTTCGGCTCGTAGGGCTTGGTGATGAAATTATCGGCCCCGCATGCCAACCCTTTGATCACATTTTTTGAGTCGGTCAGAGAGGTCAGGAGGATAACGGGTATGCGCCTCCACTTCTCATTCTTCTTAATCCTCTGGCAGAGCTCGAAGCCGTCTATCTCAGGCATGACGATATCGCTGATGATCAGATCGGGCTCGTGGTCGAGAATGATGTCGAGGGCCTCTTGGCCATGCATGGCCATTTGAACCCTATAACCCTGCTCGTGCAAAATGTTCTTGAGTCGCAGGGCCTGGGTTGGGCTATCCTCGACGATAAGGATTTCGACCTTTTCGCTCACGGGGGTACGCTGTTTTAATGGAGAATCGTTTCCGGAATTAAGTTCGTTGTGCAAATGGTATGCCGAACTGAGCTGAGTCTTAGGGAGGAGACTTTCTCCCTGGGGAGATGGTCGGTCGAGAGAAGAAACCTGATCTCGACCGCTGGTGAAATGTCTGCACAAAACTGAGCAATTCTGCACAAAACCGAACAACTCTTGTGAGATCAGCTTAATTCGACATTAAGTGAAGATAGAGGAGAACCTCGCTAAAAGGGTCGGAATATAGGGGAATTACCCTGCTGAATTCCTTGTTAGGGGAGGGCCTGCAATGGCCAATATTTGACCAGGGTTTTATACTTTTTCAGGGCCCAAACCGAGGTTATTCTTTTAGGTTCGATGAAGCGAGGCCACAGAGCATTAGCGCGACTCTGCTTCCAATGCAACAGCCTGCCTTTGAGCGGTGGATATCTTCTCCGCGGCTGCTCTCTTCTTTGAGCTGCTCACCCTGTCCGCAGGGACATAGTCCACGGCCTTCACCTCACAGAAACGAACACACTGGGGATCTCCATCACAGAGATCGCACTTAAAGACCTTTCGATCGATGACATTGAAATTCATTGCACCGAACGGGCAGACCGCCACGCAGGCACGGCAACCGATACATCTATTCTGATCCACCATCACGCGGCTCAGTTTCTCATCCCTGGAGATCGCCTTGACCGGACAGATGATCTTGCAGGGAGCATCCTGGCACTGCTGACAGGAGATCGGAATATAGACTCCCTCCGACTCCCATTTCACAATCTTTATCCTGCTCCGGGCTGCATTGGAAACGCCATCGTGGAAGACCGAGCAGACGATCTCACAGAGCCTGCAGCCGGTGCACTTTTCGTGATCGATCGCAAGTACTTTACCCATGGGTTCCATTGACTCTCTCCTTCGTCTCGATGCGTGTTCTTTTCTACCTTTAGCCATGCGCGATGCCCTTCGCGCCAGGCTATTTTTCTTTAAAGCAGGTGCGAGGGTTCATCTTCTAGGCCAAGCCTCTTCAGCGTCTCCGGCTTTGGTACGCCGTTTCGGTCCAGACCTTTATATTCGTAAAATTCATCGATCATCTTCCTGAATTTTTCTCGATCGATGACCCTGCCGACCACATCGGGTGCACCCCTTCGGGTCGGCTCATCAAAATAGCGGTGATTGAGCATATCGCCCCTGACGAGGTCCTCTCTCGTTAAACCCTCCCGGAGGTTGAAAAGCCTCTCGATCATATTACATCGCTCTGCAATGTCCCAGATCTCCCGGGGTGTAAATTCCAGTCCGGTGTTGTAATAGAGCACTTTGGGCCAATCCTCAAAATTGGGAAGTGTGGCACCTAAGAAGACCGTGTGGTACTTACAGATGCCGAGGCAGTCGACTGCCATATAGCAGTTCTCCTGCCAGAAGACCTGCCACGGCTTGCCGATGTATTCGGTATGCTCAGAGCTCAATGGCCCGTTGTAAGGGACAGGGGTACTATAGATCTTTCTCAGTACCTCTTCTGGCAGGTGGTAGAGATCGATCGCGGGCCGGCTTCTCAAATGGTCTGAACCGCGGGAGGCAGTGGCCACATTGAGCGCCAGGGCAGGTGTGGCCCGCTCATCGGAATGGAGATTGCTCACCCCCTTGACCTGAATCAGGTAGTTGAAGGAGTCCTTTCCGATCCTCTCCGAAGCGATGATTCCACCCTCAGCCAAGGTATCGCCCAACCAGCCCTCCCTGAAGCAGATGCGTCTGACCATCTCCAGGAGCGCCTCGTCATTGCCAAAACGGAGATCGAGGCCGTCGGTCTCTTTATCCGTTAGAATTCCGAGTTCGTAGAGCTCCATGGCCCAGGAGATGAGGCTTCCGGTTTCGAGATTGTCCATGCCCCACTGATCGACCAGGTGATTGCCGGTTAAGAGCGTTTCCATGCTCCGGCAATCCGGCTCTCCGCAGAATGCGCCCTGAGACGTGTACTCCGGGCCCTCGTCGTAGGCCCCGGCATAGGGTCCAGTAGGAATTCTATATTTGGCCCGGCAATGGACCTGGCAGGCAAAACAACCGGCCATGTGGTAAGGGCCGATCGTCTCCGTGCAGACCTCATCGATCGCCTCCGGTTCAATCTCATCGCAATAGAGCTCCTGGTTATATTGAAAATTCCGGCAGCGCACACCGCCCCATGAGTTGGTAGCCCCCCAGATAAACGGAGTACCGAGGGTCCCCTGGGTCTGGTTTACTTTGGCGCTTGTGATCTGGTCGATAAACCGCTTGTTGTACTCAAGGGCCTCTTTCGGATGGGCAATCTTTATATCCATGGTGCCCCGAGCAGCAATCGCCTTCAGGTTTTTCGAACCCATGACCGCTCCCATTCCGGTCCTTCCACCGGAATTCTTAATGCCGGTCATGACATTGGCGAACCGGACCAGATTTTCACCTGCCGGACCGATCACCATGCACTTGATATCGTCATCTCCGAGTTCTTCTCGGATCGCCCACTGGGTCTCTGTGGTCGTCTTTCCCCAGAGGTGGCGGGCATCGCGAATTTCGATTTTCCCATTGTTTATCCAGAGGTAGACTGGTCTGTCCGCCTTACCCTTGATGACCAGGTGGTGGAAACCTGCCCAGGCCAATTCCGGAGCAAAGAAGCCTCCCATGTTCGCGCTGCCGATCATGCCTCCTAAGGGAGATTTAGCCATCACATGAGTTCTGGCAGTGGCTGAAGCCAGGGTGGCGGTCAGGATTCCACCGCTCACCATGAGCGTATTCTTGGGACCGAGCGGGTCGCATCCTTTCTCCGTATGATTATAGAGCAGATAGGCATCCAGTCCCCGGCCTCCTAAGAATTTCCTGCGGATATTGAGAGGAATTGGCTTGATTTCAATCTTACCTGTGGAGAGGTCAATATATGCGATCTTTCTATTTAACGCCATCTCTCTTCTCCTCCTTCATCTTTCTTTCGAACGCCTCTTCTGCTAACTTCTGGTTCACATCCCAGACCGGACCTCTGATCCGTGGGAAGTTGGGTTTGATCCAGGCCACGCGGAACTCCATACCGCAGGCAGGACATTTCACATGGTTCACCCCGGGTTGCGGCTGAAGCCTTCCCATGCAACTGGGATTATGACACCTGAACTGGCCATAGGTACGTGTCTTGCGCAGACTCTCGGCTGTTGAAAGTCCCTCCTTCTCGCTTCCCATAAGGCCCTCCCTCCTTTTCAAGATCAGGATGAGTGTCTCTCAGCTCTCACCCTTCTAAGTCAGGAAAGTTCTTCATAATGAACAGTCAAATTAATGAAAATGATAGCATATCAACTGACTTTGTCAAGCCTTTTTTCGATATTTCTTGAAATTTCCTTGACAGGGCCTTCCTCGTTCTGCTATCTTTAGCGTAAATAAGTTCAGTATAATGAACAAATATGAAGAAGGTTGTCTATTCAGCGCCATCGGTTAAGAAGGCCTTCAGGATCCTTCAGGCCGTGACCAGCTCCTCAACCGGTCTTGGGGTGAGTGAGTTGTCGAAGAGTTTAAATATCGGAAAAAGTACGGTCCACGGGATCACATCGGCCTTGGAGGAGCTGGGTGTGCTGGTGAGGGATCCCATTAATAAGAAGTACGGGGCAGGGTATACCCTGCTGGAGCTTGGAAGGAGAGCCTATACGAGGATTGAATTGAGGGATGTGGCCAGACCTCCTATGGAGAGGCTGATGGAGAGGGTCGAAGAGGCCGTTTTTCTGGGTATCATGAACGGAGATCATATCACCATCCTCGACGTCGTGGAATCCCATAACGAGCTGAAGATCACCTCACCTCCGGGGACAAGGCTTCCCCTGCTGGCCGGAGCCACAGCCAGGGCTTTCCTCTCTCAACTCGAAGAGAGCAAGGTTAAAGAGATCGTTCAGAAGATGGGGCTGGTCCGGTACACCCCGAGATCGGTCGTCGATTCAAAGAGGTTTCTTGCAGAGGTCCAAGAGGTGAGGAAGAGGGGGTATGCGATCGACAATGAAGAGTACATGCTGGGGGTGAGAGCGGTTGCCGCACCGATTCACACTTCTTCCATTGCTCCGGCTGCCATCTGGGTAGTCGGGTTTACTTCGAGCCTCAATGATTCGAAGATGGAAAGGGTGATTGTCGAGATTCAGAAGACGAGCCGCGAAATCAGCCGGGCTATGAGCCCCGGAGCAGGATTGAAGAAAGGCTGACCCACCCTGGCATGGCCGGAACCAAACAGGTTATTGGAGTCGAAAAAATCCGAATAACGGGGTTTACAGTGATCGGAGTATCCTGACGATATCGTTTCCGACCTCATCCGTTCTTGACCGACCGCCGAGATCGATCGTCCTCACCTTCTTCTCGGAGAGGTTCTTTTTGACTGCCCGGTACAGCAGATCCGCAGCCTCCTTCTCACCCAAATAGTCGAGCATCATCTTGGCCGTGAGGATCGCGGCGATGGGATTGGCCAGACCTTTTCCTGCAATATCTGGAGCAGATCCATGGACTGGGTCAAAGAACCCCGGGTACCTCCTATCCCTGGGGTTAAAACTTGCGCCCGGTGCCAGGCCCAGGCCTCCTATAACAGAGGCCGTGAGGTCTGAAAGGATATCGGCAAAGAGGTTGGACCCCACGATCACATCATAACCTTTTGGATTCCTGACGACATCCATACATGCCGCATCGATCAGTTTGGATTCGATTTGAATCTCAGGAAATCGAGAGGCCACCTCTCTAAAAACTCGATCCCAGAGGACCATCCCGTAGCGCTGGGCATTCGATTTTGTGACCGAGGTGACCTTCCTTCTTCCATTCTCTTTTGCGTATTCGAAGGCAAAGGTGATGATCCTTTCGATCCCTTTACGGGTGAAGAGAGCACCCTGGATGGCCAGGTTTCGCTCATCGATCCCGACGATGCCGCCTACGTTCGAATATTCTCCCTCTGTGTTTTCCCGGATAACCACAATGTCGATCTCTCCTCCGGAATAGCCTGATAAGGGAGACTTCACGCCCGGGAAGAGGTAGACTGGCCGGAGGCCGACATAGAGGTCAAACCCCATCTTGATGGGGAGAAGAAGGCCATGAAGGGTGACATCGTCAGGGATTCTCGGATCCCCCACGGCTCCAAGATAGATGGCATCGAAACCTTTCAGAATCTCCAGCCCGTCTTCGGGCATCATCCTCCCATTGTTCAGATAGAACTCACTCCCCCAGGGAAAGTATTGAAATTCGAATCGGAGGTCCTCCATGATCTCGGAAAGGGCCTTGAGGCATTTGACCCCTTCGGAGATCACCTCTGTTCCGATCCCATCCCCTGGGATGACAGCGATGCGATGATATCTTTTCATATTCCTGCTCGCTTACTTCTTCATTTTGGTATATTGATAAACGAAAACGATGACAAGCAATCCTAACCCGATCAAATCTGTCCTCCAGCCCGGTTTGATTAGAAAGAGAGCAGCGGCCAATAGAAGGGCTCGATCCAGCCACGTGGTCCTGGTTAACAACCACCCCTGTACGGCACCGGAGAGCGCCATGGTTCCGATCAGGCCTGTGATGATGGCGATGGTAACCTCCGTTGCACTGCCTATGAGGACCATCGCCGGACCATATACGAACATAAAGGGAATGATAAATCCGGCTATGGCGAATCTCATCGACTGCCATCCCACATCCCAGGTCTTTGCATTGGCAATTGCAGCCGCAGCAAAAGCAGCTAAGGCAACGGGCGGAGTTAATGCCGAGAGGCAGGCAAAGTAGAAGATGAAAAGATGGGCGGCGATGGCCGGGACCTTAAGCTGGATCAGTGCGGGTGCGAGAACAGAGGCAGAGATGGCATAGGCCGCGGTGGTCGGCATACCCATCCCAAGAATAATCGCGATCAGCATGGTGAAGATCAGGGCCAGGATGAGGCTTCCCCCTGAATAGTTGATGATGATCATCGCAAATTTCATCCCCAATCCGGTCTGAGTGAGGACCCCTACGATAATCCCTGCGGCCGCACAGGTCGCCGCAATCTCAATCGAGCCTCTCGCTCCTTTTGCAAGCGTCTCAACGATGCTCTTCGGGCCGAGCCGGGTCTCCTTCCTGATCCAGCTTACGATGATCAAGGTGATAATGGCTAAGATTGCTGATCGATAGGGAGAATACATAAAGACCATCAGGGCGACTCCGAGCACAACAAGGGAGACGAGGAGATACCCTTTCTCAACCATGATCTTCCTGAAGACGGGGATGTCCTCCCGTTTCATTCCCCACAACCCAGCCGAGGCAGAATAGAAGTCTATCATCCAGTAAGCCGCGAAGTAGTATAAGGCAGCTGGGATGACCGCAGCCAAAGCCACTTTTGCGTAGGGTATTCCTAAGATCTCTGCCATGAGAAAGGCCCCGGCACCCATCACCGGCGGGACGATTTGACCACCGGCGGAATTCATCGCCTCGATCGCTCCTGCAATGTGGGCTTTGAACCCCGCATGTTTCATCATAGGAATATTGAAGACCCCGTCGACCACCACATTGGCCACGGATGACCCTGAGGCCGTTCCGATAAAGGCACTCGATATGATGGAAACCTTGCCAGGTCCTCCTCTGAAACGGCCTGCCGCACACCTGGCCAGGTCGACAAAGAACTTCCCTGCTCCAGATGATTCTATGAAGGCTCCGAAGAGGACGAAGAGAAAGATGTAGTGGGCAGAGGCCAGGATGGGAAGGCTCAATATCCCATCCAGGCTGAAGAGATAGGTCATCATCCGATCCCAGGCATACCCCTTGTGATAAAAGAGGCCGGGCATATAGTTGCCAAAATGGCCATAGAGGATGAAAATTCCGCTTAAGATAGCCAGGGGCAGGCCTGTCGTCCGCCTGGTCATTTCAACCACAGAAATGACAAAGAGCAAGGAAAAGAAGAAATCCCATTGATTCGGAACCACGCCGACCCGATAGATCCATTCGTCGAATTCGATGAAGATATATACGGTCGGCGCAACAATCAACAGGATAAAGAGATAATCGATATAGTGGATCCGGTTGCGAGGAGCCTTTTTCCAGCCCGGGATCAAGGCGAAGATCAGGACAGCGGCAAAGACGACATGCATGGTTCTGAAATACCATGGGTCGATCGCACGGATCGTCAGTACATAGATATGAAAAAAACTCATGGCAAGGCCCACCATGAAGACAGCGACGTAAAGAGGGCCTTTCAATTCTCTCCCCGGAGAAACCTCAACGTCCTTGATATGAAGCTCCTGAAGTTTCTGCTCAACCTCTTTAATATCAGCTACCTTCTCATCCTTCATCACAGGTTCTCCGTTTTTTCCAATCGGGTGGTAAGGGTTAAAAAATCTGTGCGGGCGGTCATCGTGAGAAATGGCTCGCCCGCACGTCCTTTTTTCATGCCGTCATCTTGATTTGGGTGAGGCTCTTATCTGGGAATCAACTTATCCGGAATTTTAATCCCCTTCTCTCTATAATATTTGACTGCTCCGGGATGGAGGGGGATGGGACTGGTGACAATAGCCTCCGGCTTCATCTCTTTTGCTGATGCATGGGCAGCGATTAAGATGCCGACGTTCTCGAAGCTCTTCTTGACAACCTCGTAGACAAAATCGTCCGGGGCGTCTTTGTGAACGGTCATGTAGTTCCAGACGGTGATCGTCTCCACATCAAAGTCTTTGTTGCTCTTGTAAAATCCCTTAGGGATGACCCCTGTGGCAAAGAGAGGATATTTGGCAATGAACTTTTCTGCGTCGGCCTTGGGGATAGGCAGGATATTGATCTCATGAGTAACCTCGATCTCCGAGATGATGACCCAGGGCAGGCCCACTGATTGGCCATTGGCATCGAGCATCCCGTCTTTCAATTGGGAATTGAGATCTGCCGATCCGGCATTCACAATCCTTGCAGGTTTTACGCCTGCTGCCTCAAGGATCTTGGGCCAATAGGTCGCAGGTGTCCCACCGACAGGGCCGACCCCTACACTCTTGCCATTGAGATCATGAATGCTCTTGATGCCGGTTTTCTTCAGGGCGTACATCTGGAAGTAAGTGGCGTACATGGGAAAGATCACCCTCGGGTTCTGATGCTTCTTCCCTTTCGCCCAGCCTTCTCCGGTCCATCCCTCCCATACCGGTCCAGCCGTCACAGGGCCAAAATCTATTTTCTTGGCATCGACCAATTGGGTATTGTGGACAGGACCTCCAGTCACCTCCACATTGCCGGGGATCCCCATCTTGTCGTGGAGCAGTTTTGCGAATCCACCCATCCAGATGTAGTAAGTCCCTCCTACGGGGGCTGCCCCGATGGTCACCGATTTTGGCCAACCGGGCTTGACCTGGGCCTCACCCGTGGCCAGCAAGAAAGGAACGCACATCATCACAACAGCAAGGACGATTAAGAACCGTTTCATCTCCCACCTCCTAAGTATTTTTAGGCTGATGTAAAGGGTTTTTTACCCGTAGGCGCAAAAACCAGACCACCTCCCCTCCCATATGTTTGTCTTTCCCCTACCACTTTACGATTTTTTTGTCAATACAAACTCAAAAAAGGCGGGGCAGGGGGATTTTACGATAGACATGAATTATTTCTTTTTGACACGGGTATATTGATAAGTGGCAATGATTGCAAGTAACCCGTATCCGATTAAGTCCGTTATCCAGAGGGCCTTTATTAAGCAGGTAACCGCAACTGAATGGATTCCATCTTCCTCCTTCTGGACCCCGCCTCTCACAGCGCCCCAATGTTCCTGAGAATGCTCTCCAGCACGCGCCTCCCTTCGGCGTCCAGCTGCTTCTGTGGGGGCAGGGGAGGACCGACGGGAAAGCCCTGCATTTCCAGCCCTGCCTTGATGCATGCCGAGAGAGAAAAACGCTGAAAAGCGTCGTTGAGCGGCCATTGCTTCTTCTGCAGCTCAGCCGCTTCGTCCCACCGTTTTCGGCTCGCCGCCTCGTACAGCTCGATACTCTGTACAGGGATCACGCAGGCCGGACCGGACATCCAGCCGACGGCGCCGATCAGAAACATGAACAGGGGCACCGAAGAGGTATCGCTGAAGATCCTGAGGCGGTGACCGAGGGTTGTCACGATGGACATGATCTTCCCTACGTCGCCAGAGGCGTATTTCAAATACAAGATGTTCGGTTCGTCGGTCAGCTGCTTGAGCGCCTCCACCGTGAAGTCCCAGGTCTGGAACTTGGGATTCGTGTAAAGGGTGATCGGACAGGAGACGGCCTTGGCGACCGCGCGAAAGTGGGCCACGACCTGTTGGTCGCTCAGTGGAAAGTATCCAGGCATCATTGTCAGGATACCGTCGACCCCCAGTTTTTCGGTCTCCGCCGCTTCGCGGATAGCGCCGTGCGTGGAGGTATTGCAAACCCCAGCCACCACCGGCACGCGTCCCGCCGCTGACTTCACGACCACCTCAATGGTGCGCCGTTTCGTGTCCCAATCCAGGTAGGGTGCCTCGCCGGTGCTGCCCAGAGGTGTGAGGCCGTGGACACCCTTGCGGATCAGATGATCGACGAGATCGGCCAGGACCTGCTCCTTGAGCCGGCCCTTTTCGTCCAGAGGTGTGACCAGATACGGGAAGATTCCACGAAATTCATTCCTCTCCATCGTGTCCTCCTTCTTTTGAGAAAAAAAGGGAAGGGCCATGCCAACTTTGTCATCTCAGAAGTTCATTGACGTCGACCATCGACTCCAAACCCAGCACGCGATCGATGATCACATCGCCCTGTGAGGAGGGAAGTGCTCCCTGGGTAAGGCTCTTGAATTTCGTGATCAGCTCCTGCTCCGATAAGGGATTTTCAGGATCTCCTTTTGGATACTCATTTACCCCATCGAGCCTTTTCCCATCCTTCAGGGTGATTCTCACATGCGCCGGCCATTTGCCAGGATAGGTCCGGCTGAGATCGGGATCGCTGGCCACTTTGATCTTTTCCATCAGCCGTCTCAGATCCTTGTCTTCGAGCTTCGCTGATGTAAAATCTCCCGGCTGGACATGGCCATAGCGCAGCGCTGTGGCCACGCAAAAAGGCAGGCTGAATTTCGCAAGGTAAGGTGTCTTAGGTTCGATCTTTCCCAGAAGGTCAACCGCAGCCTGGTAGATCCAAAGATCGACCGTCTCCACATCGTCCGGCAGCAACGGTTTGCCTCCGGTCGCCAGAAGTGCTGCGTCGATGGCGGAATGTGTATGGCCGCAGGAGGCGTGATACTTGATTGAATTGCGCTCGGAGTGGAAGACCTTTCCCAGGTCTGCGATACACTTCTTTTCGTCGAAATCCTGCGAGGTGGCACGGAAAAAACCTTTCTCCCCCTCCAGGATTCTCCTCGCACCGGTAAAACCTTCTTTTGCGAGCAGTGCTGCCAGCAGACCATTCATGGCAGCCTTGCCCGGATGCAGCTGCTTACTCATCGCGCTTTCCTTGAGAAATTCCCAGAGGCCAGCCGCCTGGGTCCCAGCCGATCCGATCGCCCAGGCGAACTGGTCCTCGTTAAGTTGCATCACCTTGGCCGCTCCGGCCGCCGCTCCGAATGTCCCGCAGGTGGCTGTGGTGTGCCAGAAACGGTAATGGCTTGGTCCAACTCCCAGTGCCACCCGAATACCCACCTCGTAGCCGACCGAAATCGCAACGATCAGATCTTTTCCCGAAACCCTCTCCCGTTCACCGGCCGCAAGCACAGCCGGGAGGATTGCGGCCGCGGGGTGGAGGATCGATTCACGGTGCAGATCGTCCATCTCGACGATGTGTGAGGACGCACCGTTGACCAACGAGGCCAAAAGGCAGCTGGTCCTGACACCGTCTGGAATGGATGTGGCTTCGGGCGTGCCGCCCAGACTCCGAACCACCTTTCGCATCATCTGGACCGGAGGGAGGCCCTTACCTGCGTAGGCAGAGCCCAGCCAGTCGAGTAAAAAAAACTTCATCTTCGCGACAAGGCCCGGTTTCAAGTCGTCGAAGGTCACATGACAGAAATACTCGGCCAATCGGTTCGACAGGGTTTCTCCGGACATCACGTTCCTCTCTTAAAAAGCCCCCTCCTTGGCCAGCGCAAGAAAGTGGGCCACGTCGATCTTCTTCGGACAGACATGGGAACAGGCCTTGGAGGTGTGGCAACGATAGATCCCTTCTTCGCTGTAGAGGAGATTCAGCCGCTCATCCTTTCCCTCTTCCCTCGGATCCATCATCCGGACGATGCTGGCCATCGCTGCATTGGGGCCGATGAAGTTCCGGTTTCCGCTGATACAGGCCTCGGCGCAGCAGAAGCAGTTAATACACCGCGTCGCCTCTTCATACCGGCTAAGCTCCGCGGGAGAGATTCGAAATCCCGTCATACCAGGAGGAAGTTTTTTGGGCTTGATGAGGTAGGGTTTTGACCGGTGAACACGTTCATAGGCCTTCTCCCAGTCCACGACGAGATCGCGGACGACCGGGGCGACTGAGACCGGCGTGATCTTAAATTCCGTCACGCCGAACAGGGCAACGGCATTTTCCACAAGCAGCTCACAGGCAAGCATCGGCCTTCCGTTGATATTTACCGAGCAACTGCCGCATTGGGCATGTTCGCAGGAGGACGCCCAGGCCAGCGTAGCGTCCAGTTCCACATTAATTTTCCGGAACAGATCGACGAAGCGGAGGATCGGGCCAGCCTCAAGCCTGTAGGTCTGAAACCAGCTAACAGATCTTTCCGGATCGTAGCGCTTGATCGTGAGGGTCAAAGAATAGGTCTTCGACATTGTCCCTTCCTTTTGATAGCCGGGATCGAGTGCTCAATATCTCCTCGGCATGACCCTAAATTGTTCGTGGTGTTCTCCTTTGGATTCATAGATGCTCATATCGATCGGTCGTTTTCCGAAGCTGACCTTGCCGAATTCCGTCATGGAAACGAGTGTGTGGAACTGAAACTCGTCGCTTCGTTCCGGGTAATCCTCCCGGAAATGGGCCCCCCGGGATTCCTTTCTCATCAGGGCGGCCTGGGCGATGGTCATCGCATTATCGAGGAGATTGTCCAGCTCCCACCGCTCTAATAATTCCTGATTCATCCTCATGTCCTTCGTGGAGATGGCGATTCTGGCAGTTCGCTGTTTGAAAGCGATCAGAGAGGCGATCGCCTCCTCGATCCCCTTTTCGATCCGAAAGACGCCCACCCTTCGGGTCATCACCTCCCTCATCTCCTGACGGATCATGCCGAGATTTTCCCTTCCCTGGGCCTCAAGATAATTTGCGAAAAGGGCAAGCGAGGCCTCTCCCGCTCCCTTTGGTCCGGACACCTGCTTTTCCCTGAGGTAGGAAAGGACCCGTTCTCCCACATATCGGCCCATCACCAACAGCTCCAGCAAGGAGTTGGTGCCAAGGCGATTGAAGCCATGAAGACTCGCACAGGCGCACTCCCCCACGGCGAAAAGCCCAGGGACGACCCTGTTCGCGGCATCTTGCACCTCGCCATGCTCATTGGTCGGGATCCCTCCCATATGGTAGTGGTTGCTCGGCCGGACAGGGCAGAGCTGCGTGCGCGAGTCCAGATTGACATAGGTCTTAAAAAAGCTTGCCACCTCCTTCAGCTTGACCTCGTGGACATAGTCGGGCAGGTGGCGGAGATCGATCCAGACATGCTCGATCTGATGGTCGGGGTTCATGATCCCCCTTCCTTCCCGGATCTCTGTCTCGATCGCTCGGGCAACGATATCCCGGGGAGCAAGGTCTTTCATCTTGGGGGCATATCGCTCCATGAATGGTTCCAATTCTCTGTTGCGCAAGATTCCCCCCTCGCTCCGCAGGGCCTCGCTGGCCAGGATGCCTGGTCCGACGATCCCAGTAGGATGGAACTGTACAGCCTCTGGATCCATCACCGGCAATCCGGCCCTCAAAATCACCGCCAGCCCGTCGCCCGTATTGTTACGGCAGTTTGTCGTGATCCGGAACACCTGGCCTGAGCCGCCGGTGGCCAAGACGGTTGCCTTGGCCAGGACAGTGATGAACTCCCCTTGCTTGATTTTGAAGAGTACAGCGCCCACGCAGCAGCCCTGGTTGAAGAGGAGTTCCGTGATCACAGTCGAATTGAGAAAGAGGGAGCCCCCTTTGAGTGCTTCCCCCCATACCGTATCCATCATCCCTTTGCCTGTACGATCGGCTACGAATACAGCCCTTAAGGCGTCTCCTTTGCCGAACTCAAGAGTGTGACCGCCAAACTGCCGTTTGGCGATGTTTCCCTCCTCATCCCGGCTGAAGTGTATTCCCTTCTGCTCCAGCCATTGGACCTCTTCCCAGCCGCCCTCGATGATCTTCTTGATGACGTTCTGGTCAGAGGAACAGTCGCCCCCTTTCCAGGTATCGAACATATGATAGATCGGCTTATCCACCTTATCCTTCGGATCAACAGCGGCCATCCCTCCCTGGGCCGTGCTGGTGTGGGATTTTTGCGGGTGAGCCACCTTGGTTACTGCGATGATCGAGAGATCGGGTCTTCGCTCGTGGAGCAGTGCTGCACATCGCAGACCAGCTCCTCCGGCCCCGATAATCAAAACATCACAGGCTAATGTAGAGTGGATCCGTAGCTTTTTCCCCATTGTGATTCCCCCTTGTAAAACTCCTCTTGCCCTAACTACCGCCTACCGGTAGGCAGGGCCTGGGCCATGGGTTCCACTCCCGATCAAACACACAGGATGAGCCTGAAGGCGAAAACAGCAACCACGGTCATGACTACTGTGATCAGCGCTGTCATGCCGGTCTTTGTTATCCTTGAAGGGAGATAGTCGGCCGCGATTGAAAAGAGGCCGTACCCTGCATGATAGATCGCCGATATCGCCACCGATAGAAAGACCAGACGGGTGAAGACGTTCTCTATCCATAAGATAGTCTCATGAGTCCCATTGGCTTCACCTGGATTCAGGAACCAGAATAAAAGGTATGCCGGAACGGTAATCAATAAAAAGGCTCCGCTGATCCTCTGGAGCTTCCAGAGAAGCGAGTGGCGTCTTTTCCATATTCGGGAGGCCACGACATAAGCAAGGATCGCACCTGTAAAAAACGCGATCAGCCAAAAAAAGAACGCCGACGCCTGCTGATTTTCCATGATCATCATCAGTCCGACCATCGCCGCATACCCAGTGCTGAGACCGAAGACCCAACGAGTCATCTCCGCATCGTTGCGCCTTCCGAATAATTCATACAGGATGAGACGGCAGCCGTTGAGGCCATGAAAGCCCACAACCAGAGATGAGGCCCAGGCGAGGAAAAGAAAGGTCGGCTGGATCGAAATTTTCATGTCGCTAAGGAAGACGTCTGGCGTCTGCAATGATGAGAGGGTATATAGATGGACCAACAGAGCGATGAAGAGCCAGATCCCTGAGAACCTGTGGAGCCAGCTGATCACGTAATACCAGCCGCGGGTCTTTGCATAACGCGAAAGAAAAGGCATTTTCTCGAGGATCGGCCACAAAGGGGCGCTGATCCCTTGACTCTCTTCTTCAAGCCTCATAGGTGCCTTCCCTCCGGATATCCGTCAAGGCGATCTGGGGCAGGCGTTTCCGGATCACCTGCTCCAGACCTTCTGTTTCGGTGAGCACCCCAAAGAGCGAATCAGCGATGGTCATGCTATACCAGATTGGATGACAAATATCAAGACGCGAAGAGGGTATATATTTTTGTAGTTGACATATAAACAGATTTTGATTATCCTCCGTAACCAATAAGACAATCGAATCTTTTTCACTTATCATTGCATTAACGCCGAGCATAGCGGTCGGGGAATCGGTCGCAGGAATGCCTGGCATTGCTGGTTCAAAACACCTGGTCGGCCGGTTCGAGCTTACTATCAGTATGCGTCGATGAACCGCCGGTGAGGACCGTTAAGGCCGCTTGCCGGAATCGCGTGGCGATACCCCGCTGCGCCAAATTACACTCAAAGGAGGAAAGCCATGTCAAGAACAAGACCAGGTTATGTTTTTTCATTATTGGTTGTGGCGTTTGTAGCAGTCTTCGCTTTTTCGGCGATCGATCCAGCCTATGCGCAACAGCGAAAGCCGATGCGGTTGGCGACCTCCGCGGTAGGATCATACGGCTACACGATCGCCGCTTTTTTGGCAAAGGTCATCGAGGGGGCACTAGGCGGCGAATACACTGTCACCGTCCAACCGTATACCTCTCCCACCGTTGCCATGAAGGCACTGATGAATGGGGAGGCGGAGATCAGCTACACGGCAGACATCGGCATGGGCGAGTTTCATCAGCGCGTTGGTGGGTTCAAGGATTACAAGCCCAAGATGCCGGAGATCGTGCACACTTGGTACTCCTATCCGATGGAGTCGATGATGGCCGTTGCGGCAAAGCATGCCGATAAGTTCAAATGCTGGCGCGACTTCAGCGGCAAGCCAGTCTTCTATACCAACGCTGGCTTCATGAACTGGCTGAACTGGGTACGCATCTACAAGGTGCTCGGCTACGAGTTCAAGCACGTCCAGATCGACCTCAAGTCGAATGCTGACGCGTTGGAGTCTGGCTCCATAGTGGGGTCAGCCACCTACACCACCGCTGGCCGCTCGCTGCCCGCCTACTGGAAAGAGACTGAGATCCGCATAGACATCCGGGTTGTGAATCCCTGCCCCGACGAGGTCGCGAAGCTCAAGGCGGCCGGCCTCGCGGTCATCGAGGTCGACCCGAAGAACGCTTTCAGCAAGAGCGTCGGCCCGCCCACGTTATTGGGCGTTGGTATCCTGTTTGGCCACAACGTGCGTGCGGATATGCCCGAGAGCGTCGTCTACAAGATGATCACCGCGTTCTACAAGAACAAGGACGATCTCGTGAAGAGCGACCCGGGATTCACGCCGTTGGCGAAGGACTTCGTCGGCATGCAGGTGCAGGGCATCAACGCCAATCCGGACATTCCGGTACATCCGGGCTTGGTCAGGTTCCTGAAGGAGAACAATGCCTGGAACGTCAAGTGGAAGGTCGCGGGCAGCAAGTAAGCCCCGTTAGAAGATCTTTGCCGTTCCAATGGCTCACAAAGGTTTTTACACCCCGTGTTCACTCATGAGGATACCAACTCATCCCTGCTGCAGGCAGCGGGGTTTTCTAACGGGGTAAGCGCATAAACGATACGTTCGGGCAGCAGTTGGCGCCGATCCGGCGCAGGCCGCGGCAGGGGGGAGTCTATGTGGGTTAACCGGATCAGAAGTCACTTCAATATCAGTAATCTGATATTCGTGGTTTCGTTTGTCTTCTCCGTCTGGCTGGTCTATTACTTTTACACGGGTCTCGGCGGCGCGCTGTTGCTTGCCGCGCGCCTGATTCCGGTCGCCCTGGCGCTGCAAGTCCTATTTCACTACAAGCAGGGCTACCTGTACAAGCGGCTGCCGCCAGCAGTCAACCGTGCCTTCGTCGCGTTCTACCTCGCGATCGCCGCCTATGCGTTCGTGTACTTACTGTTCGAATACGATAGGATCGCGATCTACAGCCAGGGCACGTACACGACACAAGATTTCATCGTTGGCCTGCTGATGTTCCTGCTGGTGATGGAGCTGACGCGTCTTGACCATTCGATCCTGTTCTGGACCAATGTCGTGATGATCGTCTATACGCTCTACGGATACGTATTTCCGCGCTCGCTCGACTTCTTCTGGCATCCGGGGACGACCTTCTATCGCGTGATTACGTCCTCCACGGTCGAGTTTTCCACCGGCATTTACGGCCTCTACGGCCAGCTCGCCCTCACGTTGATTGCTGCCTTCCTGCTGCTGGCCGGCGTCGCTAACGGCTTCAACGCGCAAGACGCGATGATCAAAGTCGTGCGCCTGCTCACCGGGTCGAGGCGGTTGATCCCGCAGACCTCGGTGCTGGGGTCGAGCGCGATCGGACTGATCAGCGGCAGCGGATCGGCCAGCGCCGCTGTGGTCGGCACCATCACCATTCCCTTGATGATTCGCTACGGTTTACCGCGGGTCGTCGCCGCCGCAGTCGAGACCTCGGCGTCGATGGGCTCGCTGATCGACCCCCCGATGATGGGAGCGGCCGCGTTTATTATGGCGGAAATGCTCGGTGTGCCCTACTGGGACGTCGTGCTGCGGGGCTTCGGGTTCTCCTTCATCTACTACATTTCGATTGGCATGGCGATCTATCTCTTTTCCGTTCGCCTGTTGCCGCGCGAACCCATCGACAAGCCGAAGGTGCCTCTCTACCAGAAGGTGACGACCAGCATTTTCTTTGGCTCCGTGGCCTATCTCGTGGTTCTGATGGGGTTCCTCGGCAAGGGCGAACTGCTTGCCGCGGTCAATACCGCGAGTTGGATGTTCGGGGTGCTGGTCGCGGTTTTCCTCTATTTCAAATACGTGCGCAAGGACCCCTTCCTCGCGGGCGAGACGCTGTTCGCCTGCATCCGACGCGGGTTCGAAACGCATGCCGAGATGACCTCCTACCTTACGGAACTGCTCGCCACGCTCGGCATCATGATCGGCTTGTTCACGATCACAGGCTTCATCCTCCGGATGGGAGCGATGATGCTCGAGGTCGGCACCTGGAACATCGTTGCGATGATCCTGCTGGCATGGGTTTTCGGATGGCTCCTTGGCACCGGCCTGCCACCGACCGCAACTTACATCATTGGCGCAGTGATCATCGTGCCGCCGATGACGAAACTCGGAATTAATCCGTGGGTTGCCCACTTCTTTGTGTTCTTTCTGTCGGTCTGGGGCGAGCTTTCGCCGCCGACGTCGCTCGCTGCCGCGGTCTGCTCTCGAATTGCGAACGCATCGTTCATGCAAACCATGTGGGAGGCGCTGAAAATCTGCCTGCCGATTACGATCATAACGTTTGCACTCTTCACCCGCTCGGATCTGGTCGTGAAACCCGGCTGGAGGCAGATTGGCGACATCCTGCTGGTGACCACTGGCACCTGCGGGTTCGCTTTCGCGATGTTCGGGCATTGTTTCAGGAATTTGTGGGGGAATATCCTGGCGCGCATTCTATTTGCGGTGGTCTCCTCCGTCACATTGTTCCATCCAAACGACAAGCTGGTCTGGGCGACCGCTGCGATGACCCTCATTGCCCTGATCTGGGCCATCAGGCGTCACAACCTGATTGCTTCGCCGAAAGTGGCACCCGCGCCCGAAACGAAAGAGGGTGCACCGCCGCTGCCGGAGGACTTGGCTGGTGTGGTCGCCGAAGCGCGACGCGACATCGGCTGACGAACGGCGGAACACATCCCGCGCGCGCCAGTGCAACCAACGGAATAACGGACAGGATGTTCTTGCCTCAGAGCCTGGAGGAAGGGATTGGTTCGCCAGGGGACATTGAGCGAGCAATTTCGTTGTATGGATAATCCATCTGTTTGGCGATGCGGGCCCTTGCTTCGCGACCTGAAATCCGTTCAACCAAATAAAGTCCCAGATCAATGGACGACGTGACCCCTTGCGCCGTTACCACCTCCCCTTCATCAACGATACGATGGTCAACGACAACGGTCTCGCAGTAGGGTTTCAATTCCTCGAAAGCGTTTGGATGCGTGGTGGCGCGTTTTCCTGTCAGGAAGCCTGCCGAGCCCAAGAGAAGCGAGCCGGTGCAAACAGACGTTTTCAATTTCACCGGGGCAGCCGACCGTAACCATTGGATGAACGCCCTGTCATGTTGAAGGGCACGCGTTCCGAAGCCACCTGGGACGACGATGATATCGTACGCGCTCAGCGGCTCGGCAACGGTATCCGGGGCGAAGCGGAGGCCTCTATCATCAGAGACCTTTTCTGTGAAGGCGCAGAACTGCCAGTTGAAATCCGGGACGAAGTTCATCGACTTGAGACGCGTCAGCGGATCATAAATGCCGATCAGGTCCAAAGCGGTCATCCGGTCGAAGATCACGAAAGCGGTCTTCATCGCAAGCTACAACTCCTCGAGCAGGCGGTATATCTCGGTGTGATCCGCGGCAGCGCCAAGTTTTGCTTCGGCATCCACCCAGGATTTGACCAGGGTTTCAGCCAGCAAGGTCTTCGAACCCAGGCCCTTCGCCAGATCCGCAGCGATGGCGATGTCCTTGCGCATCAATCCCAGGCTGAACCCGGAGTTGAAAAGCCGCGATACTATGTACTGCATCATCTTCTTCTCCGTGCTGTTATTCTTTCCTGTCGAGGCGTTTAGAACCGCAATGATCTTCTCCGGTGCAATGCCGAAATCGGTGCCCACCTTCAGTGCCTCGCACGCTGCAAGCAGGCCTGCTGCCGAGACATAGTTGTTAAGCGCCTTCATCGCATGTCCCGATCCTAATACACCGGTCTCAATGATCACCTTCCCCATGGTCAGCAGCAGTGGTCGGACCCTGGCGATGACCGCGCCCTCTCCGCCGACCATGATGGACAGAGAACCGTCTCTGGCCCGCCTTACACCTCCGGAGACCGGTGCATCGATAAAGTCCACACCCAGCTCCTTGAGGCGCGGGCCAATTTTGCGGGTCACCGACGGGTTGGACGAACTCATGTCAATGACGATCGAGCCTCGAGAGAGGTGGGCAGATAGACTGTCCTTCTCGCCGAACAGTACCCGGTTCACGGCATCGCTGTCGGGGAGCATCAGGATTATGACCTCGCAGCTTCGTCCGATGTCAGCCAGCCTTTTTGCGGCCTGGGCTTGAGCGACCTGGTCGCAGAACTCCTTGATCGCTGCTGCCGAGATGTCATAGGCATGCAACGGGTATCCGGCTGCGGCTATCCGGGTCGCCATGGGCAGCCCCATTTTTCCGATCCCGATAAATCCGACCGTGTATTTACGTTTGCCGGTGGTCATTTTTCACTTTCGATCTCTGCAAGTACCTCTTTGGCAACGCGCATGGCGTCGAGCGCGGCTGGAACTCCGCAATAGATAGCGCACTGCAGAAAGACCTCCATCAACTCCTCCTTGGTCACACCGTTGTTCAGAGCCCCGCGCACATGCAACCTGATTTCGTGAGGACGGTTCAGGGCTGTAAGCATGGCAAGGTTGAGAAAGCTTCGGATCCTGCGGTCGAGGCCTGGCCGGGTCCAGATTTCTCCCCAGCAGTATTCGGTCACCAGTTCCTGCATTGGACGGGTAAAGTCATCGGCTGAACGAAGCGACTTGTCGACGTATTCCGATCCCAAAACAGCCCTTCTGACGGCTAATCCCTCTTCATAACGTTTCTTATCCATCGTTTCCATACCTCTCTTCAATTGGTGCCTGGAATTTGGTGACGATCATCTCTTATCTTTTTTCTGAAGAGCTTCCAGGACCCTTTCCGGCGTAACTGGAAGGCTATTGAAGCTCACTCCGATCGCATCGTAAATTGCATTGATAATGGCAGGAGCAGGGGACAGCTGGGTTCCCTCACCCGATTCTTTTGCACCGAAAGGGCCTTCAGGATCGTTGGTCTCAACTTCTACAGAGGTGATCGGGGGCACTTCCATGGCGGTCGGGATTCCATAATCGAGAAAAGAGGGGTTTAGAACCTGCCCCTTCTCTGTGATCACCTCTTCATAGAGGGCCTGGCCCATCCCACCGACCACCGATCCCTCTAACTGTCCCTCCACAAGCATCGGATTGATCGCCCTTCCGCAGTCATGTGCGGTCACCATCTTCAACACCTTCACCTTCCCGGTGCGGGTATCGACCTCGACCTCAGCGGCCTGGGTCATGAAGGAGTAGGCAGGAGAAAAATTTCCATCCTCTTTGAGAAGGGTGGTTGGTTCTTTTGCAGGAGGTTGATAGGAACCCCGGCCGATAATGGGCATGGGACGATCGGAATACTGATAGACCTTAATCGCCTCTTCAAGGCTCATCCCCTTTTCAGGGTTTGCCTTGACAAAGATCCGGTGGTCTTTGGCCTCGAGGTCTCTGGCCTCCACCTCCATCTTCTCTGCAACAGCCTCGAAGAGTTTCTCTTTGGCCACTTGAGCAGCGATTCTTGCAGCGTTGCCCGCCCTCAGCGTCACCCCGCTTCCAAAGGTCCCAGGATCGAGGGGGGTGATCTCTGTATCTGCGGCGGTAATCCGAATCTCTTTTAATGAGACGCCCAGTTCCTCGGCAACGATCTGGGAGATCACAGTCTCAGCGCCCTGGCCGATGTCTGCTGCCCCTGTGAGAAGGGTGATCGCACCATCCCGTTCAATCTTTACAACTGCACCTGAGGAGATGTGGCTCATATTGCTCACCCCGCTTGGAAAACTGGCGCCAGCCAATCCGACTCCCCTGCCAAAGGGAAGCTTCCCTCTCTTCTCCTTCCAGCCGATCTCCTCTGCAGCTTTAATTAATGTGTCACTGAAACCACAGCTCTGAACCAGTAATTTGGCAGGGTGGGGCTCTCCTGCCTGAAAGGCATTCTTAAGCCGGAGATCCAGCGGATCGATCCCCATCTTTTCGGCAATTGTATCGAGCTGGGCTTCGACCGCGAATCGAACCTGGGGGATGCCATGGCCTCTCATCGCTCCTCCCACAGGCTTATTGGTGTAGACATGAAAACCTTCAAAAAGAAGGTTCTCGATACGGTAAGGAAGCATGATGAAAAAACAGGCTAAGGTGATCATCAAAGGAGCAGTGCTGTTATACGCACCTCCGTCTGCGACCACCTTGAACTGCTGGGCTAAGATCGTTCCATCCTTCTTCATGCCAGTTTTCAGTTGGATGTGCATCGGGTGTCGCTGTCTGGTTGAGGTGAAGACCTCCTCCCGTTCATAAACAAACTTTACCGGCCTTTTCGTCTTCATGGCAAAGAAGGCTGCACAGAAGTCCTTGGCATAGAGGTCGATCTTCTGACCGAACCCTCCTCCCACTTTGGGTTTGATGATTCGAACCATACTTTCTGGAATGTCGAGGGTGGTGGCCAGGTTTCTCCGGAGGAAGAAGGGGATCTGGGTGGAGGACCAGAGGGTTACCTTGCCGGAGTGGTCGACCATTGCTAAAGCAGCCTGGGGTTCAAGCGGACAGTGATTGACCGCCTGGGTCTCGAAGGTATCTTCGAAAATAAAGTCCGATTGAGCGAATGCCTTCTCCACATCCCCGAATTCCTTTCGGATGGTGGCGCTCACGTTGTTCGGGACCTCGTCGTGGATGATGGGAGCTCCAGGCTTCATCGCCTCAAGGGGGTCGAAGACCGCGGGAAGTTCTTCGTAATCGACATGGATCTTGGAGATCGCTTCTTCTGCTGCATCAAGGGAAGTAGCCACGACAGCAGCCACCTCGTCGCCGATGTAGCGAACCTTGTCAATCGCCAGGGCATACTCATCCTTGGCCATGGGAACGATCCCATATTTCTTCTTCGGGATGTCCTTTCCGCTGATCGCGGCCTTCACCCCTGTTGCCTTTTCTGCTCCGGAGAGGTCGACGTAAAGAATTTTGGCATGGGGCAGAGGGCTTCTCAGGATCTTTCCATAAAGCATCCCTGGCAGAGAAAGGTCGTCTGTGAATCTGGCCCTGCCTGTGGCCTTGTCCAGGGCATCCAGCATCGGCTCCCTTTTCCCCACGACATTGAATTTGTTCATTGATCACCCCTCAGTTCGGAGAATTTCTCTTTAAGACTCCGAACTCTTATCCGTCACCGACAAAATCGCATCCACGATCTTCACGTAGCCGGTGCAACGGCAGAGATTCCCGGAAATCGCCTTCTTCACCTTCTCTTCTGAAGGATGGGGATCTTCATCGAGCAAGGCCTTGGCTGTCAAGATCATTCCAGGTGTGCAGAACCCGCACTGGATCGCCCCTTTTTCAGCGAAGGCCTTCTGGAGAGGGTGAAGCTGCCCATCCTGCGCAAGCCCTTCGATCGTGGTGATCTTCTTCCCCTGGACGTCAGCAGTTAGGGTGAGGCATGAGAGATGAGGCTTTCCATCAATCAGGACCGTGCATGCGCCGCAGGTTCCCAAATCACAGCCCCTCTTCGTTCCGGTCAGGCCGAGGTCCTCTCTCAGGACCTCAAGGAGGGTCTTGTGAATCTCTGTCAGGATCTCAAAATCCTCACCGTTGACATGGAGTTTGAGGATACGTTTCATAAAGTGCCTCTTCGAGAGATGAATTCGAAATCCCTGCCTACCGGCAGGCAGGCGAATATCGAAACTCGAAACAGACGGAAAATTCAAGTACCGAAATTCAAAGCCACTGTTTGGATCAATTTGGTCTTGATCATTCGTGCTTGTTTCGAATTTCGTGCTTCGAATTTAGGATTTCATCATCTGCTCCAATGCTTGTCTCAACAAAATGCCTGCGATCTTTCTCTTAAAAGCAGGGGAATGGATCGAGGTCCGCATCGGAGAGATCTCTCTGACTGCCTGGTCTGAAACCTTTTCGATCATCTCCTCGTCGAGCAGGCCATTGACCATCATCTTCTCTGCTTCCAGAGCCTCCACCGGTCCAGGACCAACCCCGCTGAAGATGATCCTTGCCCCTTCGATCGCTCCGTTCGTTCCTTTCTCGATATGGAGGGCCAGCGACACAACAGGAAATTCGAGAGAACCTCTTAGCCTCCATTTCAGGTAGAGGGTTTTTCCGGAGGGTTCTGGAATGAGGATCTCTTTCAGGACCTCCCCCTTCTTTAAGGAAAGAGGCCTCTTCCCGTCCCTGGTAAAAAGCCTTTTTAAAGGAAGAGCCCTTTCTCCATGGGGGCCGAGGATTTTGATCCTGGAGTCCAGGGCCATGAGCACCGGCGCGAGATCACCGCAGTAGGTCGAGTGGCATTCCTTCGGCTTTCTGACCACATGGCAGATCTCGCCTCCTGCCTTGAAGCAGAGACGCCTTACACCCCTCCAGAAAGCGGATTGATTGTAAAAGCGGCAGCGATTTCCCTGGCAGAGATTTCCACCGATCGTGCCCATCACCTGATGCGCATAAGCTCCCACTTCCTTAGCTGCCTCTGTAAGGGCAGGGTACTGTTCACGGATTGTTCGAGATAGAGAGAGATCATGGAGCGTGGTCAGGGCTCCGATCCTCAAGCCCTCCTTCCCATTTGAGATATAGGCCAATCTCGGGATGGTTTTCAGGTTGATCACCCTTTTCGGCTGAATCACCCTCTGTTTCATACTGACCAGAAGGTCTGTTCCTCCTGCAAGAAGGACGCTTCCCTTGGAATCAGCAGCAAGGGCATTGGCTGCCTCTTTGAGAGTTCTTGGTTCGATGTATTCAAATCGGGGAAGACGCATCAGACGTAGCCGTCATGAAACAGTGGTACAATGATAGCAGGTGAGTTGAAAGATTATTTGACCGTGTATCTCACCACATCGCTCAGGTTAAACCCCTGACCCTGAACGATCTTTCCGATGGCTGCATCCACGCCAAAGAGTTCGCTCACCCTGATCGTTCCCTTCAGTTGACCTCTGGTCCATCCGAGGGAGAACTTAGCCGTGGGGTGGATGATCTCTTTTCCGGGTTCAAAGACCTCCAGCATGTCTCCGATCCGCAGACCGGAGAGCTTGCCTGCGTTGACGTAGACCTGGTCGCCTTCGATCTTGGCGATTGTCGTTGTCCAGTCCAAGAGATCGAGCTGGTTGATAAATCCTTCAAGGATCTCATCCAGGCCCAGATCGATCGCCTTGAGAACGGCTTTGCTTCGACTGTATTCTCCGCTCTCCTTCGTTCCGAAGAGAGGACTTCTTCCTATAAAGGATTTCAGCAGGTTTCCAGTGGAGGCATCCATCAGCCGGATCTCCACCTTTGCTGTGGCAAAGGCGACCTCCTCTTCCGAGGTTTCGGATGCCTTGGAGGAGAGGATGCTCACATCTGTCACAGTACCTGAGACAAATGCCTGGATACCTAAGGAGCGGTAGGCATGTTTCATCACCGAAGGATCTGTCAGACTTTCGAATTTGAGGCCTTCCCGGTCGAGCCTCTCCGAGACGACCGCTCGATCCAGCACCACCACCCGCTGGGTGGCCTCCAACTTATCTGAAAGCTTTTTGGCTGCGGCCTCTCCGATCTTTTCATCTTGGTAAGTGGTCTTATTCTCAAAATCCAGGATGACCACTTTTCTCCGGAATCCAAGCTGGAAAAAGGGAAGGGGAGGGCTATAAAAAGGCCTGGGTGGAGTGGAAGCCACCTTTGTCTCCGTCTCCTTTTTGGGTAGGGGTGTGTGGGTAGAAGGCTTCTGGGTTTCTCGCTTTGGAGGATTGGCCCCTTTGATTGTTTCCATCCCTTCCACACTCACGGTCTTCGCCTCAGGGAACTGATCGACCTTCTCACCTTTTTTCTTTCCGATCAGAGGGATATTGGAACAGGAGGTCAGGGAGAAAGCCAAAAGACCGATAAGGAGGGTAATAATTTTGAATAGTCCCAGTTTATTCTGAATCATGAAAACCCCTCTTCATACGTGCCTTTATATTAACGATTTTTTTAAAGAAGTCAACAAGAGAGCGTGTACAGCAAGATATTCTTCAGATGTTCTTTGGGGCAGTGGCCTTTTTGTAATTCTCTATAAAGAGGGAGATCTGAAAAATAAATTGCTCGATATCTGAGAGATGGTTTTTCAGTATGCTGTAAATCTCCGGAGAACTAACCTCATGGTAAAGATGAACCATTCTGTTCCGATAGCCCGCCATCTTTAGAAGAGTCCTCGAATATTCTTTCTCCACCACCCCTTTTTCGCCAAGTTCCAATGCGATCTTTTTAAATTCGAGCTCCTTGAACCCATAAGTCTTTGCCAGGATATGTCTCCCGATGTCAAAGATCGATTCCAGTGAGCGCCTGAGGTAACTCTCTGCCGCAGCAGGATTTCTCTTGTCCGAGAGGAAATCCTTCTCCCCCATCATCGAGAGCGCTCTCAATTCGGAGAGAAATTCCTGCATCAAAGAGAGATTCCTCTCTATCTTATCGATGTGCAACTTCGAAATAACCATCTCTGATCGCCTCTAAGAAATCGCTTTCGAAGGCGTCCTTTTTAAAAGAGAGATCCGAGGCCTTTTTCAAGACCTTCTCCTCATAGGCTTCGAGGAATGATTCGTCATCGTGATAGATAAGTTCTCCAAGGATGGCTTCGTATTGGAAAAGGATGCCTGTTTCCTGGAGAAATACGAGGTCTATCCTGAAGGGTTCAAAAAAGAGAGAGAGGTCAGCGTAAAGCTCTCCGTAGGTCTTGAAAGCATCCTGAGGAAATTCTTTAAAAACCACGCCGATATCGAGATCAGCCTCATCGGCTATTACCGGGGTTATCCCCTTTAGAAAGGAGACGCCGGCCTCTCTCTGTGAACCGAATAGATAAGCAAGCTTGACCTCCTGTTTTTTTAAAATGTCTGCCAGCTCATCTCTTTTCATCTAAACTTCTTCACCGTCCGATAAATGCTCATCTTTATTTAACATAGCAAAACGTTCCCTATCCTGTCAAACTCGGACCGGACCTGACCGGAATCAGGGTAAAAAAAAGGCGACCCTTCGACTCTGCTCAGGGCCGCCTTTTTGTAAGGCGCTACGCCTTAGAAGCTGTAGGTCAGCCTTGTGGTGATCTGCCAGGGATTGTCAGGTGAGTCGTTGACATTGCCGCTCGACTTTTTCATATCGAGGGCATCGCCAGCAAAGAGAATGCCTGCACCGATCACCCATTTGAGGTTCTTATAAAGCTGAATCTCATTGATCAGGTCGAGCTCCCAGCCGATGTCTTTGTCATCCCTTTTGACTCCAGAGGGCTTCACAGCAGTACCAAACGTATTTCCGTTCTTGGTGGTGTCGCCAATATAGAGTCCCTGGAGGGTGACTTTGTAATCGGGTGTCAGCTTGTAGCTTCCATAGAGTTTAGCATACCAGGTTCCACCAACCGGGCCTCTATTCATTGTATTGCCATTGACACCGTTTGCCCAGCCAGTTCCTCCTGAAGATGATGCGTTAATTGCATAGAAGACTACAGAGTCAAAGTAACCCGCAAAAACTGGTCCTGCCTCTGATCCAGGCGGAACGACATAGGAGCCCACCTTCCTGCTTTCGCCATATGCTGAACCATACGCAACAGTCTTTCCAGGCAGACCTGTAGCATCGGTCTTCTTCATGTCAGCGCCTGTTGCATACATTCCAACCACTCCAAAGTTGAACTTCTCCCACGGATAGTCAACTTTGAGCCGGGATGCCCAGCCGCTATAATCAACATCCTTTGCAGTTGGGGTCTTTCTACTCTCAACCTTTCCATCGTCAAGGATGAAGTCGAAGTTGATATTGACCGGACCCACTTTTCCATCTGCATAGAAACCCCACCAGAACATCTCTGCCCTCTGAGTTCCCTGGCTGAGCTTGTTCAAAGCGGTAGGAAGTGTGTCTCCTCCGCTATCTGTTTGGGTTTCTGAAACGAAGATTGGATAGGTGTTCAGGTTGTAATAGAGGCCGTAGGTCCCTATGGTGATTGCATCGATTTTGGCATTCAGATGAAGACCATAGACATCCACATCATCCGCAGTGTAGTCTGTACCTTCCAGGGCCTTGAACCACATCGGTTGAATCATCACTGGATCGGCTTTGATACCGCCGGATATACCCATAGCGTCGGTGTAGACAAACAGTTGAGGTCTGATGGAGAGGGCATGCGCACCGATCCTTGCGGTCATGGGAGCTGGAATCCCGAAGTAGGGGATAGCCACATCAAAATAAAGGTTTTTGATCTCTATGGCTGCCCGGTCAGTGTTCCAGTAACCAAGCGTTCCTCTTTCACTTAATTTTCCACCCTGGCCTCCAGGAGTATCGCCCCAACGGGTGGAGTCCATCTCGAAGTAGATCGTTCCGCTCAACTCCTTTCCCATCACAGCGTCAAATTTGAGGTGGCCACGGTAATCTAAGTAGCCAACCGACCGATTGTATGCCTTGCTGTCTACTCCGGTTTCCTTAGGGGTTGTATAGCTACTGCTCGCCCCAAAAATAGTTTGCGCAGCGTTGAGGCCCGGAACATTTCTGTTCCAGAACGAACACATCTCTGCAAACCCCGATGCCTTAAAATCAAGCTTGGGTTCTTCTTTCTTCTGGGCATATACAGTAGCCCCAAATGCGAGAATCAATAACCCGATCAAACTTAGAAGAATGAACTTTCTCATCTCTTTTCCTCCTCAGTTAATTTCGTGATTGGTGAATCGTGTTTTGTGTTTCCTGACCCACTAACAGAATTCACTACCACTTCCTGAAATCAACCTCCTTAACCCTGATCTTCACCTCCTTTCTTTTTCGATATTTGTGAAGAGAAAATACAAAAAGATTAGAATTTTTTAATCCTATACCACCCCTTAAAAAAGATGTCAAGTATTTTTTTGGGGCGGTTCCAAAAAATGATAAGGCACCCCAATTCCCGGGATTTCGTATGGCTTTATTTACTGGGTCGGTCAGCGTCAAAGCATGAAAATTGACTTAGGTTAAGGTTGCGGCTACGAAGCCCCTTTCGTAAGTTCTGATGAGGAGCATCCGAGATGAGGTGATGAGGAGAAAAAATCTTTTTCTCCCTGTCTCCTCAACCCCTCATTTCCTTATTGATTTTTTTGGACGATACGGGCACCCTTACCCCCTGCCGGGAGACGAAGCCCTTTATCCTCTCATCTTTTCTGTGAGGAGGATGGCCTCGGCAATCTCCCGCATCGTTTTGCGGCTGTCCATGCTCGCCTTCCGAATCCGCTTAAAGGCATCCTCTTCGGTTAGGCCCTGATGTTTCATCAATACGCCTTTGGCCCTTTCGACCAGTTTCCGGGTTTCCAGCTCCTCCTGAATCACCTTGGTCTGGACCATCAGCTCTGTGTTCTCGATACAGATGGCTGCCTGGCTGGCAACCGTTGTTAGGACAGCGAGTTCGGTGTCGCTGAACTCGTGAGGATAGGAGGTATAGCAGTTGATCACACCGATCACCCTGTCCTTCACTGCCATGGGGACGCTGATCATGGAGACCAGGCCCTCTTTCTTTGCCAGCTCTTTCTCCTTATAGCGGGGATCCTTCAGCACATCTAAAATGGTCAGAGGCTTCTTCTGCTGGGCCACATAACCGACCACTCCCTCCCCCAATTTCAAACTCCGCTCCTTCAAATACTCTTCGCTGATCGCCTGCGTGGCACGGATTCTCAAGACCTTCTCTTTTTCGTCGAGAATCCAGAGGCTGCAGATCTTTGAATCCATCACATTGGCTGTCACGGTCACGATCAGTTTGAGGATGTCGTCCAGGTATTGATCGGATGAGATCGCCTTGCCGATCTCAGAGAGGGCCTCGATCTGTTTTTTGTAAGAAATCTTCTTGTATAGCAAAAGGCGTACCTCTTTGTTTTTATTAATCCTTCATAGCGGAGCGCGACCCGCGAACCATGAAAATGGCCCTTCTCGTCAGGGTTAGGGTTAAGGTTAGGAAGCCAGTTTGGGCAAAGTTAGAGGGTTAAGTGAAAGCTTTAACACCTATGACCTAACCCATCCTACTAAACTGGCATCTTTACCATAACCTTAACAACCGTGACCTTTATTTTCTGAGTAAATTTACACAAAAGGGCAGGGGTTGTCAACATAAAGAGTATGATTCAGACAGTAGACCACAGACCTCAGACATTAGACCAACCAGAAGGAGATAGCCAGAGATTCCACAAGAATAGAGGTATGCAAAGGTGTTGATGAATTCGTACTATTGGTAATAGGGCTACGAGGTCATACAGAAAAGTCTGGCGTCTAAGGTCTGGAGTCCAGTGTCTGAATTGCAGTCATCTCTCTTGTGAGGGTTGACCGGAGCAGCAGATTATGATAAATGAGAACCGTGATCGGATTCTCATGATGAAAGGAGAAAGAAGGCATGGCCAGGTTGGAGAAGAAGGACGTCCTTCGGATTTCAAAGGAGAAGGGCGTAAGGTTCGTCCGTCTTTGGTTCACCGATATCCTCGGATTCTTAAAAAGCTTCGCCATTACAGTTCGTGAGCTGGAAGGCGCCCTGGAGGAAGGCATGGGTTTTGACGGGTCCTCTATTCTTGGTTTTGTCCGAATTGACGAGAGTGACATGGTCGCCATGCCAGACCCCTCTACATTCAGGGTCCTCCCCTGGAAGACGAACGAGCAGGTGGTGGCTGTGATGTTCTGCGATATCCTGGAACCGGATGGAAAGCCTCACCAGGGAGATCCTCGCTGGGTTCTGAAGAAGAATCTGAAAAGGGCGGCTGATATGGGATACACCTTCTATGTAGGGCCTGAGCTGGAGTACTTCTATTTCCGGAGGCCGACAGGCAAGCCCGAGACCCTTGACTCAGGAGGTTACTTTGATCTGACCCCCCTCGATGTGGCAAGCGATCTTCGGAAGGAGACCGTGGTGGTCTTGGAGGAGCTGGGAATCCCCGTGGAGTACAGCCATCACGAGGTCGCACCCAGTCAGCATGAGATCGATCTCAAATATACCGACGGGCTGACCATGGCTGACAGCACGATGATTTATCGCCTGGTGGTCAAGGAGGTTGCGCTGAAGAACAATGTTTACGCAAGCTTCATGCCGAAGCCGATTTTTGGCGTCAACGGAAGCGGAATGCATACCCATCAATCCCTCTTCAGAGGGGAGAAGAATGCCTTTTTCGATCCTGATGACAGGTACCATCTTTCCGATGTTGCCAAGCATTATATCGCCGGGCTGATGAGACATGCGAAGGAGATCACCCTGGTTACCAACCAGTGGGTGAACTCCTATAAGCGATTGGTCCCCGGTTATGAGGCACCGGTCTACATCTCGTGGGCACAGAGAAATCGATCGGATCTGATCCGGATTCCTCTCTATAAGCCTGGAAAAGAGGTGGCCACGAGGGTGGAGTACCGGTCTCCTGATCCTGCCTGCAATCCCTATCTCGCCTTTTCTGTGATGTTGGCAGCAGGACTGGAGGGGATTGAAAAGAAGTATCCCCTCAGAGATCCGGTGGAGCGAAATGTTTATGAGATGACCGAGAAAGAGAGGAAGAGACATAAGATCGATTCCTTGCCCGAGGACCTCTATGAGGCCATCCAGATTACGGAGAAGAGCGATCTGGTCAGGCGGGCATTGGGGGACCATGTCTTCTTCAAATTTATTGAGAACAAAAAGATTGAATGGGAACGGTACCGGGCCCAGGTGACCGACTACGAACTGGAGCAGTACTTTTCGATCCTTTAAGGAAAAGACCCATAGGGCATAGGGTAGAAAGCTCAAAGGTGAAAGGTCAGAGCTATTTGTGCGCGTGTCGAGTACCATGCTGCGGCCAGGACTTGTGTCATGGAGTTCAAGGGGTTTTATTTAACCCCGAACCCTGAACTCCGAACTCAAAACTTTCGTCGGAGGAGGATTCATGGGTAAGATCAGGAGGGCAATTATCAGCGTCTCGGACAAGACCGGGGTGGTCTCTCTCGGAAAGGAGCTGGCCCGGATGGGGGTTGAGATCCTCTCCACAGGAGGGACTGCAAAGGCATTGAGAGAACAGGGGGTTTCCGTCAAAGATATTTCGGAATATACCGGATTTCCGGAGATGCTGGATGGAAGGGTCAAGACCCTCCATCCAAAGGTCCATGGCGGTCTCTTAGGACAGCGATCCAGGCCAGAGCATGTTCAGAAGATGAAGGAGCATGGCATCCTTCCCATTGACCTTGTGGTGGTCAATCTCTATCCTTTTGAAGCGACCGTGGCCAGGGAGAATTGCAGCCTTGAAGAGGCGATCGAGAACATCGACATCGGTGGACCGACCATGCTTCGATCCGCTGCAAAGAACTACGCGGATGTCACGGTAGTGGTCGATCCAGGCGATTACGATGGGGTCATCTCTGAGTTGAAGGAGAAGGGAGAGGTTTCTGTAGAGACCAACTTCCGGCTGGCGAAGAAGGTCTTTCAACACACAGCCCGTTATGATGGCGCAATTTCAAACTACCTGGGCCAGATCGAAAAGGGAAAGAAGGTTTATGAGTTTCCGGAGACGTTTACGTTTCAGGTGAAGAAGGCCCAGGAGCTCCGGTATGGGGAAAATCCCCATCAGAGGGCGGCATTTTACAAAGAATATGGATTGGCCGAGCCATCCGTATCGAATGCGGCCCAGATCCATGGGAAGGAGCTATCGTTTAATAACATCTTAGATGTCGATTCAGCCTTTGAGACGGTCAAAGAGTTTGAGGAGACTGCAGCGGTCATCATCAAACATAATAACCCCTGTGGCGTGGCCATCTCTGAAAAGAGTCTGGCAGATGCCTACCGGAAGGCAAGGGATTGCGATCCGGTCTCAGCATTCGGTGGGGTGGTGGGTTTTAATCGAGTGGTGGACGAAGAGACGGCAAGGGAGATGGTCCAGATCTTTCTTGAGGTGATCATCGCCCCGGGTTTTGACCCAAAGGCATTGGAGATCCTTAAGACGAAGAAGGATCTCCGGATCCTTCAATCCCCGCCTCTCAGTGCTTCTTATCCTCAAGGTGGACTCGATCTGAGAAAGGTGGTTGGAGGTCTTTTGATCCAGGATCGGGATCTGGGCAGAGTACCAATGGATCAGTGGAAGGTGGTGACCCGGCGGAAGCCGACTGACGAAGAAAAGAGGGCCATGGCCTTCGGCTGGAAGGTGGCCAAACATGTCAAATCGAATGCGATTGTCCTGGTCCATGAGGATCGAACCGTAGGGATCGGCGCGGGTCAGATGAGCCGGGTCGATTCGACCCGACTGGCTGTGATGAAGGCCCAGTCCTCGACAAAGGGAACGGTGTTGGCCTCTGATGCCATGTTTCCGTTCAGGGACGGAGTCGATGCCGGTGCTGAGGCCGGTGCCCGGGCGATCATCCAACCCGGCGGATCAATCCGGGACGACGAGGTGATCCGGGCAGCCGACGAATATGACATCGCCATGGTCTTCACAGGGATGAGACACTTCCGGCATTAATAATACCGGAAGAAATCCGAAGCACGAAATTCGAAGCTCGAAACAATTTCGACTGATCAAAATAGAAAATTCTAAACCAATATGTTTTGAGAATTGGTTCATTTGGATTTAGGATTTGTTTCGGATTTCGATATTCGAATTTCGGATTCTTCGGCCCTGTTTCAGCTATGCCCGGTGGGGAGATGTGACATGAAGGTACTGGTGGTCGGTGGCGGGGGCAGAGAGCATGCCCTGGTCTGGAAGATCGCACAGAGCCCAAAGGTCTCGAAGGTATACTGTGCTCCGGGAAATGCAGGGATCTCTGAACAGGCAGCGATCATCCCGATCAGAGCCAACGATCTCGACGGCCTCCTCGATTTTGCTTTGAAGGAGAAGATCGATCTCACGGTGGTCGGACCCGAGGAGCCACTGACAAAAGGCATTGTCGATCTTTTTGAATCGAGGGGCCTTTGCATTTTTGGATCGAACCAGAAGGCTGCCGAGCTGGAGGGAAGCAAAGCCTTTGCCAAGGAGATGATGAGGAAATACCGTATCCCGACAGCCTCCTGGGAGCTCTTTGACCGATATGAAGAGGCCGTGGCCTATATCCGGAAACAGGGTGCTCCCCTCGTGGTCAAGGCCGATGGCCTGGCAGCGGGGAAGGGGGTCGCGGTCTGCAGGACAGTGGAGGAGGCTGTTCAATCGGTTGAACGAATCATGGTACAAAGGGTATTTGGGGAGGCAGGAAGAAGGGTGGTGATCGAGGAGTGTCTTGTGGGAGAGGAAGCGTCTTACATCGCTTTTACCGATGGAAAGTCGATTCTTCCTCTGGCCTCCTCGCAGGATCACAAGCCGATTTTTGATGGGGATGAAGGCCCGAACACAGGAGGAATGGGAGCCTACTCCCCTGCACCGGTGGTGACGGATGAGGTTCATCAAAAGATCATAGAGAAGATCTTGAGACCGATTATCCACGGGATGGGGGAGGAGGGAAGGCCTTACAAGGGTGTTCTCTATGCCGGGTTGATGATCCATGAAGGCCATCCTAAGGTATTGGAATTCAATGCTCGCTTCGGAGATCCGGAGACCCAGCCCGTTTTGATGCGGATGAAAGGGGATATCGTTCCTATCCTGGAGGCGTGCATCAATGGAGATCTGGCTCGACGCGCGATTGAGTGGGATCGTCGAGCCTCGGTCTGCGTGGTGATGGCCTCGAGAGGGTACCCCGGGGATTATGAGAAGGGAAAGGCGATTCAGGGCTTGAAGGAAGTTTCTCAGATGAGGGATGTCTTTGTCTTTCATGCGGGGACCGCGATGAAGGATGGCCAGGTGGTCACAAACGGAGGAAGGGTCTTGGGAGTGACAGGGTTGGGAGAGGACATTCCAAGGGCGATTGAAAGGACCTATGAGGCCGTTAGAAAGATTTATTGGGAGGGAGTGCATTATCGGACGGATATAGGACGGAAAGCATTGTGCTGGCTTTAAGAGGATGACGATCAGCGCTGAGCGCTAAGCGCATAGCGTAAGAAGCAAGGGGTGGAGAGATGGCATATAAGATAGCAGTGATCCCCGGTGATGGAACCGGGCCTGAGGTGATTGCCGAAGGGCTAAAAGTTCTGAAGGCAGTTTCAGAAAAGTGCGGGTTTAAGTATGAGCTGAAACAGTATGATTTAGGAGGGGAACGCTACCTGAGAACTCAGGAGATCCTTCCGGATTCAGTCTTTGAGGAATTGAAGGGGATGGATGCGATCTACCTCGGCGCGATCGGCCACCCCGGGGTCAAGAGTGGGGTTTTGGAAAAGGGGATTCTCCTGCGGATTCGATTCGAACTGGATCAGTACATCAACCTGAGGCCTGTAAAGCTTTACCCGGGGGTTGAGACGCCTCTGAAGGATAAAGGGCCAGAGGATATCGACTTCGTCGTCGTCAGAGAGAATACAGAGGGTGCCTATCTTGGGGCAGGGGGATTTCTGAAGAAGGGAACCCCTGATGAGGTGGCGATCCAGGAGGCCGTTCATACCCGAAGGGGCGTGGAGCGTTGCATCAGGTTTGCTTTTGAATACTGCAGCAAGAGGAATCGGAAGAAGAAGGTGACGCTTTGTGGCAAGACGAATGTTCTCACCTATGCCTTTGATCTCTGGGAGAGGACCTTCTACGAGGTGGCGAGGGAGTACAAAGGGATTGAGGCTGACTACGCCCATGTGGATGCGATCTGTATGTGGATGGTGAAGAATCCGGAATGGTTCGATGTGATCGTGACCGATAACATGTTTGGCGACATCATCACCGATTTAGCTGCGATGATTCAGGGAGGCCTGGGGATTGCAGCCGGAGGGAATATCAATCCCAAAGGCGTTTCGATGTTTGAGCCCATGGGAGGTTCTGCACCGAAATATGCAGGCAAGGGAGTGGTCAGCCCACTGGCCGCCATCTCTGCATGCCAGATGATGCTCGACCACTTAGGAGAGAAGGAGGCAGCGAGGGAGATCGAAAATGCGATCATGAAGGTGGTGGCGCGGGATGTGAAGAGCCTGACCGCGGGAAAGATGGGATACAGCACCTCGGAAGTAGGGGATCTGGTGGTGAAATATATAATCAAATAATCACCAATATCCAAGCACCAATAATCAAATAATAACCAATGTCTCAATAACCAAAATTTTAAACATCCTTTACCAAATGTTTGTTTGGTGATCTGGTTTGGTTATTTGAAAATTGGAATTTATTTGGAGTTTGGAATTTGGTTATTGGGATTTCAATCATACTGTGTTTTAATAAGAATTAGACAGGAAATTTCAGCTAAAAAATGAGATGGAGGAAACCATGGAGTGGGGAATGAAGAACCGGATTGCACAATTGGTTAAATCTGATGGGCATTGCCTTTTTCTGCCCATCGATCACGGTTATTTCCAGGGGCCGACCCGGAAGTTAGAAAGGCCCGGGGAGACCATCCGACCGCTCCTTCCTTACTGCGATGCGATCTTTGTGACCAGGGGGGTATTGCGATCATCCGTCGATCCTGAGAATACCAAGCCGATCATCCTTCGGGTTTCCGGCGGAACCAGCATGGTGGGGAAAGACCTATCCCATGAAGGGATCACCACCTCCATGGAGGAGGCGATCCGTCTCAATGCGTCAGCGGTCGGCATCTCGATCTTTGTGGGGAGCGACTATGAGCACGATTCGTTGATGAATCTTTCAAAACTGGTGGACGAGGGGGAGAAATACGGTATCCCCGTGATGGCGGTGACCGCTGTGGGAAAGGAGTTGGAGAAGAGGGATGCCCGTTACCTCTCGCTCTGCTGTCGGATCGCAGCGGAGTTGGGTGCCAGGATTGTCAAGACCTACTGGTGCGAAAACTTTGAAAGGGTGGTCAATGGCTGCCCTGTTCCAGTGGTGATGGCAGGGGGGCCCAAAGTCGATACGGAGCTCCAGGTCTTTGAGTTCGTCCACGACGGGATGCAGAAGGGTGCGATCGGTGTCAATCTTGGAAGAAACATCTGGCAGAACGACCACCCCGTGGCCATGATCAAGGCGTTGCGCGCCATTATCCATGAAAAAGCTACGGTCAAGGAAGCGAACGATATATTTGAACAGGAGAAGGGCAAGGGTAAAGTTCGGGGTGATTAATATGGACAACACCTAAATTACCTGTTGACAGATCAATTTAGGTGATGTATATTTTTATACATGAAAAGCTTAAAGAAGAAGCCCATTCAGGTCTATATTGAGCCCCAGCAGGATTATGTCTTGGGAGATCTTGCCAAAAAGAAAGGGATGTCCAAAGCAGAGATCATCCGGAAGAGTCTCGATAAGTTTCTAAGCGAAATCCCCTTGGAGGAAGATCCTGGAATGGGCCTGATCGGACTTGGGAAGTCCGGCAAGAGGAACCTTTCTGATAATCATGATAAATATCTTGCCCGATATGTCAGACAAAAGAAAAGGCAATGATGGTTGAGGATATATTTGTAGATACCAGCGCTTGGATTGCCTTAGCCGACAAAGACGATTCACACCACAAAGAGGCTGCTTCAGGTTATCCCTCCATTTTCAAAAACCACAAAAATTTGATTACAAGCAATCTGGTCATAGCCGAAACCTATATTGTCATTCTAAAAGAGCTGGGACACGGGGCAGCTATCGATTTTCTTGAGAGAATAAAGGCAAGCCCGAGGATTTTGAAAATCTGTTCAGACGAAAACATTGAAATGGAGGCTGAGGGGATATTGGTGAAGTATATGGATCAGGATTTCAGTTATGCAGATGCGGTCAGTTTTGTGATCATGAAGAGGCGAAAGATTAGAAAGGCTTTTTCCTTTGATAAACATTTTGTGACAGCGGGTTTCGTCAATGTTCCTTAAGAAGGGATGAGAATCCAACCGTGCGCGTAGCCATGTATTATCACAATAAGGACATCCGACTGGAGGAGATCCCGACTCCGGAGATCGGCCCGGGCGAGTTATTGGTCAAGGTGAAGGCCAGCGGCATCTGTGGCAGCGATGTGATGGAGTGGTACCGGATCAAGAAGGCGCCCCGCGTCCTCGGCCACGAGATCGCGGGAGAGGTGGTCGAGGTCGGAGCCGGAGTTGAACGTTACAAAGTGGGGGATCGGGTCTTCGTCTCCCATCACGTCCCGTGTAATACGTGTCGCTACTGTCTGAGCGGCCACCACACGGTTTGCGACACCCTGCGAAGCACCAATTTCGATCCCGGGGGTTTTGCAGAGTTCATCCGCGTCCCGAGGATCAATGTCGATCGGGGCACCTTCGTCCTGCCCGATGAGGTCTCCTTTGAGGAAGGGGTCTTTATTGAGCCGCTGGCCTGCGTGCTCCGGGGGCAGAGGCTGGCCAGATTGATGCCGGGCCAGACCGTTTTCGTGATCGGGAGCGGAATCTCTGGGCTTCTCCATATCGCGCTTGCGCGTGCCTCTGGAGCTGGACGGATCATGGCCTCAGATATCAACGAGTATCGTCTGAAGGCGGCAGAGAGGTTCGGCGCAGATCAGTCGATCGATGCCAAGGAGGTCAGCCCGGCAAAGATTCGTGAGATCAACAGGGGCCAGCTGGTCGATCTCACGATCGTCTGTTCAGGGACGATTTCTGCTTACAGCCAGGCATTGAAGTGTGTGGACAGGGGAGGCACGGTCCTCTGCTTCGCTCCACTTGAACCCGGTCTCAACTTCCTTTTCTCTTTTTTCGACTTCTGGAACGATGGGATCACGCTTCTCCCGACCTATGGGGGGAGCCCCTTCGATATCGAAAGGGCGATCGAATTAATAAGAGCTCGTCGTCTGCCCCTTCGTGAGATGATCACCCACCGGCTCCCTCTGTCAGAGACATCCACTGGGTTCCAATTGGTGGCTGAAGCTAAGGAATCGATCAAAGTGATCATCGAACCGTGAAAAAAGGGGACACCCCGTGACGTAAGCTTAACGTTGGAGTAAAAGACGCGCACAGACTCAGTGGGTCTGCTCAATGGAACTGTAAGGTTAACTCAGGATGTCGTAAATCTCTCTCGTCAGTTTGATCTGTTCTTCCTCGTCCAAGCTCTGCCCGCTCTCCAGTCTGCTGATGTATCTATGGATTTCAGGATCTTCATCCCTGAGCCGGGCGATTTTCTCATTCTGATCGTCGATCTCTGAATCGAATCCCTCTAAGTTCAGACCCAGCTCAAATCTCCTGCTGAGAAACGAAAGCACGAGCTTTATGGTTAGGGGATCTTCCTTTGCGGCGAGGTAGAATGGTATCTCAGGCCACAGGCTCGCTCCGGGGAGACCCCTTCTCCCCGCCACCCATAAGAGGTAACTGCTGATCGCCGGAGGACCTTCCCAGGTCATCGGCTCAAGCCCATGAGCCTGAAGCTCTCCTCTCAGATCCGGCCGATTGAAGACGGTCAGTATTCTCCTCGGTTGGGTGTGAGCCGTCAGGGAGAGGGCTCCGCTGATCGTATAGAGTTCCCTGACCCCCATGCAATCCTGAGCAAAATCCAAGACGGTGCTCAGGAATCTGAAATGGTTGAAGGCAGGCTCGTCACTTCGAAAGAGGAGCAGATTCCTCCTTCCGCAGGTCCAGAATTTACTCTCCTGGACCTGAACGAGGTCATTTCTGAACCTCACGCCTCCCAGCGGGAAAAAGCCCACGGGCTTGATCTCAGCCACTTCTTCTCCGCCCAGATTCTTCCTCAAGAAATCTATCACCCTCGACCCCAGGCCTCCGATGTCGTGGGTCTGCCAGCTCACGATCAGAAAAGGGCTTTTTAGCTGAGCGGTCCTGTGGATCTCAAGCCGGTCTCTCTCCACCTTCTTCTCCTCCCTTTTTCAGATGCTCATCGATGTAGATCTGGGCCTGGATGGTGATCGGGCCTGGCTCGGGCTGGGTCATCACCCTCCTTTGATCGTACTCCTCCTTCATCTCCGGAGGAAATTTTGCATAGATGCTTTCGACCACCTCTTCGATCTGTTCTGCCATCTTATCGAGGGGACTGAGATCGATTCCAATTCCCAGTATCTCCGAAAAGACCTCCAGTACGGATTTTGAGGCCTTGGGATAGGGAAAAGATGCCACGGAGAGCCAGTCTGGGATTTCGCCCATGAGGCAGATCCCTTCGATCCCCCGCTTTTTGGCCACCGCCAGGAGAAGCCCGTTAAGACCGGTGATCGTGCCTTCGCCTTCTCCTCTTCCTCCCAATTCACTCATCAGGACCGTGTTCGGATAACTCTTAACGTGGTCGATCAATTCCTCAGAGCTGACCACTGCACAGACCCTCGGTTTCATCTGGTGGTGGGTCAATGAAACAGAGGCCCCAGAGGTATAGACTCGGCGGCATCCAAACCTTAGACCCACATCGACCACCAGGTTAGCCATCTGATAAGCCTTTTCGCCGCTCGCATAGATCCTTCCTCCGTCCGATGGCTGTTCTTCTCCGATGAAGAAGATCAGATCCCTGTTCTCAAGCCTACGGTAAAAGAATTTGTTAGTGGGAAAGTCCAGGCTCTTCAACAGACCATCCTTGATCACGACCCTTTTAGGGTAGAAGAAATCCCAGCTCTCTATCTCTCCAAACTCCTCTGCCCGAAGCGTATCTTTCAAGGTATTGACCGCGATGATCCCGATATTTCCGATCCCCGGCCATCCGACGAACATGATCGGTTCTACGAGTTCAGGTTCCCTGTAAAGTCGAATTCCCATATTCCTGCTCTCCTTCTGGATTCGGTTATAAATAGCCTTCTTTCTTCAAATTGATCATCAAGATGGAGATGGCCGCTGGCGTGACGCCAGAGATCCGTGAGGCCTGGCCCAGGGAGAGAGGCCTGATCTTGACCAGCTTCTCCATGACCTCTCGCGAGAGTCCGATCACAGCGCTGAAATCGAACTCCTCGGGGAATCTGACCTCCTCCAGTTTTTTGAACCGCTCGATCTGTTCCATCTGCCTCTTCATATACCCCTCATACTTCACCTGGATCTCCACCTGATCCTGGATCTCTTTTGGGAGCCTTTCGAGATCTCCGTCGAAGCAGAGGAGGTGCTCGAAATGGATCTCCGGCCGTTTGAGGATCTCTTGTAGAGAAGACTCCTTCTTCAACGCCGCGCTCCCCCAACGATGAAGCATTTCATTGTTTTCCTTTGTCGGATTAACCTTCCGACTCGAGAGGATGTGGAGGGTCTTTTCAATCGCTCTCTTTTTTTCAAGGAATATTTGATAATCCTCCTCTTTCACCAATCCGATCCGATAACCGATCTCCCTCAGCCTGAGGTCGGCATTGTCCTCTCTCAAATGGAGACGATATTCCGCCCGAGAGGTAAACATCCGGTACGGCTCGGTTGTCCCTTTGGTGACGAGGTCATCGATCAAAACCCCGATATAGGCATCGGACCGTTTCAGGATCAGAGGTTCCTCCCCCCGAACAAAGAGGGAGGCATTGATCCCTGCGATCAAGCCCTGGCCGGCTGCCTCTTCATAACCCGATGTCCCGTTGATCTGTCCGGCATGGAAGAGACCTCGGACCTTCTTCGTCTCGAGAGAGGGTTTCAGCTCGGTCGGGTCGACGAAGTCGTACTCGATCCCATAACCCGGACGGACGATCTCCACCTCCTCCAGGCCCTTTATCGATCTGAGCATCCTGATCTGGATATCCAGAGGAAGGCTGGTTGAAACGCCATTGGGATAGACCTCTGCTGTATCTCTGCCCTCTGGTTCGAGGAAGATCTGATGCCTTTTCTTATCCGAAAAACGGACGACCTTATCCTCGATCGAAGGGCAATATCTGGGACCGATCCCTTTGATGATTCCGCAGTAGAGAGGCGATCGGTCGAGCCCGGCCTTAATGATTTCATGGGTGGTTGGATTGGTGTATGTAATATAGCAGGGGACCTGCTCGGTTTCGATCTTCTTTGTGGAGAACGAGAAGGGGATGGGGTCTTCATCCCCGTATTGAGGAGCCAGTTTTGAGAAGTCGATGGTGTGACCGTCAAGTCTCGGTGTGGTTCCGGTCTTGAGCCTTCCCATCCGGAACCCCAATTTCTTAAGCGACTCCGATAACCCAACAGAGGGTGGATCACCCATCCTCCCGGATGGAAAGTGGGTCAGGCCGATGTGGACCAGGCCATTGAGGAACGTGCCCGGTGCGAGGATCAAGGCTTTGGTCCGGACGATTTCGTCTAAGTGAGTCCTCACGCCCACGATCTTATCCCCTTCTATCAGGATCTCTTCGACGGTCGCCTGTTTGATGATGAGGTTTTCCTGATTCTCAAGCGCTCTTTTCATCCGGAGCCGATACGATTGGCGATCCACCTGAGCCCTTGAGGCTCGAACTGCAGGGCCTTTTCCGGTGTTGAGCTGACGGAATTGGATCCCTGTTTCGTCCGTGGCCTTTGCCATCTCCCCACCCAGGGCATCGATCTCTTTGACCAGATGGCCTTTGGCCAGGCCGCCGATCGCAGGGTTACAGGACATATAGCCGATCTGATCGACGTTCTGAGTGATCAGGAGAGTGGGGTGCCCCATTCTCGCGCAGGCCAGAGAGGCTTCGATGCCAGCATGACCGCCGCCCACCACAATGACATCGTAATCCGTCATAGCAGATACCTTGCTTTAGAACAGAGAGCCTATCGCTTGACGCAGAGCGCATAGCGTATTTTTTATGAACGCAACTATCCTCTTTCTTTTCGCAATACTCTATGCGCTTTGCTCTTTGCGATCTTGTCCGCGGCAGGCCTTTACGCAGATTCCACAGATATTATGGCTGAAATGGAGGGTTTTCGCAAAGGTTCTCAACTGCTCGTAACACCGAAGGTGATCGAAGTCCTGCTGCCTTTCTGCGATCGCTTGTGCCGGACAGACATGGAGGCAGGCCCGGCATGAACCGCAGTCCTTTTCAGAGGGGAAATTGACTTCGAGGGGGAGATCTGTGAGAACGGTGACCAGTCGCACCCGGGCCCCAAATCTCTCATTGACAAGAAGATTGTTTCGACCGATCCATCCCAGTCCTGCAGCCCTGGCCACATGTTTATGGGAGAGATGGCCTCTCTGGACCTTCCAATCGACGATCTGAGAAGCAGGGATCGGGATGGCATGGTATCCGAGATCCTGGATCAATGAGGTGGCCATCAGTCCGATCGTGTCCAGCAGGATGTTGACTCTCTGATAATGATGGAAGTAGAGGGGGGTTGGCTGGTTCTCAATCCCTTCGACAATGGCATCGGAGAGGTGATAGCCAATGGAGATGCCGAAGGGAAACTGCCCTAAGATTTCAGGAGGAAGAAGAATTTCGTCCTTCTTGAATGGGCGAAGATCAGCCACACCGAACAGAGAGGCTCCCCATTGATGGCAGAGGGTTCTTATCTTTTCTCTATTCTCACCCTGTGACATGCTCTGACGGTCACTCCATTCCGACTAATCGCTCCGAACTTTGATCTTTAACTCCTTCATCTTTTTCCGCAGCGTATTCCGATTGATCCCCAAGAGCCGGGCCGCCGCGATCTGAACATAGTCGACCCTTTTCAGTGCAGATTTGATCAGGATCTTCTCCACCAGGGTCACGATGTCATCGAGGAGCCTCAATTTGGCCTTTGCCTCAACATAAGGATCGATCTTATTCAGGGCCTCGGCCAGCCTCTCCTCCAAGATCTCATCCAGCAGGGGCGATCTCGGCTTCGGCTTGCCGGTTCTCGGAAGAGGTTCTTCCTTCCTCATCTGGTAGCTCTTGATCACTGGCGAGAGGATCGCGGAGAGAATGGAGAGGAATTGGAAGTCCTCGGCGAATTCGGTTCGAGAGCCATAAAGAGGATCGATGTTGATCACGCCGAAGGCCTCATTCTCTGTGATCAGAGGGACACAGAGCAAAGGGGAACGGATCTTTTCGATCCGCTTTCCTCCGGTTTCCGCATAGAGGGGCTCCTGGTCCAGATCATGAATGGCCATGGGTTGCCTGCATTCGAGAACCCTGCTGATCGTGCCTTTTCGACCCGTGCAGCCGATGGGGTGAATTTCTTTTTCAGTGCCGTAGATCGCCTCCACGTTGAGGGAATCGTCCCGAAAGTCTCGGAGGACGAGGGCCCCATAGCGGATCGGAAAATAGTCAGAAAGCACGGCGAGCACGCCGAGGAAGTAGTCTTGGAGCCGATCGGGTTGAGGGAGCAAGGAGACCTCGTAAAGACTCCTCAGTTCAGGATTGGATCGGGGATTGGCGGATGAGGTGGAAGACATAGGCTGCTCCTGTGAAAGCGGAATTTCTAATGAGGCGTTGGCATCTGGTGTCTGAGGAACATGGATAAAAAATGAATGACCAGGTTCGCCTGTCTCCAGAATGAAGAGACAGAGGCATTCCACCGCTGTCATCTTATCCGAATCGAATCTCGATTTCAAGAAGATTTTCACTTTTTCCTTGAAGTCGGCCGATGAATTCATTAAAATGCATTCCGTATGGCCGATACGACAGAATTCGAACGGCCTCGGATCGTGATCCTGCTGGGGCCGACAGGAGTGGGGAAGTCGGGGTTGGCCATCGAATTGGCGGAGGAGCTGGGAGGTGAGATCGTCAGTGCTGACTCCATGCAGGTCTATCGGTATATGGATATCGGCACTGCCAAGCCAACCCCCGAGGAACGGAAAAGGGTTCGACATCACCTGATCGATCTGGTCACGCCTGACCAGCCCTTTCATGCCGGCCTCTACCGGACGCTCGCCAGGAAAGAGGTTGATCAGCTCCACCGGAGCAAGAAACCGATCTGGGTGGTCGGTGGAACGGGACTTTATATCAAGGTTCTCACCCAGGGGCTCTTTAGCCATCCCAAGGTCGATCCGATGGTGAGGAAGAGGTTGAAAGAGGAGGCGGAGAAGAAGGGAACAGATTTTCTCTATCAGCGTTTAAAACGAGTCGATCCAAAGACTGCCTCCATTGTCCATCCTGGCGATCTCTTCCGGACCTTACGCGCCCTGGAGATCTTCGATTCCACGGGAATCCCTATCTCGTTCTTTCGAGAACAGCATCGGTTTGGGGAACGACCCTATCTCACTCTGAAGATCGGTCTGGAGAGAGACCGGCAGGTGCTTTACCGCAGAATCGAGGAGAGGGTCGATCAGATGATCGACAGGGGGCTTTTGGAAGAGGTGAAAGGTTTGATGGAAATGGGGTATGGCGCGGACTTGAAGCCCATGCAGGGATTGGGTTACAGACAGATGGTTCAGTTTCTCTCAAAAGAGATCGGGTGGGCGGAGGCGATCAGGCAGATCAAGAGAGATACCCGCCACTATGCAAAGCGACAGTGGACATGGTTTAAGGCCGATCCGGAGATCCGCTGGCGGGATGTTTCTGCGGATCGGCAGAGGATATTCCTTGAGGTGAAGTCTTTTTTGAGGGGAGGAGGGTGAAGGGCTATGACAAAGACCCAGATCAACATTCAGGATCAGTTTCTCAACCGGATCCGAAGAGATCGAAGCCATGTCGTTGTGGAATTGACCACCGGCCGCAGGATCGAGGGGACCATCCAGGGGTTTGATAACTTCTGTCTCGTTCTTCGAGGGGATGCGGACCACCTGGTCTATAAACATGCCATCTCCTCCATCTCGCCTGGTGGGAAGCTCGATTTTTCAGAGACGAAATAGGATAAGCCTGTGGATGCTGCTGAGGTTAAACCGATCCTCGAAGGACTGATCTTCGTTTCTGCCTCTCCGATACGTCTTGAGACACTCGTGGAGATCCTGCCCGAGTCGAACAGGGAGGCTATCTTGGAGGCAATCGGTCTGATTAAAAGAGAATACGAGGAGGAGTCCAAGGGGTTGGAGCTGGTGGAGGTGGCTGGTGGGTATCAGTTTCGGACGAAGCCGAAGCTGGCTGAGTGGGTCCAGCGTCTGAGGAAGGCCAAGCCTGTCAAATTGAGCCGCTCTGCGCTGGAGACTTTGGCCATCGTGGCGTATCGTCAGCCAGTCATCCGGCCTACGATCGAGGAGATTCGTGGGGTGGATTCAGGTTGGGTCCTTCGATCCCTTCTGGAGAAAGGTCTGATCAAGATCACAGGGAGAAAGGAGATGCCAGGACGTCCCATGGTTTATGGGACGACCCGGGCCTTTCTCGAGCTCTTCGGTCTGAACAGCCTTGCCGATCTCCCAGCGCCAAACGAGATCGAACCTCCTTCCACGCTGGAGGAATCATCCAAAGAGGAAGTTGAGAAGACCTCAACCGGCGGTACGGAGGAGTCCGCTTGACACTGGAACGGATACAGAAGATTTTGGCAAAAGCCGGGATTGCCTCGAGGAGAGAGGCAGAGAGGATGGTGGCCGAAGGCAGGATAACGGTCAACGGTAAGGTCGTTGACACGTTGGGATTTAAGGCTGACCTCGCCAGAGATTCTATTAAGGTGGACGGGAAGAGACTCACCCGTTTCGAACCAAAGGTCACCCTCCTTCTCAATAAGCCCAGAGGATACCTTTCCACGGTCAAAGATCCGAAAGGCAGGCCGACTGTCATGGAGCTGCTCACAAAGGTGAAATGGCGCATCTATCCGGTGGGCCGTCTCGATTTTGATGCGGAGGGGCTCCTCCTTCTCACCAATGACGGTGAGCTTGCCTATCAGCTTTCCCATCCAAGGTTTTCTATTCCGAGAACCTATCTGGTGAAGGTGGCAGGCGTCCCGGATGAGAAGAAGATGGTCCGACTGAAGAAGGGGATCATGCTGGAGGACGGAAGGGCAAAAGTGGTCTCCTCGTTGATCTTGCGGCAAGGGGAGAAGAATAGCTGGGTTCGGGTTGTGGTCACCGAGGGGAGAAACCGGCTGGTGAAGAGGCTTTTTTCAGCTATCGGCCACACGGTTCTCAAATTGAAACGGATCGAATTCGGTCCGGTCCGGCTGGGGAACCTTCCGGTCGGTCAGTTCCGTTATCTCACCCCTGAAGAGATAGAAAAACTCAAAAAGTTACGAGTTCAGAGTTCGGAGCCAAAACAGTTGAACCCAAATCCAATAACTCTGAACTAAATACTCCGAACTGAACGCTCCAAACTGATTTATGATCACGGGCATTGAGATTAAGAGGAAGATCGTTCATCTGGCCACTCTCGTGATACCGATTGGGTATCTTCTCACATCCCGAGAGGTGGTCCTCCTCTTCCTCGTCCCCTTTTTTCTATGCTATCTGACGGTCGATCTCCTTCGCCACTTTCACGCCGGGCTGGCCTCCATTTTCGAAAGACATTTCTTCGGAAGGGTTCTCCGAGAGGGAGAGAAGAAAAACCTGATGGGTTCGACCTATTTTCTCTTCTCCTCGATATTGACCATCCTTCTCTTTCCGAAGTCGATCGCCATGGCAAGCCTGCTCATCCTGATCCTCTCGGATACGGCCGGAGCCCTTGTTGGAAGATGGATCGGGAGAGTTCGAGTCCGCAGTAAAACCCTGGAGGGGAGCGCCGCCTTTCTCATCTCCTCGCTCCTGATCGTCTGGCTCCACCCCCATCTGGACCGTTTTTCCGGAACCCTTGCAGCATTGGGAGCCACATTGATTGAACTTCTTCCAACCGGCCTGGACGACAACCTCACCATTCCCCTTGTCGCAGGCGGGATCATGCTTTTCGGTGGGAGATAAGGGAAGGGAATCCCTTCAGAGCGTTTAGAATTCTTCTTGCCTCCTTCTCCGTGGAGATCTCTGGAATCGCCGCTTGGATTTTTAACTCTTCGAAGAGGAAGGAGAAGGCCTTTTCCGCATTTGTTAGGAGTTTCCCGTCGGCCAGTGGATTGAGACTGATCACAGGTCTGTCGAACTTCTTGATCAGATCAGAGGCCCGGGCGAGATCGAAGAAGCCCCATTTCTTATTGATCGGGACGGCATAGGCTGCCACATCAAGGGGTTTTGCCTTCGGAAGGACGAAGGTTGCCCATTGACCCGAAAAGATGGGGATAAACCCTTTCTCCCTGATCCTTCTCACGATCTCCTTAAGAAGGTCGATCCGGGCTAAAGCCAAGAGCCAGTCGCCATACTTTTCTCCGACCAGAAGGAACGGGGTCTCTTCAGGGTTGAGCAGGGCCAAACTTTTATCGAGGCGGAGGGGATCGAAGGCAATGCGATCGATCTCCTTCTGGGTGAGGACTTCTGAGGAAGGGGGAACCCGGTAGAGATCCCGAATTCCGGCGGGAAGTAGGAGATTCTTTTTTATTGTGGAGAAGATCTTCGGCTCGAACTGATGAAGGGGTCTTCCGAGAAAGGAGACTCCCTTCTCTGCTTCTATATGGAAGATTCCGATCAGGTTTTCGTCATCTGTCAGATGTCTCAATTCTCTGAAGGCATCGAGATGCTTGAGCGAGGGAAGATCGAAACAGCCAATCCCTATTTCATAACATTTCCTCATGCGAGAAAAGATTTCTTGATGATCGGAGGGCGCAGGGGCTCGAAGAGAGAAGATCGCCCTCGGGATCCTTTTGCCCTCCAAGATGGCCGTTGGAATTCGAATCATCAAGCCATTCTATTACTTTCAAGATCTATTTTCAATCTAACCCTTAAACTGTTGGTAATGTCAATTATTTTGTGTCAGCAAAGGAAATGGGGTAGCTGTTCGTTGTTTAAGGTTCTCGTGCGTAAAGACCGAAAAGAGGATTCGTTCCATACTAGTTCGGTCACTAAAAG
>JACAEX010000061.1 GCA_013388635.1 Syntrophaceae bacterium | reverse complement strand
CGCCCGTACTCTTGAAGAGCCGAACAGCCACCTCATTTCCTACAAGCACTTCATCACGGTTTTTCGGAACCGTTCCATGGACATTCCACCACTTCTTAAGCCTTAACTCTTCTTCAAAACGCACGCCCATGAGAGGAACTTTTTTGCCTTCTATTTCTGCTACTCCGATCAGTTTAGGTGAGACAGTACTGATGTTTTCCCTGACCTCGATCTGATGAATCTTTGGAACATCCAATTCCCTAAGGGTTTGCGTGTCGATAGCGACACCTCCGATGCCCATTCCTCCGTAAGAGAGGGAAAGATCCTCCGATCGAGGGAGGATCAGGATATTAGCTCCAAAGGCATCCAATTTCTTTGAGATGTCTTCATTCATCATCCGCGTAATGGAAATAAGAGACACCACCGTTGTGATACCGATGGTGAGACCCAGGATGAGAAAGAAGACCTTTCCCTTTCGCCTCCGGAGATTATTAATAGAAATGTCTTTGAGTTTCATTAGCTACCCCATTTGATGCCAGAAGGCAGAGGGCATTGAGCAGTAAGCAGAGATCGAGGGCAAGGCCGTTCACTGCCTGCTGCTTTCTTCCTACTGCCTGCTGATCTAGACCCTTGGTCTCCATTGAATGATGATCTTTTCGTCGATCAAGATTTGACCTTTCTCAATCGTGCTTGGGATGACATCAGGGGGATAGGCGAGGCACCCTCCTTTAATTCCTTCGAGGGTTTCCAGATTCCACTCTGTATAACAAGCATTACACACAAGGGTATTATTTTGAATGTGAAAACGTGTCGATCGGCAAGGCTCACACATGCTGACTGCTGTAACCACCCTCCCAGTTAAGGTGATGTAAGCAAGGAGAGGAGTTTTAACCCCATTGCTTTCATATTCGAAACGGACCATCTTCTTTTCCATCACCTCCTTGAGGGGGATGGAAATTTTTCCTTTCTCTGCTTTTGCCAGAATGTCAGTCATGCGAACCGTCTGTCCGGCATAGTCCACCTTCTCACTCACCTTTGGTTGAGAAGAGACTTTGGGATTACTTCCTGTATTTCCCTCGATGACCCAGTAGCCTATCCCTGCCAGGGCTACGGCGAGGATAGCTAAGGAAATTGGGATCCAGTAGGGTTTTCTCTTCTCACCCAGCACCCTCTCCTTCTTATCCTGAAACGAGGAATTTGAAAGTTGAAAGCCACACTTTTTGCAGAAACGGCTTGAATCCTGATTCTTCGTCTGACACTTCGGACATGCGTTCATGTTGTAATCCTCCTTTATGCCTGCCGGTAGGCAGGATTTAAATTTCTTGAACTTCTCCCCCATTGTAAGTCAGGGAGACAACCACTTTGCCGTCTTCAATAATATCCACCTGAATATGGCATCCAAAATTGGTGACCTTGGCCTCTGCCTCTCTCTTCTGGGTCTTCCTTTCATAATATTCCAGCGCTTTGGACTTTGCTTCCTGTTCCGTCTTCGGATCGAGAGATTGAGCTCTTCCTCCCCCACACCCGCTCTTGCAGCAGGAGGCTTTTCCCGTAGACACAGGTTCCAATTTTTCATAGGTCTCAATCTTGGCCTTCGCCTTTGTGTTGGTCAGCCATTGGCCGAAGAGGAGTTCCCCGTTTGTCTGATCGCCTTTGAGAATGGCTTTTTTAATGAATTGGGAAATGATCCATCTCCTGCTAAGTTCCTCCTTCAGATCTTCGAGGGGGCCTATCCTCTTTATGAAGTCAACTTCCGATAGACCACTCTGCTTCTTAATCATTTCCAGATGCCTCATGATCTCCTCCTCTGGGGCGGAAGTATAGCCAGCGCTCTTTGCCTCCTGAAGAAGGATTTTCTCGGTGATCAACTCTTCAAGCATTTCGTTCTTAAGACGGCTCAGATTTTCTTTCCCCGAATCACCCCGAAAGAGATTCCGGCCATAGCGATATTCGTATAATCTCTTTGCCTGATCTACCCTCTGAGAAAACTCTTTCCGGATAATGTCCTCACCGTTTACCCTCGCTACCAGTTTCGATTCAATGCCACCCGTCAAGAGATACCCAATCACCCCGGCCAGGATAAGGCCGATCGCCCCAAAAAGGATGGGTCGTTTCTTTGTCCAGACTTTTCTTCTCCTCGGAAGTGAATTCCCGCAGTGGGTACAAAATCGTGCCCTCCTTTCATTCTTTCGGCTACAGGATGGACATAATGCCGTATCAGCATTTTCTAAATGACTTTCCATCTTTTTTCCTCCTCAAATTCGATGACCATACTTCTTATCTAACAATTCAATGACCTGTTCTACTGTGAAGCCTTCAGCAAGCTTCTCGCGAATAAATTTCTTCTCTTCAACAGCCCCCTTAGGCATATCGCAATTACAGGTTTCCAAAGGAAGCTCTCCACATCCCCCACAGGCACATTTGAAGTTCTTGGCCACGGCGATCACTTTTGCTTCATCCACATTTTTCAGGGATGTTGAGATAGAAGCAGGAGATGAAGATAATTCGGAGGATCTTTCCTCTTTGAAGAGACCTATCCCCAATTTTACAAAGAGGCCGAGAAGAAGGACCAAACCGATGACAAGGGCAATCGCTTTATAAGAGGAGCCATCGGATGATCGCTTGCGATTCTCTTTCGTCGTTTTGATCATTTCTTCACCGCAGGAGATGCAGAAGAGGGTATCCAGTTCATTGAAATGGCCGCAGTTTCTACATTTCCGTTGAGTTCCTTTCACTGATTTTTGACTTCCTGTTAATCTTTCTCCACATTGAGTGCAGAAAATGGAGTCTTCGGGGTTCTCAAATCCACATTGAGCACATGGAAGCCGAACCCCAAGGGTTGTTCCACATTTTCTACAAAATTTAGATTGCTTTGGGTTTTCCACTTCACATTGATTACATTTCATTTTAGTTCTCCTTAGCTATATTTCACCGCGGAGACGCAGAGGCAGTTGAGAAATGTTTTAGATAAAAGATTTTAGAAAATTGGAAACAAATTTAGAGGATGGATGTGGGCGGGTGGAATATTGCTCTTACAAATCCTTGGTCGGACATGGTCCCTACGGTAAGCGAGATAAAAGAAAAAGTGAGCGTGGGGAGATAATCTGTCAGCTCCAGGTGAAACGTTTGAATAGAGGAACTTACAGAAGGACAAAGAGGGCATTTTGGCGTTTGAGAATCGCAGTCATCCATCCCACAATCGTCCATCTCACAGGGTTTTTCAAAAGAAGGAGGATTATAGAGAGTTTGGGAAAATCCAGGTACTGGACCTAAAAGTGTCAGCGGCAATAGAAATGAAAAGAATACGTTCAGGAGCTTACTTAACATTTTTAAAATTTAACATCCTCGGGTCTGGTTGTCAACAGAGAAGCCATCTTTAGAAACACTTATGCTTGCCTGGGCTCAATAAGTTAAATCGTATCTCCTCACGAAAATGCCTCGGTCATCCAATGCCATCTGAAATATAAGGCCGTCCGGGAAGACTCGAATTGGATGATAAATTTCATGCGGCGCCTTCTGGACAAAGAGTTTTACTCGTCCTAATTCTTTGCCTTCTGGGTTAAAGACCACAATGGTATTGAAAGTCTTGGATTGATCCTCAAGAAATGCTCCCAGATAGATTCTTCCGTTTCGGTCATCCCACAAGCCGAGGAGATGAACTATCTCCGTTTCAAAATAAACAGTTCGTTCTGGCTCCCACCTTGAAAGACTGTCTTCTTCTGAACGATAAATGACTGCGGTTGCGTCCCCTATTTTTTCGGCTCTAAGGAGCCTTTTCCCATTTAAAGATAATTTCCCAGAGACAGAAATTCTTTCAATGGATTTTCCATCCAGAGAAGCGACCCGCACGCAGCGTTGCTCCAACCCCACCCATATCCCCGAAAATTTTCCCTCCTCAACTATCTGGATCTCTGTCACCTCACCGGAGTCCGGGATAAGGCTTCCATCCTCAAGGGAAATAATATTTAGATTTTTGCCGACCGAATCAATGATGTAGACCGATGTCTTTTCATGACCCTTTACGTAGAATCTTCCTAACAAAACAATTTTATTTTCAGGGGTGAGAGCGATGTCTTTGAATCCTACGGAGTCCTTGATGGAGATAGGAATGGTTTTTACCCTTTTTCCACCTTGAAATACCTGGAGGCGCGAGTTTATCTGGTCAAGAATATAGATTTCTCTATTTTTGCCCACGGCAAAGCTCATGGGCCCCTCGGGATTGGCTTCCTGTGGAGTGATTATTCCGATGTTGTCGGGACCTGATCCGAATCCTGCTCTTACCACCTCCATAGTCCTGACTTGGCTATGGTCTTTTGCGGGCTTTTGTTTTGGGTTTTTAGATTCGGCATGGGTGAAAAAGCAGAGGAGGAAAAAGAGAATTCCATAAAAACTACAACACAGAGATATTATTTTCATCGTCCCCTAATGGCTACCCGCCGAGAAGCTTAGAGAAGAGAAGCACTTGCTTGTATTTCCATCCACTCTGAACCACAATATTGACGATGGGGTTTTTTAACTCGTCATAACTGAACTTATATTCGTAAACCTTATCAAAGGTTAACCCTCCGTCCTTGATGATCAACCCATATTGTTTTTCGTATTCCCATTGCCAGAAGATGACTCCTCGAGAGAAAAAGGTTTCGAAAGAGAAAGCTGTTTTCAAACCATCGGCCGTGGCTCTCACCGACTTCGTGATATCCACGGCACGACACGTTTTCTCTCGATCTGAAAATTTCAATCGGATCACTTGGATTTTTCTAACCTTATTCAGAGTCATCAGCCCAGCCCATTTGGCATCAGCCAGCCGCCAGGTCACATCGATCTTTCCGTCCTTTCTCTCACTTACCTGAAATGGTACGTCCATTTCGTTAAGGGTTAATAAGCGCCGCTTCAACTCCGATTCGCTAAGGGGCGAAACCTCAGGTTTTGTGTTAACCAGGGTTGCCCAACCCACAACCCGATTCCAGATGGGAGGCTGAAAAGCGGCATAGATAAGAATGAAAACTAATATATAGGACCAATAGTTACCTTTATGGAAAATTTCCGTCAGAACGTTTGCCTTTGGATTGGGGGTTAGAAGACCGGAGCCCATAAAAATGTGGTCCATGGCCCGTTCATCCTTTGCCTCCACATGGAATATGATGTG
>JACAEX010000060.1 GCA_013388635.1 Syntrophaceae bacterium | reverse complement strand
GCTTCCTCTGCCCGTTTGCGCTCGTTAAAAAGCTGTGCGTTGGCAATGGCACCGGCGATCTGGTTGCCAATGCTCTGGGCCAGGTTCTTGTCTGCCTCTGTATAGGTCCTGGACTTAAGGGAGAAGATGTGCAGCACCCCGATCGCTTTATCTTTGGATATCAATGGAACTGAAAGGAATGATCGAAACCCGGAATCGAAATGAGGTAGTAGTCCGGGGAAGCGGGCTGCCAGTTCGGCTCTGTCTTCTATATGGAGAAGATGGACAGACCTTGTGCGCATCACCTCTTCAGTAAACGTACCGGTCACAGGGATGTCCATTTGAAGTTCGCGGCCCGGGACATCATTCCCTAAAACGTACTCATTATGGAGCCTGCCTTTTTCGGGATCGAGCATGGTGATCCCGATCCAGTCAAAGGGGATGACCTTTCGAACCTCTTCACCGAATTGTTCGTAAACCTCTTTGATGTTCAGGGTCGAACTGATGATCCGGCCGATCCTGGCCATGATGGCATTTTCTTGTGACAGCTTAGTCACCGCTTTTTCTGCCCGGATACGTTCCGTCACATCATGGGCGATAGACCGAACAATGGGCGAGGCGACGCCTTCTGTCCGGAGAGTGGCGTTATACTCCCAGATGCGCTTTTCCCCTGTGGCTGTCTGAAGCAACATCAACCCTTTTGCAGCCCCCTCCTTCTGGAACGTTTGCAGGTATGTATCAAACTCATTCCTGACCTCAGGGGCTAAGAAGTCGCGGATGTTCTTTCCCAAAAGGTCTCTTGGCTCATACCCAAGGAGACGGGCACCTTCCTGGTTCACAGAGAGAAGCCTGCCCTGAAGATCATGGGTAGAGATCAGGTACTGGCTGCATTCCACAAGATCTCGATAGCGATCCTCACTCTCTTTTAGAGCCTCCTCTGCTCGCTTGTGTTCAGCAAAGAGCTGGGCACTGGCGATCGCACCCGCGATCTGGTTGCCCACCTTTTCAGCCAGCTTCAGATGGAATGCCGTATAAGAGTTCGGTTTGAGCGATTGAAAGTGAAGGAGGCCTATCACTTGATCCTTTGAGATCAAGGGGACTGTCATCACCGATCGAATCCCAGTCCGAAAGTGAGGCACAAGGTGGGGATAATCTTTAGCTAATTGATTTTCGTCCTCGAGCTGGATTAAAACACCTTGTCGCCTTCTCACGGCATTTTCCTGATAGGGGTCATCCAAAGGAAGAACGACTCCTTTTTCGATGTCTCCGACTTTAATTCCAGAGGCGTAAGTTATGGTGACGGAGGTGAGGTCAGGATTGATGATGCTAACCGAAACACGATCAAAGGAGAGGACTTTACGCACCTCTTCCGCAAAGCGGTCATAGACCTCTTCGATGTTGAGCGTTGAGCTGATAATCCGGCTGATCTCGGCCATGACCGCATTCTCTTGAGACAGTCTTCCCAGATCTTCCTCTGCCTGTTTACGTTCGGTAATGTCGGATATAATGTTGACGGCACCGATGAGGAGGTGGGTTTCATCTAAGATCGGATCGATTGTGATACGGTACCATCGATCCTTTATGGAGACGGTGGTGGTTTCCCGATGACGTGTTTCCTTCATGCGGGAAAAAGGGCAATTTTCTATAGGGTCTTTTGTCCCGAGAACGAGCTCCCAGCAGGAGTGGTTGATGATTTCATTAAACGGTTTCCCGAGGAAATTCTTCAAGGCCTTGTTACAACGGAGGATTCTACCTTCGAGATCAAGAATGCAGACGAAGTCGTTAATGCTGTCAAAGGTAGCCCGCCACTCTTCGGCCGCATGAAGCAGTGCCTCCTCAACCCGCCTGCGTTCTTCAGTTTCCATATTCAGTTTTTCGTAAGCTTGACGATACCGATCTTCGGATTCCTTGAGGATGCCATGATGATGGAGCAATCTCTGCTGGACGCGGCGGTAACCATGTTCCAAGAGGAAGGATAATATGCATACAGCGAAAAACGATATTAAAAATCGGGTTCTCAATCCGTGAATCTCAAATAGGGTGATTCGTTGTGGATCAAAATTGAGCATCAAGAACGCTACAACGGCATAGAAAATAGATACCCAGATTGCCCCTTCCTTTGCACCGACTGCGAAGAAGACCAAAATGGGATAGATGTAGCACCATTCGGTTCGACTAAATTTCGATTGAAAACCAATCTCGTAGAGAAGCGTCATACCTGCCGCTGCAATAAACAGCCTGATGAGGATTGAATAACTAAATTTCTCCTCGATTCTCTTCGTCAATCCAAAGCCAAGAAGGCCCAATATCAGAAGCATTGCGCAGTTCAAAAGCGCTATGAGGTGAGCACCTTTAACAAAGTTATTTATCGCCATGGCGCACACAAGAGGCATGCCTAAGAAGAGACAGATCCTCACCACAGACCGCTTGTACTCCATGATCAATTTGAAGCTATCTTTCTCGGGATTGTTTGAAACCGTTCCGGGATCTTTAAGCTTTTCGTTGACAGCATCATCGCGGCCATCAACACCAGAAGAATCTGCCACGGGTATGACTTGCTGATTTCTGAAATTCGCTTCCATTCTACGTCCCCGAAAAAAAACCGTGGTCATTCAGAATTGATATGAACCACGGCCCCCAAGATTTCTTCCCCTTCGGCAACCCGGCTATCCCTGAGGGACCCGTGCGTGCACGCCGTGGTGCTTACAACTATTAAGAACTAAAGGTGAGCTTTCGGCATGCAAGCACTCCCGCGTGCCTCGTTGGGTTTTGGCACACAGGCGTGGCTTTCCCCGCCTGCTCCATCTGGAGCAGGGGGCCTTCCCGACTGATGATATCAGGACAGGCGTCCCACGATTGCTCGTGGTTTGGCTTTATCGGCAAACATTTTTTTAGTTTTTTATCCTTTTAACAGCTAAGAGCAATTTTGATGCCGAAAAATGTGCGTTTGCCCAAATTCGGCTTAAGTGATTGATTTCTGAAGAGATTGTTCAGGATGTGGAAGTTTATTAAAAATAGAGAAAAGGCGATTTTACGGGACTTTTTGTCACTGAATGGAAAGAAGTTATCCTCTTTTTGCCTCGGGAACGGATTTATTTAATCCAGATTAAGTGTTATGATAGAAGCCAAAAGATCGGAAGGGGGGAGAATGGAATGGGTTTAAATAGACTGGTTTGGATTCCATTTCTTCTTGTGGTGATTATAACATCCTGCACCCTTAAAGAGGTTCAGCCTCCACCTTCGGTTTTGCCTCCTCCCAAGCCAGCCAAGATCGGTCTGGTCCTTGGGGCTGGTGCCTCGAAGGGATTTGCTCACATCGGGGTGCTCAAGGTCCTCGAATCGAATAAGATTCCGATTCATATGATCGTCGGGACGAGCGTGGGAAGTGTGGTTGGAAGCCTCTATGCTTATGGTCACGACGCCTTCCAGCTCCAGAAGCTATCCTTTTCGATAGAGAAAGGGGAGATTGTCGATCTCACCATTCCGGAAAACGGGTTCATCAAGGGAGAGAAGCTCGAGGAATTTATCAACAAGACGGTGAAACATACCACTCTGGAAAGGCTGAAAGTCCCTTTCTATGCGGTCGCCACAGATATTCAGAATGGTCAGGAGGTGGTCTTTGGAAGGGGAAACACCGGAACAGCGGTGAGGGCGAGCTGTTCCATACCAGGGATTTTCCGGCCCGTCAAGATTGGCGACCGGATGTATGTTGATGGAGGGGTGGTGAGCCCTGTGGCAGTGGATGCTGCGAAGAGGTTTGGGGCAGATGTGGTGATCGCTGTGGACATCTCGGCAGACGTTGAAAAGAGCCTGCCTGGAAATACGATCGAGACCATCCTCCAGTCGATCAACATCATGTATTCGAAACTCGCATCGGTGCAGCTTTCCCGGGCGGATGTGGTGATCAAACCAAAGGTCGGCCATATCGGCTCGGCAGACTTTTCAAAGAGGCATGAGGCCGTTCTCGAAGGCGAAAAAGCAGCACTGGAGGCCCTGCCCCAGATCATGCAGATCGTCAACCAGCTCCGTCAGGAAGGAAGGCTGGAATGAAGCGGTTATCTATGTTAGAAGGTTACGCATCTGGCAGATTGAAATAGGTGCGCGAAAGGAGCTGAAGAATGCCGAAGAATTTGAAGAGGACACCGCTTCATTCATGGCATAAGGAGAACGGCGGTCAGATGGTTGAGTTTGCCGGCTGGGAGATGCCTGTGGCTTACCAGCGAGGAATTCTGGAGGAGCATCTGGCGACCAGGAAGTACGGTGGCCTCTTCGACATCTCCCACATGGGACGTTTCTTAATTCGTGGGGTGGATGCCGTGCCTTTTATGCAATATGTCCTGACGAACAATGCCGTTGCCCTTGATCCCGGCATGGCTCAATATACTCTGATCCAGAACGAAACGGGCGGAGCGATCGACGACGCTTACCTCTACCGGCTGGAAGAGGATCGGCCATCTCTCGAGGCGAACTATCTTCTCGTTGTGAATGCGGCCAATACAGAGAAGGACTGGGATTGGTTCCTCGATCATAAGAACCGATTCAAAAACCTGATCATTGAAAACAAGACGGATGAGATCGGTATGCTCGCCCTCCAGGGGCCTCATGCGAAGAGGGTGCTGGAAAAGATCCTTCTGGAGGATTACTCGAAACTTCCCGATCCCTGGAGAAACCGTCTAAGGGTCTGTGAGATCGAGGGGGTGAAGGTGACGGTGACGATCTCGCGCACAGGTTACACGGGCGAGCCGATCTGCTTCGAGCTCTTTTTACAGAGTGACAGATTGAGACTGTTATGGGAGAGGATCCTCGAGATCGGGGAATTCGGTACGACTCGATCCCGAGAGGAAGGAATTGTGCCGGTCGGTCTGGGAGCAAGGGATACCCTGAGATTAGAGGCAGGGCTTCCGCTCTACGGTCATGAATTGGGAATCGACCCCGAGGGAAAAGAGATTCCCATTTATGCGGTTCCTTCGGCGGCAAGGTTGGCGGTCAGTTTTTCTCCTTTGAAGGGGGAATTTATCGGGAAGGAGATCTTGAGAAGGCAATTCGAAGAGGTGGTAGCAAGGGAAAGTGGGAAACCCCTGCCTCCAAAGGAGAGGCGGTCTGTTCCGAGGAGGATCTTTCCGATCACGATCACGGGTCAGGGGATTGCCAGACAGGGATATGAGGTTCTGGCCAACGGAGAACATGTGGGATACGTGACGAGCGGAACCATGGTTCCCTACTGGGTCTTTTCAGACCGGGGAATTCTTTCGGAACCAACTGAAGAAAAGAAGATGAGATCCATTGCCTTAGCCTATATCGATGCGGATCTGAAGGAGGGGCATAGGATTGAAGTCCTGCACCGCGGAAAGAGGATGGAAGGGGTGATTGTGGAGAGGCATCTTTCAACCGAAGCCCCGCCGTACGCACGGCCATTTCTGATCGAAGGGCCGAAGAAGATCCATCCACCCGTAGGGACTTTCAAAGAGCTGACTGAGAGACTGATCAGCCGGGTGGTTGAAAATACCCTCTGGAGACAGAGAGAGACGATCAATCTCATTCCCTCAGAGACGACCCCCTCGCTCCTGGTCAGACTCCTGACCATCAGCGACCCCTGCGGTCGTTATGCCGAGCATCGTCTGATGAAGGCATTTAAAGAGACCGATGTCTTCTACTATCAAGGGACCAAGCTGATCGGAGAAGTGGAGATCCTTTTGGCAGAGGAGCTTCGGCGCTTCATCGGGTGCGAAGAGGTCGAACCGAGAGTGATCAGCGGTCAGATGGCCAACACCGCTGTCTTCAGCGGGATCGTGGACTATCTCAATCGACTCGATCGCCGGAGCGAACCGCGAAGGATCCGGAAGGTGATCAACCATCATCTCGGAAGAGGCGGACATCTCAGCGCTCAGCCGATGGGCGCATTAAAGGACTTCATTGCCAATGATCCGCAGACCGAGAGGCCAGCGGCCATTCCGTTTCCGGTGTTGAAGGAGGACCCTTACCGGATCGACCTCTTAAAAACGAAGCAGCTGATAGAGGAGCACAGACCTGAGTTGATCGTTCTGGGCAAGAGCATGGTGATCTATAAAGAACCTTTGAGAGAGATTTCGGAAATGATCGGCCGGATGAACCCAAGGCCGATCCTCCTTTATGATATGGCGCACGTGCTGGGATTGATTGGCCCTTTCTTTCAGGAGCCCTTTCAGGAGGGGGCGGATATCGTTACAGGTTCGACCCATAAGACCTTTTTCGGACCCCAGAGAGGAGTGATTGCGAGCAATATGTCAGAGGGGACAGAGTATGAGGATCTCTGGGAGGCGATTGTCCGCAGGGTCTTTCCTGGAAGCGTCAGCAACCATCACTTAGGAACGCTGGTAGGACTTCTGTTAGCGGCCTATGAGATGAACGCCTTCAAATCGGACTATCAGAGGGCGGTGATCAGCAATGCAAAGGCCTTTGCCCGTTCTTTAAAAGAACAGGGATTGATGGTGGAGGGAGATCCAAAGATCGGACATACCGAGACCCATCAGGTGATCGTCAGGGTCGGCTATGGAAAAGGACCGCTTCTGGCTGAGAGGCTGGAGGAGAATAACATCATCTGCAACTATCAGAGCGCACCGGATGATGAGGCCTTCACCACTGCGAGTTGTCTGAGAATGGGAGTTCAGGAGATGACCCGTTTCGGGATGGAGGAGGATGATTTTGCCCAGCTGGCTGAGTATATCGGCCAGGTGATCCTCCATCATCGATCGATCGCCAAGGAGGTCTCTCAATTCAGAAAGAAGTTCACAGAGATGAGGTACTGTTTATCTGAATCAGAGGCTGCTCCACTGATCAACCGGCTGATCGAAGTGATTCGCTAAAAAGACGCATAGGGTAAAAGGAGAGAGTAAACATGTGGCCGCGAAAAGGAGTCTGTTTCTGGAAGTGGATGGTCTGGGTTTGTCTCATCTCGATAGGTCTCTTCACGTTTTGGGGTTGCTCAAACCCTCCCAGGCAGCTTGACCGATCAGTTTCTGGCCCCCAGGTAGTGGTCAACCCTGAAACCATTCGGCTTGGAGTGGCGAGGTTGATGGCCACGAAGATCGTCTTTGAGGGATCGGGGTTTAAACCAGGCGATTCTATGTTTATCACCTTGATCGGACCCGATGAGACCAAGGCGATCGTGGCTGAAGGACCGATCAATCCGGACGGGACCTTTAGAGCCGAAGTAGGGGATTCCTCGGCAGCCAAGTTGACCAAGGCCATGGAGATTTTAAGGGCGGATATAGCATTTAATGAGAAGTTTGAGAGCGTGATTGTGATTTCACGGCCGCCGATTCCCTAGGGGGTTTACACCGTGAAGGTCACGAGCATGCTTTCCGACCTGACAGCCGAAACAAAACTGAACGTCAAGGGACCATCGGCCATCGACCGGCTAAAGGATTGGATCGGGAGTCTGACCGGAAAGATCGAGTACAAAAAGGTCAGCCGAATCTTTCAGAAAGGAATAGTGAAGCTCCCCGGCCACAGGGCGGCGCTTCCCTGGCACGTTCCGGTCAAATTTATGGATCAGAGGGAGAATGTATATCCTTTTCTCAACCAAAGGATTTCGGACGGTTAACCCAGGAAACCTGCTGAAGTCTTTGTCAATGGTCCACAATTCGCTCACCCCATGTTGCAGGCACAAGGCCGCGACTCGTGCATCATGTACCTGCGGGCCTAATATGCGTCCGGTCTGAAGGAGGGGGCAGAGCTAACCAATAATCCTCTGATTCCGAAAGCAAGACAAGGCTCGGAGATTCAAGCCAGGCCCCGACCTGGTCAATAGCCTTTTCCAGGGGCGTAGGAGGGTTATAGATTCGATGATGCGTCACAATAGATAGAAATTCCTGAATGCACGGCCAAGGGATCGCCCAAACTGCGGGACCCTCAGCCAACTCAACGATACGGGCATAGGCGGCATCGTGCCAAGGAGCATCTTCTCGATGGGCGTAAATCAGAAGATTACTGTCGACAGCGATCATCCGCCCCGTCCTTCATAGCTGAGTTCACGAATTTGGTCCCAGGAAGCTCCTGAGAGAGGAGACTGAAGGCCGTTTCCCTTGAAAGTAACCTTTCGAAGCCGGAATCCCTTTCGGCGTTTACGGTCGGTGATGATCTTTCGAAGACCCTCTTCGACCAGGAGTTTTAGGGTCGTTCGATCACGGTGGGCCACCTTTCTCGCCTCTTCAAAGAGGCTATCAGGTATTTCTACGGTTGTTTTGATATATTTTTATATGTCATGAGATATGGGAATATGTCAAATAAGAAAATCCCGTTAGACAGCTCCTGGGGGTTTGCGGCGTCTCTTTTCGGCGGCCTTTAATCGAGCTAAGGAGCGACGCAGCGCTGCTTCGGCAGCAGCGGCCTCTGTGCTCAGGGGCGCGGCCTTCATCGTCTCCTGGGCTCTTCTCTTTGCCTCTTCGGCACGGGCGACATTGATCTCATCGGCCCGCTCGCAGGCATCGGCCAAGATGATCACCTTATCCGGTCGGACTTCAAGAAAACCACCGCTGATGGCGAAATATTCCTCTTCCTTATCCCTCCGGATCATCAAATCGCCAGGCTGAAGCATGGTCATCAGAGGGGCATGGTGGGGAAGAATGCCTAATTGGCCTTCCACTCCCCAGGCGACCACTGCGCTCACCTCGTCCGAATAGACCATTCGTTCCGCTGTGACGATCTCTAATCTGAACGTTGCCATAGCCTTATCAGAAAATAAAGGTCAATGGTCAAGGTTATGATGCCCGTTTCGATGAAGGGTTATGTCGTTCGTCTTGAAATCCTTTTTACGTAACCCTTTGACCATAGACGATACGGGCTTCCTTACCTTAACCCAAACCTTTTTCGTGGTTCATTACGCCCTCATCGTTTTGGCCTTTTCTACGGCCTCATCAATGGTTCCGACCATGTAGAAGGCCGCCTCTGGAAGATCGTCGTGTTTTCCCTCCAGGATCTCCTTGAAACCTCGAACCGTCTCTTTGATCGGGACATACTTGCCTGGCGTCCCCGTGAAGTGCTCAGCGACATGGAAAGGCTGGGAACAGAAGCGTTGAATCTTTCTCGCTCTGGACACCGTGAGCTTATCCTCCTGGCTCAACTCTTCGATTCCGAGGATCGCGATGATGTCCTGGAGCTCTTTATATCTCTGAAGCGTGGCCTGCACCCCTCGGGCCACCCGGTAATGTTCCTCGCCGACAATCGCAGGATCGAGGATTCGGGAGGTGGAGGCCAGAGGATCGACTGCGGGATAGATTCCAAGCTCGGCGATCGAGCGCTCGAGAGCGACCACGGCATCGAGATGGCCATAGGTCGCCACGATCCCCGGGTCGCTGTAGTCATCGGCTGGGACGTAGATGGCCTGAAAAGAGGTGATGGAGCCTTTCTTCGTGGTGGTGATCCTCTCCTCCAACTCTCCTACGTCTGTTCCGAGGGTGGGCTGATAACCGACAGCCGAAGGCATGCGTCCCAGAAGGGCGGAGAGTTCCATGTTCGCAAGGACGTAGCGATAGATATTGTCAACGAAGAGAAGCACGTCCTGGCCTTCTATGTCCCGGAAATATTCTGCCAAGGTGACACCGGTTAGGGCCACCCTGGAACGGACCCCCGGGCTTTCGTTCATCTGGCCGAAGACCATCACGGTCTTATCCATCACGCCGGAGCGTTGCATCTCGAGCCAGAGGTCGTTGCCCTCACGGGATCTCTCTCCGACGCCTGCAAAGACGGAGAAGCCTCCGTGCTCCGCTGCAATATTCCGGATCAGTTCCATGATGATGACCGTCTTTCCGACTCCAGCACCGCCGTAGGCCCCGATCTTTCCGCCTCGCGTAAAGGGAGTGATCAGATCCATCACTTTGAGACCTGTCTCGAGCATCTGGGGTACGGTCTCCTGTTCTGTCAGGGGCGGGGGTGGACGATGGATCGGCCACCTCTCCTGGGCCTTGACTTCGCCCAGGCCGTCGATCGCCTCGCCGAAGACGTTGAACAGGCGGCCGAGTGTCCCTCGACCCACCGGCACGGTGATCGGAGTCCCCATATCAATCGCCTCCGCCCCTCTTGCAAGACCATCCGTGGCTGTCAGGGCGATGCCCCGTACCCACTTATTGCCGATATGGGCTTGGGCCTCCACGATCACTTTCGTGCCATCCATCGGGATGACGATGCCGTTATATATGGCTGGCAACTGATCCTGGGGAAATTCCATATCGACCACGGTTCCGATCACCTGAACGACCTTGCCTTTCGCCATGATTAGCTCCTTGCTTAGAAAATAAGGGGTTCATCTGTCGGCTACGGTAACGATGCCCATTTCATCATGACGCTAAACGATGAACCACCCATGATCCATCTTTTTTTGTCCATCGTTCATTGTTCAAAAAGCTTCGTACACGTAACCCTTACCCAAAGGAACCAACCCCTCTTTATCTGCTTGCCTGCCCCCTTGATTTACTACGTCGTTAAGGCCTCTGCCCCTCCGCTGATATCGCAGATCTCCTTGGTGATCATCTCCTGTCTGGCCTTGTTCAGCGAGAGGGTCAAGCCTTTGATCAACTCTTCCGCATTGTCGCTTGCGTTCCGCATGGCCACCATCCGAGCCGACTGTTCGCTGGCGATCAGCTCGAGCATGGCATGATAGATCTCCATCTCGACGAATCGAGGTAGCAGTTCGTTTAAGACCGTAAAAGGGTCGGGTTCGAAAATGTATTCCGCCACCTGCCCCCGGGGAAGGGTGGCAGGCTCAACAGGAAGTAGAACGTCCATCGCCGGTCTCTGCACCATGGTCGAGACGAATCGGGGATAAGCGAGATAGACCAGATCGACCTCCCGATGGCTGTAGTCATCGATCACAACCTTCGAAATCGGCATGGTGTCGAGCATGGTCGCCCGATCGCCTATTCCGATGAATTCCGCTCGGACATCCAATCTGGAGATGCGGGCGAAGGCCCTCGCCTTCCGACCGACCGTGATCACGTTGACGGGGACGGTCTGTTTCAAAATGAAGTCACCTACCAGACGATTCAGATTGGTATTCAATCCGCCGCATAAACCGCGATCCGTCCCCATGTGGACGATGGTGATCTTTTTTACCTCCCGCTTCTCGAGCAACGGGGCGATCTTTCCCCTGATCCGGGGTTCGATGGCAAGGTCTGCAATCACTTCGCGAATCTTTTCAGCATAGGGCCGGCCTTCAAGGGCCCGCTGTTGTGTCCTTCTCATCTTGGCCGTGGCCACCATCTCCATGGCGCGGCAGATCTTGACCGTTCCCTGGATGCTCCGTATTCGACGGCGTAAGGCTTGAATGCTCGGCATGGTTGAACTCTCAGGCTGTAGCGGCCTGCTTCTTATATTCGGTGATGGCTGCCTTTAGAAGATTTTCTGTTTCGGGTTTTATCTCAAATTCAGCATTGATCTTTTTTTCGATCTCTGGATGGTTCCTCTCCATAAATCGGTGAAGACCCTCCTCCCAGGAGATCACCTTCTCCACCGGCACATCATCGAGGTGGCCGTTGGTCACGGCATAGAGGATGGTCGCCTGTTTTCCCAATGACATCGGAGATTGGGTGGGCTGTTTCAGGACCTCGGTGATGCGCCGACCTCGCTCCAGTTGGTCCCGGGTCGCCTTGTCCAATTCCTCACTTCCGAACTTTGCAAAGGCCTCCAGTTCACGGAACTGGGCAAGTTCGAGACGAAGCCTTCCAGCCACCTGTCTCATCGCTTTTCTCTGAGCGGAACCACCGACGCGGGAGACGGAGAGTCCCACGTTGATAGCTGGACGGATTCCCGCATTGAAGAGATCGGGCTCGAGATAGATCTGACCGTCTGTAATGGAGATCACATTGGTCGGGATGTAGGCCGAGATATCTCCGAGCTGCGTCTCGATGATGGGCAATGCCGTAAGTGAACCACCCCCATATTTTGGGGCGAGCTTGGCTGCCCTCTCTAAGAGCCGGCTGTGGAGGTAGAAGATATCTCCGGGGTAGGCCTCTCTACCAGGCGGACGGCGAAGCAACAGGGAGAGCTGGCGGTAGGCCCAGGCATGTTTGTAGAGGTCGTCGTAGAGGATCAATGCATCTTTGCCCTGTTCCATAAACTCCTCGCCCATGGCACAACCCGCATAGGGTGCAATATATTGAAGGGGAGCAGGATCAGAGGCATCCGCCTCGACCACGATCGTGTATTCCATGGCCCCATATTTCTCCAGCATCGCGATGGCCTGAGCCACCTTGGATGTCTTCTGGCCGATGGCCACATAGATACAGATCATCTTTTGCCCCTTCTGCGCAATGATCGTATCGAGGACGATGGCTGACTTGCCGGTGAAGCGATCGCCGATGATCAGCTCACGCTGTCCGCGGCCGATCGGGATCATGCTATCGATCGCCTTGATGCCTGTCATGACAGGTGTGTCGACCGGGCTTCTCTTGGTCACATCTGGCGCTACCCTCTCAACCGGACGGGTCTTTTCTGCTTTGATCGGTCCCTTGCCATCGAGCGGACGGCCCAGAGGGTCAACCACCCTTCCGATCAAGGCCTCTCCTACAGGGACCTCGACCACTCGACCCGTGGCCTTGACCTCATCCCCTTCTTTGATCTTGCTGTAATCGCCGAGGATCACCGCGCCGACATTGTCCTCCTCCAGGTTGAGGGCCACGCCAGTAATGTCATGAGGGAATTGGATCAGTTCATTATAAGCCACCTGTCCCAGGCCATGGATACGGGCGATCCCATCCCCGACTTCGATCACCGTTCCCACATTGGTCACGGTCACAGCAGCACCAAAACGCTCAATCTGTTCTTTAATGACAGCGACAATATCTTGTTCCCGGGTTGCCATCTTAACCCCTCTCTCATTAAAAAAAGTCGGTGGTCAAAAGGTAAAGGTGAAGATGCCCGTTTTGTCATTCGGTTAAGGCGTTCGTCTTAAGAAGTTAACGTATAACCCTGAACCAAACGGGCCTCGTAGCCGTAACCCTTAGCCGAATACCTGGATTCCTATCTACCCACTCCCATCATACTTCTTTTCAATGCATCCAATCTCTGGCGTACGCTTCCGTCGATGAGCATATCCCCCATCCGGGCGATAAATCCGCCGATGATGGAGGAGTCGACTCGGTCATCAATGATGACCTTTCGTTCCATGAGCTTTCCCAAGCGGTTCGAGATGATCTTTCGATCCTCATCGGTTAAAGGCACAGCGGTAATCACGTGAGCCCGTTGAACGCCACGATAGGTATCGAGCAGATCATTATATTGCTGGAAGATATGGCTGCTCAGCCTTAAGGCGGCTTGATCGACCAGAAGGAGAGCCAGATTGAACACCAGGGGATTGATCTTCCCGAGCGCCCTCTGGAGAAGCTCTTTCTTCGCATCGAAGGGGAGACGTGGGCTCTGGAGCGAGGCTGTCAGTTCTTCGTCGGCCGCCAGGTCGGCGATCTTCTTCAGACCCTCCTGCCAGCTCTCAAACTCTTTCTTTTCCAGGGCCAGTTGAAAGGCGGCCTGTGCATAGCGTTTGCCAGAGCTTATCCTTGGCATCTTTCAGATCAGCCCTTCTTGAGAAGAATACTTTCCTGCAGTGTCTCCTCGATGAGCTTGCGGTGTCTCTCTTTATCCAGGGTCTCTTTGATCACCTTTTCAGCCGCGGAGATGGCAATATCCACAAACTCCTTGCGCAACCCCTCAACGATCTTTTCCCGTTCGGACTCCAACTCTCCCCGGGTCCGATCGATGATCACCTGGGCCTGTTTGGCTGCTTCCTCCCGGGATTCCTCCTTCAGTCTTTCTCCGGTTTGAAGGGCTTGAGCGATGATGGCCTGGGCCTCCTGACGTCCCTTGTCGATCTGTTTCTGTACCTCCACCCTGGCCTGTTCAAATTCCCTCTTGGTCGCTTCCGCCAGTTCCATCGCCTCCTTTGTTCTTTTTGTCCTCTCGTCCAGCATCCTCAACACCGGTTTGTAGAGAAAGAGACGCAAAAGAAAGAACAGGATGATGAAGTTGACGACGAAGACGACCAACAAGGGTAGATTAATCCCTAAACTGGCAAAGCCTCCCATGGTGTCCTCTTTACATCCCCCTTCTTAGCTAAAAGGCTGCCAAAAGCACCCTCCCGATAATCAAACCCGCTACGCCAAATACAAAGACCATTACGGCTATAATAATGACTAACAGATTAGTAGGTAAACCCTCTCCCATGGCGATGCCTCCTTACTTCACTACCATTGCTAAGATGATACATACGATCAGCACATAAATCCCTATCGCTTCAGCGAGTGCGCCAATCAAGATCATGTTGGTGAGAATGGCCCCCCTGGCCTCGGGATTACGGCCCAGAGATTGCATGGCTGAAAAGCCGATCAGCCCCAGCGCTAAGGCCGGACCGAAAAACCCTACTGCAGCGATCAAACCAATTGTTAACATTTTCATTACTTCCGGTGTCATTTACTTCCTCCTTTCATTTTTATTCTGACTCCTCATGCATGGGAGCTGTTGCCACCGTTCCGAATACCAAGGTTAACCCGGAAAAGATGAGGGCCTGGATCATTCCGATCAGCAACTCCAGACCATAAAATGGAATGGTGAATACGAGGGGGATGAGAAAACAGGAGACCAAGATCAGGATCTCGCCCGCGGTCATGTTGCCGAAGAGACGAAAGGTAAAACTGAGCATCCGCGTCAGATGGCTGAAGATCTCTAAGATACCGACGAATAAACCAATGACACCAAAGACGATATTCATGGGACCTGTCTTGATCTTCCCGGTGAAGAGCTCTTTCAGGCCCTGGAGGAACTGGCGCACATTGATGAATTCGCCGAGATAACGAGAGACCCCGATCGCCCTCATTCCCCAGGTCTCGACGAAGAAGAAGGACATGAGGGCGATGGAAAGAGGGACATTGACGTCTGTATTGGCCGCCCGGAAGAGGGCGACGAATTCGTGTTCGTGGTGAAGGCCGATCGTGCCGAAAAAGGGCAGGAGAGCTAAATAGGCATTGAAGATGACATAAATAAAGATCGTCGCCACGCCGGGGAAGATCATCCGGGCATGATGTTTGCCGGCCACGCTTTCAACAAAGCTTAATAATCCCTCCACGACCACCTCCGCCATTCCCTGAAGTCTGTTGGGGATCAATGCCATTTTTCGGGTGCAAATGTAGGATAGACCTACCAGCACGAGGATCGTAAACCAGGAGGCGAGGAGTGTGTTGGTGATCGAAAAGCTGCCTATGTGAGCAACGGGTTCTGCAGGGAGGACGACATGGGGTCTTGGGACCTTGAAGATCTCCGGAGGTTCTTTGCCAAAGAAGCTCGACCCGAGAGGACCGAAGACCAAGCCGATGATAAAGAGGACCAAAATAGGGATAAAGAAGAAGAGAAGAATTTTAAGACGACTGCTGCCCATTATTCTTGATTCTGCTTATTCTTTCTTGATCGCTCTTGCTCTGCCTGATATCTGATGAGCATCCGAATCAAGCCGCTGAAAGCAATCACCGTTCCAACACCCAGTCCGACGAATGTGAACAGAGGACTCTTGTTGGTCATGCCCGGCCGGTCCAGCCAGTAGCCAACCCCTACCGGAATGATCAGGCTCAAAGCTACATACCAACCCACCGTCAATAAGAATTGAAGCGGTCTGACCCACTCTTTCAGGTAACCCCCCAGTTGGAATGATTGAAGGTGAACGCCTGCTCCCTTCAGATCCCACCGATCATCGAGATGGGGCAGGAGTCCGAGACAACAAAATGTGAATTAGTTAACATAGCTCCGAAAGATTGTCAATTCTTTTTTCCTTTCTGTCATTTAAGAATTAAAAGTGCACCGTTTTTATGGATTTAAAGTTTAAAAGTGCACACCTTGGTTTTTCGATCGGTTTAAGCAATTTTAGAAGTTCGTCGTCGGCTTTGTGGGAATG
>JACAEX010000057.1 GCA_013388635.1 Syntrophaceae bacterium | reverse complement strand
CGAAATCAGATTCTGGTGCGAGGGAAAACTGATCGATGTGCAACGCATTAAAAATACCGACCTCAAAGGTGTGCACTTTTAAAACTTAAAGTGTGCACTTTTAAATTTTAGCTAACAGGGTTGCCTCTTCCCCTCTTTTTCCTGGAGAAGAATTTGACTTGAATCGAATTGAAATATCTGGTAATATGTTTGTTGGTATATCATGACTGTGGAGAGTATGACGATACGAGTGCCACCTTAGCATGGCCGATGGAGGGATAGCTCGAGGCCAGCGATTGATTAAAGTGAGGAGAGAAGGATGGTATTGAATTCATTGTGGGGGATGTTTTCCACCGATCTCGCGATCGATCTGGGAACTGCCAATACGGTCGTCTATGTGAAAGGGAAAGGGATCGTCGCTTCTGAACCCTCTGTGGTAGCTGTCCAAAGGGATTCGAGGGGGGAGAGGCGGATCTTAGCGGTCGGCCGGGAGGCCAAGGAGATGCTGGGGAGAACCCCCGGGAACATCTTTGCTATCCGTCCGATGAGGGACGGGGTGATCGCCGACTTTGAGGTCACGGGTGAGATGCTCCGTTACTTCATCTCGAAAGTCCATAACCGAAAGGCCTTGATTCGACCGAGGGTGGTCATCTCCGTACCCTCGGGCATCACACCCGTGGAGAAACGGGCAGTACGGGAATCGGCCCAGTCCGCAGGCGCAAGGGATATCTATCTCATCGAAGAGCCGATGGCCGGAGCTATTGGCGCCGGGCTTCCGATCACGGAGGCCTCTGGAAATATGGTGGTCGATATCGGGGGAGGGACGACAGAGGTGGCGGTCATCTCCCTTTCGGGGATCGTCACCAGCCAATCGATCCGCGTAGCCGGTGATAAGATGGACGAAGCCATTGTCCAGTATGTCAAAAGGAAGTATAATCTCCTCATCGGCGAACGAACCGCTGAGCTGATTAAGATCAGCATCGGGACCGCTTACCCTGAAGAGCATCCGCAGTCCATAGAGGTGAAGGGAAGGGACCTGGTGACAGGGATCCCAAAAACCCTTGAGATCAGCAGCGAAGAGGTTCGGGAGGGCCTGGCCGAGTCGATCAATATGATCATCGAGACCGTCCGGATCACCCTCGAAGAGACGCCTCCGGAACTGGCTGCAGATATTGCCGACAAAGGGATTGTTCTGGTTGGGGGAGGAGCCCTGCTCAAGAACTTAGATGTCCTTCTCCGAGAGGTGACCGGCTTGCCGATCACGATTGTGGACGATCCCCTCTCCGCGATCGTCATGGGTGCGGGGATGGTCCTGGATAATGAAGAACTGCTGCACAGCGTGACATTCCAGTATTGAAGCTTGATGAGGATACGTGGCCTTTTCGTTCGAAGATATAGCCTTCTGACCTTTGTCATCGTCCTCCTGTTGTCCACCGTCATCCTGATGTCGCTAAGAGTGAAGCAGCGAAAAGGGATGGAGTTGCTCGACGCCCTTCTGATTGAGGTCTGTGCACCCTTTCAAAAGGCCTCCACCTTCGCCATCCAGACCGTCCAGGGCATTTTTCGCGGATATCTCTTTCTGGTCCATGTGCAGAAGGAGAATACGATGCTCATGCGGAAGATCGCCGAGCTTCAGAGAGAGAACCATCAATTGAAGGAGGCGGCGCTGGCGAATGAGCGTCTTCAGAAACTCCTCCGCTTTCGGGAGAAGGTCTCTTCTCCGGTCATTGCGGCCGAGGTGATCGGCCAGGACCCTTCATCGTGGTTCAAGAGTGTAACGATCAACAAGGGAGAGAAGGATGGCGTACAAAAGGGAATGGCCGTCGTCTCTCCGGAGGAAGTGGTCGGCCAGATCCTCAAAGTGGCGCCTCATTACTCAACCGTTCTGCTGGTGACCGATTACAACAGCGCCATCGATTCTATCGTTCAAAGGACCCGTGCCAAGGCGATCGTGACAGGCAAGGGCGAGAATCGATGCCAGCTGAAGTACCTGCTCCGGACCGAGGAGGTGGCGGTGGGAGATGTCGTGGTCACCTCCGGGTTGAGCGGAAATTTCCCAAAAGGACTGGTCGTGGGTGAGATCAAGAAGGTCGACAAGAAGGGCCACGGGGTTTTTCAGTATGCCGAACTGGCTCCCAGTGTGGATCTGACAAGGCTGGAAGAGATTCTCGTGATCGCTCAGCCTCCCCTTCCTGTTCCAGAAGACAAGGAGAAGAAGGGGAGAAAGACGCCGTCCAAGGCTGACAGGAAGAGATGAAACGGATCCTCCTTCCTCTTTTCTTAGGAGTCATTTTTTTAACCCTTCAGACGACGCTGCTGACGTCACCTCCGATTCGAAGGATCAGACCGGACATCGTCCTGGTCCTCACCGTCTATTTGGGCTTCTTTTACCCGGCGGTCTCGGGTGGGGTCCTGGCCGTGGTCATAGGGATTCTCATGGATCTCTTTTCTGGAAATTCCTTCGGCCTCTATACTGTCTCCAGGCCCCTCATCTTCTATGTCAGTCAGTTTTTTAAAGGCCGGTTCTACCTGGTCAGCTTCTGGTCTCATTTTCTCATCGTTCTCATCTTCGGTTTGGCGGAAGGGCTCCTTTTGCTCTTGCTCCTGGGTCTCGTCAATTCATCGCCCCTCGGTCCTCTGTATCGGCTCTTCTTCACCTCGCTCTTTCCCCAATCTTTTTTCACCGCTCTGCTCGCGCCCATCCTCTTTTTCCTGATCCATAGGCTCTCCCTTCATTCTTCGGTCGGCGCAGGATGAATAGGAGGAAAAGGGGATAGATAGATCATGATGGAATTGAACACCCAGAGAATGGAAGACTTTAAGGCCAGGCAGAAATACCTCGTCGCCTTTGTCGGGATTGCCTTCCTCTTAATCTTCGGCCACCTCTGGTACCTTCAGGTGATCAAGGGGAGCGAATATCGACGATTATCTGAGAATAACCGGATCCGGATCCGTGAAAATCCTGCGGACCGGGGAATGCTGCTGGACCGGAGGGGACGGGTTTTGGCCCATAACCGCCCCTCGTTTGAGGTTTTTCTCGTCCCCGAGGATCTGAAGACCAATCCGGAGGTTCTGACCAGGGTGTCGGAAATGCTGGACCTGGACCCGGAGGAGATCAGAAACAGAGTGGAAGGCCCGAAACGCCGCCCTGCTTTTCAACCCGTGAAGATCAGATCTGATATTGACTGGAACGAGCTGGCGCGCCTCGAGTTTAATCGGGTCCATCTTCCCGGCCTCATTGTCGATGTGAGGCCGAGGAGAACCTATAATTATGGCGACCTTGCCTCCCATCTGATCGGTTATCTCGGCGAGATGGATGAAAGCGAGTTGAAACAGACGAAGGATTTTCAGTATCGGATGGGTGTGCTGGTCGGGAAGTATGGGGTGGAGCATCGATGGGAGGCTGACCTCAAGGGTGTGGACGGAGGTCGCCAGATCGAAGTCGACACATTGGGGAGAGAGAGCAGACCTCTCCGGAGCGTGGACCCCGTACCCGGAAACAACCTCATCCTCACCATTGACCTTGACCTCCAGAGGGTGGCTGAGGAGGCCTTTCAGGATAAGAGCGGCGCTCTCGTTGCTATGGACCCTCGAAACGGTCGGATCCTGGCAATGGTGAGCAAGCCTTCGTTTGATCCAAACCTCTTTGCAAAAAGCATCTCACCCCAGGAGTGGAAATCGCTCATGGAGAATCCCCGCCACCCGCTTCAGAACAGGGTGATCCAGGGTCAATACCCGCCCGGCTCGGTATTCAAAATCATTACGGCCATTGCAGGGCTGGAGTCGGGGATCATCACCCCCAATACGCAGATTACGTGCACTGGCGTCTATCCCTACGGGAATCGGGATTTCCGGTGCTGGAAGGAGGGCGGCCATGGGACGGTCAGCCTTCACCGAGCCCTTGTGGAATCGTGCGATATCTTTTTTTATCAGGTGGGGTTGAAGGTGGGCGTCGATCTGATCGCCCGCTACGCCAATGAGTTCGGTTTGGGAAGGCCGACAGGGATCTACCTCGCCCATGAAAAACCGGGGATCGTTCCTTCCACCTCCTGGAAGAAGAAACGATCCGGGGCACCGTGGTACAGCGGAGAAACCCTCTCCCTTGCTGTGGGTCAAGGATATATTAGCACGACGCCCCTTCAACTTGTGATGCTGATCTCAGCCATCGCAAATGGCGGGAGGTTTTATCTTCCTCAGGTCGTGGAAAGGGTCGAAAACGTCTATGGGACCGTTTTAGAAGAGTATCCGCCGATTGAAAAGGGAAGGGCGGATGTTTCTGAAGAGACTTTGCGGATCGTCCGGGAGGCCTTGATGGGTGCGGTCAACGAACCCCATGGAACAGGATGGGCCTGCGCCCTCAGCGAGGTCAAGGTTGCCGGCAAGACCGGGACGGCCCAGGTGATCACCTTGCCTCAGAATTTTAAGAAGGGAGATATGGATCGGATGCCGCTCAAATTTCGAGACCATGCCTGGTTCGTGGCGTTTGCCCCATTTGAAGCCCCCAGGATTTCGATTGCGGTCCTGGTTGAGCATGGGGGGTTTGGAGCGACGGCAGCCGCTCCGATTGCCAAGAAGGTGATCGAGAAGTACCTCAGCATCGAATCCGAGTCCGCTCCCAAGATCGCTGGAAGGACGGTGGAATCTAAACTGCATGATTGACCGGCGACTTTTCACCCACTTCGACTGGACCCTGTTTGGGATCGTTCTCAGCCTCGCCTCAATTGGCATCCTCAACCTTTATAGCGCCACCTACAGGGGCGATGTGGCAGGGACCCCCCTCTACCTCAAGCAGATCTTATGGTTGGCCATCGGTCTGGCTGCGATGATCACGGTCGCCTTCATCGAATATCGCTTCTACTCCGATTTTGCTTATCTCTTCTATTCGATCTCTTTGATCCTTCTCGTGGTCGTGTTGGGTTATGGGATCATCACGTCGGGTGCCCAGCGATGGGTCAGGATCGGCTCGATCTCGTTTCAACCTTCCGAATTCGTCAAGCTCTCCTTCATCGTGGCCATGGCAAGGTTCTTCCGCAGGCCACCGGGGCGGGAGGGCTATTCATTAAGAGATCTTCCCCTGCCTTTCTTGCTCCTCATCCTGCCGATGGGATTGATCCTTAAACAACCCAATCTCGGGACGTCGATCATCATCCTGTTGATCTTCTGCTCCATTCTGGTCTTTGTCAGGGTGCGATGGAAAACACTTCTGACGATGGCGCTGGCAGGAGGGGCCATCGTTCCGCTCTCCTGGAATTTTCTCAAGGATTATCAGAAGAGGCGGATCATCACTTTTTTCAACCCCGATCTCGATCCGCTTGGGGCGGGATATCATCTCATCCAGTCGAAGATCGCGGTGGGGTCGGGAGGGATTATTGGAAAGGGTTTTATGAACGGGACCCAATGCCGACTGGGCTTTCTGCCGGAGCAACAGACCGATTTCGTCTTCTCGGCCCTGGGAGAGGAATGGGGGCTGATCGGTTCTCTGGTCGTGGTCGGGCTATATTTTGGCCTGATCCTATGGGGGCTTCGCATCGCCCTCCAGTCGAAGGATCGGTTCGGGGCCATCCTCTCCTTCGGCGTGGTGGCCATGCTCTTCTGGCATATCTTCATCAATATCGGAATGGTATTGGGGATGATGCCTGTCGTGGGCATCCCTCTTCCCCTGCTCAGCTACGGGGGATCTTTCATGCTCTCGACCCTGATCGGAATGGGCTTCCTCCTCAATGTGAGCATGAGACGATTTCTCTTCTGATTTCAAATTTCAAATTTAAGATCTCAGATTGAAAAATCTGAAATTTGCAATCTGCGATTTGAAACTAAAAGGGTACTTCATCATCTCCTTGGGGGATGGGCTCCTGGTCGAAATCGGGCTCCTTTTCCGCGCCGGGCGTCTCGCCCGCGGCTCCTAACATCTGCATGCGGGTGGCAACGATTTCGGTGGTCGACCTCTTGTTCCCATTCTTATCCTCCCACGAGCGCGTTCGAAGTCGGCCTTCCACGTAGACCTGTTTCCCCTTCTTCAGATACTCGCCACAAATCTCTGCCAATCGGCCGAAGGCGACAATCCTGTGCCATTCCGTCACAGTGGTCTTCTCCCCGGTCCGGTTCACCCGGTTTTCAGTCGTGGCCATTCGAAAGTTGGCTACCGTGGTGCCGTTGTTCAAATACCTCACCTCGGGATCCGCGCCCAGATTGCCAATGAGAATCACCTTGTTTACTGCAGCCATAAAGTCTCCTCCTCCTTGAGGCCACCTTACCATTTCTGAGACCTCTTTTCAAGCAGATGTTTGGACTGTTACGTGACCACCGAATAACAAAGATCACTACCCGGTCATGTGCTTAAGAGCGACGACGTGACTGATCTACGATCCGGGCATCGTTACCCTTACCGAGAGACGAAGCCCTTTATTTTCTAAGGATTATTGACGGGCTTCCAGATTTATTTTAGGATTTTTGTATCTCTGAACAAAGGGAGGGAAAGATGAAAAAGGGGCTTGGCTCCTTATTCGTGGTCCTCGCTTGGGTCCTCCTTTGTGCTGCTATGCTTCGGGCGGAGTCCCCTCCTTCTCAGAAGAGCTCCTCAGCGTGGGAATCCTTTGGAATTCAGAGGCTTGAGCCAAAAAAAGGGCCGATCCATTTCTCTCTTAAAGATCTGAAGGGCAACCCGGTCTCACTCAGTGACTACAAGGGAAAACCGCTCCTCCTCTTCTTCTGGGCCACCTGGTGCGGGGCCTGCAAAGAGGATATTGTGCTTTTGGAAAAATTTATTGAAGGGAAGAAAGACCAGCTGGAGATCTTGGCCATTGCCATCGATGGAGAAAGGAGAGAGAGGATCAAACGCATCGTCGACAAATGTAAGATTACGATCCCTGTCCTCTTAGTATTGAAGGAGAAGATCCTTGACGACTATGGGGTATGGGGCTGGGTTCCTGTGACATACCTGGTAGATGGAGAGGGTTGCGTCGTGGGGAAGGCCGTCGGGCAGAGAGCCTGGTCTTCCCCGGAGGCCTGGTCTGCCATAAAGGAGATCTTCTCTCTTCGTTGACAAATCCCATCGTTTTCGTATAATGAATCTTGTTTGTTTGGATTAAATCAGGAGATCGTTTGTGAAGTACGGGTACAGATCAGAAAGCCTCTCTATCCCCCAGAGACTTATCTTCATCCCCCTCCGGGAGACCGTCATCTTTCCTCATGTGGTGGCTCCTCTCTTTTTCCAGTCGGATGAGGCTTTGACCCTGCTTGGCAAGGTGATGTCGGAGAGCAGTCTTATCGGATGCGTTGGCCAGCACGGCCCCCATCTCAAGAATCCAGAGCCCAAAGACCTCCTTCCTGTTGGAACGGTCTGCAGAGTCCTCCAGTGGGTCAAGTTGCCGAATCGGGGGATGAAGGTCTCTCTGGAAGGGCTCTCCAGAGTCCTTCTTCAGAACATTACCCGTGACCCTCCCTATTTCAGGGCTGATGTCAAAGAGGTCAGTGAACACCAAGAAAGGACCGCTCTCTCTGATACCCTTGTTCAGAGCATCGGCACCCTCTTTAAGATTTCGATGGCCATGGGAAGACCTCTTCCAGAGGAGGTCATTCGTGCCTTTGATCGGATCGACCACCCGGGTCGGCTGGCAGACCTGATCGCGGTGAGCCTCCACCTGGGATGGAGGGAGGAACAGGAGATTTTTACGACCATCGATCCTTTGGAGCGTTTAAAGAAGGTCTTTGAGCACTTCAGTCGGGAGATCCAATCCTTTCCTCCGCGGCCGAATGGACTGGTTCATCCCAGCAAGGAGATGGGGAGATTTCCGAAGGACCATCCCGTCCGTACCTCTCCGAGAGGGCCGAGGGAAATCCAAGAGGAAGATCCCTACTCAGCAGAGATCTGTGAACTTCGGGAGAGGGTCCAAACCGCAGGGATGCCCCAGAAAGTGGAGGAGATCGCTTATAAAGAGATCAACCGGCTGGAACGGATGAACCCGATCTCTGCGGAATACACGGTATCTCGAACCTACCTCGACTACCTGATCACCATGCCGTGGAACAAGAGGACGGTTGATAACCTGGACCTCAGTCGTGCTCGCTCGGTGCTTGACGAAGACCATTATGATCTGGAGAAGGTGAAGGAACGGATCCTGGAGTTTCTGGCGGTGAAGAAACTGAAGGATTCCATGAAGGGACCGATCCTCTGTTTTGTCGGTCCCCCGGGCGTTGGCAAGACGTCTCTGGGACGCTCCATTGCTCGTGCGTTAGAGAGAAGATTCATCCGCATCTCCCTGGGAGGGGTAAGGGACGAGGCTGAGATCCGGGGACATCGCCGGACCTATGTGGGAGCGCTTCCAGGCCGGATCATCCAGGAGATCCGAAGGGCGGAAACGTCAAACCCTGTCTTTATGCTCGACGAGGTCGATAAGATCGGCCAGGATTTTCGAGGAGATCCTGCGGCAGCCCTTTTAGAGACCCTCGACCCGGAGCAGAACTTCTCTTTTACAGATCATTACCTGGACGTTCCCTTTGATCTCTCCCATGTCCTCTTCATCACCACGGCCAACACCCTATCGCCCATCCCTCCGGCTCTGCTCGATCGAATGGAGGTCATCCATTTATCGGGATATACAGAGGAGGAGAAGGAGAAGATCGCCTTTCAATTCTTGATCCCCCATCAAAAGGAAGAGAACGGTCTGAAGAACCATCCCCTCTCCTTCACCTCAGGGGCTGTCCATAAGATCATCCGGGAGTATACCCGAGAAGCAGGGGTTCGAAATCTTGAGAGGGAGATCGCCACCGTCTGTCGGAAGGTTGCCAAAGAGGTGGCGATGGGAGATCATTCAAGAGAGATCGTTGACGAGGCCGTCGTAGAGGAACTCCTGGGCCCGAGGAAATTTTTCCGGGAGGTGGCGCAGGAGAGGGACCGCATCGGCGTGGCCACCGGACTGGCCTGGACAGAGAATGGGGGAGATATCATCTTTATCGAGGCCTCGAAGATGAAAGGGGAGAAGGGCCTGATCTTGACTGGCTCCCTCGGAGAGGTGATGAAGGAATCTGCTCAGGCTGCCCTCTCTTATATTCGGGCCAATGCCTCCTCCCTCCAGATCCCTGAGAATTTCTACCAGGAATGGGATATTCATATCCATATCCCGGCCGGGGCAACGCCTAAGGACGGACCCTCTGCAGGAATCGCCATTGCCAGTGCTGTCCTCTCTCTTTTGAGGGGGAAAGCCCTTCCCCGTGACGTGGCGATGACCGGGGAGTTGACATTGAGCGGAAGGGTGCTTCCTGTCGGGGGGATTAAGGATAAGATCCTGGCCGCTCGAAGGGCAGAGGTCAAGACCGTGATCCTCCCGAAAAAGAACGAAGAGAATCTCGAGGACATTCCAGACCATATCAAAAGGGAGATGAACCTCATCTTAGTTGACCATATCGAAGAGGTGATCGATCGGGTCCTGTTGTCTTAGGGTCAATCGTTCGGAGCAATGAGTTCGCCTCGAGGGTGTTCGGAGATAAAAAACTCTGAACTCAAAACTCCGGACTCCGAACCTTCTTTCATGCGAGCATTCAAGTCTGGTTTTATCTCCATCTTGGGGAGGCCAAATGTCGGGAAATCGACCCTGTTCAACTCGATCCTGGGCGATAAGATTGCCATCGTCACGGAAAAGCCTCAGACGACCAGAAACCGAATTCTCGGTATTAAGAATCTGGAAGGAGGTCAGCTGATCTTTCTCGATACGCCAGGGCTCCATGAAGGGAGGTCAGAACTGAATCGGCGCATGGTCAAGACCGCGGTTGCTTCAGGTCGGGATGCGGATGTCCTGCTCTTTCTGATCGACGTTCCATCTCCTCTTGTGGAAAAGGATCGTCAGATGATCGAGTCCCTCAAGGGAAGCAGAGGGGTCCCTTTTCTGGTCGTCAATAAGATCGATTTGGTGAAGAAGGAGACGCTTCTTCCAGTGATCGATCAGTATCGAAGATTCCATTCCTTCCATCAGGTGATCCCGATCTCTGCGATCACCGGAGAAGGGGTGGACATCCTCTTGGACGAGATCTTGAAGGTTCTCCCTGAATCCCCGGCCTATTTCCCTGAGGACATGATCACCGACCAGACGGAGCGGTTTATGGCCTCCGAAATCATTCGGGAGAAGGTGATCCAGAACTCCTATCAGGAGATTCCCTACTGTACGGCCGTTACCATCGAAGCGTTTAAAGAGCATCCTGAGAGGAATCTGGTCGTCATCCAGGCGACGATTCACGTGGAAAAGAATTCTCAGAAGAAGATCCTCATCGGAAAAGGTGGGGAGAGATTGAAGAGGATCGGAGAGGCGGCCAGAAAGGAGATGGAGGGGTTCCTGGGGAAGAGGGTCTTTTTGGAATTGTGGGTGAATGTGGAGAAGGATTGGACCCGCGATCCCGCAGCCCTGAATCGGCTGGGCTATCAATAGAGCAATCAGCAATCAGAAGGGGATGACCGCTCAGAACCCGCCTTCCGGCAGGCGGGCCTTTTGAGCGTTTGACGAAATTGGTAATCGAAACCAACGGCGCACTAATTTTGAGGGAGCCTTTGTGGAAGAGAATGAGAACGAATCCTTGGGACAGTATTTGAAGAGACAACGGGAATCAAGAAAGATCTCATTGAAAGAGGTTTCCAAGAATACGAAGGTGAAGGAGCATCTGCTCAAGGCCATCGAAGAGGACCAGTATGCTTCCCTTCCCTCGGGTACCTATGTCAAGGGATTTCTGCTGGCTTATGCCAAATACCTTGGTCTCGATTCCGGAGAGGTTCTGCTTCGTTACGAAGGCAACTTAAGAAGAAAGCCAGGGAAAAAACCTCCCCCTGAGCCCCAGGCCCCGCCTGAGAAGGAGGTTTCTCGGGATCGGAAATCCCTGTGGATGATCGTGGGAATCATTCTGGTTGGCCTCGCCATTTCGTATTTCCTCTTTCTCCACGCTTCTAAACCACCGGTTGAACCCATCTCTTCTGTGAAGCCCGAGGTGAGAGAGACCCTTCCCGCTACTCCTCCTCCCTCAACGGCCGTGGCGGTGGCACCGAAGGAGGAGCCCTTCTCCCTTCAGTTGAAAGCGGAGGAAGAGACCTGGGTTCGTATCCAGATCGATGGTCAGACGGAGAAGGAGATGACCCTCAGACCCGGAGAGATGACCTCCCACCAGGCGATCAAGCAGATCTATCTTCTGGTTGGAAATGCGGGTGGTCTCGATCTTGTCTTTAAAGGAACGACTTTGGAACGATTTGGAAGATCAGGAGAAGTGGTCACTCTGATCTTCACTCCCCAGGGGGTGGAGAAGAAGCGTATGGAAACGCCGAGGCCAAAACCTGAGTAGGCTCTCTTCTGGAGCCTTTGAACGGACCCGGAGGGCCTGACCCGGGAATGTTTGTCCCCTTGACAAAAGGAGGCTATTTTAGTAGACGTAGAGGAGGTTCGGTTTAGAGAGTAGGTTACCTCTGCCGGAGGAAAGGGGGCCAGGATCGCCTCTGCCTCGCCTCCTCCCAATTCTGTTCTGAGATGGATAGAGAGAAAAAGAACTACCGCAAGTTTTACCGAATCTTCCTCATCTTATTTCTGGTCTCTTTCAGTGCCAATCTTTTCATGCTCAGCCTCCACCTGAGGGAGCGGAAGACCGTTCCCCCCCTGCCCCCAAAAGAGGTCAAGGAAGTCCGAGAGACAAAGGAGTCGGACGAGGTGAAGGAGGAGAAAGCGTCCCAGGCCGTGGTTCCTTTCCCTCTGATCCACGTCAAGAGCAAAGACCATTTCTTGCTTTGCGACAAAGAAGCGAAGCTCCTCCACCTTTATCGATCCGAAGAGAGTAGTTTCCCACTGGTCAAAAGCTATCCCTGCATTGTGGGGTCCAATCACGTGGACAAGAAGGAGGCTGGAGATCTGGCAACGCCAGAGGGTGTCTACTTTTTGACCTCTTTCATCGCAGGGAAGAACCTGCCCGAAAAGTATGGGGTTGGCGCATTTTCGCTCAATTACCCAAACTTTCTTGATCGAAAGGAGGGGAAGAAAGGAAGCGGCATCTGGCTGCACGGTTACTCCGACCGCCTGGAACGGCCGCCTTTCTCCGAGGGGTGCGTGGTGGTCGAAGATGCGGTTTTGAAAGAGCTCATGGGGTTTATTAAGGTCGGCGAGACCCCTCTGGTCATTGTGGACAGCACGAAGTATAAACCCATAGAGGAGCAGCAGAGGCTTTCCAAGCTCCTCTCCCAATTTCTGAGAGAATGGAAGACCGCCTGGGAGAAGCGGGATACGGCCAGGTACCTCAGTTTCTATAGCCGGGATTTTGTGAGCAGTGATGGGAAGAACTATCAGAAATTTAAGGAATATAAATATCGCGTCAATCAATCTAAGAAATTTATCCAGATCCAGCTTGAGCCCAAATCCCTCTTCCTCTCCCAAAAAGGGAGGGGATCTGTTGCCATTGTGAGATTGAATCAGGATTATCGTTCGGACAATTTCAAAAGCTACAGCCGGAAGATTCTCTACCTGAGAGAAAAAGAAGGCAGATGGGAGATCATCGGCGAAAATACCGTCTGATCATCGGCCTTTTTCTGCTTTCGGCAATGGCCGGGGTCTTCCTCATCGGAGAGGTTCTTGACGTCGATAGTCCTCCCGAGGGGGAGACGAAGGCCTTTTCCGAGGTGGATGCCTTCTTTAAAGGCTCTGATCAAGAAGTGGAGGTCTACCGTCTCATCGGAAGGGAAGCAGGGCCCACCGTGCTCATCTTTGCCGGTATTCACGGTGACGAGTCAGGAGGCTACCTCGCCGCAGATCGTTATGTCGGCCTGAAATTGCTCAGAGGGAATCTGATCGTTGTCCCCCGGCTGAACCTCTACGCGGTCTTGACAGGAAGACGGACAGGTCTGAGCGGTCGGGATATGAATCGAAAATTTTCGGACTCCGAGGAGGAGAACGACCCGGATGATAAGGTCGTCCGTCTGGCCAAGTCCCTCATGGATCAGGCCGATATCATCCTCAACCTCCACCAGGGTTACGGTTTTTACTCCCCGGTCTGGGTCGATCAGACCCGGAACCCCGTCCGATGGGGGCAGTGCAACGTCATCGATATCTCGACCTTCAATCTCCCTGACGGGGAGAGGTTGCACCTTGAGAATTTTGCCAGGGAAGTGGTCCAAAGGATCAATTCGAAGTTGATCGATAAAAGATACCATTTTCATGTGAACAACACCAATACCTTCAGCGAAAGGTCGTTTCATAAGGAGCAGAGAAGATCGCTGACCTATTATGCCCTGGCCCATAAGCATAAGATGGCGTTTGGCATTGAAGCGACCAAGAACTGCTCTCTGGCTCAGGGCGTCGGTTATCTATCATTGGCCGTCAACGCAGTGCTGGAGAAAGCGGGCATCCGGGCTGAGGCCTTCCCTTCCATTCTGACTGCCGAGATCGCAAAGGAGTTAAAGAGAAACGAGGAGTTCTCAGGCCTGAGGGTGAGGATCAACGGGGTTGAGAGGGTCATCCCACGGGAGAGCCCCATCCTTCTTAATCCAGGTGACCGCTTGCAGATCCTTTCGATCGAAGCGAACCATCCCCGCGGTTGGTATCCTTCCCTATCGGGCTCGGAGATGTATAACGGGATGGGCAAGGTCTTCTCAATCAGACAGAACGATCGATTGATCCTTCAGAAGTATGGGAAGAGGGTGGCCGTCTTTCATGTCGTGGTCAAAAAGGATACGGCCTTGCCGATAGAGGGGAGAAGCTGAGAGAAATTAGCTTCCTGGAGGTTGAAAGAAAAGAGATGGTTCGGTATGAAGACGAAGACGAGAGGGAGCGGATCTCCTGGAGAGAGATCGATCGAAGGAAAGATCGCCCCTATGCGACCCGAGAGACGCCCAAGGCTCGGGAGGGGTCTCGTCGGTCAGATTGGTTAAAAAGACATTATCGTAAGGAGGTTGATAAACTCTTCATGGGAAAGAAAGGGACGAAAAAACATCAGAAGGCCCTTGACGACATCGATCGTTACCAGGGCACGGATCGATTCGAGGCGGCGGTCAAGGCTTATCTGGACCAGTACGGTCTACCCGAGGATTGGAACACCCTCTCTCTGCTACTGGATTATTCCGATTCGGAGAAGGTTTTGGAGGCGCTCGCCGCGATGAAGAACCTCTATGAGACGAGGAGCCCGGTGGAGAAGCAGGGGTTCAAGGCCAAGGTGGACATCCTGGCCATGACCGCGGCCGACCGAGATCTCAGAGCATTTGCCGAGGATATGCTTAAGACCTTATAGATTTTCATGAGTGTGAATACCGGTCGGTTCTATCGGCTCTCTCGAAACGGCGAGGCCCACATCACAGTTTATATTTAAATTTCCTCAACAGGTCCTTCCTCCACGCGACCCCATCCTCTTTTTCAACCCCTTTCGGAGACGACCCGTCGATGACCCCGAGCACACCCCTGCCCTGCTCGGATTGGGCCAGGATCACCTCCACAGGATTGGCTGTGGCACAGTAGAGGCTACAGACCTCCTGACACATCTTGACCGCGTTCAGGATATTGATCGGAAAGGCGTCCCTCAGAATGATGACAAAGGTATGGCCGGCTCCAATCCTCAGGGCGTTCTTCATCGCGGCCTCCTTGAGTGCCTCATCATTGCCCTCTCCACGAACCAGGCAGTGGCCGGATGCCTCACAGAACCCGATTCCGAACTTGGCATTGGGAACAGCAGCGACGATGATCTCGTAGAGGTCCTCTACCGTCTTGATGAAATGGGTCTGACCGAAAATGACATTACACCCTTCTGGAATCTCCAGCCGCTCAACCTTCAGCTCCATAATTTACCTCCTCTATCCCAAGGAAATTTCAGCACGGCTTTGAATCGATGGGTCAATGCGCCTTGAAGACGAAAAAGATCCTCTGGCGTTGAGAATATGATCGGGTTCAAGATATCGTTATTAAGAATGAGTTGTCAATCCATTCCTCCAAGCTAAGGGGAGCGCTTGATCCACTGTCTCATGCGTTTCCAGAGGTTGAGTTTTTCGAAGACATAGAGCCCTTCCCTCGTTTTCAAGTAGACCTTTCTGCCGATCTTCAGTTCCTTAGGGAAGCGGTAGTCGGGATTGCAGGCGATCACGCGTTCACCGGTCACTGTCTTGACCAGAGCCAGGGTGAGAGGAGAGCGAAATCCTTCGGGCGTGGCATAAAGGGTGGTGAAGGTTTCCAGGGTTCCAACCCCTTCGGGTGGGGGAGGGGTGGAGGGTCTGGTTGAAACTTTAATCTCTGGTCGATGCTCAGGTCTCCATCGTTGCTTTAGCACCCGCCTTCGATCAGACCGTTCGAGGATGGTGACAAAGTTATGATTGCCCAGGCCGCCTGTGCTTTGAGCCAGACCGATCTCTGCCCTTTCGATCTGTCTCTCCTCTCCTGCCTCTCCCCTGAGCTGGTAGACAATCTCCACGAGTTGAGCAAGACTGGATGCCCCTACTGGATGTCCCCTCGACTTCAGACCTCCAGAGGGGTTGACGGGTAGCTTTCCCCTCAGATGAGTGACCCCCTCCTCCAGAGCCTTCCAGCCTTCTCCAGGAGGAAAGAAGCCTAAGTCCTCTGTCCCGATGATCTCGAAGGCGGTGAAGGCGTCGTCAACCTCAGCCAACTGGATATCCAGAGGATTGAGCTCGGCCATGGCAAAGGCCTTCATCGCTGCCTCCCTTGTGGCGTCGAAAGAGGTGAACGAGGCACGATGTCTGAGAGAAGAGGTGTCTGTGGCATGGCCAATACCAGAGACCTTGACAGAGGCAGGGTGAGAGGTGAGGACGATGGCCGAGGCTCCATCGCTGATCGGTGCACAATCGTAAAGGCGCAGTGGATAGGAGACCATCTGACTGTTCAAATAGTCCCTCTTGGTGATCACCTTTTTGAACTGAGCATGGGGATTGAGGGAACCGTTGGAATGGTTTTTGATAGCAACCTGAGCCAGAATATCTTCCAGTTTTGAGCTTGAGAGTTTGAATTCTTGGCCATACCTTTGGGCAATCATGGCAGCCAGAGCGGGCATGGTCATCCCATACCTTCTTTCTGATCGGTCGATCCCCTCAGAGAGAATGGCTGCGCTTCGAGCTGGTGGGAGATGGGTCATCTTCTCACCCGCAAGGACGAGGACACTCCTCGTCTGGCCTGACGCCATTGCATGGAAGGCCGTCTCAAAGGCACCCGCTCCGGTCGGGGAGACGGTCTCCACCCGGGTTGAGGGAATACCGGTAAGCCCGATATCGGTTAGAAGGGCGGTGAAGTTAGAATCTCCGAGGAGCTCCCCGGCATTCATCACCCCGATAAAGATTGCATCGACCTGGTCCAGCCCGGCGTCTCGGAGGGCTATTCGACCAGCTTCGACCATCATCTTTTCGAGGGGGTCCTTCGATCTGCCAAATTTTGTCATGCCTACGCCCGAGACAAAGACATCCATCCTCTTCTCCATCTAAGTATAACCAGAATTGAGCGATTTTCTAAGCTCGCGTCGAGTCCCGCTTCAGTCGGGACTAAAAAGACCCTTGGAGCGATCGCACAATCCGCACTCACCCTAAATAATTTTTTTCGATGTGATCAAGGCTAATATTACAACAAAAAGTTCCATTTGAGTAGTCGATCTCTACCGGTGTGTGTGATCCCTTACTACTCTTGATAAGATTTTCGGAGATATTCCCGCCCGATGGCAGCCTTTCTTCACGCTTGAGTGAAGTATTACACTGGTGTTGCTCCGGATTTCTCGGATCGCAGGAAGAGAGGGCATGGGAGTGTCGATCACGGGGAAAGTGAAGGTATCCCTGGAGGGGGAATTTAATATAACTTATCGAAATTGTTAAGTATTTGCTTGTGAAAAAAAATCGTTTGACCTCTGACCGTGTGGATATTATATTAAAAGTCGGGCTTTGGAGGCTAAGGGATGGATGAGATCAGTTACCAGAAGTTACTGATGACGAGGATTTGCGACCTGGAGCTGGATATAGAGGAAGGCATGTCTCCCCTCTTCAGGAGGCTGAAGAAGGAATTGAGGGAGCACCATATCCTGCTCTGGCCAGACTTCTATTTCGGGAACGAGTGGGGATGTGTCAACAAGAAGATTTCCATCAGCGTTCCTTTCTATTTGGCCACGCCGGAATTGAAGGCTCTTGAGGGAGATGTGCCATCGAATGAGGGGATCATGAAGACGCTGCGGCATGAAACAGGCCATGCCGTCAATTATGCATACAAGCTCTGGCAGCAAAAGGATTGGAAGGAGATCTTCGGCGATTTCAACAAGAAATATAGGGATGGATATCTCTCCCGTGTCAATCCCTGGTCAAAAAGCTATGTCAGGCACCTCCACTATTTGGGAGATCGTCATTATGCGCAGAAACACCCGGATGAGGATTGGGCTGAGACCTTTGCGATCTGGCTCGATCCCCGTTCACACTGGAAGGTCAAGTACCGAAACTGGCCCAATGCGCTGGAGAAGTTGACCTATGTCGATCATCTGATGGAGGAGATTGCCGGGAATGAACCGGTCAATACCGCAAAGAAGCACGATGGCGCCTATACGATGATCGAAGAGACCGTCTCGGAGTGGTGGGGATTGGATGGAGAGATTTTAGATCAAGAGCTTCAAGAATACCTTCATGATATGAACGAGCTCTTCATCAAGCCGGAGAACGGGCACAAGAAGCTCCTCCCCGCCTGGAAGTTGATTCGAAAATATGCGAGGCCCCTGACTGAACAGGTCAGCCTATGGATTTCAGGTTCTAATAAGCATACGATTCGGAAGAGCCTTCGTCAGTGGGAGGCGATCTGCAGAAGTGAGTCGCTGGGATACCTTCCTGAGGAAGAGGAGCGGAAGTTGATCGAGTTGACCACGCTCCTCACCTACCATGTGGTGGACGGGGTCTACGGCCTCCGCAACTGATCGATAGATAGCGTGCCCGGTTGAAAGCGACCGCAGCTTCAAGAAGATGTGAGCATAGGTCTTGAGCTTTTTTTCGCTCTGCCCTATGCGCTATGCGGATTTGGTTTAAAGGATGACCGTCTTTTTGATGATTTTAATGATCTCCTCCGGTTCGTCGACCAGTTGAAAGATTTCGAGATCGGAGGCTGAGATTCTCCCCTCTTTTAAGACGACCCCCCTGATCCAGTCAAAAAGTCCCCTCCAATATTCTGAGCCAACGAGAACAACCGGAAAAGGTCTGATCTTGTGCGTCTGGATCAACGTGGTCGATTCGAAGAGTTCGTCCATCGTGCCAAAGCCACCTGGAAGGATGATGTAGGCCACTGCATATTTGATGAACATCACCTTCCGAACAAAGAAGTAGTGGAAAGTCAAATTGAGGTTGGTGTAAGGGTTGGGCATCTGCTCGAGGGGGAGTTCGATGTTCAGGCCGATCGATTTCCCCCCTGCCAAGGAGGCGCCTTTATTGGCAGCCTCCATGACACCCGGGCCGCCTCCGGTAATGACCGCAAACCCATTTTCTGCGAGAAGCTGGCCGATCCGTTCTGCCTTCTTATAGACCTCATCTTCAGGTTTGACCCGGGTGGATCCGAAGATGCTCACCGCCGGCTGACATTCGGCCAGGGCTTCGAATCCCTCCACGAACTCTGCCATGATATGGAACATTCTCCAGGTGTCCTTCACAGTCATCTCATTGATAACGTACTGTCTGCTCGGCATGGTTCCTCCCTGGCTCCACGTTTTGATTGAAAAATCGAGGATTTTATATTAGGAGAAAGAGAGTCCAAAGTCAACCCCGTCGAGGATAAGGTAGTGTACAATCTGTGTGTCAGGGGGGATACTCAGATGTGGACAGGGCGGAGAAAGTGGATTGTAGGGCCAATAGGGAGGTCAGTTTTAAATGGCTAAAGCCTCTTTGTCCTAAATTCTCTGAAATGTCT
>JACAEX010000040.1 GCA_013388635.1 Syntrophaceae bacterium | reverse complement strand
TCCAGCAGGGTGCCTCGACCGATAAGGCTCAGCGGGAGATCCGGTTGTTGATGCGGGAGAGGCGTCATCTATCACCCAGCGATGACGATAATTTCAACGTGATGGACATGAAGGAGATCGCTAAAATGCTTACCGGGACCACGCAGTTGCTTACGGCATTGCTCAGTGCCGTGGCAGCTGTCAGTCTCCTCGTCGGTGGTATCGGCATCATGAATATTATGCTCGTGTCGGTCACCGAACGCACCCGCGAGATCGGTATCCGCCTCGCCATCGGCGCTTTCGAGCGTGAGGTGCTCATGCAATTTTTGGTGGAGGCGGTAGTCTTGTCGTCCTTTGGCGGCTTGATAGGCATTGTGCTAGCCCTTACCGCATCCCTCTGGCTTGCCGGTGTATTGCGCGTACCCTTCGTCTTCAATGCGGGCATCGTCATTGTCGCTTTCCTCTTCTCAGCGGCAGTGGGCGTGATTTTTGGCTACTTCCCTGCACTCAAAGCCGCTCGACTGGACCCGATCGAAGCGCTACGTCATGAGTAACTATCGGAGTTAACGTTCTAAGATGGCAGCTCGACCACAAGCCGTTGTGTTCTATTCCAAATGGAAATGTTCTACTCCTAATCCAATCTTATCTTCTCTTATCTTCACACTTTGTGGAAGGGATTGGCGAAGAAAAACGAGATGAAGAACAGGCTCAATAAACTTGCCGGAAGTGGAGGGCAAGGCGACGAGCCAGATGATAAGGAAACTGATTGAAGAGTAGGTCAGGGAGAAGGACATCGGTAGCTATGTTGATAACCTCTGGGATCGAACCGGAGGGAAATTGAGGGCGAAGGGGATCAGCCAAAAGGATGCCAATCGGGCGATCAGGGAATCGAGAAAAAGCCGATGATAAGGGTTTTTAAATTACCTGGGCCTGCTGTTCATCTCTATTTCTCCCCATCCCCCTATCACCCCATCTCCTCATCGGTTCTTTGCAAGAGTGCGTCTCTCAACACTTGAACCGGGTGCAACACCTTCAGGCCGGTCAGGTGGCGGATCTGCAGACGACAGCCTTCGCAGTCCGTCAGGACGATCTCAGGTTTCGAGCGATCAATGGCTTGTTTTAAATCCTTCCCGATCTCCTGAGAAATTTCGTACTTCTCCTTCTTAAAACCAAATGTTCCTCCCAATCCACAACAATCAGCATCAATGTTTTCAAGCTGAAGGCCTGGAATGAGTCGTAAAATCTCAAGGGCAGGGAGCCCGATGTTAAGCGACCTCAGATGGCAAGGGGCAAAGTAGGCCGCTTTCAGAGGGAGCTCTTTGAAGTGGGTATTGAGACTTCCCGATTCTTTTAGATTTCTCAAGAATTCGAAGAGGTCAAAGATATGTTCGGCCACCTCTTCGGATCCGGGAATGCCGAGAAGGCGGTTGTACTCATGCCTGATCATATGACCGCAGCTGGTCGATGAAAAGATGATCTCAGAGCCTGAACGAATGGTTTTGAGAAGGTTTGGGACATTCTGAAGTCCCATTTTCCTTGCGCCCTTGAAGTCGCCATTTCCAAGCATCGGGATTCCGCAACACTCCTGAGCCGGGAGGGTAACTTCAAAGCCGTTTGCCTCCAACACCTCGACCGTGGCCTTTCCGACCTCGACCTCATTGGTGTTGACATAGCAGCCGTAGAAGTAGGCGATCCTCCGATCTCCTTTTGAATGGTGACTGCGAAACCATTGGCGGAAAGTAGGAGATTGATAACCGGGAAGCTGCCTTCTTCTGTCTATTTTCAGTATGACCTCCACCATCCATTTGATGGCCGAGTTTTTCAGGAGCCAATTCACGACAGGGGAGAAGAGAGATCCAAGCCAGCCATACAGATAAGTATGGGTGAGCAGCCAATCCCGAAGGGGCCTTCCCTTTTCGTCGAGGTATTTTGCCTTTGCAAGAAGATTCAGCTCGGAAATATTCACGCCGGACGCACAGACCATATCGCAAAGATGACAGCCGATGCAGAGATCGATCCAGCTATCCACAGAGGGATCACCCGGCCTTCGGAATCGCTCAGCTCCTGGACCTGCCTGCTTTGGACCGGGAAAGAGGGGGGTGACCCGCGAGACCGGACAGATGGCCATGCAGGTAGCACAACGGATGCAAGCATCAGCATTGCTTGTTGGCCACACTTTAGCTTCGGTCATCGGGACTTTGGTCATTATCTGGTTATTGGTTTTTAGGATTTGTTTATTTCTTCATGGCACATTTCGCTGCCATATAGCCTGTGGCGATCTCAACGCCTTCCCTCGATTTTTCGTTCGTGGAGTCGTGGCCGGCAAGGATTGAACCTGCAATCCAGACATTTTCCAATACCCGTTCTCCTTTATCATCAACGGGCCGAAGGGATGAATCGGTCAGGATCCCGGCCTGATGAACCGGATGGGAGAGATTGCTGAAAAACGATTTTCTAAACCACTCCTCCCGTGACCGGGGTTGGGAAACAGGAAGATCGAAGATCGGCTCATAGATCTTCTCTTCATTGGCCACCAGTCCCCCTCCGACGAAGCGGCCTGTCGACAGGATGTAGCGATCGGCAGAGTAAAACGAGGAGAGAGGGGGATTTGAAACTCTAATGCCCTCACATCTTCTTCCTCTGAGGATTGCTTTTGAAACGGAGTGGCCTAAAAGGACGGTGACCCCCCTTTGGACCAACCACTCCTTAAAGCGATTGAAGATCCTCATCCCCGGAATCGATGGAGGGAGGATGGGGATTTCAAAGACCTCGGCCCCGATCGTCTCTTCAAGCCCTTTCTTAACGCCCCAGGGATCTCTTACTCCGAGGACGGCTGGAAAACCGACTCGGGTTTCATTGCCCATTTCCCTCCTGATCTCCCTTCCGATCTCCTCTCTGAAAGATTCCTTCTCCATCGACCTTGCCAGGCCAGCAGCAGTGATCTCTTCATGGAAAGTTCTGAAGGGCGGGAGGGTAAGGCTCCGGCATCCCAGCAGGGTTGCGGCGTAATCAGGATAGAAATCCTTAAAACCCTTAAATCCCACGATCAACCCACCTTGCTCACGGACCGAGGCTCCGGCAACCATTGTGGTGGGAATGAGATAGGTGGGTCGAAGCGTTCCTGCCCCTGTGGGAAGAAGAGAGTTTCCATCGCCAGCCGATACAAAGGAGTAGGGCAATGGAAAGAGGGAGGTGAAAGAGGTGAGGGCCTCTTCGACAATCTTCGCTCCCACTTTTGAGTAAGGGTGTTGGGGATGGTCTTTTATCCACTGGGAGAGACCCTCATCCAGCTTCATTCCCTTTGGCAGGGTTTCGAGGAGGTCGATCGTGTTGGAGAAGAGGCAGAGGGCCCCCATCCCTTTTCCGAGGATGAGAACCTTCGATCCCGACTCGGATGCCGTTTTGGCAGCCATCAGGCCAGAGAGTCCCATCCCTATCACGATAAGATCGAAGTGCATGGTTTTAACAAGTCCGGAGTAATGAGCTCGTCGTTCCGAGACCAATTCCCATAATTTTTAATATTTCTTTACTCCGAACTCCCAACTCCGAACTCAACACTATCTTTTAAGTTAAATATTCCCTTATAAATCGACTCAATCAATTCTTCTTCTTTGAGGGCCCCTCCCCAGAGAATCGGCCGAATTCCTTTCCATCGCTCTTCGAGAAAAGCCTTCAATACTTTATTTGGGCTTTCCTTCACCAGACCTGATTCATGCAATAGACCCAGAAGGCGGTAGACGCAGAAGCCTCCCTGACACGTCCCCTTGGCCAGACGCGTTCGATGGAGGATATCCCGGATATCTCGAAACTGCATCGTCTCCAGAATCTCCTCCAATTCTTCTCTTCGAACCAGTTCGCAATCGCACAAGACCTCCCCTCCTGGAGCAATCTTTTGAAGTCGGTCTTTGGGCCTCAACGATTCGGCTACGACAGGAAGGGGTTTCAGGTGGGTCGAGCAGGAAACGTCGACTCCCATCTTTCGACAGATGAGGTCAGAGGTTCTCTCTGCCATCAGACGGTAGGTGATCAGCTTCCCTCCGGTGATCGTCATCAGATTTTTGAGCCCATCTCTTTCGCCGTGGTCGATCAGGGCAAAGCTTCGGCTGATCTGCCGGTCCCCTCCTGTTCCTCCGGATTGGAAGAGAGGTCGAATCCCGGCATAGGCCCGAATGAGCCTTGCTCCGCGAATGGCCGGTATCATCCTTGAGGCCTCTGTGAGCAGAAGGGAGACCTCCGGAGGGGTGACCTCAAAATCTTCAACCTCCTCGGAGCGGACCGATGTGGTTCCCAGAATGGATACGGTCTCGTTGGGTACGACGATGTCGCCATCCGAGGCAGGCCGGCAGCGATTGATCACCCTTTGGTTGAGCCTCTGATTGGTGATGAGCATGCTCCCCTTGGAAAGGGCCATGTCGATGCGAAGACCGGCAAGTTTTAAAACCTGGTTCACCCAGGCTCCCGTGGCATTGACGACGAAGGAGGCCTCGATTTTGTAATCCTCACCGCTGAGGAGGTCCAGAGCCAGGCCTCCTCTCACCTGATTCTGATCGATCAGAAGGGATGTGATCCCTGTATGAAAGAGGAGTTTTGCTCCATGCCTCTCCGCATCTTTTGCATTGGCCCGGACGAGTTCAAAGGGGTTGATGGCTCCATCCGGAACCTTTACCGCGCTCAGGAGATCGGGATTGAGCTCCGGCTCCAATTCAAGGGCCTGGTCACGAGAATAGAGCGCGGTTGGAATTCCAGCCTCCTCGCAGGCCATTAAGAATCTCTCTCGGAATTGGGGAGAATCTTCGGAGAGGGAGATGAAGAGGCCGCCCGTCTCTTCGATACAGTGCCCGGCAATCCGTCTGAGAATCCTGTTTTCTGAGATACACTCTCGCGCAGCCTCCGGGTCTGAGACGGCATACCTGGCGCCGCTGTGAAGGAGGCCATGGTTTCGGCCCGAGGCACCTGAGGCCAGGTCTCCCTTTTCAACCAATACGCAGGGGATTGCCCTCAGGGACAGATCCCTTGCAATCCCGGTCCCTGTTGCACCGCCCCCGATGATCAACACCTCTGTCTTGATATCCATGGAGGTCCCAATAGTAGAAATGTCAAATGCGTCTGGTCTACCCTGTCTGTCAGGGAACGCTCAAATCGTTGTCTGATCTCGAATCGAAGGTTGACTTTTCTAAAGAATGGAATAAAATGAATTGAATTTCAAATTTTTTGTTTGGATTTCTTGAGATGGCGTGGCTCAAGGAAACGGAGCTTTTTCGGGGATGACTTGGAGGCCAGAATGGTGGAAATTCTAAAAAGCAGACCGCAGCTTCTCGATTTCGTTCAGGTGGGCTTTGTGGTCACTGATGTCCACTCGAAGATCCTCTATGCCAACCGGTACGCCGAACGACTCTTCGGCTATAAGAGGGATGAGATGGAAGGGGAGCGATTGAGGATCTTCTTCCTGGAAGAGGATCTGACCTATTTCCTTCCCAATATCGTTTACCTCACGCTTTACCAGAACGGTTTTGAAGGAGAAGCCCTCTTGAGACATAAGGACGGGAGAAAGATCTTCGTCCATATTTCAAGCGTCCCTTTCAAGGAGGAGAGAGAGGTATTCTTAACCTTCTGTTTTCAAGAGATTCAACGGCTGAAGAAATTGGAGAGGGAAAGACTGGAGATGGAGCGATGGGCGAGCCTTGGCATGGTGGTAGAGGAGATTGCCCATCAGATTCGAAATCCAATTGCCTCCATCGGAGGATATGTGAATCGTCTTTTAAAGGCGCGGCCAGCTGCGGCGGTTCCTCGTTCTTATCTTGACCGGATCGTTCAGGAGATCCAGAGGCTGGAGGCGATCGTTCAACGGGTGGAGGAATATGCTCTGGTTTCAAAGCCCGCTTTCAAACGGGAAAAGATTCAGGATGTGGTTGAAGGAGCGATTCAGACCTTTTCTAAAGAGGCCATTGAGAAAGGGGTGTCCTTCAATTTGAAGACAGGAAAATCGAGAGGGGATGGGTATCTCTTCGTCGATAAGGGGCTGCTGAGGAAGGCCCTCTGTCATATTTTGAGAAACAGTGTGGAGAGCTTCGCCGGGGTGCCCGCGGGGAAGAAGAGAAAGACAGTGGAAGTGGAGCTCTTTGAAGGGGATGAGGGGATTGGGATCTCGATCTCCGATAAAGGGGAGGGCATTTCAAAAAAGAACCTTCCCCACATTTTTGATCCCTTCTTTTCGAGCCGACCCAATCGATTGGGATTGGGCCTGACATTCGCCAAAAAGGTGATGGAGGAACATGGCGGAGAGATCCGGGTAAAAAGTTGGCCGAAGAGGGGAACCACAGTCATCCTTACCTTTCCGAAAGATCGGCGTCGGAAAATACGCCGAGAATTGATCTCGCCTGGTGAGTCCAGATCAGAGAGCTAACTGGCCCTCTACCTCCTGATGGGATCTATCGCTTGATCTCTCCAAGATATTCTTTCGGCCCCCCTGCCTAATTAGCAGACAGGCCTGTCAGATCATTGCAAGTTCGAATGAGGAGAGAAGGCTTCTCCGCCTGGGGTTGACATCGATGGCATACAGGTTACAATAGATACAAATTTAAAAAGAGGATGTTTGAGATGACGGATTCCGGAGAAGCATTGATGGAGGTGAAGGTCATGGGCGTCTTAGTCGATCCCAAGGCCTCAAACCCCGTCGTCGTTCTGGTAGATCTCACCGGACAAAAGGCATTGCCGATCTGGATCGGCGTCTTTGAGGCCGAAGCCATTTCAAGAGGACTTGAGGACGTGGTCACTCTCCGGCCGATGACCCACGATCTGATGAAACAGATTTTGGATACGTTCCGAGCATCCCTTAAACGGGTGGTCATCAATGACATCAAGGGAAATACCTTTTATGCCAACCTCTATCTGGATATCGAGGGGAAAGAGGTCGTTGTGGATAGCCGGCCGAGCGATGCGATCGCCCTTGCAGTAAGGGTAAAGGCTCCCATCTTTGTCGCTGGAAACGTGATTGAGGTGACGAAACAGATGGGGTTGTTCGGCTCCAAATTTTTGGAGGAGCAGGACGAATTGAAGTCGATCATCGAACGTATGAAACCCGAAGACTTTGGAAAATACAAGATGTGATTCTCCCTCCGAGCAGACGATTTTCATTGATTCATTCCACTGGTTCCCCCATCTGATTTTTTTATTTCTAAACCACAAGGCCTCGTTAGTCGAATTCATTTCTTGAAGTCATCCCACCGGAAAATATTTGTACACCCTTTCTAAAATCTGACAGCACCCCTGATTTTTGGCTGCTCATTTAGAAGCAGACCCTGCTTGAGATAGGTGACAATCGTTTAAAAGTCAAGGGGTTATAAGAAGGCAACCCTTCACTATTTTTTTTGGCACACATTTTGCTCTCAAATCCATAAAAATCAAAAGAAATGGGGGCAATTCCATGTCAATCGTCGACAGAGATGAGGTATTGACCACCGAGGAGGCGATTCAATATCTGAAGATTTCCAAGCCCACCTTCCTCAAATATGTTCGGATTGGAAGAATCAAGGCGATCAAAGCGGGGAAGGGATGGAGGGTCCTCCAATCGGAATTGGTCCGATTCCTGAAAGGAGGGGAGACCACAAATGGGATCTAAGCGTTTGCTCACCGTTGCGCGAGTTGGTCTTGTTCTCCTTCTCCCCTTTTTATCCCTCGATCTCAGAATCGCTCAAGCGGACAGCTCACAGAGGAGGATCGAGATCGGTATCCTCCAGTGGACAGAATCCCCTGCTGTCTTTACCTGGAACCGGGAGGGATTTATCGAGGGGATGAAGGGCTTAGGGTATGAAGAGGGGAGGAACGTTCGGTTTGATATTAAGATTGCGGAAGGGGATAGAGAAAAGGCTAAAGAGATCGCAAGGACCTTTGTGAAGAGGAGAGTCGATCTGATCTGCGCCCTTGGCACCATCCCTTCTCTGGTCGCCCTTGAAGCGACCAGAGAGATCCCCATTGTCTACTCCAATGTCGGAGAGCCGAAGGCCACAGGGATCATCGATTCCTGGGGATCTTCGGGGAGGAATATCACAGGGGTTTCGATGAAGATCCCTGTGGAGAAACAACTGGAAATGGTTCAAAGGGCTCTACCAAAGGCAAAGAAGTTGGGAATACTCTATTGTAGTTCAACCCCTCAGGCGATGGCCACGGCAGAGGAGGCAAGAGGGAGCGCAAAAAGGTTTGGCATCAGACCTTATCCTATTTCCTTGCCTTCCGATCATTTGAGCCAGTTCCCCTTGATCGCTCAAAACCTGGCCAAGCAGGTCGAGGCGATCTATATCCCGACCGATCCAATTCTGACCGCAAAGAAGAACCTCCTCAAAATTATGGAGGCCGCTTTCAAATTCAGAGTGCCGATCATTGTGGTCAGTGATGATGCCGTCGAGTTGGGGGCCTTGATGGCGCTTCACTGCGATTTTAGAGAGATAGGCAGACAGGCCGCACCCATGGCCGTGAAAATTCTTAAGGGAATGAGGCCGACGGACATCCCTTCTCAGATGCCATTGAGCCATCGGTTGACCGTCAATCTGAGGACGGCCAAACAGTTAGGCATACGTTTGGATCCCCATTTTTTGAGCTTGGCGCATCGCGTGATTGAGTGATGAGAGATGATCAAAACGATTGAGAGAAGTCTGAGATTGAAATGGATGCTCTTTTCCATCCTCCTGGCCACCATCCCACTGGCCATTGCCGGACTGAGGACCGTACAAATCTATCAAGGCGATCTGAAGAAATCGTTGATCGAGATGGAGGAGGCAAAGGCCAATATCGTTGTTGAAACAGCCCAGGCCTTCTTAGAAAAGGCCGTCAGCCATCTCCTCTTTCTCGCCAGGAGTCCGAATTTTGAAAATGGTGGTTTCCTTCACATCAGAGGCCATTTAGAGAATCTCCTCTATCAAGACGACTACTTTATGGAGTTGATATTGCTGGATGAGAAGGGGAGGGAGAGGATCAGGGCGTCAAAGTACAAGATCGTAGACCCCTCTCATCGGAGAGACCTTTCAAAGACCGAGATGTTTCGACTCGCCTCGAAAGGGCAGGTCTACTATGGTGGGGTTCATGTCAGCGCAGACGATATCCCTTCCATGGTCATCGCTGTTCCTGTTCAGGTCTACAAAGGAAAAGCCGTTGGTGTTCTGGCCGGACAGGTTCATCTCCAATATTTATGGGATGTCGTTTCTAAGACGAGGATAGGGGAAGAGGGGTTCGTGAGCATTACGGATCGAGAAGGCACCCTGATCGCGCATCCTGACACGAGAAGGGTCTGGATGAAGGAGAATGTGAGCTACCTCTGTGCAAATCGTTGCCATATTCAAAAGGAGTCTGTATTCGAGTGGAAGTGGCCTTCGGGAGAGAGGTTTTTGAACATCTACAGAAGGATCAAAGGGCTGGATTGGGGGGTGATCGTCCAGGTTCCCGTCGAGGAGGCTTATGCCCCTCTCAGGCAGGTTGCCTCCACTGCGGTTAAATGGATTATGATCGCGCTTACGATTGCTGTCCTCTTCAGTCTCTTCCTGACGCACAGGCTAACCCTGCCTATAAAACGTTTGACCAGAGGGATGGGAGAGGTGGCGAAGGGAAATCTCGACGCCTATATTGAGCCGTACACAAAGGATGAATTAGGGACCCTGACAGAATCCTTCAATCAGATGATTCGGGATTTGAAGCTATCTCACGAGGCCCTGGAGAAGGCTGAAGAGAAATACCGAAGGATTTTTGAGGACTCCAAAGATATGCTCTATATCACTTCCATCGATGGAAGGATCGTCGATGTCAACCAATCAGGGATGGACTTATTCGGCTACGGAAGCAAGGAAGAAATGCTGAAAGTCTATGTGAACGATACCTTTCTCAGACCCGAAGATCAAGAAAGATTTTGGGATGAGATTAAAAGGGAGGGGTCTGTTAAGGATTTTGAGGCCAGGCTTAAGAGGAAGGACGGGACCCCGATCGATGTCTTGATCACCGTTAGTGTTAGAAGAGATGAATCCGGAAATATCGTCAGTTACGAAGGGACGATCAAAGACATCTCCGACCGGAAGAGGATGGAAGAGGAGTTGCTTCTGAGAGCAGATGAACTTCAGGCCCTTCACCACATGAGCATCCTGATTAACCAGACTCTGGATCTTGACCGGCTCTTCCCAATTGCCCTGGAGAGGGTATTGAACCTAATGGGCTTCGAAATGGGGGCGTTCTTTCTCTGGTACGAGGAGAGAGGAACCCTTGAATTGAAATTTAGTAAAGGATACTCGCCTTCCTTAGTGGAGGGCTTAAGTTCCCTTAAATCTGGCGAGGGCATCGCTGGCAAGGCCCTTGAATTGGGAAAACCGATCCTTCTCTCGGTCGATGAATATCCGCTCCCGAGAGTCCTTCCATTCTTGAAAGAGAGTGGGATCCAGACGCTGGTCGGCATTCCTCTTCTGACCAGGGAAAAACCAGTGGGTGCGATCACCCTGACCAGCCGTTCCGTCCGTCGTCTTAATCAAAGGGAGATCCGTCTCGTTGAAAGCATCGGAAACCAGATCGGACTTGCTCTTGAGAATGCCAGGCTCTTTGAAGAGTCAAAGAGGAGGCTGGATGAACTAACGATTCTTTATGAGATTATGAGCCTGTCTGCCTCCTCACTCAATTTAGACGAGATGTTGAAGGAGATCATCACCAGCCTGGATAAGTTCTTCAAGTTCGAGGCACTGGGAATCCTGCTGGTCGAGGAGAGTACAAAAAGATTACTACCCCATCCAGCCTCTTATAAAGAACTTACTTTGAAAAATATCGGGAAACTGGGTCTCTGTGTGGGCAAAGGGATTACAGGATGGGTGGCTGAAAAAGGCCAGCCTCTCTTGGTCAATGATGTGAGAGAAGATAGAAGGTATATCCCTGGCGACGAAGACATCCTGTCCGAAATGTGCGTGCCCCTAAAAGTAGGAGAGAAGGTGATCGGCGTGATTGATGCACAGAGCAGACAATTGCATGCCTTTTCAAAGGACTCCTTTCGTTTGCTCAACATCGTGGCCCGCCAGATCTCCAGCCTGATCGAAAATGTGCGCCTCCGGGAGGAGATCAAGCAGTCCGAAGAGAGATACAGGACCGTGGTTGAAAGTGCTCTGGACGGAATCTGTGTGATCGGAAGAGATTATCGAATTCAGTATGTCAATGAGAAGCTAACAGAGATCCATGGCTGCAACAGGGAGGAACTCATCGGAGCGGATTTTAGAGATTCTCTGGATGAGGAGAGCAAGGGCCTGCTCGCTCAGCGAGAGGATCAGCGAGGGAGAGGGATCGAACTATCTCCCTACTTCGAATTGAACATTCTTCGCAAGGACGGAGGGATGCGACGGGTCGAGGTCAGCGCCCGGGACATCAGGGATTCAAAAGGGGATGAAAGCACCATCGCCATATTTAAGGATGTCACCGATAAGAAAAGGATGGAAGAAGAATTGCTTCAGGGTGAGAAGCTTCGGGCCCTGGGTGAAATGGCCAGTGGTGTGGCCCACGATTTTAACAATGCCCTGGCCGCCATCTTAGGAAATACGCAGTTGCTCCTTCACACCGTAAAAGATGAAGATGTGAAGGCAAGCCTGAAGGTGATTGAGAAGGTGGCACAGAACGGTGCCAAAACGGTAAAGAGGCTTCAGGAGTTCGCAAGAAAAAGGGTCCACCAGGAGCTTTTTGAAATCGATGCCAACGATGTCATCAGAGATGCGATTGAGATCACGAGACCGAGGTGGAGGGATGAAGCCCAGGCCAAGGGGATCCAGATCGAGATGGCCTCTGATCTGGAAGGGACCGTCCCTGTGGTCGGAGACCCCTCTGAGCTGAGAGAGGTGATCGCCAGCATGATCTTCAATGCGGTCGAGGCAATGCCAGAGGGCGGAAGGATTGAGATTCAGACCTCCCAAACAGAAGGAAAGGTCTATATTCAGATCTCGGACACGGGGGTCGGAATTCCTGAAGAGGCAAAAAAGAAGATTTTTGAGCCCTTTTTTACGACCAAACCCTTCTCCAATCCCGGACTCGGGTTGAGCATGTGTTATGGCGTCATCAAGAGGTTTGGAGGAGAGATCGAGGTCGAGAGCATCGTCGGACATGGAACGACGTTCACGATCATTCTCCCTAAAGGGCCAGGCCGAAAGGAAGGGCCGGTGGCACCTGCGCCACCCCAAAAGGGGAGGGCTGCTCGAATTCTGGTCATCGATGATGAAGAGACAGTGAGAAACATCCTCTCACATATCCTTGTTCAGATGAACCATCAGGTGTCTGCTGCAAAGGACGGGGAGGAAGGGATTCGACTCTTTAAGGAAAGAGAGTTTGATCTCGTTTTGACCGACTTAGGAATGCCCGGGATCTCCGGCTGGGAGGTGGGCAAGTCGGTCAAGAAGATCAGTCCTCAGACGCCTGTGGGGATGATCACGGGTTGGGGCCTGGAGCTGGATCACGCACGGATGAAGGAGAGCGGCATCGACTTCGTCATTTCCAAGCCATTCCAGTTCGATCAGATTTTAAGGGCTGTGGATCAGGCCTTGGCCTCGAAGGGAAAGACAGCCGTCAGCTGATTCCATTACCCAAGAAAGGATTGATCGGAGAATAGCAAAGAGACCAGTCGCCATCCTCACGGCAGTGAACGCCCGGCCAATGAAAGATCGTCTCCCCAAAGATTCGTGAGACCTCCATTTTGATCCTATTGATTTTCTGCAAGGTTTATGGTAATAACTCCGCATTATTGCCAGTGCGGCGAGACAGAAGCCCTGTACAAAAAAATCAAAGAAGGAGGGAAACAGGTATGAAGAAGAGCTGGGTAGCGGGAATGATGGTTCTGGCGTTTCTCTTTGCAGGGTCTGCGTTCAGTGCAGAGCCCATTAAATTGGGGATGTCCACGTGGTTGGGATATGCCCCCTTGTACCTGGCAAAGGAGAAGGGTTTTTTCAAGAAACAGGGTGTTGAAGTTGAAATCGTTGTGATAGAAAGCCCAGCGGATCGAAGGGCAGCCTTTGCTGCCGATAAGATCCAGGGGATGGCCACCACCGTGGATACCCATGTGATGACCGCAGCGGCTGAAAATCCGATTCCGGTGAAACAGGTCTTGGCTCTTGACGATTCCTATGGTGGGGACGGCATTGTGGCGAAGAAGGAGATTAAGACCATCAAGGATCTCAAGGGGAAGACAGTGGCAGCCCAGCTCGGAGCCGGGGCAAGCTACTTCTGGCTGAACTATGTCTTAGCTCAAAATGGGATGAAGCTTTCGGATCTGAAGACGATCGATATGAAGGCAGGCGATGCAGGTTCAGCCTTTGTGGCTGGTAAGGTGGATGCGGCTGTTACGTGGGAGCCATGGCTCTCCAAGGCAAAGGCAACGGACTTTGGCCATGTCCTTCTTTCGAGCGATAAGACCCCCGGGATCATCGTGGACTCTTTGGCCTTCAAACCTGACTTCTTAAAGAAGCGCGGAGCCGACGTGAAGAAGATTGTGGCCGGATGGAATCAGGCCGTCAAGTTTGCTGCAGAGAATCCAAAAGAGGCTGATGCCATCATGGCCAAATTCACGGGCCAGAAACCTGAGGAGTTTACAAAGGAGAAGAGCGGGGTGAGGTTCTACGGAAGCAAGGAGAATAAGGAATACTTCGGAACGGCAAAAAAGCCCGGCCTTCTCTATACCGTCACCCAGCGGGCCGCCGACCTCTGGTTTGAATTGAAACTGATCAAGACCAAGCCGAAGGCGGCCGACCTGATCGATGGGTCATTTTTGTAACCCATGAAGGGAAATAAAGAAAAGGAATGGGAGAGGGCTCCCCGCGGATTAGAAGATTTTCTAAGTCCAAGGGAGCCCATCCCGAAAAGGCTCTATCTCGTCTTAGCCCTCAGCAGTTTCGCATTCTTCCTCCTCGTCTGGTCCGTTCTTACCTATGGAGGGTTTGTCGATCCTCTTTTTCTACCATCTCCCGGAAGGGTTTTCCGGGCAGGGGTGGATCTCTTCGTTGAGTTGGAGTTCACGACGGATATCCTCAGCAGCGTCTACAGGGTGATGTCAGGATTCATCGTTGCTGCGCTGATCGGAGTTCCTCTGGGGCTCTTCATGGGAACCTTCAAGGTGGCTGAGGCCCTTACCGAACCTGTCATCGGTTTCATCCGCTACATGCCTGCCTCTGCCTTTATTCCCTTGTTCATCCTCTGGCTGGGCATCGGCGATATCGAAAAGATTGCGATCATCTTCGTCGGCAGTTTTTTCCAGCTCGTCCTGATGGTGGCGGTCGTGGCCAAGAACGTCCAGAAGGAGATGTTGGAGACAGCCTATACGCTGGGGGCAAGGCGATTTCAAGTGATCTGGAAGGTACTGCTTCCGGCGAGTCTTCCCGGGATTGTGGATACGCTGAGGATCATCGTGGGCTGGGCCTGGACCTACATTATCGTGGCAGAATTAGTCGCTTCGGCCTCAGGCATCGGCTATATGATCATCAGTTCTCAGAGGATGCTCCGAACCGGAAATATCATCTTCGGGATCCTTACAATTGGAATGCTGGGGCTTCTCACCGACTATTTTTTTAAATGGCTTTATGACCGGTTATTTCCCTGGGTGGAGTAGAAGGTGGAGGAAGGGATCAAACTCCATATTCACAATGTCTCAAAGACCTACCGGTCGGATGGCCATGAGGTCTTGGCCGTCGATGAGATCGATCTCAAGATCAGGAATAAGGAGTTTGCCACGATCATAGGCCCTTCTGGCTGTGGAAAGTCGACCCTCCTTCGAATTGTGGCAGGGCTGGTCAAGCCGACGAAGGGGATCGTCAGGCTCGATGGAAACGTGATCAGCAGGCCGGGTTATGATCGGGGCATGGTATTTCAGAGTTATACGCTCTTTCCCTGGCTTACGGTAAAGGAGAACATTCAGTTCGGCCTCGAGATCTCGGGCATGCCAAAGGCCCAGCAGGAAGAGATTGCGCAACAATTTATTGAAAGGGTTGGATTGAAAGGGTTTGAAAAGAGTTACCCCAAAGGTCTTTCCGGTGGGATGAAACAGAGGGTCGCCATTGCCAGGGCCCTGGCCAACAACCCTGCCATTCTGCTTCTGGATGAACCTTTTGGGGCCCTCGACGCACAGACGCGCGCACTGATGCAGGAACTCCTGACACAGGTCTGGGAGGAACTCCATAAGACCATCCTCTTTGTGACCCACGATGTGGAGGAGGCGATCTTTCTTTCAGACCGTGTCTTTATCATGACGGCCAGGCCCGGAAAGATCAAGGCTGAGATCGATATTCCTCTGGAGCGGCCAAGGAGCTACGAAATCAAGGCCACAGAATCGTTCCTCAATCTGAAAAAACAGGCCCTCCGCCTCATTCGAGAAGAAGCGATCAAGGCTATCCAGTGCAGAGAGTGAGATCGGTCAGGCGGTCTTTTCCTCTCCTTGACTTTATGGTCTCATCCGTTAAAATGGGACGAAGGTTTGGCGTTATTCTTCTTGAAGCAGAAGAACACATTTTCTGAAGGGAGAAGAGGAAAGTTGAAGATCGAAAGGCTTGCGAGAAAAGGAATCTTAAAGATCGCTTCTTACGTTCCAGGGAAGTCAATTGAAGAGGTCGAAAGGGAGCTTGGGAAGAAGAGGTGGGTGAAGCTGGCCTCCAACGAGAACCTGCTTGGCCCTTCCCCAAAGGCCCTTGAGGCGATCCGAAAGGAACTTCCGAATATCCATCTCTATCCGGAAGGCCCCTGCACCATTCTCAGGCAGGTCCTGGCCGAGAAGTTTTCCCTTCCCGAAAGGAGGGTCGTCATCTCCAATGGAGTCGACAACATCATCCTTCTGATTGCGAGCGCGTTTGTCAACGAAGGGGATGAGGTGGTGATGGCTGATCCTACCTTCCCGGTCTATACCAATGTGACCCAGATCATGGGAGGGAGGGTCGTAAAGGTGAGGCTCAAGGATTTTACCCATGACCTCGACGGCATGTTAAGGAGGGTCACTCGAAAGACGAAAGTGGTTTTCATCTGCAATCCAAACAACCCTACGGGGACGATCGTAACCCAGAGGGCCTTTGACCGTTTTCTTTCGAGGATTCCGGATCATGGCATCGTCGTCTTAGACGAAGCCTACAGAGATTTCAATGAGGATCCGTCCTGTCCGAATGGCTTGGACTATATCAAGAAAAGGGCGCAGGTGATCGTGCTCCGGACCTTCTCAAAGGTCTACGGATTGGCAGGATTGAGAATCGGTTATGCCCTCGGAAGGGAAGATCTGATCGATTGCCTTTATCAGGTGAGAGATCCCTTTCCTGTCCATCGGCTGGCACAGGTCGCCGCAATAGCGGCCTTGAATGACACAGGACACGCCATCCGATCGATCCAGGTGGTGTGTGAAGGGAGGCGATACCTTTATAAGGAATTGGAGAGGATGGGACTGTCCTATGTCCCCAGCCAGGCCAACTTCATCTTCATCGATCTTAAAAGGGATTCCGAAGAGGCCTTCCGCTCATTCTTAGAAGAAGGGGTCATCATCCGTCCTGGAAAGATATGGGGTTATCCCACTTTTGCGAGGGTGACCATCGGCAGGATGAAGGATAATGAAAGGTTCATCAAGGCCCTCAAAAAAGTGGTGAAACAGCGCCGTTAGGGAATCCGGTCGTTCTTCACCTCCTTGGGCACAACGACAATACGTTTTGTATCCTTTACCTTATCGCCAAAAGCGAACCTGGCCCACTTTAAACCCGATTCCATCTGGCTCATTCCCCTCAGGTCCTTCCTCCTTTCGGTCAACGTACCGAGCAGGACGATCTTTTTGCGGTAGCAGTCCTTGTAAAAAACCTTGTATATGATCATCCCATCCCTCCAAACGGTAATGTAGTGACAACCGATCTGTTTCATTCTCCTGGCCTCTGCGAATGTGAAACTTCCTCCTCTGGCCGGAGGGAATCGTCCCTTCTTTTTGGAAAGAAGATGCCTCTTTCTGAGCAAATCCCATGCCATGGGGTCTGAAACCATAACTGACCGTATATGAAGGGGATTGCATGACTCATCGCTTGACCAGTTATCGACATTGGACAAATTTGTAAATCAAAAGACAAATTTTACCCAAGATTGAGAGTGGAAACTTCTCTTCAAAAGGTGCGGTGGAGGTTGGTCGAGCGATCGAGCGATGGAGCGGGCAACGGGGATCGAACCCGCGACCCTCGGCTTGGGAAGCCGATGCTCTACCAGCTGAGCTATGCCCGCGCCATAGTCACGGAGTCAGTAGGTCATCGTTTTAAACCAATATAAGAAATTATCGAGAATAGGTCAAGGGGGTTCAAACCCATCAGCTTTTCAGATCGCTTTCAGCTCTGTAGGAAGATAAGTCAATATTTCTGCTCCGTTGGAAGTGACCCGGATCATATCCTCGATTCGAACGCCTCCTCGATCTGGGATATAAATGCCAGGTTCGATGGTAAAGACCATCCCCTCCTCGATGAGATCGTTATTCTCCCTGTTGATCACAGGGTCTTCGTGGACTGCAAGGCCTATCCCATGGCCAGTTCCATGGCCGAAATAGTCGCCATATCCAGATCTCTGGATATAGTCCCTTGCCGCTTCATCGACCTGCCGGATCGGTATGCCTGGCCGGATCTTCTCAATCGCTCTATCATGGGCATCCTTCACCACCTGATAAATCTTCTCCTGTTCTGGAGAGGCTTTGCCACAGACCAGGGTCCGTGTCTGATCAGAATGGTAACCGCCGTGCCGTGAGCCGAAATCGATCAGGACGAAGTCTCCTTTCTCGATCCGTTTCGGACTTGCCTTCCCATGAGGGAGGGCAGACCTTTTGCCCGAGGCCACGATGATGTCAAAGCCAGTGGCCTCGGAACCATTGCGTTTCATGGAGAACTCCATCTCCAATGCGATGTCGGCCTCCAGGGCTCCTTCTTTAAGGATTTCTGTGATGTGGAGAAAAGCATTGGACGAGATATCAATCGCCTTTCGGGTCAAGGCCAATTCCTGAGCGTCCTTGACGGCTCTCAGATTTTTCAGCTCTTCCTCGATCGGGACGAGATGGGTTTCTTTGGCCAACCTCCCCAAAAGGGCCTGATGAAATGCAAAGCTGATAGAGGCCGATTCAAATCCCACAGTTCTTAAGCTTAAATCCGACAAGAGAGAGGCGATGCCCTCGGCTTTCTTATTGTAATGGACGATCTGGGATTCCTTCACCTCATGCTCGGACTGGGTCCAGTAGCGGGAGTCTGTCAGAAAGAAAGCTTCTCTCTGGGTCAGGAGGAGTGCGCCATCGCTGCCAGTGAAGCCGCAAAGATATCGGAGATTCTCAAGGCTGTGAAAGAGGATTCCGTCCAGCTTGTGGGAGTCCATGACCATTCGCGCAGATCTCTGGCGTCTCGCATAGGGGAACTCTTCCGTCACCTTCTTTTCCTCTGTCGTATATTGGCCAGCCATCGCTCCAGGGCTCGGATCTTTTCTTCAGTGGAAGGAGAGGATTTCTCGGGCCGGGTGGAGATTCCCAATTTCTCCCCGAGCTCCCTGAGCCTGATCTGTATCTCTTTGTCGTCGGGTTCTCTTTCGGAGAGGGCCTGATAGATTTCGTAGGCCTTCTTGAGATGGCCCTGCTGGTAGTAGAGATCGGCCAGCGTTTTTGTGATGATTCGAACCATATCGAACCACGGACAGAAGGAGCTATTTGAAGCGTAGAGGATAATGATTTAAATGTCAAGACCACTTGACACCATACCCAGGATAAACTAAAATTGACAAGTTTTCGACAAGCCAGAAGGAGAAGGCTATGGAGAAGAAATACCTGTTCTCGCCCGGCCCGACGATGCTGCCGGCGCAGGTTCTTCTGAGGATGGCGGAGCCGATCATGCACCACCGGGAGCCGGAGTTTGAGAAGATCTTTGCTGAGATCAGAGAGGGGTTGAGATACCTCTTCCAGACGAAGCAGGAGGTGCTGGTCTTTACCTCCTCCGGGACCGGTGCAATGGAAGGCGCGGTCTCCAATATCCTTTCAAAAGGGGATAGGGCTCTGGTGGTGCGGGGAGGGAAGTTCGGTGAGCGATGGGGAGAGATCTGCAAGGCCTACGGGATTGATTTCATTCCGATTGATGTGGAATGGGGAAGGGCGGTCGATCCTAAGAAGATCGAGCAGATCCTCGAGTCGAATCCCCCGATCCGAGCGGTTTACACCCAGGCGACCGAGACCTCCACAGGGGTGAGGCATCCGATTAAGGAGATCGCAGAGATTGTCAGAAGGTTTGAAGATACCGTGATCGTGGTGGATGCGATCACAGGGATCGGAGTATTCGATATCCCGATGGACGCATGGGGGATAGATGTTCTGATCAGCGGTTCCCAAAAAGCCCTGATGCTGCCGCCAGGGCTGGCCTTTGCAGCCTTAAGTGATAAGGCATGGAAGTTCGTGGAGAGATCGGACCTGCCCAAATACTATTTTGATTTTAAGAAGGAGTTAAAGTCTGCGAAAAAGAATCAGAGTTCTTATACGCCCGCTATTTCATTATTCGTGGGTTTGAGGGAGACGCTGAAGATGATCAGGGAGGAGGGGCTGGAGGCGGTATTCCGCCGACACGAGCGATTGGCCTCTGCTACCCGTGCAGCCGTGAAGGCATTGGGCCTTGAACTCTTCGCCCCGGAGACTCCCAGCAATGCCCTGACCGCAATTAAGATTCCAGAAGGCATCGACGGATCGAAGTTACAGGACCTCTTTTTTGAAAGGTTTGGAATCACTGTGGCAGAAGGTCAGGACCGGGCAAAGGGCAAGATCATCCGCATCGCCCATCTCGGATATTATGAGCGGCTTGACATGATCATGGTCATTTCAGCTCTTGAAATGCTTTTGAAGGAGATGGGGTATGCCTTTGAGCTGGGCTCCGGCGTGAGGGCAGCCGAAGAGGTACTGATGGCGTGAGGGGATTTGGAGAAGATCTGAGGTGGGTATGGGAGAGAGGATGAAGGTTCTCGTGGCCGATCCCTTGTCGAACAGGGGATTGGAGATATTGGCAAAGGCCGAGAATCTGCAATACGATGTCAGGCTTGGCCTGTCTGTGGAGGAGTTGAAGAGGATCATCCCGGAATACGATGCCATCGTTGTAAGAAGCGAGACGAGGTTGAAGGCTGATATCATCGAGGCAGCAGGCCGGTTGAAGGTGATCGGAAGGGCAGGGATCGGTCTGGATAATGTCGACATCCCTGCGGCTACCAGGAAGGGGATCCTGGTCATGAACACGCCCCAGGAGAATGCCATTGCAGCCGCAGAGCACACGATCGCCATGATGCTTGCGATCTCGAGAAAGATCCCTCAGGCGACGGGCTCCATGAAAGCGGGCAAATGGGAGAAGAAAAGATTTATGGGGGTTGAGCTCTATAACAAAACCCTCGGGATTGTAGGCATCGGGGTGATCGGGTCGATCGTGGCCGACCGGGCAAGGGGATTGAAGATGAAGGTGATCGCCTACGATCCTTATATCTCAAAGGACGCAGCAGAGAAGAAAGGGGTGGATCTGGTATCCTTCGATGAACTGTTGAGCCGCTCGGATTTCATCACCGTTCATACCCCGCTAACGGAGGAGACTCGAAACCTCATCGATCAGCGTGCCTTCAAAAAGATGAAGGACCGGGTTATCGTAATCAACTGTGCCAGGGGAGGGATTGTTAACGAGAAGGATCTTTACGATGCCATCAAAGAGGGAAAGGTTGCGGGAGCGGCGCTGGATGTTTTTGAAAGAGAACCTGCCATCGGGAATCCTCTATTCGAGCTGGAGGAGGTCATCTGCACTCCCCATTTAGGCGCCTCTACAGGGGAAGCTCAGGAGAATGTCTCGATCGCCATCGCCCGGCAGGTAGTCGACTATCTGACGTTTGGGGAGGCTCGCAATGCGGTGAACATGCCGATGGTCAGCCCGGACATCCTTCCGTTTCTGAGGCCTTACCTCCGCCTGGGTGAGAAACTGGGAAGCTTCTTGGGTCAGATCTCTAACTATGCGATCGAGGAGGTCCTGATCGAATGCCAGGGCGAGGTGGTCGAATATGGAACGAAACAGATCACCCTTTCCGTATTGAAGGGCCTGCTCACTCCCTTTGTGGGCGAGACGGTCAACTTCGTCAATGCCCAGCTGATGGCCACGGAGAGGGGGATGAAGGTCACGGAATCGACGAGCGCCAAGGCAGAAGATTTCGCCAGTCTGATCGCCATTACGGCACGATCGAGGATGGAGCAGAATTATATCGCGGGAGCGCTCTTCGGCAAGAATGAATTGAGGATTGTGAGGCTCAACGATTTTTTTATCGAAGCCATTCCAGAGGGAAACATCCTGTTGGTGAACAATTATGACCGGCCTGGGGTGATCGGCAATATCGGGACGACGTTGGGCAATAAGAATATCAACATTGCCACCATGCAATTTGGCCGTGACCGAATGGGCGGCAATGCGATCTCACTGCTTCATTTAGATGCTCCCCTTCCACCCGGAGTGCTGGGCGAGATCTTGCGATTGCCCAATATCATCTCGGTCCGGCAGATCAATCTTTAACCCGAAGCGTTGGCTCCGAGCCCGCCAAGATTCGGTACTCCCATGTGTCCTTTTTGACGCATGGAAGGAGAGGATGAACATGGCCAGTGTTGTCATCGTAGGGGCCCAGTGGGGAGATGAAGGCAAAGGGAAGATCGTCGATCTCCTGACTCAATATGCCGACATTGTGGTGCGATTTCAGGGAGGGAATAATGCGGGTCATACGATTGTCCTGAAGGACGAAAAATTTGTCCTTCACCTCATCCCCTCCGGCATCCTTTATGCGGATAAGACATGCATTATCGGAAATGGGGTCGTTCTCGATCCGGCCGCCTTGATTGAAGAGATTTTGGAGATCAGGAGAAGGGGATACTTCAAAGATGATTCCCAGCTGATGATCAGCGAGGAGACCCACCTCATCCTGCCCTATCATCGCAAGATCGATGTCGCCAGGGAGCGGATCTTCAAGATCGGGACAACAGGTCGAGGGATAGGGCCGGCCTATGAGGATAAGGTGGCCCGTTGCGGCATTCGAGTCGTGGATCTAATGGATGAGCGAGTCTTCAGGGAGAAGTTAGAGCAGAACCTCGTTCAGAAGAATATCTATCTGGTTGAGGTCTTAAGGGAGAAGGGGTTCGAATTTTCAGAGATTTTTGACCAGTACCTTCGTTTTAAGGAACAGATCGGAAAATACGTGAGGGATACCTCTCTGGTCCTTAACGAAGAGATTCGCAAAGGTAAACATATCCTTTTCGAGGGCGCACAAGGGACGTTGTTAGACGTAGATCATGGGACCTATCCTTACGTGACTGCCTCCAATACGGTTGCCGGAAATGCCTGCGCAGGCTCAGGGATCGGTCCGACCCTGATCGATTCTGTGATCGGTGTGGCAAAGGCGTATACCACCCGTGTAGGGGAGGGGCCTTTTCCAACCGAGCTGAAGGACGAGCTCGGAGATAAGATCCGTCGAAGGGGAGGAGAATATGGAGCGACGACCGGCAGGCCGAGAAGATGCGGGTGGTTTGATGCCGTGATCGTCAACCATTCCATCCGCGTCAATGGGATCGGAAGGATGGCGATCACCAAATTGGACGTGTTGAACGACTTTGACAGGATCAAGATCTGTGTGGGTTACCGCTGGAACGGGAAGGTCTATTCCCATGTGCCTTCGAATCTCGAGATGCTGAAGGAGTCTGAGCCGGTTTATGAGGAGATGGAGGGTTGGAGGTCAGACATCAGGGGAGCCAGGACCTTTTCAGACCTTCCCCGGAATGCCCAGCGTTATATTCGAAGGATCGAAGAGCTGATCGATGCGAAGATTGAGATGGTCTCTGTCGGTTCTGAAAGAACCGAAACCATAGAGGTTAAAAATCCTTTTTTGAGCTGATTTATCAATTTTTGCTTGACAATGGAGCGGAGTTTTTCTTACCTTGAATGAAAGGGGCCGTTAACTCAGGAGGTAGAGTATCTGCCTTTTAAGCAGAGAGTCGCTGGTTCGAGTCCAGTACGGCCCACCATAATTAAATAAATTCTAAATTCGAAGCACGAAATCCGAAACAAACGCAAATGACGGAAGCCCCGTGTTTTAAACGAGACGGTTTAGAATTTTCGAATTAGGATTTTGAATTTGT
>JACAEX010000030.1 GCA_013388635.1 Syntrophaceae bacterium | reverse complement strand
CAAGCGTCAAGGCGGGAAAGCGTTCCAAAGCTTGCTCGCATATTTAAGTTTACGCGTTGACGCATTCATGTAGTGCCCAATGATCAATATTTTTGCCATCATCCTCGCCGGTGGGTCAGGCACCCGTTTCTGGCCTTTGAGCCGCGAGACCTGTCCGAAGCAGATGCTCCGGATCGTGGGAGAGGATACCCTTCTTCGCCAAACCATCAAACGGATCGCTGGACTTGTTTCTCCAAAGAATATCTGGATTGTGACTACCCAGGACAAGGCCCAGGACATGCGGTTTCATATCGAATCCTTGGGCTCCATGGCGAAGGAGATCCAATTCATCAAAGAACCCATCGGAAAAAATACAGCTCCGGCTATTGGCCTGGCTGCCATTCATCTCAATCATCTCTCTCTTGACTCGATCATGATCGTCATGCCCTCGGACCACGCCATACCCGATACCGAGAAATTCATGAGTGATCTGAGGCTGGCCATTCGAGGGGCGATGGAAGACTATCTCGTCACCTTTGGAATTAAACCAACAAGGCCCGAAACCGGTTATGGGTATATCAAGATTAACCAGGCTTTAAGAATTGCATTGGATGGCCTCTTTAAGGTTGAACGCTTCACCGAAAAACCCGACAGCCGGACCGCAAAGGAATATCTATCCGAGGGCAACTACTTCTGGAACTCTGGCATCTTCGTCTGGAAGACATCCAAAATCCTCTCTGAGATTGAAATGCATCTTCCCAATCTTCATAAGACTCTCCAAGAGATCGAATCTCTTCTCTTCGATCCGCATAAACCAGACAGACCAGACAAACCAGATGAACGCCATGCTCGATGGACTGAGCTCTATGCCAGTTTGGAAAATATTTCTGTCGATTATGGCGTCATGGAGCGAAGTCGGGATGTGTTGATGGTTCCTGCCACCTTCCGCTGGTCTGATCTTGGAAATTGGGCTGCTCTTGATGAGGTGATTGAAAAAGATGATGCCGGAAACATCATGAAAGGGAATGTGATTGATATCGGAAGCTGCGACTCAACGATCTTCGCCGGTGACAGGTTAATTGCAACCCTCGGTCTCAAAGATATGGTGGTGGTGGATACCCCAGATGCCACTCTGGTGGTTCCCAAGGAAAGGGTCCAGGAGATTAGAAAGATTGTTGAGGTGTTGAAGAAAAATGGCCGGGAGGAACATCTCCTCCATAAAACAGTCGAAAGACCCTGGGGAAGTTATACGGTATTGGAGAAGGGCCAGGGATACAAAATCAAAAGAGTTGTTCTTAATCCCAAGGCTCGGCTGAGTCTCCAGCTTCACAGAAGAAGGAGTGAACATTGGGTGGTAGTAGGAGGAACGGCAAGGGTGACGAGGGGGGACGAGACTTACCTGGTTCGTACTAACGAAAGCACCTATATCCCCATCAATGCGAAACATCGCCTGGAAAACTTAGGGGATGAACCCCTCCAGATCATCGAGGTTCAGAACGGGGAATACCTTGAGGAGGACGACATCGAACGTTTTGAAGACGATTATGGTCGCTAATGGCTCGATGTTTGAACCTTGAGCTTACTGCTGCACGATCCCAACCAAATAAACCAGACAGAAGCATCGAAGACTTCAGGGGGTTATATGAGAAGAATCGTATTCCTATCTTTCTTTACGGTAGTTTTAAGCCTTGCTGCAATTAGCAATCCCTTAGCCTTCAATGCCCGGATCGAGACCGTTGACGGCGAAACCCTGTTGGTTAAGGACTTTTCAATGGAGGGAAAGCGACATTTCTATGTAGATTGGAGAGGAGGAACCTCGACCCTTGACTGGAAGGACATCACCTCTTTCGAAATTATGCGAGTAGGTCAGCAATACTGGATTGAAGTTCTTCTGTCAAATGACAAAAAGGATTCTTTCAGGGTGAGGCAATTTTCTTCTTTCCGTGGTAAGTCCGATTTTGGCCAGTGGTCTGTCCCATTCGAGAAGGTGAAGAAGGTTATATTGATCAGAGGGCAAGAGGAAAAAAGGGACGAGGATATTTCAGCCGAAAAGGAAGCCCCTTCACCTTATCCTAAATCCAAGAGCCTCGATAGAATTACTCTAAGAAATGGAGATATTCTGTTTGGCAACGTTGCGACAGAGGTTGTTTCAATCAGAACGAACTACGGCACTCTGTCCTTCAAAAAGGAAGACCTTTCCCGCCTTTCTCTCGGGCCATCCGAAAAGCCTCACAGAGAAAAAGAATTCGGCACCCTTTATTCTAAGTATGGCGATAAAATGACAGGAACGATCTCTGCGACCCAGATCAAGATAACGCTCGTCACAGGGACGAACCTTACAATCCTCAGAGAACATATCAAAGAGGTTGAGTTTTATGTTATGACGGAGGATGAACAGAAGACCGCTCAGGAGAAATCCGCGGAACAGATCAAATAGATCAGACAAACTACAAGATGCATCCATTCCATCCGAAGGATAATGGCTTCCGGGTACGCTTCTTAACCAGACCATACAAGCTGAAGAAACCAGGACAACCAGACAGAGGAAATGGAGGTTCCTTGCCTCTTTCAGCCTATAAAGACTCAATTATCCAATGTCAAGTCAAGACCCCGATCCAGTGGTGCAGTGAACAGAGGGCTGGTAAATAACAATGTCTGAATTCCGATTTGAAAACTTAAAGATCTGGCAACGAGCGGTTGAAATAGCAAGGAAGCTCTTTCGTCTGGCAAATACTCTTGAGGAAAAGAGACTTTTCCGTTTCGCCGAACAGTTGAGAGATGCAGGATTGTCGATGCCTAATAATATTGCGGAGGGATCTGGGAGTACTTCAAAGAAAGAGTTTATGCAGTTTTTGAATATCGCAAGGCGATCTACTTTCGAAAATGCGAGTATGATACTGATTTTTGCGAAAGAAAAACTTATTTCGGAAAGCATGAAAGACGAGATTATTAAAGACCTGGATGAGCTTTGCCGAATGATCACTGTTTTTTCCAGAACTCTTCGCTCTTAAAGTATTTACTCTCTGCTCTTGGCTCTTTACTCTACGCTTGTGTGTTATGACTGACATCGCTATCAAAATCGAACGCTTAAGCAAACTTTAAAAAATCACTGCCCCTTTACATTGCTAAGAAGATTGGATATCTGGAGGAGGCTAAATTTATTAAACTTAATCTAACCCTCCGCGTTTCTCGCCTTTCTCGCATAGTGTTAGACCAGACAAACGAGATAGACGAGACAAACGAGACAGACGGAATGGACGAGACAAACGAAATAAACGAGATAGACGAAATAAACGAGATAGACGAAATAGACGAGATAAACGAAAATTGTCAAGATTCAAGGCCTGACACTGAGATCTTCTGACCCCCTCCCCTTGACATTGCCAGAATGCTTCTTCTATGATAAATTAAATTTAAATAGGAGGAATGATGGAGAGAATTTTGGTAACCACAGACGAATTTAATGGTCGCTACGTGGCGATGAAAAGTGTCGATGACAATACCATCGTAGGTGTGGGTGAAGATCCTGAGAAGGCTTTAAGAGATGCTGAGACAAAAGGCTTTAAAGACCCCGTACTTCTTTATATACCTGAGAAAGATCTTGTACACAT
>JACAEX010000018.1 GCA_013388635.1 Syntrophaceae bacterium | reverse complement strand
TAGAACTTCGAACCTGCCCTGAATTATTGACTCGGTTTTGTCAAATTCATTTTATTCCTTTCTAAGAATTCCATAAAAAAGGCCACCAGAATTGAGGCCAAAAGCCCCACCACTCCTGCGATCATCACGTTTTGTCTTTTTTTGGGCTTTACAGGTTTGCTTGAAATATAGGGCTGTGCTATCATTTCTACTCCTTTGAGTCTTTTGAGGGCCTGTTCCATCTGGAGCTTTTTGATTTTCATATCTGAAATCCCTTGGTTTAATTCTACAGGGTTAAAGCCTACCATTGCGAGCTTCCCTGTTTTAATCAGATTATTATAGGCTTTGGCTAATTCTGCTGAAGACTCTATTACCTTAGATAGTTCTTTCACTTGTTCCAAAAGCCTCTCCTTTTCCTGTTCGACAGACCGCTTTATTAAAGGGATATTCACTACATATTCTTCAAACTCTGAAATAGCGATGGGAATGTCGTCAACTCTTTTTGCCTCAATAATTAACTGAAATTTATCTGCCGAATCTCTAAGGGCGCTCAACCTGACCCTATCTACCAAATTATAATTTTTCGGTAAAACGTGTTTTAATTTTTCCCCATCCAGATTTCCTATAATGCTGACTATTTCCTTTCCTGTTGTTATCTCCTTTCCTGTCACTTTAAAAGTGGCCTCTCCCCTATAAATCTTTGGCATTGAAAAGCTGATCACTCCGGCAACAACCGGACAAATGAGGGTTCCGAGAATGATTATCCATTTCCTTTTTAAGAGCACTTGAATATAATCTATTAAGTTAATTTCATCCGGCATATGTTCATTCATTTTTTCTCCTCTTGTGGTTAAGATGGAAAAGAGTGCCAACCAACAAAATCCCTACGATATCCAGTATGACATCGCTGACAGACGCATCACGATAAGGGATATAAATTTGATTAACTTCGTCGAGGATACCCACGACGGTGGCAATGCCCCCAGGTAAGATTAAAAAGGATGGAACAGGATTTCCAATCTTCAGGGTATTGAAATTAACCCCAAACGACATAATAAGTAAAATCATCAAAAGTCCATAGAGGGGAATATGTAGGAGGCTGTAAGGATTCCAGACCCTTGAAATAACAGAACCTGGAATCACTCTGGGTAGAATAAAAATGCCTGAGATATAGATCGCCGATAATACTGGGAAGATTAGACGCATCGGAAATTGAGCCCCAATGTAGAATATTTTCGATTTCAACCTTGGGGTTTCAATCCGCCCCGCCTATTCCATTTCCTTCTGGTGCTATGTTTCGCACTTCCTACATACCGGCGGACAGGAAAATTCGGTTTCAGAACATCCCCTCACTCGTGTAAAAAAAATCTACAATAATATCGGTATGTTGTCAAGTCGTATTTTGGATGAGGTCAAAATTAACTCAGCTATTCAATTGAGCTTAGGTATCTCCATTCTCGCAATCACATCTCTATATTGTTCGTATTCGTCCTCCAAATGATCATACCATCTCTCTTGAGTTATTTTTTGCCTTTCCATCCTCTCCTGTCTTGTGGCCTCTTCCTAATTTTAATCTTCAATGAAAGCCCGGATGGTCCGGATGAGATTGACTTTCCCAGCATTTGTTCTTAGGACCGGCTTTTCCCGCTTCGTCAGAACTTCGTCAATCCTGGCCTCAAGTCCATCTTCTTCGTAGACGATATAGATATGGTCATCCTTCCTTTCTTCTATTGCATGAGCTATCTCAACCTGGTGATCCGTCCCATGCTCTCCGTATTTCTTCCTTCTGGGAAAGAGGATCAGTGGGATTCCATACTCCTTGCAGAGTATGATCGTTCCAATCCCCGCATGGGAAATCACCAGTTCGGATGTCCGAATATATTCAATGGCGGTCTGAATGGGGACAAAATCGAAATATCGAGCACTTTGCGGCCGATAGGAGGAGTAACCTTTCTGGATCAAGATATCATAGGAAGTATGGGAGGCTATTTCATCGACTTTTTTTATGAGTCGATCAAACCCCTGGAAGTGATTGCCCACGGTAACAAAAATCATATCACACGCCTACTATCATTCTCTTATGCTTTTTCTACACAATTGAGGAATATGTGGAGAAAAGCCGAGTTTCCTTCTGCATATTATACCATTGCGACATTTTTGGTCTGCAGGGTCACACTGAATTCATCCGGACGAATAAGTTTCCTTGCCGACGCATTCAAGAACTCCACGCTAACTGGTTGGCGGTCCTCCCCATAACTTACGATTACCCCCCCTGGCTCTTCAATTGCATCTACCGGAGGTTCGTCACGGATAATCAAGATAAGGACGTCGGCCTCAATATCATATTTTATTTTCATTCCTCCCTCCAGTACTTTTCGACCTTGCTGGTCCAATAAACGGTTATTACTTTTCTTTGATCACCAATTTCCTTGAATAGGGCTCGTTATATACCTCTATGTTTTCTTACTTGGGCAATCAAGACATCCATGTCACCAGGAACCATCTGTTCTGGCTTTTTTAATAAGTCCTCAACTTCTAATCGCGTAATTCCCTTTTTCCTTTCCCATTCTTTCTGTCTCTCCTCTGTATGCTTAGTCCAGACAAGCTTCATGGGCGGTCCTTAGAGTTTCATACCCGATTTCAACTCAATGATTTGCAAAATACCATAAAAAATTCAACTCTTGCAAATAATTAACTTGCGAGGGATCATATCAGCCCGCCCACAAATTTGGCTTTTGGGCCATATTTTTTCAGAAGTGGCTCCCACTGAACAAGAAAAAGATCGGTAATGGGATACACAAACTTTCCTGTCAGTGATGGCCGGTAAACTTGGGCGCTGCATTCAAGGTAGATGAGTTTGGTTCCGAAGAGGAGTTTTCCAAGGTAGAAAGCAGGAGCGGCTATTTCAGACCCTGTGGAAAAGAGGATATCCGGCCTTTCCCTCAGAAGGATCATAAATGTCTTGACGACCCCCTTGATAAAAGCTAACGGCCCTCTGAAGATGTTTTCTATATAATAAGCGTCTTTCTGATCTTTCGTGGTCACCTCTCGATAGGTTAAAAGGAATTTTGGATAGCCTTCGAACGCCTCCCATAAATGAAGCATCTCCGTAAAATGGCCACCTGCGGAACAGATGAGCCCAATCTTTTTAGCTTTCTTATCTTCTTTTCTCTGGATGAAGGTACTTTTCAATTTCTTAAAGAAATCTCTTTTGCGCTGATCCCGAACCGTATGAACCAGCCAAAAATCTCTCCAAACGAAACTTTTCTCAGCCCGCTCAACCGCCTTCTTTTCTCCCACATTTTGTGAAGGCCCCGCAATCCAGATCCATAGGCCTTGAATAGAATCCCGATCAAATGCCACGGGGAATAGATCTGGGTAAATTTCCCGGCCGCTCCCCGATGACTGAGCGCTCCATAGGCCTGAAACAAAAAACGCAAGATCGTAAATAAAGGGGTGAAGAGAAGAAGGGGGAAGGGAAAGTATTTGATGGTAATCCAGAAACGGTTTCTCTCCACATAAAAGGCCTTGAAAGGTGAATGTTGCCCTCCGGTTCCGGAGTTTTTGTGGTAGAGGATGGCTTTTGGAACAAATAGCCCTTTCCAGCCTGCCAGCCTCGCCCGAATGCCTATTTCCGCATCATCCGCGTAGGCGAAGAAATCTTCGTCAAAAAGCCCTATCTCATCAAAGACCTTCTTCCGGTACATGGCCCCACAACCAGGAGGAAAAAAGATCTCTTCCATCTGGTCATACTGCCCCTGATCCTGCTCAAATTGTCCCTTGGCCCGACACAACCCATCCCAGTAAATGAGTTCTCCTACAGCCTCGATCTGATCCCTTTGATAATAGGAATAGATCTTTGACCCCCACATGCCAACCTCTGAATCCACATCAATAGCCTTTACTAACTCCTGAAGCCAGAGAGGGTCTGCCCATGTGTCATTATTTAAAAGAACAATATAATCTCCTTTTGCATTCCGAATACCGACGTTCGTACCCCCTGCAAAACCAAGGTTGATCTCATTTTGAATGATTCTAACAAACCCTCCATATCTTTGCCGAACGAAATCAGCTGACCCGTCTGTAGAGCCATTATCCACCAGGATGGTTTCAAAATGGGAATAGGTTTGGTCCTTCAGGGAATCGAGACACTCTTGAAGAAAGCGTTTCCCATTCCAGTTGGGAATGATTACAGAAAGTTGGGGATCCACCTTCTCCTCATTCCAAACCGAGGACCCGATCTACCCGGGAAAACTTAAAACGATTTAAGAGAAACTCCATTTTCTTTAAGGCGGAATCAATCCCATAAAAGGAGATGAAACGATTTACCATTGAAAGTTTTAACCTCGGTGTTTTAGAAAAACCTTCCCAGGGGTGAAAATAGAGAAGAAAGGGCTGATCCCGATTGATTCGCTTCAGTCCCCAATGAAGAAATGGAGATGGGAACAACCTCATATAGAACCCACCGGCTATGGGAATTCTAAACCTCCATAATCTCAAGGGAGGCGTAGGAAATTCGACGAGGGGGCTGGAGGGGTCCTCTTCTCGAACATCCTTCATAGATATCCGATAGGGTCGAAGGGGAGCACCGTTGACCCCATAGTGAGGGTTCAATTTCACAGGAAAGATGCTGGCATCGTATCGATAACCGAAATCCACAAGAACCTGAAGGGCCCACTTTGTCCGGTTGTCGAGAGAGAAGCAGGGAGCCCGAAACCCCTTGATCGGCACCTTTCCAAGAATTCCCTCCATAACAGAATGGAAACGTCTCAATTCTTCCCGAAAATGGTCTTCGTTTAACTTCGACAAGGGGTGATGCGAAAATCCGTGACATCCAATTTCATGGCTTTTCTTAAATATTTCACGAACAAGATCGGGATGGCGCTCCGCAACCTCTCCAACAATAAAAAAGGTCCCTTTGGTCTGACAATGGTCTAACAGGTCAAGAACTTGTCGGGTGGCTTCGGCCGCCTGAAATATAGGAGGCCTTTGTCCCCCTAACAATTCAGAGTGAAACCATTCCTCCGTATCAATGGCTAAGGCATTGATCACGGACACCACAGTCCTTATACGCCCCCTCACCCCTTCCCTCTCCCACCAAGGGAGAGGGGGACAAAGGTATTTTCTGTCAAATCAAATGACATCCGTGTCTCCCCAAGTCACATACCACCCCTCTGGGTTCAATAGTTCCTTATCTTCTTCGTGAGAGTAGACCATGAAGAGAAATGTTTTTGGACTCCGAAGAAATCCTTGTTTCCTCAACAGGCGATAATACGGATGGGTTTCCGGGACCATGAATCCCAGCAGGTCAACCCCCTCGCTCTGGCTGTATTCGACCCCTTTCTTCACCAGAGCTGTTAAGGCATCGCCATCGAGCGCTAACAGGTCCACAATCACCGCGCTATTAAATCCAACGAGGTCCACCTTTCTCAGAATGATAAATCCTCTCATCTCTCCGTTTCTCGTGGCCCTGTAAATGATATAATTTCGTGTTGGGTGACAGAGGTAACGCCATGTCACATAACTCTGGTCACGAATTCCCATGATCGGGTAAAGGGAGCTGGCTTTTCCCAAAAAAAGTCCAAACTGGCCATCCAGTTCCTCAACTTTTTCGATTTCAATCCCATTGCCTCCCTCTCTTTTCCGCAAAATAAAAAGAAGGTTATATAAAATTCTTGCTAATCCGCCAATGAGAAGGCCGAAGGGTAAAAAATGGAGGTAACGGTTTGCGATGCCGCTAAATCTTATCGGATAGACCAAAACCGGAAGGGGCACCACTTCTTTCCAGCCAATTTTTTTGAATCCAGAGATGGTCCCTTTTCGGATAGGATAGGCGGTGGTAAAGGAGTTTCCTTCCTCTTGAACTCGCCGGATCGCATACCTTCCCATCGCCTCAAATATCCCTCTCCTTCGATAATCAGGAGAAACCATCAGATCCACAGAGAGGGTTCCACGGACCGCTTTTCCATGAACAGAAAACTGCCTTTGAAGGTCCGCAAAATGGCCGATGATCTGATCGCCATCCTCCACAATATAAATCAGGGCTTTTCCGGCTGGCCCTTCCATAAACTGCCACTGCCAAAATCTGGGATCCAACTTGTCTTTTTCCATCTCGCCGAAGACAGTCCTTCGGAGAGACAAAATCCCGTTCATGTCTTTTTCATCTCCATTTCGAACTTTCCAGCGATGCACCCCATCCTTCACTTTGCTTCGCATCCCTTTTGATAGGCTTTTTCCCCCTTTCCCTTCTCCTCGGTATAAGGATGATAGGCTAGATAGAAGTTTATGCCCAATTCCAAGCAGACGTTGTCAGTGAGCATCTGTGTAATCCGATCAGGGAAAGGAGGAGTAATGGAGTAATAACTGACATCAATCGTGGTGAAGAGATGTTTGACGGATACCAACGAACATGAATGCTGTGTTTTTAAAAAACTCATCTTTCAACTTCAATAGACCACTTCATAAATCGTCAACGATTGATCCCCCCTTTTGAAGACCTCTTTCAAATCCTTTAATTGAACATCTTTTGATTGAATGGCGCTAATAAACCCAGGATTCCTCTCATGAGTATTCTTATTAATTAGGATATAACGGACCCCTTTGGATTTTGCATAACGAATTATCTCGTCATAGGATTTCACAGGGTCTCCTGGATGGACCTCCTCCTTTGGCAACATCATGAATTCCCGATCTGCATAGAATGTTTCTTGAGGACTATTGCTCATAATAACCGCATTCGCGGGGGTATTTTGTTTTAACCATAACCCCACTTCTTTCTGAAAGGCACGATGCCCCCTCTCCGGCTTCAAACTCTGCGGCAACTGAACTAAAATCACCAGGGCAATAATCAAGAAAATGGCGCTTTCTGAAGTGGCTATCCCAACTTTTTCCATACATCTCTTCATTTCCAGAATTCCCGTACCAGCCCAGAAGAGGGAAAGGGGAATGACCGGAACCGAAAAACGGATAGTGGAAGGCAGAAAGGTCGATAAAGAAAGCAAATGGAAGAGTACCAGAGAGGCCAAGAATAGCTCATAGGCAATGCCTTCTCTTCTTACTCTTATTAGCCCGAAAAAGAGAATAAGCCACAATGAAAAATGGTAGGCTCTCAAATAGTGGTAAAGAACAGAAGGGAAATGATGAACGATATTTCTGGTCATCCAGATGATTTTTGGATTACTCTTTTCGGGATGATCCTGCTCAACTCCTTTTGAAGGATTGATCTGATCCATGCTCTTTTTAAATAATTGAGATTGCGCTTCAACGGCCTTCTTGCTAATCAGCCACTGACCTGTCTCTCTGTGGATATAAATAACATAGGGAAGCCCGAGGATAAACAGGCTCGAAATCAAAACTCCTATGGAGACCAGAGGCTTAACCCACCTCTTTTTAAGAAACCCGTCAACGACTACCCAGGCCAGATAAACAACCATGTAGCCAATTCCCTCCGGTCTTGTCAGGTAGGCCAGGCCGAGGGAAAAGCCCGACAACGCTATCCTCCAGATCTTATCCCTTTTCAGTCCTGTCCAGAAGAAATAAACCGATAGAACCAGTAGCCCCCAATAGGTGGCCTCTGTGAGCATCATTCCGGAGTAACTCACCAGGTAAGGATGAAAGGCGTAAAAAAGCGTTGAGAAGAGGGCTCCTCTTTGACCGATGGCTCCTTTGACCAAAAAATAGAGGGGGATGATGGTCAGAGTACCGAAAAAAAGCGAGATAAGCCTTCCTGTCACCTCAACCTGTCCGGTGTCCATTGAAAACAGAGAGATGAGGAGAGGATAAAGGGGATGGCCGGGGATTGATAATCCTTTGGCGAATTGGCCTTTCAAAAAATTCCTTGCCATGAATCCATAGCTCGCGCTATCGTATGCGATCCCTTTCGCCATCAAGACTGCGTAAAGCCTTAACCCAAAGGTAATTCCGATCAAAAGAAGAAAGATCTGTTTTTCAGTGAGATTTTTAAAAAATGGGATAATTTTACTGATCATCTGTTTCCCACATTCGAAGAATGCCCACTCCGCAGGACCGGGAATAAATGCGAAAAGAGCACTTGAGCAAGGTCGAAGTCAGATGGATGTGCGTTGGAAGTTTTCGCTGAAGATGCGAAGATGTCCCGTGCGGCCGCACGGTAAGCTTGACTTTACTGATTTCCTTTATCTGTTCTCTAAAGAATCTGAGCGATTCAGTTTGGTCTTGAAGTATTGGATTGTTTTTTCAAGGCCCTCCTCTAATGATACTCTGGGCTGCCAATTCAATATCCTCCGGGCAAGACTGATATCCGGACACCGCCGTTCAGGATCGTCTGATGGTAAGGAGTTATAGACGATCCTCGATTTGCTTCCGGTCATCGTCAGAATCTTTTTGGCGATCTCCAGGATGCTCTTTTCATTCGGATTGCCCAAGTTGATCGGACCGATGGTATCAGAGGTCTCCATCATCCTGACCATTCCCTCGACCAAATCGGAAATATAGCAAAAGGAGCGAGTTTGGTTCCCATCTCCATATACCGTCAGGTCCTCATTTCTAAGGGCCTGGACGATAAAATTACTGATCACCCGGCCATCGTTAATCGCCATGCGGGGCCCGTACGTATTGAAGATCCGGACGATCCGAATAGCGACATGGTTCTGTCTGTGATAATCCATCATTAAGGTCTCAGCCACCCTTTTGCCTTCATCATAACAGCTCCTCAGACCGACCGGATTGACATTGCCCCAGTAAGTCTCCGGCTGGGGATGAATCCCTGGATTTCCATAGACCTCTGAGGTAGAGGCCAAAAGTATCCTCGCCTTTATCCTTTTGGCCAACCCTAACATATTAATCGTACCCATCACATTGGTTTTTATCGTCTTGATGGGGTTATATTGATAATGGACTGGAGAGGCCGGGCAGGCTAAATGGTAGATCTGATCGACCTCCGCGAAAAAAGGATGGATGATATCATGACGGATAAATTCAAAATAGGGATTCGCCAGGAGCGACCGGATATTGTCCTTCGCTCCGGAAAAGAGGTTGTCCACGCAGAGGACATCGTTTCCGTTTCTCAGGAGATAATCACAGAGATGGCTTCCAATAAAACCAGCCCCACCGGTGACCAAGATCTTAGCCATAATCCGTGAGCCTATCCTGAAGTTCCGAATTGATTATTTTTAACCACAGAGGCCAAATCTTGTCAAGCTTGACAAAAGATCACTCTGGTTTGTCCGGTCTGTCTCTGTTGATTCGGTCTGTCTGGTTTCTGTCGTTTATTGCGCTAACAGGTATGGGCGGAAATGCGGCTTCTCCAAAGCGCTGACATCCTAAGAAACGGATCTCCGCTCAATCTGATCCATTCGGCGTTTTAAATCTTGAACTTCAGATTCGAGGGTAGAAATCCGCCTGTCTAACTCAGCGTAGGAAAATTTAATCATAGCCATGATCTCCTGATGAGCCTGCTCATTCTCTCTCCGAAAGTTGGCTATCTCCCGTGTAAATTTCTCATCCAGATTCATCACGCCTTCTGCAACAAGCTTCACCTGGGAAATCACATCTTCAGAAATAACATGGAACTGATGAATAATCTCTTCCTTGAATTGATCAACTTTGTGATCGAGAGCGTTAATCCGATAATCCGCCTTCTCAAATCGCTGATCCATGTTCTCGAAACGTTTGTCTATCTTCTCGAAGCGTTGATCTATGTTCTCAAATCGTTGATCCATGTCCTCGAAACGTTTGTCTATCTTCTCAAAACGTTGATCCATGTTCTCAAATCGCTGATCCATGTTCTCGAAACGTTTGTCTATCTTCTCAAATTTCGGGTCCAAAGTCTTATTTGAGAATTCTTGCAATGCCTCTAAAATATCCTTTTTAGTAATTTCAGTCATGGCCGATCTCCAGTTCTGTAATGTGGTAGAATCAGCAAGTACCATTACGGATTCTTTTGTTCTTTATGGTACCATTGCGAGAACAAAAATGTCTTTTTGGTCTGTTTGGTTTTTCTAAGTTCAACGTTCGAAGTTCGAGGTTCAAAGTAAAAAAGTTCAAAGTTTAATGTTAAGAAGAACTTTGGGGTCACCCATTAAAGGAACTTTCGTCTGATCATGAGAAGGTTTTGAGACGTTTTTCAAGGTCATCGATTCGCTCTTGGAGCAAAGAGACACGATGCTTAAGGTCTTTTATCTCCTTTTCAAGGGTTTCCCTGAGCGAAATCTCTTTGTCGAGTTTCTCCATAATTTCACGTTGACCCTGTTCAAGTGTATCAAGACGTTGTTCAACTTTATCAAGACGTTGTTCGACCCTGTCAAGACCTGCCTTTATCGAATAATACTCAGTTTCGAGCCTTTCAAGCCTTTGATGAATCTGATCAAAATGTTGAAGGATATCTCTAAATTTTTGATCGTGTTCGTCAAGCCGCTTCTCGATTCGACCAAAATGTGGCTTAAGGATCTTTTCGTAAAAATCGTTCAGCGTATCAAAAAGGTCTCTTCTTGTAATCTCTGCCATTATGGTCTCGTCAAATTTTATCTTTTTGGATATCACAACTCATTTGACATGTCCAGCTTTTTTTAGGGCCTTTCAATCCAAGACTCACAGGTGCCCGCATTTTGACAGTTTTTACCCAAGCTTCCGCCACCCCGAATTTCATTCAATTCGGCCACAGAAGTTTTTCAGTTTGTGCCAGTGGACTGGGCAAAAGGGTTCGTATTGTAAAAAGGAAATTGTTAAATGTAAAAAGTCGCTTTGATTTTCTTGTCTTAGGCAACCAAAAAGCTGCTTATTATGATAATGGTAAGCATAAGCTCAACATAGCTTCTGTGTCCTCTCCTTTCGACCTTAAATCTATACATCCATCACGTAGATTTTTTTAGGATGGGAAGCGTACTCCATTATTATTTGGATTATCTTCTCACTTGCTTTTCCATCTCCAAATATCCCTCTATGTCTCAGGATCCTCCTTCTCCCCATCGCATCTTTCACAGCCTTCACAATGCCTCTCTTCTCCGCTCCCACCAAAACATTCCATCCGCTCTCCACTGTCTCAACCCATTCGGTCTCGTCCCTTAAGGTAAAACAGGGAACTCCAAACCAGTACGCCTCCTTCTGGACGCCCCCTGAATCAGTCAGAATGGCCTTTGCATGTTTTTCCAATTTTATCATATCGAGATAGGAAAGCGGGTCGATCAGCTTAACCCATCGGGTTTCGGAGATGAGATGAAAGCGTTTTATCATCTTCTTCGTCCGTGGATGGAGGGGGAGAATGACGGGAACCTCTTTTCCGATTTCATTCAGCGCGGCCAAAATAGATTTCAATCTCTTAGGGTTGTCCGTGTTTTCAGATCGGTGAAGGGTAGCCAAATAATAGTTGGGGGTTTCGAGTTCGCCTGCCTGCCGGACAGGCAGGGAGTTCGGAGCGAATGAGCGGGATTTCAGATTTCGGAATGCGGAGTGCCGAGTAATAAGATTTAAATCTCTTAGAATGGTGGACTCTTTTTCGGCCAATTTGGAATAGTAAAGCACGGAATCGTACATGACGTCGCCGACTTTCTTAACGATTTTCGTCTTACCATCCTTTATGCCTTCTTTTGCCAGGTTCTTTACAGCCTGGGCAGTGGGACAGAAAAGGAATGTGGAGAGGTGATCTGTGAGAAGCCGGTTGATCTCCTCGGGCATGATACGATTATAACTCCTCAATCCTGCCTCCACGTGGGCCACCGGAATATTCAACTTTGCCGCAGCGAGGGCCCCTGCCAGTGTTGAATTTGTATCGCCATAGACCATGACCCTGTCGGGTTTCTCTCTTTCAAGAACGGTCTCAATTCTCTCGAGCATCAATCCGGTCTGTCTGCCATGAGAACCAGATCCAACGCCCAGATGGTACTGCGGAGTCCGAAGTTTAAGTTCCTCAAAAAAGACCCTGTCCATCAGATAATCGTAATGCTGGCCCGTATGGACCAAAATCTCTTGAATCCTTATCTTCGAAGGACGGCTCCGGTTGAATGCCTGTATGGCCCGGCTAACTGCAGCGGCTTTAATAAATTGGGGCCTTGCCCCAATCACGGTCACAATCTTCATTTGCCTCGACCTTACGTCCTCTCTCTCTTCCTCCCCCTCCAGCCTTCCAATCTCTTCTTAATCTCTTTCTCAAAGCCCTGATCCGAAGGATCATAGTAAATTCTTCCCTTCAGGTTCTCGGGAAGATACTCCTCTTCGACAAAGTGGTCCGGATAGTCATGCGGGTACTTATATCCTTTTCCGTACCCCAGATCCTCCATTAAAGAGGTGGGCGCATTTCTGATATGGAGGGGAACAGGCAAGTTTTCGAGTTCCCGAACATCTCTCTGAACCCTCTGGTATGCCGTGTAGATGGAGTTCGATTTCGGAGCAGTGGCCAGGTAGAGCGCAGCCTGGGCAAGGGCCAAATCGCCTTCGGGCAAACCAATAAAGTGAAAGGCCTCCATCGCTGAGACAGCAATCTGTAAGGCCTGAGGATCGGCATTTCCGACATCCTCTGAAGCAAACCGGATCATCCGCCGGGCAATGTAAAGAGGATCCTCTCCAGCTTCTAACATTCTCCCGAGCCAGTAAAGGGCTGCATCCGGATCACTTCCCCTCAGGCTCTTGTGAAAGGCCGAAATGAGATTATAGTGCTCCTCTCCGGATTTGTCATAAAGAAAGGCCTTTCTCTGAAGGACCTCCTTTAAATCCTCCATCCTGATATGGCGAAGCCCCTTTGTGTTTGGAGAGGTGGTGAGAACGAGCATCTCTAAGGTATTCAGTCCTATCCTTGCATCTCCATTGGCCAAACGACAGATCCCCTTGATCACTTCAGGCTCGATCACGGCTGGGTACTTTCCCAGCCCTCGTTCCTTATCGGTTAACCCCCGTTTCAGGATCACCTCAATCTCCTCCTCTGTCAGAGCATGAAGGGTAAAAACCTTGGTGCGGGAAAGCAGAGGAGAGATCACCTCAAACGAGGGATTCTCTGTGGTCGCACCGATCAGAATGATCGTCCCCTTCTCCACATGGGGGAGAAAGGCATCCTGCTGGGCCTTGTTGAAACGGTGGATCTCATCTACAAAGAGGACCGTCCTCCTCTTCCGGTATCTCCATTCGTCGTTTGCCTCTTTGATGACCTCCTTGATCTCTTTCACACCCGAGAGAACAGCACTGAAAGCGATAAACTGGGCCCCTGTTGTTGAGGCGACGATCATGGCCAGCGTGGTCTTTCCCGAACCAGGTGGACCCCATAAGATCATGGATGGAAGGTGATCCGTCTCAATGGCCTGACGGAGAACCTTTCCGGGACCCAGAAGGTGTTCCTGGCCAACGAACTCTTCCAATGTCCTGGGCCTCATCCGGTCGGCCAGAGGAGCCTCTCTTTCGAGCAGCTCCTTCCCTTTCTTTTCGAAAAGATCAGATTGTTTTCCGATACCCATCGCCTCTTATTGCGCAGCCTGAAGGTTGCGGCTACTCCCCATCTCCTTATCTCCCCATCTCCTCATCCCATCCCCTCAAAACGGGAAGCGGTAAAGATGCGGGTTAGGTGCTATGCCCTATGCTGTTCACATATCGGATCACCTGGAGCATCTCTTCATGGATCAGGGCATTGGACGCAAGAATCTCCCGGGAATAGATACTGAAAGGGCCTCCCCGGAAGTCTGTCACCTTTCCACCTGCCTCCAAAACGATCAGGCTGGCTGCAGCCACATCCCAGGGATGAAGCTTCAACTCCCAGAATCCATCAAACCGACCTGCTGCGAGATAGCAGAGGTCGATGGCCGCAGATCCCGGTCGCCGAATCGCAAGGCTTTTCATCATAAACTCACGAAAATAACGGAGATAGAAATCACCGTTCTCCCGAACATCATAGGGAAAGCCCGTGCACAGAAAGCTTCGATCGAGCTGATCCTCACTGGAGACCGAGATCCGCTTCCCATTGAGATGGGCCCCTTTTCCACGCTCCGCATAGAAGAGCTCATCCAGGATGGGATTGTAGACCACCCCTAATCTCACCTCGCCCTCGATTTCCAGCGCAATCGAAACACAGAAACAGGGAAACCCGTGCACATAATTCGTTGTCCCATCCAGGGGATCGATAATCCACCTCCACGGAGATCCTCTTCTTTCAAAAGAGCTCTCCTCTGTCAGGAGGTCGTGCTCCGGGAAGGAGTCCCGAATCCTCTCCCTGATCGTCCGATCGCAGAGTTTATCGACCATGGTCACCAGATCGATCTCACCTTTGTACTCCACCGAATGGGAATGGCCATAGTGTTCCATCTGGATCCGACCAGCCTCTTTCGCTGCGGCAACCGCTACCTGGAGATAATGATCGTCTTCTCTCACCCCAATCCACCCTGTTGACAGCTTCGCTATTTAACCTATATTATGATACCGGTAAAAACAAGTCAAATCCATGAATTTAGCGGACAAGGGGCCCGGGGGTAAGGCCTCGGACTGAATATGGTCTTACGGTGGGAGTACTCGCATCAAGAACAGAGGTCTAAATTGAGAGGAAAGAGATGAAATTTGAATCTTATGGAAATTGTTTTGTCTGCGGAGAAAAGAATCCCGGTGGACTGCATTTGAAATTTGATATCGATAAGGAAAGGCAGACCCTGAAAACGATTTTCACCGCAGGCCCCAATTTTCAGGGCTGGGATGGGATTGTCCATGGGGGGATCATCAGCACGCTTCTCGATGAGGCCATGGCCAAGCTGTCTTACGAACTGGGATACAACACGGTGACCGTTTCTCTGGAGATCAGGTTCAAGAAACCTGCCCCGATTCTCGAGCCCTTATTCGTTCATGGAGAGATTATTGAGGTGAACAAGCGGTTGGTTAGGGCAAAGGCCCGGATCACCGGGAAGGATGGGACGATTCTTGCTGAGGGAAGATCGACGCTGATGAGACAGAGTTCAAAGTGACCTTTCACGACGGGCCGCCAAGCACGAATAATGGAGACGCTCCGGGGTTACGGTTACGAAGCCCCTGCCTACCAGCAGGCTTCATCTGGAGATCTCCTGCTTCCTATCGACCAACCTCAGGAAGTTGAGGCCGAGGATCTTTTCCAGATCCTCTTTCGACAGGCCTGACTCTTCCAGTTCCTCAAGATATCTCCGGGGCGAAGCAAGAGGAAAGTCCGTGCCAAAGAGAATTTTTTCTGCACCTGCAATCTGACTGACGATCGAATAAATCTTCTTCGAGTAGAGCAGAGGCGATGCGGCCGTGTCGTAATAGACATTCGCCATGGCCTTTGCCACCTCGGGCATCAGTTCGTAGAAAGGGAGCCCTCCGCCCCAATGGGCCAATATAACGGGAAGCTCCGGGAAAGAGAGGATGAGATCATAGAACCTCTCGAGGGGGGTGATCCCCTTCCCAGGATAGCGGTGGCCCACAAGTTCGTTGGTATGGAGGAGGAGGGGCGTCCTCTCTTTCTCCATCTCTAAAAAGATGGGCCTCATGAGTTTGATGTCCTGGGAAGTCATCTCTCGCCCATAGAAAGCCATCTCGCCAACCCCTCTTGCCCCGGCCTTCCTGCACCGATCCCATTCTCTTTCTGACCAGTCAGGATCGGAGCAGAGGAGCGTAATAAAAACGACCAAACGATCAGGATATCGGGAGACAGACTCAAGGAGATACTGGTTATGGAGGGAGCATAGATCTCGTCGGCCCCAGGGAAAACCGCAGACAACCGATTGCGCTACGCCTGACTCATCCATTGAGGCGATCAGATCTTCAACCCCTGCCATCTTTGCCTTCGGGTTTTTATAGATCGAAGCGAACCCCTGATCCTTCTCGAAGAAGGGCGCCCGCTCCCTCCTGACTTCGTCAGGAAAGATGTGGGTATGGCAGTCAATGATCATGGCTTGCCTTTTGTGAAACCGTAGTGGCCGATCGATTTCCCAAGATCCCAGTATTCATGCGCGCCCGGGCAGTAGACAAAGGGAAGGGCTTTGGCAATATCGATACGACCTTTCTCCTTCTGAATCTCCTCCTTCACATGGAGTGCGACAATCTCTCCGAGGAAGAGATCGTGGCTGCCCAGGGAGATCTTCTCCTTGACCTTGCACTCCATCTGGACAGGGCATTCATCGATCAGCGGAGGGCTCACCTTCTCGGCTGGAACCGGCTTCCACCCCAACGAGGCAAACTTATCCGTCTCTTTCCCTGAGAGGATGCCGCAGGCATCCACCTTTCTGACCATCTCGGCAGTAGGGAGATTGACCACGAACTCTCTCGCCCTGCTCACACAGCCGTGGGAGTACCGACTGGGCCGGATCGAGACCCCGATCATGGGAGGTTCTGAATTGACCACCCCCACCCAGGCCAGGGTGATGATATTGGGCTTTCCTCTTTCATCCACGCAGGTCAGCAGGACGACGGGCGTGGGAAAAAGCATGGTCGTTGGTGCAAGGCTCTTCCTCCCCATTCTCTTCTCCTCCTTCTGGAGACGCCTCCCTCATTTAAAAAGGCTGACGTCCCCTTTCCCTTTTCTGACTATTTTTGGAAAGTCGTTGGTGAGGTCAATGATGCTGGAATGCTCAGCGACGATCAGCCCTCCATCGACGACAAGATCCAACTGCTTTCCGAAACGCTCTTCAATCTCGGTGGGGTCGTTGTAGAGGCTCTCGTCAGGTTTAGAAACGCTCGTGCTGATAATCGGATGGCCCAGCTGCCGTACGAGGCTGAGGCAGATCCGGTTGTCAGGGATACGGATACCGACCGTCTTCTGCCTGGTCATGGCGATCTTCGGGACCAGTTTGGTCGCCTTTAAAATAAACGTGTATGGGCCCGGCAGCAACCGTTTCATCGTCTTATAGGCGTAATTGGAGACGTAGGCATATCGGCTGATGTCCTTCAGGTCCGAACAGATGAAGCTCAATGGTTTCTTCCCATCCAATTTTTTCAGGCGATGGATCTTTCGGATCGCATCCGGGTTGAAAAGGTCACAGCCCAATCCGTAGACCGTATCGGTGGGATAAGCAATGACTCCTCCATTGCCGAGAATTTCAACGACCTTTCGAATCAATCTCGGCTGGGGATTCTTCGGATTGATGGTGATGATCATCACTCGCTCTCCTTCTTCGGGATAATAATAAACAAATATAAGAGACCTGTCCCTGAGAAGTCAAACGTCTCGTCATCACGATCCGCCCAATGCCCTCCTTGCAATCTCGTCCTTATGTTCCTCTTCCGTTCCCAGTTCTGCTCCGATCGCCCAGGCATCCCTGTAATAATGTTCAATCTCCTGCTCTGCCATGTAACCGTAGCCCCCAAAAATCTGAAGGGCCTCATCAACCACTGAGATCAATCTTCTTCCAGCCTCGATTTGAGCAATCGAGAGCGAATCGCCTTCGTTTTTCCCCTGGTCGTATTCTGCAGCTGCTTTATAGGTGAGCCAGCGGCTCACCTCAATGGAAACGACCATATCAGCCAGCTTGTGCCGGATGACCTGAAACTGCGAAAGCCTTCGACCAAACTGTTCTCTTTGTTTGGCGTACTGCATCGCCCGATCGAAAGCGCCCTGGGCCATGCCCAGGGCTTGGGCCGCGCTCTTCAAGCCCATCGTCTGATGAAAATGGAGGACCTGAGCGCTGCCTTCGTCCTCCCCTCCTATTCGCATCTCCAGAGGGACACGAACACCTCTCAGACGAAGATCTCCAAAAGGGATCGTTCTCAGTCCGACCTTTTCGACCGGAAGAATTTCGATACCGTCAACCTTATCAACGATCAGGTTGATCAGCCCCTCCTTTGGCTCCCTGCAAACGATCAGGAATGTGTCAGCCAGTGGCCCATTGGCTACAAATCGCTTCTCTCCCTGGAGGAGATAACCATCGGCTTCCCTTTTTGCAGAGGCGGCGAGAAGGGAAAGACCCCACGCGTCTTCCGACTCGGCAAAGGCGACGGTCAACCGTTTCTCTCCCTTTGCCAAAGGGGGAAGGAGATTTCTCTTCTGCCCATCGGATCCAAATTTCAGAATGACCTCCACCCCTCTATCAACGCTGCAAAGGGCACTTCCCAATCCGGAATCGACCCTGCAGAATGCCTCAACCGTTAGGATCGCCTCAAAGAGCCCGAAACCCTGGCCGCCATACTCCTCGGGATAATGAATCCCGATAAAGCCGAGCCTGGCAGCCTTCTTCCATATCGATTCAGGGAATTTTCCAGCCTGATCCATTTCAATCGTCAGATCCGGATCAAACTCTCCCTGCGCAAACTCCCTTGCCGCCTTTTGAATATCTCTCTGCTCCTCAGTCAAATTGAAATCCATCTTTCCCCCTTATAGAAACCGAAACAAAAATATTAAATCCTAAACTCAAAACCCTAAAAAAACTCAAAGCGCTATCATCTTTTGGGTTTTAGGTTTTAAATTTGCTTAGAATTTAGAGTCCCAACTCCCTTGCGATCACCAGGTGGTGGACTTCGGAGGTTCCTTCCGGAATCTTAAAGAGCCTTGCGTCACGAAGAAATCTCTGAATGGGATTCTCCATTAAGAGGCCAGCGGCCTTCTGAATCGCCATGGCCTTCTGGACAATCTTCTGGACCGATTCGCTGCAGAAGAGCTTCACCATGGAGGCATCCTTCATCGTGGCAATGCCCTGGTCGAAAAGCCATGCCCCCCGGTAGGTCGTATACCGCATGACCTCGACAGAGGTGGCCATCTCTGCGAGAAGAAAACGAATCGCCTGCGACCTTTTCAAAGGTTCCCCATGCCTCCGGGCCTGTTTGACATAAGAGAGCGTGGCATCAAATGTGGCCTGTCCCACCCCTGTGCTTCTCGCCCCATAGGTGATCCTGCCCGACTTGAGGGTCTCTTCGAGTTGTTCCAATCCGCCCCCTTCCCTCTCTCCGATCATCCTCTCCCGTGGAACATAACAGCCATCAAAGGCAAGCTCGGCCGTATCTGAAGTATGATTTCCCAGCTTTCTCAGCTTCTTGATAACGGAAAATCCTTCATCCTCCCGGTTCACGACGAAGAGGTTGATCCCGATGCCCCTCTTCCCCGGGTCGGTGTAAGCAGCAACCGTGACAAAATCGCAGATGGTGCCATTGGTGATGAATGTCTTTGAGCCGTTTAGACGATATCCATCTTTATCCTTCGACGCTATGGTCCGAATGCTTGCAGCATCAGACCCTGCATCAGGTTCGGTTAAGGCAAAGGCACCGATCTTCTCACCTCGAACCGCACGAGGCAGATAGGTCTGCTTCAGACTTTCGGAACCAAACCGGAGGATGGGGTCCGTGGCCAGGCCCCCATGGACCATGAAACCCGCTCCAATGCCTGCGCAGATCCGATTCAACTCCTCCATGCAGACGCATTCCGAGACCTTATCCAGACCGGGCCCATCGTACTCTTTCGGACATCGGAGACAGAGGAGCCTTTCCGCCCCAAACGTGCGGTAAAGAGGGAGGGGAAATTCCTTCTTTCTCTCATACTCTTCGACCAATGGGCTTACTTCCCTTTCGCAAATCCTCTGAACCCTTTTCTGAAATTCTTTGTGCGCTTCACTCAATTCAAAAAACATGGTCCCCTCTTCTGCCAAATATCTCCAGATACTTTCTCGACTTCTCATAGGCTTCGATCAACTGCTCCTTCGATCTCTTCAGATCGGCCTCATCAAGCCCTCTCACCACCTTGCCCGGGATTCCCAGAACCAGTGACCGGTCAGGTATCTTCATCCCCGGAGGAATAAGGCTTCCACTGCCCACGATCGAATTCCGTCCCACCTCAGCCCCATCTAAGATGATGGCTCCGATGCCAACGATTGCCCCTTCCCTGACGGTGCAACCATGGAGGATGGCGCCGTGGCTGATCAACACCTCCTTCTCGATCACCACAGGATTGTCCTTTGGCGATTCGATTAAAACCTTATCCAATAGAGCAGAACGATCTCCGACAGTGATTCGGTTGCTATCCGCCCTCAGGAGGGCAAATGGCCAGATGCTGACGCCAGATCCGAGGAGGATATCTCCGATCAGCTTTGCCGTCGGATCGATAAAGACCGTCTCGTCAAATCGGGGGGAGTTTCCTCCGAAGGAAACGATCTGCCGAATGTCATCCATACGGTCTCCAGTTACATTTTTCATCGTACGTCGTTCACTGAGATTTTTTGAATTACCTATTTTTGAAAACCGGCCTCCTTTTCTCCAAAAAAGCGGTCACCCCTTCCTTAAAATCCTCAGTCCTGTAAACCTCTCCGTAAAGCTCCGAATCTTTATCCAGTGCCTCCGCGAAGGAATTCTGGGACGCCTGAAAGATCGATTTTTTTGCCAAATGGACGGCAGCCGGCCCCTGGGCAATCTGTCTGGCCACTGCCAGTGCCTCCTCCATCAATTTCTCATGCGGCACCACCCGGTTGACCAGACCGATCCTCTCCGCCTCTTGAGCATTAACAATTCTTCCTGTATAGATCATCTCTTTGGCCCGGCCTGGGCCGATCAGCCTCATCAGACGGACATTGCCTCCATAGCCAGGCATGATCCCCACCCTGACCTCTGTCTGACCGATCTGCGCTCTATCGCTCGCGATCCGAATATCGCAGGCCAGGGCGATCTCACATCCGCCTCCGAGGGCCCAGCCGTTGATCGCAGCGATCATCGGTTCGTCCATCGATTCCATGAAGAGCAAGATTTGATTTGCCTTCTTTGAGGCTTGGACTGCATCCTGAGGCCTCCTTTCCTTAAGCATACGGAGATCAGCGCCAGCAATAAACGCCTCCCCCATCCCTGTAATCACCCCTGCTCTGAGCTGCGGGTCGGCGTGCAGGCGATTTAGCGCATCCTCCAACTCCATCCAGGTCTCCCAGTTCAGAACGTTTCGAACCTCAGGCCGGTTCACCTTGATGATAGCCACTCCATTATCTGTTTCATAAATCAAGTTATGGTAGGACATACAATTCCCCTTTTGTCTCTTTGCACCAAAAATCCAAAACACAAGCTCCAAATCCCAAATAATTACCGAAGGGGAGGGGGAAAATGATTCTATTATTCACCCTCACCCCCCACCCTCTCCCATCAAGGGAGAGGGGTGTTTTCTAATTTTACGGTTCTATAGTCTCCCTTTCGAAGATGGCTGCGATGCCCAGCCCTCCTCCACCACAGATACACTCGAGGCCATAGCGGCTGTTTCGCCTCCTCATCTCATGGAGCAGAGTCACCAGGACCCTCGTCCCGGTGCATGCGATAGGATGTCCCAGGGAGATGCCAGAGCCGTTCACGTTTATTCTCGGATAATCCTTCTCTGTAAGCTTCATGCCCTTCAGATCCGCCAGCACCTGGGCAGCAAAGGCCTCCTGGATCTCTATCAAATCGATTTGATCCATCTTCAGGCCGCTCCTCTTCATGACCTTCTCCACTGCCAGAGGGACGGTTACATAGGTGCGCCTCGGATCAGAACCCGCAACAGCAAAGGCCCTGATCGAGGCAAAGGGCCTCACTCCGAGCTCTTTCGCCTTCTCCTCAGAAGTGATCACACAGACTGCAGCACCATCGTTCTCCGAGGACGAATTCCCTGCTGTACAGACACCTCCGATCACAGGCTTGAGCCTGGCCAACTGTTCCAGGGTCGTGTCAGCCCTCGGGTTCTCATCTCGGTCAACGATCAAGGAACCTCCTTTGGGCTGAGGGATGGAGACAGGGACGATCTCCTCTTTAAATCTTCCTGATTCGATCGCCCGGCAGGCCTTCCGATGGCTTTCCAAGGCCCAACGGTCACAATCCTCGCGAGAAATGCCCTCCTCCTTCGCAGCCGTCTCAGCCCAGGACATCATCGTTGGGAGTATTCCATACCTCTCCTCGGGCTGGGACATCACCCTCGCCCTTTGAATCCGATCGTAAAAAGGGATTCCCCACAGGGAAAGATCCCCATGTCCCCTTGGCATCCCTCTTTTTCCACCGATTCCCCATTTGATCTCACCTGGCAGGTAAAACTCGGCCTGGCTCATGTTTTCCACCCCACCTGCGACGATGATCTCGGCATGTTCAGATTGGATGGCCATGGCTGCAAAACAGATTGAATCCAGGCCCGTACAACAGCGTCGATCGAGAGTAATCCCGGGGACAGAGTCAGGCCATCCTGCCTTGAGCAGAGACATGCGAGCGATGTTGACATACTCACCGCTCTGATAGGACTGACCCAGAATTACCTCGTCCACACGGATCGGATCCAACCCTGCCCTTCTGACTGCCTCATTTAAGACCAAAGCAGCCAGGTCATATGCGGGGACCTCTTTGAGAGCTCCCATATATCTCCCGACAGGGGTTCGTACTGCACTGATGATGACCGCTTTCTTCATTTTCCTTCCTTTCGCCTTAAACTCTTTTCAGGGGCTGCTTTTGGGAGACATTGAAAGCAGCTCCAGGCACGATATCGTTTTCGCAGCAGATTTTTTTAAGGCTTTCTATATCTCAATTGGAACGACCCCAGTACCTCTGTTTGAAGAAGATGAAGGCGAACAAGAAGTATCCGATGCCATCCGTTAAAAGGCCGGGGTTGATGAGCAGGAGTGCGGCAGCGACCAAAACGATCCGTTCCCATGGTTTGAGCTCTTTCACAAACCATCCCATCATCCCAGCGGCCAGAGCAATGACCCCAAAAGAGGCGCTGAGGCCCGATGTGATAATGTCGAAGGCCGAACCCACAAAGAGCAGAGAGGTACCATAGACAAACATAAATGGAACGATAAACCCGGTGGCCGCTACGCGCATCGCCCAGATACCTGTGGGCCATAACTTCGCTCCGCCGATTCCTGAAGCCGCATAAACCGCCATGGCCACCGGTGGTGTGATGGCCGAAATGGTGGAGAAATAGAAGACGAACATATGGGCTGCAATCTTCATCACTCCAAGTTTGATCAGCGCTGGAATGAGCAATGCAGCCTGGACGATATAAGCAGGGGTAGTGGGCATGCCCATCCCCAAGATCACCCCTGCCAGCATGGTCAGGATAAGGGCAGGGATGAGCGATTCACCAGCCACAAAGAGGACGAGGCTGGTGAACTTCAATCCCAGCCCCGTGAGATTGATCACTCCGATGACAATCCCTGCACAGGCGCAGGCCGAAGCCACACCCAGCGTATTTTTAGCCCCTTCTTCAAGGGCCCTCAGGATCGACCGGAAGCCCATGCGGGTCTCCTTTCGAAGAAAAGAGAGGATGACAACAGTGACCGTAGAATAGATACAGGCATACATGGGCGTGTACCCTGCGCTCATCATGTAAACGATGACGCCAAGGGGGATAAACATGTGGCCTCTCGTGACCAAAACCTGCTTTATCCGGGGAAGCTCTTCCTTAGGTAATCCCTTTAGCCCCATCCTTCCTGCCTCAAAATGGATCGACATGAAAAGGGCAAAATAATAAAGGACTGCGGGGATCATGGCATGAAGACAGATGGTGATGTAAGGGACGCCGAGGAATTCGGCCATCACAAAGGCGGCTGCGCCCATGACCGGAGGCATGATCTGACCGCCGGTGGAGGCTGCAGCTTCTACAGCACAGGCAAAAGGAGGTTTAAATCCGGTGCGCTTCATCAGAGGAATGGTCAACCACCCGTCGACCATCACATTGGCCACAGCACTTCCGGAGATCGTTCCAAAAAGGGCACTCGAGATGCAGGAAATCTTCCCCGGCCCTCCCCGGGTCCAGCCAGTAATGGCCGAAGCAAAATCCATGAAGAGCTGCCCTGTTCCCGACTTCTCCAAAAAAGTACCGAAGATAATGAAAAGGATCACATAGGTTGCGGAAACTCCCAAAGGAATCCCAAAGATCCCTTCTGTGGCCATGTAGAGCTGATCCACAATGGCCTCGGTGGTGAAGCCGGTATGCCGGAGCAAACCCGGAAAGTACGGGCCAATATAGGCGTAAAGCAGGAAAACTCCTGCCGTGATGGGAAGGGCAGGCCCGATCACCCGGCGGCAGGCTTCGATGAGGAGCAGGGTGACAAGAACGCCAAATATGATATCGCTACGGGTCAGCGGATGGACATAAGGGTAACGGGTGATCACGTACTCATAGTTGACAAAAAGATGGCCGATGGAGACCAAGGTCAGCAGGACGAGAATTCCATCAATCCAGCGAGATCTTTTCCCCCACTCCTTCTGAGAAAGTGGGAAGAGAGAGAAGATCAGCACCAGGGTAAAGAGGAGGTGAGTGGACCGGTGAAGGAGCGCCTCGGGCACGCCAAAGTAACCAGTGTAAAGATGATAAACAGACATCGATATCGCAATCAGTGCGATTATTTTGGTCATCAATGCATGGAAGATAATAGACATAAGAATCCCTTGTCCCTCATCAACTCTTATTATTGGAGGAGGATTCGAGAGGGGGCAAGGGAATCAATCCCTTGCCCCCTCACGAAGAACAGAAAGCCGAGGTTAAAGCGCTTTGATCTCCTTAAAGTATTTGAGCGCTCCAGGATGGAAGGGAATCCCGATATCCAATGCCAGATCCTTTGGCGTCACGCCCTTCATGTCCTTGACCACATCGCCGAAACGGGGAAGATTCTTTGCCATGGTTTTGGTGATCTTATAAACCAGGTCGTCAGGCAGTTTGGCGCTGATGATCAGATGGGTGAAGAATCCAAATCCGTGGACATCGTAATCAACCCCTTGGTACGTCCCCTTAGGGATAAGTCGCGGAATGTAACCAGCGTTGAGTTTCTGCATAGCCTTAATCTTATCCTCAGGCAGACTGATCAGGCGAATTTTTCGGGAGGAGGCCAAGTCCATGATCGATGCAGCCGGAATCGTGGTGCAAAGCATCCACCCATCGCAATGACCATCCTTCATCAGGGCCACCGTATCGCTATATCCAACGTGATGGACCTTGGACATATCCTTGTACGAAAGTCCATAGATCTCCAAAACCTGGCGAGCCGCAAACTCGCCGGTATGACCTTTAGGGCCAGGCGAGATCACTTTCCCTTTCAAGTCCGAGACCGATTTGATCCCCGAATCCTCCAGAACGACGATCTGGAAATACTGAGGATAAAGGTTGGCCAGCTGCCTCATATTCGTAATCTTCTGCTTGAAGGGCGGCCGGCCATAAATGGCGTCCACGCCTGAACTGGAGTTGGAGAAACCGATGTCACATTTCCCGAATTCCACAGCCTCTACGTTGGCCACTCCACCGCCGGGAGCCACGGTCAACGTCACTCCGGGAATCTCTTTCTGGATGGCATCTGCAATGGCTCCGCCCAATGGATACCAGGAGCCCCCCATCGGGCCTGTCATCATCTTCAAATCGACCTTCTCCTGACCCATGACCAAAGACGGAAAACTAAGACAAATGATTAAACCGACGACCAAACAGATCTTGCTTCCAAATTTCATCTTAATTCCTCCTTTCTCTTAGGTTTCCTCCATCCCATCTCTCCTCGTTAGAACCCAAGGAAATTCCTCCCAATAAAACTACAAATTGATTCTATTGTCAAGACCTTTTCGAGCAATTTTCAGCTCTTCTTCTCCTTCTCACAGAAGGCATAAAAGATCAGGCTGGCCATCATCCCCAGGAAACAAAAAAGGAATGAGAGGTGATAGGCCTCTTCAGGATAGATACTCCCCTGACGGGAGAAGGATTCGATCACCCTACCCAAAGCAGGCATCACGGTCGCAGCGCCTAACATCGTGAAGAAATTGACCCATGACGTCACCGTCCCCGAAATCTCCGTGGGGAAAAGGGCCATCGCATGCGAATAGATCAACATTCCAAAGCTGCTCGAGAAACCGAGGAAAAAGAAGAGAAAACCATACCAGAAAGGGCTCTCGATTTTCAAGACCCCCACCAGAGGGAAGAGGCAGAGGGTGTAGAGAGCCAGGCCCCAAAGCGCGACTTCTTTCCTCGAGCGAGGGAACCGATCGGAAAGCCGTCCTGCAAACGGCCCTCCCACAATCATTCCAACCGATAGAAATATCAATACATTACCCGCTTCAATAGGAGAATACCCCTCCACATCGATCAGGTAAGGACCCAACCACAAACCCTGAAGACCGACGAAGGTTCCATATCTGAAAAAAGCAACTGCCCCCATCTGCCAAAAGGCAAGAGAACCCCACACCATTCGAACCGATTGAGCAAAGCTGGTCGCTGGTCCGGATGAACGAGAAGGAACCGGAGTTCCGGCCTTATCCTTCTCCTCTCCCAGTACCCAAAAAACCGAAAGACCGAGCAGGGTTGTAATACCACCGGCAACGATGAACGTCATCTTCCACCCGATGGTAGAGGCGAGATAAGCCAGAGGAGAGGTTGCAATAATGTTACCCAGAGTCCCGATCGAAAGGTTGATGCCCACAAGGGTGGCAAACCTCTCCGGAGAAAACCTTAAGGTGAAGACCTTAAAAGACCCCATCAGGACAGAGGCCATCCCTGCTCCAATCATGATCCTTCCGAAAAGCGCTGTCACAAAGGATTCTCCAAGCCCGAAGAGAAAAGCGCCTAAGGCCGCGACCAGAGGGAAGAAGGTCATGACGATCCGGGGCCCGATCCGGTCGAGCATCGGCCCCATGGGGATCTGGAGCAGGGCAAAAGAGTAGAAATAAGCACCCCCTAAAATCCCAAGGGTCTCTGCATTGAGGCCCAGATCCCGAATGAGATTGGGAGCGATGACCGCATTGGAGACCCGATAAAACATGGAAAGTACGAAGAGGGCCGAAAGGACCGAAAAGATCAGATAAGGCCTGACCGAAGATATCATCGTTCTGTAATTACCCCGAAGATTTCATGTCCCACGGTGTTCATGTGTGCGAAGACCTTTACGCTCAATCCATTGGAGACTGGAAATGAGACCCAATGCAGCCATCCCGAAGAGGTCTGTGTAGATTCCGGGTTTGATCAAGGCCAAACCGCCTGCCACAAGAACGAATCTTGAGAATATCCCTAACGGTCCCAACAACTGGCCCATCAGACCGGAACCCAATGCGATGCAACCCAATACGGCCGTGAAAAATGCCCACAGAATATCAGAAAACTGACCTTGCAAGATCAGTACTGGCTGGAAAACGAAGAAATAAGGCACGATATAGGCGATCAAGGCAAGACGCATCGCCGTAAAGCCCACAGAAAAGGGATTCGCACCCGCTATGCCTGCCCCTGCATAAGCAGCCAGGGCAACGGGCGGGGTGATGGCAGAAAGACACGAATAGTAGAAGACAAAGAGATGGGCAGCCAAAGGGAGGACTCCCAATCTTACCAATACAGGACCGCCCAGAATGATGGTGAGGATATAGGCGGCAGAGGTCGTCACCCCCATTCCGAGGATTAAGGAGGTGATGGCAATAAAGGTCAGGGCCAAAGGGAGAAATCCTTTAGATGCCTCAATGATAAGGGTAGAAAATTTCAAACCCAGCCCGGTCTGGGTCACTACTCCGATGACGATACCGGCACAGGCACACGCCGTCACCACTTCCAGGCATCCTGTCCCCCCCCGTTTTAGAGCCTCGATTAACTTCTTTGGTCCCATCCGTGTTATTCTTTTCAAAAAACTGAACACGAAGACAGCTCCCATGGACCAGAGACCTGCCTTCATCGGTGAATAACCGACAGTCAGCCAATAGACCAGGAGGATGGCTGGAATGAGGAGATACCCCCTTGCCTTCAAACTCTTCCATAGATTGGGAAGATCTTCCCTTGGGATGCCCTTCAACCCCAGCCGGATCGCCTCCAGATGGACCATATACATCAATGCAAAATAGTAAAGGATGGCAGGGATCGCAGCGGCGATGGCGACCTGGATGTAGGGAATTCCGAGCATCTCTGCAATGATGAAGGCTGCTGCACCCATCACAGGCGGCATGATCTGACCGCCAGTCGATGCCACTGCCTCCACCGCGCCAGCAAAGGCCGGACGGTAACCGAGTCGCTTCATCAGAGGAATGGTGAACGATCCTGTCCCTACCACATTGGCCACAGCGCTTCCTGAAATGGTCCCAAAGCACGCACTGGAAACCACGGCCACCTTTGCAGGTCCTCCCTTTAAATGGCCTGCAATCGAATTAGCAAAATCGATGAAGAACTCACCCGTCCCGGAGGCCACTAAAAACCCACCAAAGAGAATGAAGATGTAGATGAATGTGGCAGAGACGCCGAGGGGTAGGCTGAATATCCCTTCTGTTGTGAGGTATTGATAACTGATCAAACTTTCGAGGCTGACCCCCCGATGCCCCCACAGCCCCGGCATATATTTCCCAAGGAGTGCGTAGAGGATGAAGGCTGAGGCGATGATGGGAAGGGGCCATCCCAAAACTCTTCTCGTCCCTTCTAAAACAAAGAGAATAACCAATCCTCCCAACCAGATATCTAACTGCGTAGCCGCCCCTCCTCTTAAAACAATCTCTTTGAAGGTTACGACAAGATGGATCAATGAGATCACCGAAAGAATAATAAATAGCCCATCCAAGAGATCAACCCACCATCCCTTCTTTTCCTTCTTTGAAGGATGGAGCAGAAAGATGAGGACAAAGGCAAAGGCTAAGTGAACCGGTCTTTGGACCAGTGCAGAAAAGACACCGAACTGTGCTGTATAAATGTGAAAGAGGGACATGGCGACTGCCACCACCGTAATCAGTCCCGTTTTGATCCGACTGCCTCCGGCCACTATTTTGTCCTCCGACTCACCGCTTTGCCTAAAATTTGCCACACCAGTTCCAGCAGTCTGATCTTCCGAACCACCTGGATGTGAATGATCTCTCCCGCCTCGAAAAAATCAGATAAATCGACCTTCCCTCTCTTCCAAAGGAGCTTATGATTGGCTAAATCTTTAGACCCCATCATAAATTCGACCCGGGCCATCCGCCTCTTGATCTCCTTCAATTCTCCCACGCCATCGGGTCTGAGATGGAAATTCGGGTAGACGAAACCTCCGCCGCTGAGATGGGACTTGAAAACCATGTCAGTCAGAAGGATCTCGTGAGAGGTGTCGATCTCATAATTCTCCTGGAAGAAGGCGCGATCATAGGAGTGGAGAAACCAGATGCTGAAATGGTCTCCTGATGAGACAGGAAGAAAAAGAGAGGGGACCGTCTGGTTTAAACTCCTGACCTCCAAAAAGTAGGCCGGCCAGAGAGCCCATAGCAGAACCCCTGTCAGACTGATGCCAAAGGCGATCCTTAAATGAAACCAACCTCTCTTCACTTTCCCTGCCAATGGCTCATGGATCAATAAGCCCTTTTCATGTAGTTATTTGGCCATTCCCTTTTCTTTAAAGAATCGGATCGCCCCTGGATGAAGGGGAATGGACATGCCCTTGTTGGCATTCTCCAAAAGGATCGATTTAAACTGGATATGAATGGCGTCCAGTTCTGACTTATGGTCGAAGACCGCCTTTAAGATCTCATAAGCCAGATCACCAGGGAAGTCCTTATGCACGATAAAAAGGCCCATCCAGGCCAGAGTGTGATGGGGTTTGGTCATCCCGGGATAAGTTCCTGCCGGGATGATCCTGGGGAAATAGGCCGGGAATTTCTTGTTGATCCGATCCGCCATCTCCGGTTCAATATCCAAGAAGCGAATCTTCTTGTACTGAGTCAAATCCATCAGGGTGGGAGCAGGCGTTCCCAGCGTCACAATGCCCACGTCGATATTTCCATCCTTCATGGCTGCCGTGGCCTCGGTATGGGAGATAAACTGTTCTCGGATATCATCATACGTGATCCCATACTCTTTTAAGACAAGACGGGCCATCACCTCTGTCCCGCTTCCAGGAGGTCCTACGGCCACCCTCAGATTCTTACCCTTAATATCGCCGATCGATTTTACCGGCGATTTCTCCTCCACGTAGAATTGAATATCAATGGGATAGGTGGAAAAGAGGCCCCGGATCTCCTCGTGCCTCTCAGTCTTAAACATCTCCAGTCCATGATACGCAAAATAGGCCACGTCGGGCATGCTGAGGGCCAGATCCTGGGTCCCTTTGTTAATCGCCCGGATATTTTCAATGGATGCACCTGAAGGAACGGCTGTAGCGCTCACCCCTCTAATATATTTGGTGATGATGGTCGCCACTCCTCCTCCTAAGGGATACCATGTGCCACCGGTGCTTGCCGTTCCGATGACCAGCCTCTTCTCTTGGGCATCGCCCATTTCTGGCCAGATGGCTAAAAGGCATAAGATAATGATGAAGACGAAAGATCGTTTCATGGCTATTCTCCTTTCCGGTTGAGATGTCTATTTCTCAACACCGTTTTAAGGACTTTTCCAGAAGGATTTCTGGGAAGGGAATCCACGAACTCTACCGACTTCGGCTTTTTATAGCTGGCAAGATGCCTCTTGCAGTATTCGATCACCTCCTCCTCCTTCATCCTCTCCCCTGGTTTCAACACGACGCATGCCTTTACCGACTCTCCCCACAGCGGATCCGGGATTCCGATCACAGCCACATCCCGAATCTTCGGATGGTGATAAAGCAGCTCCTCGATCTCTCGAGGATAGATATTCTCTCCTCCGCTGACGATCATATCCTTCTTCCGGTCAACGATATAGACATACCCTTCTTCATCCATCCGGCCAAGATCTCCGGTATGAAGCCATCCGCCTCTGAGAGTCTCTTCGGTTGACTCTCTATCCTTGTAGTACCCCTTCATCACATTGGGTCCTCGGCAGACCAGCTCACCCACCTCTCCGGTTGGGACATCCCGATCCTGATCGTCCACCACCCTGACCTCCAGGAAAGGGACCGGAGGGCCGACGCACTCTTTTTTTCGGAGGGAGTCCTTTGCATTAAGGATCGCAATACTGGGAGAGGCCTCTGTGCAACCGTAAACGTCATAAACCCCCTGAATATTGGGAAAGAGCTTCATCAGCCTTTCCCTGGTCTCATCGGGAAGGATGGAGGCCCCTGTCGTACATTTGGTAATGGAGCTCCGGTCATACTCTTCAAATGGAGAAGCCAGAAGGAGATGGTACATGGCGGGCGCTCCTGAGATGACGCTCACCTTTTCCTTTTCGATCATTCTCAATACCTTCTCCGGATCGAAATCCTTGATCAAGATACTCGTGCCCGCCAATGCGACACGTGTGATAAAATGGTTGTTCAAGGCTGCCGTGTGGTAGAGAGGGCCTACGACCAATGAAACCTCGCCCACCTTCTCCTCCCTCCCCAAAATCGTGTTCACAAGATTCCAGAGGATATTCCCATGGGTGAGAAGAGCCCCCTTGGGCCTTCCGGTCGTTCCGGAGGTATACATCAGCTCGCACTCATCCTCCTCAGAAATCGTAATATCCGGTTCGCTGGCAATCGATCCCTCAATGAGATTCTCATAATTCAGGACCGAGGGAGCCGTTGAATCTCCGACCGAGATAAAAACTTCCACTCCTTTCAGTTCTGATCGAATCGTCTCGACCAGGTCTGAAAATTCTTGACCGTAGATGAAGAATCGGGCATCGGAATGGTTTAAGATATAAAGCACCTCTTCCCCTACAAAACGAAAATTGACCGGCGTGAAGACCCCTCCGATCCTGACCGTGGCAAAGAGTATCTCGGTAAGCTCAGCTGAATTGTGAAGGAGGACCGCCAACTTCTCCCCTTTCTTCAGACCTAACCTGAGCAAGGCATGAGCCAGTCGGTTCACCCGGCCATTGAACTCTTCATAGGTCAACCGTCTTCCTTCGGAGATGATGGCTGTCCGTTTGGGGAATTTATTGGCCGAAAAAAAGAGAACCCGGCTTAAATCCATTGAAGATCTCCCTCTTTTTTCAAAAGACTCTATAAAAAAGCAACCCTTTCGTCAAGCATGAAAAGAGAAGCGACAGGAGCTGGAACCAGCCGATCTCCGCGAAACGTCATCCAAAATCTTATCAAGCGGTCGGTACGACTGCCCGCATCGTGGCGGATGCTTCGAGATTTTTATAGGCAAAGGTATCCGTTGAGATCCTACTGGAAAGGATTTGCTTTTTCCCGGGAGGGTGTTTATAATTTTCAAAAAGGCTAAAACCATCTGAGAAGAAGGAGGTGAGGCTGGGATGAAGAGGGCTGTGTTTGTTACGCTATCGTTGTTCGTGATCGGGACGTTTCTCATCGGTTTGGTGGGATGCGGACCGGACATCAAGGCAGAAAACGAGAAGCTGAAAGCGGAGAACGCCAATCTCAAGTCGGACAACGATAAATTGAAACTCGAGATACAGAAGCTGAAGGAGGAGATCCAAAAGGCCGCAGAGAAAGACGCAGCGCTCAGCGCCATGAACGCTGAGAACGAAGCCTTGAAGAAACAGGTTGAGGACTTAAAGACCCAGTTGGCAAAGAAGAAAAGATAGCCACGCGAGGATCCGTGGCCGAAAAAGAGGGAAGACCCGGAGAGGGGTTTTCCCTTTTTTTGACTCACTTTCAATGCTCATGACAGAAATTAATCAAAATAACCAAGAACCGGAAAGGAAGGCCAGAAGGCGATGGACGACCTACCTCATCTACGTCCTCGTCCTCTCCGTCCTGGTGCCTCTTCTCTCCGGGATTCTCCTCTTCTATTACTATTCAAAGAACCTCCCTGATTTTAAACCCCTGAAGGAAAGGAGCCTCAATGCCTACTCCGTCGTCTACTCTGAGGAGGATGAGGTGGTGGGCAAATTCCTGATGGACAACCGGATCCCCATCCCCTATGAGCGTATTCCCAAGCGCCTCGTCCAGGCCTTTATCGCTGCAGAAGACGCAGACTTCTTTCACCATAAAGGGATCGACTATAAGGGGATCTGCCGTGCGATCTTCAAGAACCTGATGGCAGGAAGGATCGTCCAGGGAGGGAGCACGATCACCCAACAGATCACCAAGACCTTCTTTCTCACGCCGAAGAGGAGCCTGCTTCGAAAGTTGAAGGAGATCGCCTACGCCTTTGGCCTGGAGCGGAATTTAACAAAAGAGGAGATCCTCAACCTCTATTTGAATAACATCTACCTGGGCAACGGAGCTTACGGTGTGGAGGCCGCCAGCGAAAGTTATTTCAACAAGCGGACAGAGCAACTCAATCTCGCGGAGATGGCCATGATCGCCGGTCTGGTAAAAGCCCCAAGCCGCTACTCCCCTGTCAATAACTTAAAGAGGGCCAAAGACCGGCAATCCTATGTCCTCAACCGAATGGCCGAGCTCAATTTCATCTCCCAGGAGGAGAAAGAGAGGGCCCTTCGAGCTCCGTTGAAGATTCAGCCAAAGGAGAGCGCCTATTTTAGCAAGGCGCCCTACTTCACTGAATTTGTTCGGCAGCAGGTTGAAAGAAAGTATGGGAAGGAAAAGCTCTATCAGGAGGGCCTGAGAATCTATACCACCCTTGATCTCTCCCTTCAGGAGGTCGCCCAAAAGGCTGTGGATGCGGGACTGAGAGACCTGGATAAGAGGCAGGGATTTCGGGGCCCGATCCAGACGCTCTCTCAGAAAGAGGTGAAGGCCCTGTTGGAGAAGAAGAAGAAAGGGGCTTTGTCCCCGCTCCGGCAAAACGAGATCTTCGAGGGCACCGTCATCTCGAAGGATGATTCGAAGAGGTTCTACACGGTCTGGGTGGAGGATCGAAAAGGAATCCTTCCGTTCTCGGAGGCGGCCTGGGCCCTTCGCATAAAACCTGGATCAAACTTCAGACCTGAGAAATTGAGGAATCCGGGAGACCTTCTCAAAACAGGAGATGTCGTCCATGTCCGGGTGAAGGCACTGCCGCAAAAAGATCAACCCCTTCTGCTCAGCCTCGAACAGGAGCCTCTTGTGCAGGGTGCCCTGGTCTGTGTCGATCCAAAGACCGGGTATGTCAAGGCAATGGTGGGAGGCCGGGACTTCGGCGAGAGTCAATTTAATCGGGCGGTCCAATCACGAAGACAACCTGGCTCTGCCTTCAAGCCGCTCATCTATGCGGCTGCCCTTGAGAAGGGTTATCATCCCTCCACGATTCTGCTGGACTCTCCAGTGGAATATGCTGATCATGACGGCGGCCAGTACTGGGCGCCGAAGAATTACGATAAGGATTTTCTGGGCCCCATCACATTCCGGAATGCCCTGGCCCATTCGAGGAATGTGGTCACCGTCAAGATCCTCGAAGACATCGGGGTGGGTTATGTCCTTAAATTCATCAAAAGGCTGGGGATCGAATCCCCGATCAAAAGAGACCTCTCCATCGCCTTAGGCACTTCCGGAGTCTCCATGTTAGAATTGACCGGGGCCTTCAGTGTCTTTGCAAACGGAGGAGAGAAGATCAAACCCGTCTTCATCAAAAAGATTGTGACCATGAAGGGAGAGGTGCTCGAAGAGAACTATCCATACATGGAATGGGACGAAAAAGAGGAAGAGGAGGAACCTCCCGGATCGACCTCCCCTGTCCAAAAAGAACGTGTCCTCTCCCCCCAGCACGCTTATATCATGACCCACCTCCTCGAGGGCGTTGTCCAGCATGGGACAGGTCAGAGGGCGAAGGTCCTTGGCAGGCCGATCGCGGGAAAGACAGGGACCTCCAGCGACTATGCGGACGCATGGTTCATCGGATACACCCCTTCGCTTCTGACCACGGTCTGGGTGGGCTTCGATGACCACAGCTCCCTGGGAAAGGACGAGACAGGTGCGCGGGCTGCCCTTCCCATCTGGATCTCATTCATGGGGCAGGCCTTGAAGAATACGCCGATCGAAACATTTAAGGTGCCACAGGGGATGACCCTGGTCAAGGTGAATATCGAGACCGGGCTCCCTGTCAGTGAAGATTCCGAACAGGGCATCGTGGAGGCCTTTATCCATGGCACCGTTCCAGAAGCCAAGGAGAATCAGAAAAAGGAGTCCTCCTCTCCCACACCGGAAGGTGGGCCAGCATCCGGAATGTTACCTGAACCTTCTACCTATTAGAGGTCCATTCAAGGGAGCGACCTAAGACGCTGCTCCCCTCTCCTCTTCAATCAACCTGTCCCGAAAAGATGTTACGTAGGAACAGAGCGGCCCCTGGCACAATTCAATCTGCCTCTTTGTCTTTCGATCTCGTTTAACGATCTTTTTTCCTTCTGAGGTTGACCCTTTGTACTCTTTGTACCAGGTGCAGTGCGACGTCCAGTCATTCTTTGCCATCAGAGAGACGTGCTCATCGATCATTTCGCACCGAATGGTGGTCACCCAGCTCTGCCAACGGGGGGAAGGGAGATCCGATCTGACTTGATTCATCGCTCGCTCCTTTCTTTCCTTTGAACCTATGGGAATTTTTCTTGTAAAATTCACTCCAGTCAATATCCTCCACGCTCACAATCAATCCGTAAGCCTTGCTTTCATGGGTATGGAACACTATCTTTTAAAACCAACGTAGTGATCTCTCTCAAGAGGCTGATTTCATTCTCCGGTTTGAAGGCAACTTTTTTCAGGAGCCAATGATTGAAAGAGCCCTCTATGTCAATCCCTTTCTGGAGGAGCTGATTCAGACAGCGAGTCGTTCCTTCTATGGTATTCGGCATCTCTTGGAATTGAGGCTCCGTCTGATCTCGGATGTAGGCTGTCAGGAGAACGGTCTTCCATACGAGTCCATCTGAATATGAAAAAGGGGGAAGAGAAGAGAGAACCTTCCCGACAAGTTCAATCTCATCCAGATCACGACGAAGGGAACGGATCTCTTCGAGAGAACGAAATTCCCGGTATTCCATTTCATCAACCCCATCCCAGAAAAGGGGCCTCTTTTTCAACAGACCCTCAACCCTCTCCTCCCACGGAGAGCCAAGGAAAGAGAGGGGAAGGCCTCTGTCCGAATACCAGCCCTTCTCCCATATCCTCTCCGCCCTCCATTTCAGTTCAAGGGAAGCACCAAAACCGACCTGAAAGACAAATTTTAATGGGATTTGTTCGATCCACTTTCTCGCCCTTCGAACATCCCCCTGGGAAAGTAATTCAAGCCCCACACTGAGATAGCCTCCCACCTTTTTCAGGCTCTCCTGAAGGGTCTGGAGATCAATTCTTTCAGGCTGGTCCGCCACCATGACTTGATTGGCCATGTAGGCCAGCTCCATTTTAAGTCGATCGACCACTAAGCCTTCCCCCAGCTCCCTTAAACAGAGAGAGAAAAAAGTGTGATGGTCTTTGAGGATCATGGGAAAAGAGGGAAGAGCAGGTTCCTCAGGAATCCCCGGGAGATGGATCTCCTTTTGCTCAAGCATCTGTTTGAGCCTCCCGGGATTGAGGTATTGATAGAGAGATAGAGCTTCCTCCATAGGTGGGAACCCTCTGTCTTCGAGCCTGGCTTCTCTGAAATGGAGAGCCCTCTCTTCAAGCTCAGTACCGATCTCCCAGCTCACCTGATGGAGCACCTTCCAGTAGAAATTAAGATCCGTTTCAGCCAAATGCCTGAGGAGTTGTTCTATCTGATTCTGAAGCGTGGGGGTGAGGATTTCAATGTAATAAGTGCCATCGAGAGTGAAATGAGGAGTCCCCCCGTCCTGAGTCAGGTTAGGCCCTTCGCTATCTTGAACGTGGACACGAATCGTTTTCTTAAGGATGAGAAGAAGGGTGTCGAGATCAATGGACCGTAGCCACTGGGCTACTGCCTCTCCATCGCAGGAGAGCAAGAGGGGAAGCCATCGTTCAACGTTTTCGAGCTGAAGTTCATATCCTTTCCACAGCTCGAGGTCGAGCAGATATTGGCATTGCCCTGGAGACATGAGCGAAAGAAGAGGCAGGGCATCCTGTTCTCCGATCTCCTTGATCGTGAAATAGGCCTCCTCTTCGGGAAGGGCTTGAAAAAGTTCTCTCGGACGATCCGAATCGAGGATGGCCTCCATCCTCTCCCTTCCTCGCAATTGGAGGATGGGGACTAAATCCTTCTGGAGGTCATATTTTCGCCAGCTCTTTTCAATGTCTCTCTCCTCTCTCTCCACTGCTTCCATTCCCCTCTTCCCTCCCTACAGGCCTCGTTCTTTAAATCTCCGGTAGAGTCGAGAAATAGACCTCTGGGCTTCTTGGAAGTATTCCTCAGGTTCGATGTCGATCCAGTCGAGGCATGGGGCTCCAGTCCCCTTCCTCCGCTGAACATTCTTTAATAGAGAGACGTGGGGCTTGGGAGAACGGTCTTCACGAAAGAGACCGAAATATCTCTCATGCCTGTTCTTATCGAAAGGGGCTTGACCCCAAAGGGACTTCGCATAATCACCGTAGCACCAGAAGAGCGCTCCGAGAAACGGAAAGTTTCTGAGCTTTGTCAAGAGGCGTTCATAATACCCATAGGCCTTCTCTTCTGAGTAGACCCCTTCCTCCTCGGGCTCCCTGGAGCAGGGGACCCCCACTTCCTCGATCAATACCTCTTTCGAACCAAGCCATTGGGTGAGAAGCCCCAAGAAAGGGCTCACCTCCTCATCCAGCGGGCTATCTGCCCACCTGGCATAAATCGGGTAGGTATGCATCGAAAGAAAATCGCAGAAGGCACCCACTTCTTTCGGGCCCATCTTCCGATCTTCCTCTAAATCCTCTTGATGGAGGCCCAGTGTTACAGAAACCGCCTCATTCCTCTTTTTCACTTCAGAAACCATCTCCTCCAACCATATAAGCGCTTCTTCCTTCGTGTTTGGGATGGCGAGATTGGATGGTTCATTCCCGAGATCCCATGCCCAGAGAGAAGGGTGGCCATGAAGGGCTGATGACACTTCGCGGACCAAATATTTTTGGGCCTCCATCACCTCCCGATCTGAATAGAAATTTCGGATCCTGTTTCTCCTCCTTTTCCCCTCTGAAAAAACGGGGAAACGGTCATCCGATTCTTTCAGCTCCAGCATCCAGAGAGGAAGGTAGTTGACTCCACTCATGTGCCCCGTAAACAGTGTGGGGAGGATGAGGAGGCTCTTTCGATGCGCAATCTCTAAGACATGGACCAGCTCATCAAGTGCCTTCGTCGAGACCTTTTTGGGCAGGGGCTGAAAATCCTCCCACAGGAGAAAGATCCTGACCACTTTCAAGCCTGCCTCCTGTATCCTCGAAAAATCATCTTCCACCACACTGGCATCGAAGCCATGCCACCAGTTTATGGCAGACTCAATCGGCCAGTAATTGACCCCTGTGATGAATTCATTTTCCATAAATACTCACCCCTGCTGAACGGCCTGCCCTTCCATAATCGTCTTCTAAGCGAACCACATCGTCTTCTGAAAAATCTTCCCCCCTTTGAACTTCTATAAGAGAGAGAAGCTCTTTTCCGATATTCTCAATCCGATGGGCCGCACCCTGAGGAATATCGATGGAGTCCCCGGGTTCAAGCAAGGCCTCCTTCCCATCCAAAACCACCCTGGCCTTCCCTTCAACCATGATCCAATGCTCGGATCGTCTATAATGTTTCTGGTAGCTCAGGCGCTGCCCGGCGTTAACCCAGATCCGCTTGACCTTATGGGTCGGCTGATCTTCAAGGACCAGGAAGCCCCCCCACGGCCTTTTCTCCTCCTCAGGTCCCCTTTTCCGTTCCATCACCGGATATTCCTCCTGATCCACGCTATTCCTCTTCGGTCTGTACAGGACCTCTGTGTGAGGGTAGCAGAATTCATCGGTCTTTGGGACCGCCTCACCTTTAGAAGTAAGAGATTCAAAAAGCCTGATGAACCTCTGGGCAATATTGTGGGAGGCATTCATCTCAACAAACTTCTTTGCGGTTTCGAGCGTGAATTTCACCCGGTCGCTCCCTTGAAATACCTCTTTGAGCGCAGACCCCAATTCACTGTACTTGAAAACCTCTCTATCAAAGGTCTCAAAGAAGTTCGTGTCGTAAGCTAAGATCGGACACCCCGCACCCATACAGAGATAAGCCGTTGAAGGGACAACGACTGCCTCTGCTGAATCCTTATGGATCAGGAGGACGTCTGAAGCATGAAGATAGGTATAAAGATCTTTGATCGGGATATCCCCTTTTCTGAGGTCAATAAAGGGGTATAGATTCTTCACCGCCTCGAACAGATCATACCAGTCCTGAATGTGAGTCATGGTTAAAAGAATGAGGGGATAGTCATGGTTGACCCGGCCTATGGTCGGAAGGAGGTGAAGGTGACGGTAGACTCCTATTCCATAGTTGAAGATGACCCTTTTATCGAGAGGGAGACCCAGCTTCTTACGTGCCTCTATCTTATCTCCGGGCTTGATCGGATGGCATGGATAGGGAATGATGGAGATCTTCTCTTCTGGGTAAATCTCCTTTAAAAACCTCTTATGCCTCTCGTCAAAGCAGACAATGGCATCCCATTCGAACCGGTAAAATATGGGATCCTTCGGCGGTTTTCCCTCGTGGACCACAAAGACGGCCTTCGTCCTCCTTTTTATAGAAGGATAAATCTCCAGAAGATCTTCCATGGGAAGGATCTCAAGATTTTGAACCACGAAGACGTTGCAATCAGCAGTGAGAAAGGGCTTCGGGTCGAAGAAGTAACCTTCCCTTCTATCCGACTTTGGAAGCCGATAACACCGTTTTACATAGGGTTCATCCTCGTCGCACTGGTAACCTTCCCACTCCACAGGGGCGAGGACTTCGAGATCATGCCCCATTTCAACCCATGCCCTGCCCACCAGTTCCGCATGGAGTGAGACCCCACAGGGAATATTCCATCGGCTCATCATCACAATCTTCATCGTTTCCTCCCAGTTTGATGTTTAAATCTAATTTCAGCGATTCTTAGAATTTTTGGGTAGCGCAAGGACACTGAATCGCTCGGATTAGATTTAAAACAAACCCAGCAAATCCTTTTTTTCTGCTGTGGCGCCACAGATCACCCTGTCCGCGGCGCCGTAGTAAATGAAGTACTTGTCCTCCACCTCACAGATCCCGCAGCCGAAGACCACCTCTCTCACCTCTCCGCGAAGTTCATAGTCCTCTTCAGGCTGCAGGATGGGATCTGGATGCCTTCCGATCACTCGCGAAGGATCGTTCAGGTCGAGAAGGGCGACCCCCAACCGATAGACGCTCCCTTCGTCGATCCCGTGGTAGATGAGCAACCACCCCTTCTCTGTCTTCACCGGTGGACATCCGGACCCGATCCCGACACCGTCCCATCTCCCCTCAACAGGGGTCATCACCTTTTTAAAATCGTTCCATCTGACGAGATCGTCGGAATAGGCGACCCAGATGCTCCGAGGGGGGTCCATCGGCCTATGAAGCATGACGTACCTTCCACCTATTTTCTCAGGAAAGAGGACCGCATCCTTGTTCTCCATACCGGGAAGAATCACCCCAAACCTCTCCCATTGGATGAAGTTCCGGGTGGAGGCAAGGGAGACCCTCACACCGTTAATGGAATAGGCGGTGTAGGTCATATAGAACTTGTCGTCCAGACAGACGACCCTTGGATCCTCACAGCCCTTGCTCTCTGCAATCCCTCTCGGTGTGAAGACCGGTTTGTCAAAACGAAAAAAATCATACCCATCCACGCTGACCGCATAGCCGATCCTCGAGATATCATCCTCTCCAACGGCACGATAAAGGAGATGGAAAAGGCCATTTGCAAACACAACCCCTGCATTGAAGACCAGTCTCGATTCCCAGTCGTTCTCCTTTCTGGGTTTCAAGATGGGATTCTTGATAAAGCGTTTGAGGATCATCGGCTCGCCTCCTTCCAGGTGGCCAGACACGTAAACCGATCCGCTGCGCCGTAATAGAGAAGCCACTGATTTTCGACTTTCACCAACCCCTCAGCCACACAATGGTTCCCTTCTCCGAATTGACCTCCATAATCTCTCGATAGCTCCAGAAGGGGCTGATCCGCTCTCCAGAGAAGCTTCGCGGGATCTTCCTTTGAAAAGAGAGCGCCAGATGGTCTGTAGATGCAGTCACTTCCCCACCCGTTGTAGATCAGAAGGATTCCCTCATTGAGGACTACAGGGGTTGGACCGGGTTCAATGCCTTGGCTGTCGAAATATCCGGGCCGAGGCGAAAGGATGGGCCCTTCCAGAGGCTCTATCCAATGAAGGAGATCCTCGGAGCAAGCGATGCCTATCGCAGAGGTCCAGGGTCTTTCCTCGCCCATAAAATACATGACATATTTCCCGTCGATCTTTTCAGGCACGATGACACCTGCCTTCAACTGCCCGCTGTTCCATCCCTTAGGCCTCGGAGGTAAAACTGAACCTAATTTTCTCCAGTTCAAAAGGTCCTTTGACGTGGCTATACAGATATTGGAAACATGGTACCTTTGACTATTCCCCACGTAGGTCAGGTAATAAACTCCGTCCAGCTTCACAATCCTCGGGTCCTCACACCCTCCTCTGTCGAAATCCTCACCTGGTGTTAGAACCGGTTCTTCATGGCAGGTGAAGTGAAACCCATCCTGACTCTCGGCCAGACCGATCCGACCGGTGAGACCATCATCGGTTTCGGCTCGGTAAACCATCAAGAACCTCTCCCCTTCCTTCAACACAGAGGGGTTGTAGAGGCGCTTTGACTGAAACCCGCGGCTTGGCCTCAGGATCGGATTCTTTTCGTAGTCCGTAAACGGTCCAATAGGAAAAGTGTTCTGGCTCATGGATGTCTCCAGGCAGGCCTCCCTATCTCCACAAAGAAATCGATAAAACGCTTGGCAATGATCTGGGGTGAGTTGACTGAACAAAAACCGTCAGCCTGGTCAATCACGGCCCTTCTCTTCTCCCCGTCTCTCAGAAGGAGGCCGATCAGTTGTTCACCCAGATCGTGAACATCGTGGTAATGAAGCACTTCGTTTTCGAGGGGTCTGAAATAGTCCGATAGGCCTGGGACAAGGATAGGACATCCTGCTCCCAGGGCTTGAAATGCCGTCGAGGAGACCACCCCGAGATGAAGGCTCTGAAATTTATGAAGAACCACCACATCCGATGCATGGAGATAATCGTCAAACCTCTCTTCGGAAAGGACCTTTTCCTCCCGGATGATCATCCATGGCGGGATCCTTCCTTTCTCCACCATCTGGTAATTGGGAGGGACGACAAAGAGGAGAAGGGCCTGGCCCTTTAACTCCTCGGGGAGATCCCGCAGAAACGGTTCGTACCCCCTATGACAGAAAATGTAAATGATCTTCTTATCCAACGGAAGGTTCAGCTTCTTTCTGGCTTCCTTTTGATCCCCTCTCCTGATGGGAAAGCAGGGAAACGGAATCAGTTTGGCCTTGGGATAGACCTCCTTTAAAAAATCTTGCCTTTCATCGAAATAGACCACCCCGTCCCAACTGAACTGGTAAAACCAGGGTTCCTCTGGAAGTCTATTTTCGTGGACGACATGAACGGTCCTCGCTCGATTTCTGACCAGCGGGAAGATCCTGGCCAAATTCTCCACCGGAAGCATCCTCAGATCCTGGACGACCAAGATATCGAAGTCCGTGGTCAGGATAGGACGGGGGTCGAGGAAGTTGGACCGCTGGGTGCCCAGGCATCGGATGACAAAATCCTCATCCTTGCGGGTGAAGCCCTCTCCATGATAATCATGGGAGACATGGCTGAATATGGTCACATCATGTCCCATCTCTCGCCAGGCCCTGCCAATGGGCTCGGCATGAACGGCCACTCCTGAATCGGTGTTCCAGGCGGTCATCATAGCAATATGCATTTCTACCTCCTAAGTATGGTTAAAGCTCTTCCTGATCGTCTCTTCGAGGCCAGGGATGGGGTTCACCCCTGCTCTTTTTGAGGAGACGAAATCAAGGGCCTCTTGATATCCAAAGCCAATGCTACAGAGGTATCCAATTATGATCGATGCCGATCTCCCAACCCCGTAGTGACAGGCTACGAGGACCTTCTCCCTAACAATGTGCTCTCGGATCCATTCCAAGGCCTCCCGCATCCTTTCAGGCGGTATGGGAATACCATCCCTGAGAGGGATCTTGTGGTACTTCAGGTTTGGAGGACTTACCTCAACCTCCTCGGCAACGTTAAGCACTGATCCCAACCCTTTCTCCGGGTGTTCCAAATCGCCTATATCCCCAATGGCCAATCTTTCGAGTATGGATGTCATTTTCCACCTCTCCATCCAAAACTGGAAGCCTTGCTCCGCTCCTGATCGCTTGCTCCACCATCAGGTGTTTTTTTGCCTGGTTGTAAAAGGAGTAGCGGTCCGCATATCTTCGGCTTTGCTCTTCCATTCGCTCCTCGAGTTTGGGCTCCCTCACAATCTCTGCAATCTTACCAGCCAGCTCATCCAGATTGCTAAGGGCCGGAAGATTCGAAAGTTCCAGGGTTTCTCCGATCCCCTCCAGCTTTCGACCAGCAATCGCTACCCCTGTCCCCTGGGCATGGGCCATCCTGCCTGACTGAGTGGCATTGTTGCACCAGAATACGGCGACGTCCAATGCCCTGAAAGCGAAAGGAAATATCTTCTCGGGTATAAAGTCTTCGTAGAACAGATTCTCCTTCCCGTCGTGAATCGATTTCAATTTTTCCAAGATTGGAAGACAGACCTCCCTCTTCTTATCCTTTCTCTCCTGTATCTTCCCGACAAAAAGGGTGACCTCCCTCTGTCTTGGAAGCCTCTTCCGAACCTCCATTCCTATTTCATAGAGCTGGATCGGATCCTTGTCCTGTGTGATAAAGCCATAATTCCCGAGCAAAACCGTACTTCCCTTAACCAAAGATTTCTCGATCCCGCTTAACCTGATCTTCTCATGGGGAGGGATGGAAGGCAATTGAGAAAGGTAGTTGAAAAGCTTCTCCCTCGCATACTCCTTAGTTATTTTGGGATATTGATGGACCCCATGTCTCAAAACCAGGACCTTCTCACTGTAACCCGGAAAGGCGTCGATCACCGCACGTCGTGCCCCGATCGTAAAGACCGTGACAAAGTCCAAAAGGGGCAAGGCCTCTCTGAGAAGGTCCACCTCTTTTTTCTGCATGCCCCATGGGGTCTCCTCCGATTCGAAATGGATCGTATGGAAACTTGCGCCCACCTTTTTTCCCCTGGACCGTGCCTCTTCGATCAATCTCAGGAACTGGGTATTCACCCTGCCCCACATCCCAAACGAGTGCTGAAACCACAAGACATCACCTATCGGCCAGGGGGGTAGTGAAGGATTTTCAAGGGATATCCAGTAATCTACCCTTCGATCTTTATCCATCCCGAAATTTCCGTCACCTGTGGAAAACTCGTCAGGTTGAAAGGCAATCACACTCCATTGATCTCCTTGAATACAACTGGTCAAATATTTGGTATAGGTTCCAATCCCGCACATCGCAGGCGGAAATGTGGATACAAAAGAGATCATCTCCCTCACCTCCTTCTTTCATAAGGAGGCATGGATCCCGCTAATGCGGCTGGAGCCTCTCTTTCTGAGACTCCTGAAAACCTGTTATTGAAGGAACTGAGAACTTCTCTCTGACCAGTTCAGCGGAAATCGGCTCCGCCGCTCCGACGATGCGAGATAGCTGATAGAGCCTTGCCTCCTTTCTCTCTTCGCGGATGGCTTCAAAAAGGTCGAGATACCGCTTCGCCACGACCTCGGCGGAATTCCTCTTGATGAACTCTTCTAAGGCCTCTTGGGAAGTCTGATACCTTACCCCTTTATGGAGGATGTCGAGAAGCAATTCCTTAAATTCCTTCGGATCTGAGTAGGTGACCACCGCCTCTCCAAGGGTGTTGAAGAACGTCGAGTTCGAAGCCAAGATCGGACACCCTGAGCCCAGACACTGGAAGGCAGCGCTCGAGACCACCACACCCTCACAGGGGTTTCGATGAAGGATCAAAACATCTGAGGCATGAAGATAACGATAAAGCAACTCAATGGGAGGAGTCTCCTCTCTGATCTCCATGTCGATTCCTTCCACCCCTCGCAATTCGTCCAGATCCTTTTCGGAGACGACAAGAAGAAGGAGGGGAAGGCCGGAATTGACCTCCCTGATGATGGGTAACAATGGAAGGTGCTCCTTGACCCTCTGTCCGAAGATCAGAAGAATCTTCCTGTCCTGGGGAAGTCCTAATCTCGCCCTCGCTTCTTTTTGATCCCCTCTCTGCAAAGGGTGACATGGGAATGGAATGATACTGATTTTATCGATGGGGTGATACTTCTGGAGGAATGCCTGATAACGGTGATCGAAGCAGACGATCCGGTCCCAATCGAATTGGTAAAATGAGGGATCCGGAGAGGGCCCGCTATCGTGGATCACCGTGACCGTGCCAGCCTTTCTTCGAATGTGGTGAAATATCTTGGCCAGCTCATCCTTTGGCAGCATTCCCAGATCCTGAACCACGAAGACATCATAATCTGCGGATAGGATCGGCCGGGGGTCGAGATAGGGATTAGGATTCCCCGAGGTGGTAAAACACCTGACCACGTACTGCTCATCTTCGCCGACGATAGCCGTTCCATGAAAATCGGAACTGAAAAAGGAGAATACATGGAGCCGGTGGCCCCTTCTTACCCATTCTCGGCCGATCAGCTCAGCGTGGACCGAGACGCCTGAATCCGTATTCCATGCCGACATCATGGCGATATTCATTTTGATTCCCCCCTACCTCATGCTTACCCTCTTTAACCGTCCCATCCTAAACGACCATCGATCCCCCGGGGCTCACGTACAGTTCATCCCTCGCCTCCGTCACGCAGAGCCTCGGTTCTGCAAAGCGCCTCAACATCTCCCGGGCCACCGTATCCTCAAACTGCTGGACCGGTGATTTAAAAAGATAGGCGCTCGCCTCAATAATCGGGCCGGAAAGTCCCCGGTCCAAGGCCACCTTCGCCGCGCGCACCGCATCCATGATCACCCCTGCAGAGTTGGGAGAATCCTCTACCGAGAGCCTGACCTCCAGATTCATCGGGATCCCACCAAACTGTTCTGCCTCGATCCTCAAAAAACAGATCTTGTTATCCTTTAACCAGGGAACGTAGTCGCTCGGGCCTATGTAGAGGTTTTGGGGATCGATCTCTCCGTTGTTCATCTGGCTGAGTACGGACTGAGTCTTGCTGATCTTCTTGCTCTTCAACCGCTCACGATCCAACATATTGAGAAAATCGGTGTTCCCTCCAACGTTAAGCTGATAGGACCGCCGGATCGGCTGTCCCCTATCTTCAAAGAGCTTGGTCAGAACCCGATGGATGATCGTCGCCCCCACTTGAGACTTGATGTCATCGCCGAGTATGGGAAGCCTAGCCATTTTGAAGCGATCGCCGTAAATCTTCGACACGAACACCGGAATGGCATTCACAAAGGCACACCCTGCTTCGAGACAGCATTCGGCATAGAAGAGGGTGTTCTCCTCACTGCCCACCGGCAGGTAGTTAACCACTACATCAACCCGTTTTTCACGAAGGCTTCGAACGATGGCGCGCTTCTCTCCTGTCGGAGTAGATATTGGGTAGTGGTTTGAAGCGAGCCGACTCCGGAAATTCTTCGTTATGGAGGGGGATGCTGTCGATGACATACCCCATCTGTACAGGACAATCTAAAAACGGAATATCCTTCTGAAAGATGGTGGTACAGTTCGGTTTGGCAAATATGGCCTCGGATAGATCCCTCCCAACCTTCCTCTTATCCACATCGAAGGCAGCTACGAATTGAATATCGGAGGCCCGGTAACCACCGAAGTTCTTAGTGATCAGGCCAGGAATGTCTGCATCTGGATCCTTATAGTAGAACCGCCCCTGCACAAAGGAGCTTGCACAGTTTCCCACTCCGATCAGAGCTGTTCTAATCTTCTCCATAGGGAATGTCACCTCCTAACTGATTTGAATAGGATATAGGATTGAAGGCCTTAGGCCCTTTGTGAGAAACGTCTTTTCCAGTGAGGCATCTTTCTCGAAGCGAAGAGCCCCAGCCCTTCGATACCGGGTAAGTCTTTAGGAGAGCATCGCCCTTTAAATGGGACGGAAAAATGGGGTTCTTTATGAGGAGGATCTCGGTGTTCTTGCCTTGATATTGGGACGGATTGACCATTCACTCACCTCCCAACACTTAAAAAAGTTTGAAAAAGGTGGGAAGGAGTGAACAGGCCTTTTCTTCGGTTTGTTTAAAAGGGAGCGAACCCTTAGACAGTCTTCTTGGTCATCTGCTCGATCCCGGGATAGAGTTTCTGGTAATAGATCACCCCAATGCCAAGGATGAGCACGATGGCTCCGAAGATCATGTTGTTTGTCGTCAGGCTCGTGATCTCCCTATATCCAAGAACGAAAGGGGAGACCATGAGCCAGATTCCGACGAGGATCTGGAATACCATCAGGTAGATTAAATTTCTCATGATATCCCACCTCCTTTCCGTTCTCGGGTCCTGTCATCCTTCTCATCCTTTTTCAAACAGATTAATGGGTCTCACTGGCATGGAAACCTTTCTACCATCCCGCCAAAGCGGGAGCCCTGAAAACGATCAAACAAATCCCCACTTTTGTGTATAGTGTATAAGCAAACTTGACCCAATCAATTATTTTTAGCCTTTACGTGCGCCTGGCTTTTTGAATTAAAGGGGAAGTTAATCTGGGGTATTGGGTTAAACTGGGTTATCTTAGATTATGATAAGGACGAGTTAACTTTGATTTCTTTCATTGCCTTCCCGGACCCCGGAAGGCAACTTTCGAAAACACCTTCTTGGAAGATCGATTCTATCTCCTCTCTCCATCCTCCTTTCTTGGTTTAATCAATTTGCACCAGAAAAACCTCCCCATCCCAGCGGATATAGAGTGCAAATAAACCAATTGGTGTCAAAAAGAATCTATTTTAAAAAAAACCAAAAAAAAAATAATCACTGATCTCTATATTGTCAAGTCTCGGCCTGTGAGAATCCTGGTCTTTCCCCTCGCTTTCTCTGCATTCCGTATAATTAAATTTATTGAATCATTCTAATCGGTTAAAGGCCATCCATCCTTCCATTTTAAAAGTATTCCTTAATCCATTCCTCCAGGGAAAGATAGCGCATCGTCTTTATATCAAATTGTCTCTTATCCAAGATCTTTCTCTCCTCAGCCTCCTTCCGTATGCTTCTCAGAATCTGATCGATCTCCTCTCTGGTAAGGCGATACTCCTCGGCGAGCGCAACAGCCCCTTGCGGGTTACGAAACTCCATGATGAGCTGCTTGATCCTTTTTTCCTGAATTGCTCGCATCTCATTGTCTGGGCTGTTGCGGGTATCCATCTATATTTTTGCCTCCGGTATGAGTGACTTTACCCACTCCGTCATGCCCGTTCGGATCATCATCATAGCAAAGGCAGCCAGGAGTAAAGCAAAGACCTTGCCAATTCCTTTCGTAGCCCCTTCCTTCAAGAATCGCATCATCCGGGAGGAATGGCTGAATACGAACCAGACGATGAGAAGATTAAAAATAAAGCAAAGAATGGTTGCCATGTACCCATAGGTTGGAGCGCTCATTAAGAGAAGGGTGAGAACCCCTGGTCCCACGATCAAGGGGATTCCGATCGGAACCACCCCCAACGTCTCTCTGGGAAAAGTCCTGGTCTTCTCGGGGAAGATTAAATCGACAATGGCAATGATAAAGAGAAGAACCCCTCCTGCCACCTTGAAGTCGGAGACCGTGATACCGAGGAGCTCAAAAACCGATCTCCCTGCTCCGAGAAAACCCACCCCAACGAGAAAAGCCGTGAGCGTCGATTGACGTACCACCCTTTTACGCTCTCGCTCAGTCATATCGGAAGTTAGAGAGACAAAGACGGGAAGAATCCCGAGAGGGTCAAATGCGACAAAGAAGGGGATGAAGGGCAGAAGGATTCTTAACGAGATCACCTGGTTTACAATCTCACCGAGCCACTCCATCAGAAAGCCCTCGATAACCAAAATATAAAAAAGGGCACCCGCCTCGGGTGCCCTTCGAGATACAGTCGGCAGGTCGGCTGTATTACTCGACCTTGATCTTGATCTCTTTCTTTTTGGCCTCTTCGGTCTTGGGAAGAGTGACTTTCAGCACACCGTTCTTAAAGGTGGCATTGATCTTGTCACTCTGGACCTGGCCTGGGAGGCGAATGGATCGGGTAAAGGAGCCATAGCTTCGCTCAATGAGGTGATAGTTCTCATCCTTCTCTTCCTTCTCCTGTTTTTTCTCACCTTTGATGGTAAGCAGATCATTGGTGAGAGAGATATCGACGTCCTTGGCGTCCATCCCAGGAAGCTCGGCCTTTACCACATACTCATTCTTCGTCTCAGAAACATCGAGCGAAGGAAGCCATTCCGAAACCTCCTCCACTCTGGCTGGCCTCCTCTCGAAAAAGGAGTCCCACAGCCGGTCCATCTCCCTCCTCATTCTTTCAAACTCTCTGAAAGGTCTCCAGGGTGCAATCTCCCATGCCATAACCTATCCCTCCCTTCTGAGTGATCATCCAATCTCGCCATAAAAATAATCCCTCTTTTTGATTTGTCAAGGTGTCAGGCCAACAAGATCTCCCAAATTACTTATCCAGCACCTCCCTCACCTTTCTCGCCAGGGTCTCAATGGTAAAGGGCTTCTGAACAAACTCAATCCCCGCCTCCAATATACCATGATGAAGAATCACATTGCCCGTATAGCCCGACATATAGAGAACCTTTGCTTCCGGATGAATCCTCTTGATACGCTCCACCAGCTGGCGGCCACTCACGCCCGGCATCACCACATCACTCAAAACCAGATGAATCGGCTCTTTATACTCCTCACAGAGAAGAAAAGCCCTGTCCCCCTCTGAGGCCTCCAAAACCTTATAACCCTGCATCTTCAGTATTCGAATCGCAAGTCTCCGCACCGTCTCATCATCCTCAACCACCAAAATCGTCTCGCTCCCCTGCGGCACCTCCCTGATGCTCTCCTCCCTGAGTTCGTCCAAAGGCTCATCCACCCTCGGCAAATAGATCTTGAACGTCGCCCCTTGCCCCGGCTCACTGTAAACCCAGATGTTCCCCCCGCTCTGCCTCACGATCCCATAAACCGTTGACAACCCTAACCCCGTCCCCTTGCCCACCTCCTTCGTCGTAAAGAATGGCTCAAAAAGTTTCTCCTGAACCTCCTTCGTCATCCCCACCCCTGTATCACTGATCGAGAGCATCACATAAGGACCTGGCTTGACCTCAATGTGCCTTTTGGCATACGCCTCGTCCAGCTCCACATTGGCCGTCTCAATGGTGAGCTTTCCGCCTTCTGGCATCGCATCCCTCGCATTAACAACAATATTGATGATCGCCTGCTCAATCTGTGCTGGATCGGCCTTCACCCTGCCCACTCCATCAGTCAAAAAGGTCACCAGCTCAATGTCCTCTCCAATTATCCTCCGAAGCATCTTCTCAAGGTTATTGATGAGGCGATTAAGATCGAAAACCCTCATCTCCATGATCTGCTTCCGGCTGAAGGCAAGAAGCTGACGGGTCAAATCCGCAGCCCTCTCTGCAGACTTTTCGATCTCTTTTAGGTTTGCCCTCAATGGATCTCCCTCCCGAAGATCAAGAAGTGAGAGTTGACAAGTCCCTTTGATCACGGTCAGAAGATTGTTAAAATCATGGGCAATCCCACCTGCCAGCCTCCCGATCGCCTCCATCTTCTGCACCTGCCGAAGATGCTCCTGAAGAGAGGCCATCTCCTGCTCGACCCTTTTCCGCTCGGTGATGTCCCTAACCCAGACCTGTATGCCCGGTTCATCTCCAAACATGATCCTCTTAGCCAAGATCTCCCCATCAAAAGCGGAACCATCTTTACGGAGCAGTTTAACCTCGTATTGAGAAGGAACCTCCTCTCCCCGCATCCTCGCTCTCGCACGTCCCCGGGTTAACTCCCGATAATCTGGATGGTAGACCAACCAGTGTTCTTTCCCTTCCAATTCGCCCCGATCATAACCGAGCATCTCACAAAGTCGTTTATTGACATACATGATGGTTGATCCCTTCTGGATGAAGATCCCGTCAAAACTTCCTTCAACCAGTGCTCGATACCGCTCCTCGCTCTGTCTCAACAGCTCTTCTGCCTGCTTACGGTCGGTGATATCAACGAACGCGGCCTGCACGGCAGGTTTTCCACCATATTCTATTAAGCTTGAGAACATCTCTACCCATCGAATCGAACCATCCTTTCTTATCCCTCGATATTCATAACGTGGTGGAACATCTTCCCCCTCCAAACGATCCCTAAACCTTCCCCAAACCAAAGCCTGATCTTCAGGATGTACCAGCGCCATTACTTTTTCTTTGGGAAGGGATAACAGCTCTTCAACCGTGTACCCAAGAATTTCCGCACACCTCTGGTTAACGTAAGCGATGCGAAAGTCCTGGACGACCAGGATACCCTGAAGTGATCTCTCAACCAAGGCCCGATATTTCTCTTCGCTCACCTTCAGGGCCTCTAATGTTTTCTTCCGCTCGCTAATGTCCCGCATAATGACTGCATCTGCAAACTGTCCATGCCAGAATATTCTCGCACCTGTTATTTCGACCTCAACTGTCTTTCCTTCCTTGCGAACGATTCGACTCTCAAAAAGACCGGAAACCTCTTCTCCTGAAAGTCTCTTTTTAAGTCTTTCCGATAGCTTAAAAATTTCATCTGGATGGGCGAGGCCCCTCATGCCTATCTTAAGAAGCTCCTCAACACTATAACCCGTTATTTCAGAGGCTCGTTGATTTGCATAAAGGTGTGTCCCATCGCTGGCTGCGATGATAATTCCGTCATTGGCCTTCTCAATCACAGATCTAAAACTTTCTTCACTCTCTCGAAGTTTCAATTCAGCCTCTTTCCTGGCCTGAACCTCTTGCTCCAGCTGGATTGCCTTCTGTTCAAGTTTTCTTACCAGTCGCTCACTATAAACATTGTAGGCCTCTTTATCTGAAACTTCTGCTGGCAAAGAGATTACGTCCCGACGAGCCCCACTTGCCATCACCTCCTCAATGGCCGCAATAAAAGCCTCAGGCTCACAAGGCTTTTGGATGAAACGGCTTGCGCCGATTTTAAGGGCGAAGGCCTCATCTTCAGGACCGGTATAGGTGGCGGTATAAACAATGAACGGAATGTGTCTCAGGGCCTCGTCCTTCTTGACTCTACGACAGAGCTCAAATCCGTCCATGACTGGCATAAGGATATCGCTGATGATCAGGTCAAATTTAGCCGATTTCAGTTTTTCAATGGCCTCGGCTCCGTTTGACGTGGCGGTGACATCATGCCCGCTCCCCTTGAGCAGAACTTCCGAGAGATACCTGCTTTCTTCCTTGTCATCCACGATGAGGATTCTCATTGGATCACTCCTTCTCGCCCCTCTTCTTCTCTATATAGCGAACGATCTCGGAGACAAAGGTGTCCGGGTTAGACTTGAAATTCATGAACTTTTCCGGAAATTAAATTGGTTATAGGTTGAATGGCGATCCGAACGAGCAAGACAAGGAAGATCGAATGTGTGGGTAAGTGAGTAGGGCAAACCCTGAGCCAAATGACTGGTTCCATTTTGTCCCTCGACTCCAATTTACATCTTAAATTTTCTTAAAAATGACTGTTTTTGTCAACAAAAAAAGAGGGCTTGGGTCACCTCATGATCTGTAAGGGATATCGGAGGAATCTTACGGCAGAAACCTTAGCTTGCCCCTGAAATTAGGCGAAAAGGTGAGAAAGATAAAGATAATAGAGTATGCAAAAAAGGCGATAGGTCACTTTGATAAAAGCACTCCACACGGGGCATGCCTCGTGACTTGCCTAATGGCAAGGAAAGGCCCTTGCCCTATAGAATCCCTCGTTAATTGTTCATCGTTCCCTTATCCAGCACCTCCCTCACCTTTCTCGCCAGGGTCTCTATGGTAAAGGGCTTCTGAACAAAGTCGATGCCCTTCTCCAGCACCCCGTGATGAAGGATCACATTCTCCGTATAACCCGACATATAAAGCGCCTTCGCTTCAGGGTGAATCTCCTTCAGACGCTCCACCAGCTGGCGGCCACTCACCCCCGGCATCACCACGTCACTCAAAACCAGATGAATCGGCCCCTTATACTCCTCACAGAGCATAAAGGCCTTGCCCCCATCCGATGCCTCCAAGACCTTATATCCCTGGGTCTTCAACAATCTCACAGCAAGCTTTCTTACAACATCCTCATCCTCAACAACCAGAACGGTCTCGCTTCCCCGCGGAACCTCCTTAATGGTCTTCTCCTTCAGATCCTCCAGAGGATCCTCTACGCGGGGGAGGTAGATCTTGAACGTCGTCCCCTGCCCCGGTTCACTGTAAACCCAGATGTTCCCCCCGCTCTGCTTCACGATCCCATAAACCGTCGACAACCCCAACCCTGTCCCCTTGCCCACCTCCTTCGTCGTAAAGAATGGCTCAAAGACCTTCTCTTTCATCTCTGGCGTCATCCCGACTCCCATATCGCTGATCGAAACCAACACATAGGCACCCCTCTCGACCCCAAAGTGCTTCTCCGTGTACTCTTCGTCCAGTTCCACGTTGCACGTCTCAATGGTGAGCTTTCCGCCTTCTGGCATCGCATCCCTTGCATTGAGCACAAGGTTGATGATCACCTGCTCCATCTGGCCCGGGTCAGCCTTCACCCTGCCGATTCCATCAGCCAAGAAAGTCGCCAGCTCTATATCCTCTCCTAAAACCCTCCGAAGCATCTTCTCGAGGTTCTTAATAACGGCATTAATGTCTATCACCCTCATCTCCATGATCTGCTTCCGGCTGAAGGCAAGGAGCTGACGGGTCAAGTCCGCAGCCCTCTCTGCAGACTTTTCGATCTCTTTTAGGTTTGCCCTCAATGGATCTCCCTCCCGAATATCAAGAAGTGAGAGTTGACAGGTCCCTTTGATCACGGTCAGAAGATTGTTAAAATCATGGGCAATCCCACCTGCCAGCCTCCCGATCGCCTCCATCTTCTGAGCCTGCCGGAGTTGTTCTTCGAGATGCTTCCGTTCGGTAATATCCCTCTGGACAGAGATCGAGTGGAGGATCTTTCCCTCCCTGTCCCTCACGGCACCTGCGCTCAAGATGACTGTTCGCCTCTTCCCTGTCTTCGTGATGATCTCCATTTCCACTTCCTCGAGTCTACCGGTCTCTTCCCAGGTCTCGAGATTCTCTACCACCTTTGAGTAATATTCAGGGGCGTAAATCGTCGCTACCGGTCTGCCGACCACCTCTTCCCTCTCATGTCCCAGGACGTCGAGGGCAGCCTTATTTAAGTCAAGGAGGATGCCTTCGGGAGAGACCATGTAGCAGTACATCGGGGCGTTCCTGAAAAACTGCCTAAACCTCTCCTCTGACAAGCGCAGCTCCTCCTCTGCGCGCTTCCGCTCGCTGATGTCTTCGATCGCAAGGAGAATCATCTCAGTCTTATTTGCCTCCCGGTAAATCCGCCTCGCGTTGAGAAGCATGGTCTTCGGTCCGATTTTGGGAAAGTCGTGCTCGACTTCATAGTCGTCGAAAAAGGTGTTCTGAGGCAGGATATCTTCCAAGAGCCTCCGAAGCTCAGGAATATCCCACTGGCGATTTCCTAACTCGTAGAACAGGTGGCCATCAGTCTCCTCCGGCACCGCCTCGAACACCCGGTAAAAGGCACGGTTAGCCAAAAGGACACGGAGGCTGGCATCCAATACCACGAGGGGTTCTCGGACAGTGGCAATGATGCTCTCGGCAAATGCGCGGGCTTCGGCCACAACCTTCGCGGCCTTTCTTTCCTCTGTCTGGTCACGGAAAACCAGCACCACACCGGTAATGATGCCACCTTTGCCGTAAATAGGTGAACCACAATCTGCAATCGCACGTTCCGTGCCATCTCGAGCGATCAGAATTGTGTGGTTCGCCAGCCCGATCACCGTGCCTTTCCGAAGTACTCGTTTTACAGGGTCTTCGACCCGGACCCTCGTCTCCTCGTTAACGATATTGAACACTTCATCCAGCCGCCTATCACGCGCCTCGCCTTCATTCCAGCCGGTCAGCTTTTCAGCAACCGGGTTCATCATGGTCACCATTCCATCAGTATCCACCGAGATCACGCCGTCCCCAATGCTGTAAAGCGTAGCCCTCAGCTCGGATTCTGTGCGGACGAGCGCCTCATAGAGCTCTCTGTCTCGCCTCTTTCCCCCCTTGGCCATTAACTCTCCCCCTTTTCTGAAATCTATATTAGAGAGTGCAGTTTCATTGAGATCGACAGCCTTGCCGCCTGCAGTGCAACATCTCTCTTTTCCAATGGAGTTCACTTTTTAGAAAGAATTGTGAAGTGCAGTTAAGAGGATAAGAAAACTTTGCGAACGGAAGAAAAACGAGTGAATGGGTGAGGCACAGTTTGAGCCAGTTCATCCGTTGCTCCTACTGGCCTTATCGAATACCCTCTGGCCTATTAGCAAAAAATTAACGACTCAAACCCCTTCTTTAAACAGAGGCATACAGAATTCCCCTCAATAACCTCCCGGATTCCATCCGAATTACTTTTCGTTCCACTTAATTTTAACCTACCACCGCACGGAGCAAAAATCAATCGTTTTCTTAATGCCTGAGTAACTCTCCAGAAGGGGTGAAAACTTGAAAAGAAGACCGAGCGTCGATGAGTCTCCTGAAGCGATCAAGACCTCAGGATCGTCCTTCGGCCATTGTATCTCTCCGTATCGTACATCGTCTCAACATTGACCAAGTTCAACTTTGCAATCGCCTCCTTTAAAGGGACCGCTGTGATCTGCCCGTTTCGATAGCTCACCATCTTTCCGAAATCTTCTTTCACGATCAGATCAACTGCTGCGATGCCGAAATACCTTCCCATCCTCCGGTCATAGGCGCAGGGCGCCCCTCCCCGCTGGAGGTGGCTGAGCGTGATGCTTCGTGTTTCTATCTTCGTGGCCTCGGAGATCTTCTTCGCCAAAAATTCTCCGACCCCTCCCAGCATCTTATGGCCAAAGCTATCGACCCCTTCCTCTTTCGAAATCTCGCCATACCCCCGGGGCTTGGCCCCTTCTGCAACCACAATGATATCGTAACGCATCCCCTTCCTCCTCCCCTCCAGGACCAGTTCGTTGACCCGCTCCAACTCAAAGTCATACTCAGGGATCAGGATGATATAGGCACCGCTCGACTCCCCTCCCTCCAGGGCCAGCCAGCCTGCATGCCTTCCCATGGTCTCCACGACAAATATCCTCCTGTGAGAGCCAGCCGTCGTTCTCAGACGGTCGATCTCCTCTGTGATCACACCGACCGCAGTCTCAAATCCCAGGGTGTAATCTGTTCCAGAAAGGTCTTTGTCGATCGTCTTTGGAATGCCGACCACCTTCACCCCTTCCCCATAGAGTTTATGAGCCACGCCGAGGGTGTCTTCACCTCCGATCGCGACCAGGTAATCCAATCGGAGATCTTCAATATTTTTGAGGACAGCTTTGGAACAATCGTTTTCGGGATCATAGGGGTTGGTCCGAGAAGTCCCTAAGTTCGTCCCTCCGTATCGATCCCAGGTCCTCACCATCTCCTCCGTTAACGTCACAATCCTTGAAACAGGCGCATCTTTATCACCTTCCGGTTGGACAAGACCCTTCCACCCGTCTCGAATCCCCACCACTTCGTACTGGATCTTCCTCGTCCTCTGGAGTCGATCATCGAGTGCCGTCTTCACCACCCACTTGATCGCCGGGTTCAGCCCGGCGCAGTCTCCTCCTCCTGTGAGAACTCCGATTCTCCTTTTCTCCATTTTTCCTCCCGGTTGCTTTTAGAATAAGGGCTTCGTCTAACGGCAAGGGTAAACCTCCCCTTTCATCCAATAACCCATAGGGAGATTAGGGGGTAAGGAGATAGGGTGAAAAAGATTTTTCTCCTCATCACCTCATCTCCCATGCTCCTCATGAAAGCTTAGTGAAGCGCTTCGTAACCGTGACATCGACCCAAACATTCGTTTAGGTAAGCCTTTTACATAAGGTGATCCGATCGTTTCCCGGAGCATAGTAATTGGGAACTCTCGCTATCTCTTTGAACCCTTTTTTCAGATAGAAATCCTGAGCCTTCTCATACTCGGGAACCGAAGAAGTATCAACAAGGATCATCCGTCCACCGAGCTTTTTTAAGACATCCTCTAAAAAATCTAAGAGCTTGGAACCGATCCCTCCTCCCTGGAAATTGCGATCGACCACAATCCAGTAAAGGTCAAACGTCCCCTGGGTCATCGGTGCCGGGCCAAAACAGATATAGCCGACCGCCTGATCCTGATCGTCCACCATACAGTTAATCTGATAATCCTTCTGGGTCTTGTCCTTCAGGACAATATCGATCAGTTCCATGGCCACATCGATCTCCGCCTGGGTGAAGACACCCGCTTTGATCAGCATGGCATGAAGTTTTGCCCTGTCCTTCGGGAGCAAAGACCGGATCTTCATCCATCCCTTCAACTAAAGGATCGTTCCAGAACGAAAAGAGTAGGATCGCTGCACTCCCAGCACAACCCTCACCTCTCATAACCCCTTTGTGAAAAATAACGTATCCTATGTCCGAATGTAAATCAACCGTAAACTTTTTCAAGAGAATCGGAAAAACTGGGAAGGGAGAGGGAAGAAACCCCGAATAGAGCTTAAAGGGGGTTTTTCATTTCTGTGACCTCATATACTCCTTGAAGGTCATACTCTTGTAGCTCTCTGAATCGATATACTTGAGGATGATCAGGAAGGTTTCAGGATTGACGTACCCCGGGATGTTGGTGATTCTTGAGCCATCTGAGTCGAGAAACCAGGAAGTGGGCAGGCCTCTCACAAAATAAGCCCTGGAAATGCTCTTCTCCTTGTCGACATCGACTCGAATCGGAACGAATCGGTTATTGATGGTTTTGATGATCTCGGGTTGGCTGAAGGACTCCACCTCCATCTTCTTACAAAACGTTCACCAATCGGCATGAAAATTTATAAAGATCTTCCTCCGCTCCACCTTTGCCTTTGCCATTCCCGACTGATAGGCTTCCCACCTGATGCCTTCAGCTTCAGATAGAATGGGAATAAACACCACCGAGATGAATACGAACAAGGAGAATCTTACATGGTTTTTCATCTTCATGCTCCGATGGAGCTGGAGCCGGCGGGGGGATTTGAACCCTCGACCTACTGATTACGAAT
>JACAEX010000034.1 GCA_013388635.1 Syntrophaceae bacterium | reverse complement strand
TCCCCGTAAAAAGAAAAAGCCCCTGCACCTCAAAAGTAGATGCAGGGGCTTTGATCCGAGCCGCCCAGCCCGGATGATTAGCTCGGCAGGAACGGAGACGGAGGCACTGCCCCGGCGTTGGCGATCCTGTAGCTTACATATTCACCCACATAAAGGTTGAACCCTGAGAGCGGTTTTCCGCTTGCCGCCTGATTCCAGGCGTCTTTGGTAGTCTGATCCTCTGCCTGCCAAGCCGCTACCGCCGTCGTGAAGTAGTCCCTGATCTGAAGCTGATTAGCCGTCCTGGGATTTCCGGGGATGGCATACTGCCTGCTGTAGTTGATCCCCTTCCACTTGGCATAGACCATCGTATCCGCAAAGGCGCCGCTGGCGTCAATGGACATCAAAGGCCCGGTTACTTTCGCCATACTCTTCTCACCTCCTCAAAAGGTTATGATTGCTCATGTTTCATCTGGGCAAAGACCGATTGCCCCTCTACTAATAGCGAGGTTTAAGGGCATAGAAAAGACATGGGCAAAAATTCCCTTGACTTTTTGGGCTGTATTCATATAATTATAGCAATATGGATAAACATAGAAACCCCCGGGCTAAGGCCGAAGCTAAAACGAATATGAAGAAGACGACCATTGAGCTTACTGAGGAGCAGTATTTCTTCTTGAAGGAGAAAGCCCTGGAACTTCAAAAACAGAACCAGAACGCCTCTATTGTGTCCATCATCCGGGATCTGATTGAGAAGGACTGGCAGGAGTGGATGAAGGGGAAAAAGGAAAAGAAGGGGTAAAAGCAATGCGTAAACTTTCGGAACAGGAGATTGAACGAATTATAAGCCTCCTCAAAGAAGGCAGGCCCTTGCCCGAGGACTACAAGGCGATCCTTTTTGACACTAAGAAGGAATACGAGCTTATTTACGCTGACAAGGAACGGGAAGAAGACATCCTCGCTGACACCATGGCCGTCCCTTTGCAGAAGGTCAAGACCTTTAGAAATGGCAAGGACGGCAACGACTGGACGAACATGCTCATCTTTGGCGACAACCTTCAGGGGCTTAAAACTCTCTTACAGATGAAGCAGGAAGGGAAACTCAAAAACGCCGACGGGACGCCAGGGGTGAGGCTGGTCTATATTGACCCGCCTTTTGCAACAAGGCAGGAGTTCAGGGGAAGCCAGGATCAGAAGGCGTATCAAGATAAATTAGCCGGGGCGAGGTTTCTTGAGTTTTTGAGGAAGCGACTTGTTTTTCTGCGGGAACTGTTGAGCGAGGATGGGAGTATTTATGTGCATTTGGATGAACATATGGGCCACTACGGCAAGATCATAATGGACGAAGTTTTTGGAAAAGAGAAGTTCCTGAATGACATTATCTGGTATTACCCTGATAACTTTCAAGGAAATGTTAACCGATTCGCCAATAACCACAATATCGTTCTCTTATACTGCAAAACATCGAACTATCTATTTCAGCGAGTTTCTATTCCTTTGGAAAAAAGGATAAAGCGTGACGTCAGAGTATGGGATAAGGAAAAAAACGCTGTTGTAGCAGCACGTGATGAAAACGGAAACATAATTTACAAGGATTTTTCAACCAAATACGCAGATGATGTATGGACTATCGGCCAAAGTTCTGTCAGTAAGAGGCAAAGCAAAGAATATCTTGGTTATCCCACCCAAAAGCCCGAAGCCCTCCTTGAACGTATAATCAAAGCCTCTTCTAATCCTGGCGACATTGTCTTTGACTGCTTTGCGGGTTCAGGAACTACGCTTGCCGTTGCTGAAAAACTCGGCAGGCGGTGGATCGGCGTGGATTGCGGGAAGCTCGCTATCTACACTATGCAAAAACGGCTTTTGAACATAGCTGAGAGCAAAGACCTTGAGGTTCCCCAGAAGAAAAAGAAATACGGTAAGCCCTGCAAACCATTCACCCTCTACAATGCTGGTCTCTATGACTACAGGATGATCAAGGAACTCCCCTGGGAGCAGTATCGGGACTTTGCCTTAAAGCTCTTTCAGTGCCGGGATGAGCGGCATGAGATCTCCAAGATTGAGCTGGAAGGCTACCTTGGGGCAGACAGTGTCATGGTCTTCAACTATCAGAAACACAAAGACGCCGTGCTGGACAGAGGCTTTATTGACGACCTTCACAAGCACCTGGGAGACAAGATCGGCAGACGCTTCTTCATCATCGCCCCTGCCGCCTCGGTGCAGTTCCTTGAGGACTACATTGAAAAGGGTAAGACAAAATACTTTGTCCTCCGCATTCCTTATTCCATCATCGAGGAGATTCATAATCGAGGCTTTACCAAGATCAAGCAACCGGTGAGCGAGATGGATGTCAACGATACGGTGGATGCGGTAGGCTTTGACTTTATTCAAACGCCGACAGTTGAGTGCAAATACTTTCTGGATAAACCCAAGAAGGCCGACCTCTTCAATCAGAATACCAAAGAATGCGTTATCAAGATTGAGAAATTTGAAAGCAAGGTCATTTCCCGCAAGCCTCTTGAATTTACCAACCTTGAGACCCTGTCAATGGTTATGCTGGACTATGACTTTAACGGAGAGGTCTTTGACCTGGACGAGGTCTTCTACGCTGAGGACTTGAAGGAGAACGGATACGAGGTGCGCTTTGCCGAGGACAAGGTCAAGGGGCAGATCATGGCCATTTACATTGACATCTTCGGCAACGAGAAGCGGGAGATAAAGACCCTGTCCGACTTTAACGGTAAGAGGAAAAAGTAGCTATGCTTGAACGGCAGACCTTTCAGAACAAGGATTTGGTCCTCAAGGTATCTCCCAGCTACGATCCTAAGAGGTTTGACCCCAATAAATACGAGGCTTTCCTGGACGCCCTATGCGGAGATAGGGAATATCAAAAAAAGGCCATCCGGGTGGTGCTGCGATACTTCCTGGGCGGAAAATATAGAAGCCTCAAGGAAATGGCAGAGGAAAATTATCACAACAACCCCAAACTTCAGGAGAAGTATTCTTCTTTTGAGGAATTCCTCAGCCACCTGCAACTACCGGATAAACTCTCCTGCTCGCTGGATCATGCAACGGCTACCGGCAAAAGCTATGTGATGTATGGAATTGCCCGCATCATGCTGGCAGAGGGAGCCGTGGATCAGGTTTTGGTCCTGTGTCCTTCTAACACTATTGAAGCAGGGCTCACAGAGAAGTTTCGCAGCCTCTCCGCCGACAGAACCCTCAAGGACCTCCTGCCTGCCGACTCCAAGATTGCCAACCCCCGTATTATCAATGCCTCCAACACCACTCAAAAAGGCGACATCTGCATTGAGAACATCCACGCCACCTATATCAATACCAAATCCGCTATTGAGGACAGCCTTCTCGGGAAAGGCGAGCGGACTCTGGTCTTGAACGATGAGGCACACCATCTGATGAGCCCAACCGATACGGCACTTAAAAAATGGAAGGAATTTTTACTTGATCCTAAATACGGATTCAAGTTTATCGTGAATGTTTCAGGCACTTGCTATATAGGAGATGACTATTTTACTGATGTCATTCATCGCTTTTCCTTGAGGGATTCTATTGAGGAGAAGTTTGTCAAATCCATCCGCTATGTGGCGGAGGATTCCTCGGGTAGCGAGGATGAGAAGTTCCAGAAGATTTACGATAATCACATTGAGAACAAGACTGTCAAATATCGTAAGGTTAAACCCATCACCATCCTGGTTACCAAGAACATCGCCGCTTGCAAGCGTCTCACCGATAAACTGATTAATTTCCTTGTCAAGAAAGAGAAGATAAGCAAAGAAAATGCCGCCGAGAAGGTCTTGATCGTTACCTCTGCCAATGAGCATAAAAGCAATATCCCTATCTTGCGGAGGGTGGATGATAAGGATAATCCCATTGAATGGATAACCTCTGTGAGTATGCTCTCCGAGGGTTGGGATGTCAAAAATGTCTTCCAGATTGTCCCTCACGAGGAAAGGGCATTCAATTCAAAACTCCTCATCGCCCAGGTCTTAGGAAGGGGATTGAGGGTGCCTGAAGTCTATAAAGGTAACCAGCCGGTGGTAACCGTCTTCAATCATGATAAGTGGTCAGGCAGTATCAAGCATCTGGTAGATGAAGTTTTGGAGATTGAGAAACGCATCCACTCGTATCCTGTGAAAAAGAAGGAGGATTATAACTTTGACCTCTACAACATTGATTATAAACGAACCGAGGAGGAGGTTGAATTCCCGCAGGAAGACCCCTATGAACTCCTGAAGAAGGGTTACATCACCTATTCGAGCCAGGCGGAGGAGGCAGAAAAGAGCACGACCTATGCGAGAGCGGTCTCCGGGGAACAGGATATAAAAAAGACACTGATTGAATTCAAGATGTATTCCATTGAGGAAGTGGCGCACGATGTCTTCAACCGCCTTCTTATTTATGATCAAGAGGCAGGAACGGACTATAGCGAGCGATTTCCTGAAAGCAAAATTGCAGAGATAATCAAGAAGTCTCTTGAACGCATTAATGATAAGACCGGCAAGCTAAACGAGGCGAATCGCAATCAGACTTTGGCGGCTTTTGGCGTCATTAAAAGAAAAGGGACGAAGAGCCTTCGGCTGAAGATCGAAGCCCAGGAACTCATCAAAATAAACACCAACGAAATCGGTAAGAACAGCCTTGGGGTAGGATCACTTCGCCGTGATAGCACGGTCTTTTACGATGATTATTCCCTGAGCCTGGGGGAGGCGGCGGATAGAAGGTTGCTCAAGGAGCTTGAGGAGGATGAGACCCTTCCCAGATCAGCCCTGATAAAAGTGGCGAACAAATACAACTTCAAGACCCCACTAAATGTCGCTCTGGCTTCCTACGAACCTGAACGCCGGTTTATCCGGGGCTTGACCGCTGAGCAAACGGCCCAGGCGATAGATGCCTGGATCAAGTCTCTCGATGTTGGTTTCTATAGTATCGAATACTCATGGCGGAAGGGGGAGCATCCCAAACAGGGAAGTTTCAATCCTGATTTCTTTATCAAGATGGATAGCGACATTATTGTGGTGGAAATTAAGATGGACAACGATGTCGCCGATGAAAACAGGGCTAAGCTCCGGTATGCCAGAGACCATTTTGCCAGGGTCAACGAGTTACAGAAAGAGCAAAGATATTATTTCAAATTCCTTTCCCCTGGGAGCTTTGACCTCTTTTTCAAGGCGCTCAGGAACGGCGCTTACAAGGACTTCAAATCCGAGCTTGAGGCAAAGTTGGAGGAATAATTTGATGGAGGCGAGCAAATGCCCCGACACCGAAGCCTGAATCTAAAGAAATTTATTGATTCAATCCCTGAGTCTCTGGTTGAGGAGTATTTCAAGCAGAAGGTCGGGGGTGGGGCGTCCTTTTCTCTCAAGACTTTCGACTACGACTCCGTCAACAAGTTTCTTGATACCATTCAGGACGAAGACCTAAAGAGTAGTATCCTTGAGGACTTTACCCACATCAACGACATCTGCGAAAAGATGATGAATCTCCTGGTCAAGGCTGTCCAGCGTTACGGCATTGAGACAACTGGAGAGGAAGAAAGACAGGCCCTTGCGATGGATATCTTCCTTCACCACAAGGAAGCCTTTGACTATGCCTACGATTTCTATTGCCTTTTTAACGCCTCCAGCAAGATGAGCCACCACAACATCACTGCAGACAATTTTGAGATCACCCCTGAGAAGATAGAGAGATTCAAGGAGAAGGTCAAAGAATTCTATTTCAATTTAGCCAATAGGGATGGGGATGGGGGGGATGGGGTCAGACTTAATTATTGAGATTTTGTCCAGAGGCCTCTAGGGGATGGGGTCAGACTTAATTATTGAGATTTTGTCCAGAGGCCTCTAAGTGTAGGAGTAAGCTTTCCATTTGAGCCTGAAGATCTTGACCCCTTCTCAAATATCCTGTAACCGCAGCCGGATCCTTCCCCAGGAATTCTGCAATCTCTTTCCCCTTATACCCATACTCCCTCCCCACCAAGCTGAACAACCTCCTCCCTTCCATTACTCCCGAATCCTTTCCCTTCCCCCTTAATTCCCTCAGACAAATACCGGTGATCTCTTCAATCCCTCTGGCAATCTCTCCTAACCTCACTCCGTGCCTTCTTCTTCCTGGAAGAAGCCTATTCTCAATTCTTTCCCTCACCTTCCTGACAAATGCTTCATCCCCAAGAACCCTCTGATCTACTGTCCGATAAAAATCCTCCTTTGAGGTCTTTTCCTCCTTTCTCATATACTCACGGTAAAGTCTTCGCCCCCTTTTCAAATCCTCCGAGAACATCCCCAGCAATAGTCCAGTATCCGCGACCCCATCTTTGTTCATCCCAAGGTATTCCCCGTGGCTGCTCCACCGATATTCCTCCGGTTGACTCACAACCCCGGCTCTCACAGGATTATGATGAATATATTTGACTAAACTGAACAAATAGGCATCCCTATCGCAGAGAATCGCCTTGTATCGCCCTTGAAATAAATGCCCCACCGTGCCATACCTCCAGTTGAAATACATGGTGAAACGTTGGTTGATCCCTTGAAGAATCTTCGACAAACCAACCTTTCCCGTTTCGATTAATAAATGGATGTGAGTGCTCATTAAAACATAAGCATAAATCAAAAAACCGTATCGATCTTTGTAGTCACTTAAAAATTCAAGGTATTTCAAGAAATCTTTCTCATCAAGAAAGACCCTCTGTCTCTGGTTACCACGTGTAATAACGTGATAGAATCCACCCTCAAACTCTATCCGAGGTTTCCTCGCCATGATCGTAAATTATAAATTGTCACCTCAAATGTCAATATTTAAGTCTGACCCCACAGCCTGAATTTGGGGTTTTGGGTGCTTTTTCTGGCATGAGATTTGCTTGCAAAACCGACATGATCCCTGTCGGAACAAACCTCTCCCGGAAGAATTTTCCTGTTGCAACCCTCAGCCTTCTCCTCGCCAATTGGCTCGTCTACTTCCTTCTTCTCAGGAGTGACACCCGCATCGGGTTCTGGATCTGGCGCTACTTCTACTCAACCCCCGGAGACCAGTATCCCTGGCAATTGATCACCTCCATGTTTTTCCACGCCAATTTCTGGCACCTCTTCGGAAACTCGCTCTTTCTCTGGGTCTTCGGCATCTTCGTGGAGGACAAGCTCGGATGGAAGGCCTACCTCTATCTCTATTTTTTGACAGGGGTTGCGTCCAATCTGGTCCATGGGTCGATGGTAGGGATCTTCATGAGAGAACATCTTTTCATTCCATCTCTGGGGGCATCAGGCGCCATCTCAGGGATCATGGGAATTTATCTCTACCGCTGCCACTACTCGAAAATCAAACTTCTGATCAGCCTCTGGTTACCCATCCGGATTCAGGTCCCTGCGGTGATCATCTTGAGCCTCTGGTTCCTCCGGGACTTTATCGGAGGCATCGATACCCTCCGTGGAATTCATTATAACGTTGCCTTCTGGGCCCACGTCGGCGGCTTCGCAGCCGGATTGGGCACATGTAAATATCTCCATTACGAAATCCAGGCCAGAAAGGAGAAGTTAGAATTTGTCGCCGAGACGACACTGGAACGCTACGGAGGGTATGAGGAGGGCATACGGGCTGCAGAGACCTTGCTCAAGACAGACCCGGACAACCCGGAGATCCATCTCAAGCTTGCGAGGGTGAAATCCCGGTTCAGGACCTCTGAGGAGGGGAGAGTCCACTACGAAAAGTCGATCAAGCTCCTGCTCGAAAAAGATCCCAAAAGGGCAATGGAGGCATTTATTGAGTTCTGGAATAAGTACCTCACCGTCCTCGAAGCGAAGCATCAGCTGAAGTTAAGCCGGTTGTTGAACAAGAACCTCCATTTTGACCTGTCGGCCCACACCCTCGAGGCCCTGATCGAAAGCAACCAGCCTCCGGATCTCCATATGGAGCAAGCCCATCTCTACCTGGCAAAGATCTACGAAGCACAACTCGAGAGGAAGGACCTGGCCCGTTACGTTTATGAAAGATTCCTGGATAAATTCCCAAGATCCGAACACAGGGAATTTGTCCAAAGGTCAATTCACCGGCTCGCCACGGAGTGACCCCTTGACTCAAAAATCGATCCATCCGTTCAAAGGAATAATGGCCTCAAGGTATGTCCACCTCTTTTTAGGCCTCGTGATCCTCTTTGCGGTATCTTCGATCATCACCCGTACGACCCCTTTTGACAAGATTGCAGAAAATCTAAAAAGATATTGCTATATGGACTACGAGATCAGAGTCTCCAGGTCTTCCGGGGATAGCCGAGATCTGGAGTATTACCGGGATAAATACAAAGAACAGCTTGACCTCCTGAGCAACGGGATGTTTGACGACCACAGGAAAGACGAGGCAAAGGCATACTTTGTGAAGAACGGATTTCTATACGAGGCCTGGGAGGAGGATGAACATCGTTCCTACCTCCTGGCCAAAATTGTTGACCGGGGGGTTCACAAAGGGGCGACTCCAGAGGAGATCGGTTTCGACTACTTCATCCTCGGGAAAAAGAAGATCGTGCCCTTCTCCGAATATAGAAAAGGACCCGGGCCAAAGCCCTTTGTTTCAGCAGGGGAGAAGGCGATCTATCTCTATAGGGACAGTCTCGAACCCCTTCTCAGGTGGTATTTTCAATCCCTTTGGGCCACAGCTCCCAAAGAATCCTCCGACTTTCATGGCGATCCATTGAGCTACTCCCTTTATCGCGACCTTCAGGAGATCTGCGAGGAGATATTTATCAAGCGGCACTATATGAACAAACGAAGTGCAGAAGAGACCTTTGTAGAAGAGGGGTTTAAGGTTTTTCTACCCACCCTGCTCGGCATGGGTGCGAGGATGGCCGCGGATCGAGATAAACACCTTCCCTCCGATTATCAATACCTGAGAGCCTGTCTGGCAGGCCTTTCCCGCCACCCCAACCATACGATCTTTTGCATATTAAAGATGGTGAACCTCCATCCCCATAGTCCGTTGGCGGTGAAAGGATGGAAGATATTTTTGCAGCGTCTTGAGCTGACCTACCCGGACGAAATCACTCTCCAACAGATCTCAGAAATGTCTCAGGATATCTTAAATAACCTCGAGGATTCTTCCTGAAAGAAAGGGACTCCATCCCTGCCCATCATCCTTTAGCCCTTTCCGAATATCAAGTTTGGAACGAAGAGAACAAGATCCGGGAAAAAGATAAGGAGGATGTCGACAAGTATTACAGCTATAACGAAAGGAATCGATTCTTTGGAATACTCCTCCAAAGAGCAATCGAGGATTGAGCAGACCGTGTACATGGAGACGCCCACAGGCGGAGTCACCAGTCCCAGCACAACCACGAGCATAAAGACCAGGCCAAAATGGACAGGGTCAACCCCCACTTCATCAACCAATGGAAGAAGGATGGCGGTAAAGAGCAGTATGATGGCTGTGCTGTCGATAAACATGCCTGCAATGAAGAGAGCCCCCACAATAAGGAGCAATAATATCTGAGGATGATTGGTTATCCCGAGCATGAATCGAGAGAATGTATCCCCTGCCCTTTCATAGGCCAGGCCGTAACCAAATATTCCCGACAAAGCGATGATGGACATAATCGAACCGATGTCAACGATGGTAAACTCAAGGGTCCTCTTAAAGCTCTCCCAGGTCAGCCCCCTGTAGAAGAACGCACCGACCAGAAAAGCATAGACACCGGCGAATGCCCCGGCCTCTGTGGGGGTAAAAAGACCAAATCTTATCCCGCCGATCAATGCGATCGGGAAGAGGAACGCCCATATACTGTCGATCAGTGCGATCACCACTTCTTTCAGGGAGGGTCGCTTCCTTTCGGGAAGGTACCCCTTCTTCTTTGAGGTAATCGATACCGTTGCCATCAGAAAGACCATCATCATCAGGCCAGGAACAATACCTCCCGCGAAAAGACGACCGATCGAAACCTGCCCAATGGTTCCATATAAGATGAGGCCAATGCTGGGTGGAATGATCGGAGTGATACAGGCTGTGATGACTGTCACGGCAGTAGTGTAGCCAACTGAAAAGCCTTTTTTGATCATCTGTGTTCCGAGGATGCGCGCCTCCATAGCGGCATCGGCAATCGCTGAACCCGAAACCCCGCCCATGAGTGTGCTGAGAACAACGTTCACCTGTGCAAGGCCTCCGCGCATATGGCCGGCGAGCACTCCTGCCAGCTTGATCAATCGTAAGGTCGTGCCTGTCTCATTCATCAGGTTGGCAGCAAATATGAAGAGGGGGATCGCAAGCAGGGGAAAGTTTTGAGTCTGGGAGATCGGAAGTTGGATGATCATGGTAAAAGGCAACTGGGGGTTCTGAAGGAAAAAGAAGGTTCCCGCAATGCCTATCGCAAAGGCCACGGGCATTCCCATCACCAGAAAGATTCCGAACAAGATAAAGACCAACAACATCTACCGATCCTCCTGACTCCGGAATTCCACTCGCCGCCTCAGTAATTTCTCCCTGATCTTCAGGATGGTGGTGATCACCATCAGCATGCTTCCAATTGGCACACTGATGGTCACCCAGGTATAGCTGAACCATGGGATGCCCTGGAAGGCCCTGAACCGGGTGGTATAGGAAAGCTTGGCGCCATATCCGATAAGTGCCACTAAGAATATAAGGATGATAAAGAGATTGACCATCTCGATCAGATCCTTATTCTTCGGCGATAACTTGTTGATGAAGAAGTCAACATTCATCAGCTTGTTGTTCCTCATCGCTACATCGGCACCCAAAAACGTGCACCATGCAAAAAGGCAGACCGCCATATCCACCGACCAGTTGATCGGGTAACCCATATACCGCGTGGTAGCAGCAACGAATACCAATGCTACGAGAAATACGATAAAGACCTTGATCATAAAGATCTCAGCCCGGCAGATATATTCATATAGCTTCTTCATGCTTCAGCCTCTGAACGAAAACCGGCCCCACCATCAGAAGAGGGGCCGGTGATCCATCATTTCTACTACTTCTTTCCAATCTCCTTAAAGACTTGGGCCTTTACGTCTGCAATTTTCAAAACCTCGTAAGCCTTTTCTCCAGCCTTTCTGAAGGCGGGCAAATCGACGTTATCGACCACGATCATCCCTTTCTTAATGAGGTCCGCCTTGACTACCTTTTCACTCTCCATGATGCGCTTGGAGGTTTCGAGTCCTGCTTTTTCACATTCTTCGACAAGAATCTTCTGGTAGTCGGCTGGCAAGGCATTAAACCACTTCGCGCTGATCACCTCGTAATTCACAAGCATGATATGTCCGGTTTCGCTCACGTATTTAAGGACCTCATAGAAACGCCCGGCCGGGATGTTGTTATAGACCAGTTCCACTCCATCCACCACTTTTTGCTGAAGTGCCGGATACATCTCTCCGAAGGCAAGGGCCACAGGCGTGGCGCCGAGGGCGCGCACAGACTCCTGCCAGATCGGTGCAGGCGGAGTTCTAATCCGGAGCCCCTTCAGGTCTTCAGGGGTTCTGACTGGCTTATTCGTAAAGAAATGCCTGTAACCCTGAACCCAGCCAAACGATAGAACTTTAAAACCATATTTGTTGGCCAGTTCGTCATGGAAACGCTTTATGGTTGGAGCATTTTTGAGTTTTGCCACTTCATCAAGATTCTCCGCGCAATAGGGGCCATTCAAAATAGCGATCCTGGGAACATAGTTGCCCATCCGGGCGGAATCGGTGTTCTGGCCAACATTTGCACCCGCCCTGATCTGCTCCAGTATGTCCTCTTCAACGCCGAGCTGGGCGCTTGGAAAGACCTCTATCTTAAGACCGCCCTTTGTCTTCTCCTCGACCGCTTTTGCCCATTTCTGAAAGCCGGCGTGATAAGGCTCTTTTGGGCCCAGCACATGGTTAAATTTTAAAAGGTACTTCTGCTGTCCAAACGCGGAGGTGCCAATCACCCCCAGGGACAGAACCATCACCGCTGCCAAGATCATCATCCGTTTTGCCTTCTTCATGATAAAATCACCTCCCGTAGATAATTGTGCCATTCGGAACCTGTCAATGAGACACCTCTGCCATCCCTTTGTGTGATAGATCTTCTGTCAGTGATCGTTATCCCCCTCCTTTCTGTTCGATATATTCCTGCCATCTCGCAGTGCGATCCGTTGCCCTGCCTCCTCCGGAGACTTTTCAGCCATCCCTCTGATCGACCCGTATCCGAGTCGCACCGAAAGATCGGCTGCCACTCTGGCCAGCGGTTTACGAAGCTCCGTCAGCCGGCGCAGAGACAGACGGTTCTTCGGCCCCACGATGCAGAGGGCAGCGCAGACCTCTCCGGATTGCTCCCGGACAGGAGTTGCCATGCAACGGATGCCTTCCATATGCTCCTCGTTGTCAATGGCAAAGCCTGAGGCCCGGACCCTTTCCAGTTCCCGGCGGAAGGCGACAGGCGTCGTGATCGTCTTAGGAGTTAAACGCTCGAAACTGATGCAATTGATGATTGCATCGAGTTCCGCTTCAGATAACCACGCAGCAAGGGTCTTGCCGACAGCTGTGCAGTGGATCGGCCGTGTAGCCCCCACTTTTTGAACGACTCGAACCGGACCCTCGCAATCGCGTTTTGCCACAATGGTCACCACCCGCTCCGACATCACCGCGAGACTTGTGCCCTCACCCGTCAGGCGACTCAGCTCGTCAAGAAAGGGAATCGATATCTCGGCAAGCTGCGCCTGTGTCCAAGTCCGGCCGGTCAGCCGGAAAAGTCTCGGGGCCAGCGCGTAGGCTCGGCCGTTGCCGTCGTGAACCAGGTAGCCGAGCTCCACGAGCGCGCGGAGGAGGTGGTAAGCCGTGCTCCGGGGCAACGCGGTCTCGCGAGCGATCTTGGATAGCGTAGCGGAATTGCCGATCGCTGCTGCTGCCTCGATGATCCGAAGTCCGCGCTCGAGCGACTGGTGAGTATGGGGCCTTCCCTGCCCCTTAGAATAGCTCTTTTGTGTCATATAATGGAACAGCATTCCGTAGATTATCTCATAGAGCTGAACATGTCAAGAAAAAAATTCTCCC